>NZ_CP049017.1:672857-1305714 GCF_014236795.1 Xanthomonas theicola | reverse complement strand
AGGCACAGGCCCCGGACCTGCTGCCCAAGCTGCGGCGTCTGCGCGTGGGCCAGGTCCAGGGCTGGGCGGCGCAGTGGCGCGATGCGCAGGGCGTCATCCCCATCCAGGTGTGTGCATGGAGGAAGTCGGCCCGGCAAACCCGCCTCACACTGGAGACATTGCATCGCACCGCCAGGCGCAAGGGCCGCAAACTGCGCCCGCGCACGATGCAGATGGCCGGCTACGTGGTCCTGGTCGGCACGCTGCGCGACCAAAGCCCCGAAAGATTGCTCGAACTGTACCGGTATCGCCGGCAGGTCGAGCTGGCGTTCAAGCGGCTGAAGTGGCTGCTGCAACGGGGACATCTGAAGAAGACCGATCCCCAAGGCGCCAAGGCTTGGCTGCAAGGCAATGTCTTCGTCTCGGTGCTGATCGAAAGCTTGCTCGTGGTGGGCGGGCGTTTTTCCCCTTGGGGCTACCTGCCCGCATCCGGACAAGCGACGGTGCCGTTGGCGCGAGGCGTCCTTGATGCGCCACCTGCCGAGGCAGGCCGTCAATCCGATGCTCTGGTTGCTCGATAGCTTGCGACTGGAAGCACATCGCCGCCAGCCTGCGCGAACCACCCCGCCGCAGAACTGACCAGCAGGATGAACTGCACCCGATGAATGGGTAGCGCTTATGGGCTGAAGCCCCTCCTACAGAAAGCAGATCGCTCGACTCGCCGCACGCCGACAGCCCGAAGATCCGTGACGCACGCGCAACGGCCGGCGCCAATTCCGCTCAGCCCAGCGCGCGCTCGATGTCGGCGGCCAGCGCGTGCGGCTTGTCGGTGGGCGCATAGCGCGCCAGCACCCGGCCGTCGCGGCCGACCAGGAACTTGCTGAAGTTCCACTTGATCGCGGCGATGCCGAGCATCCCTGGCTTCTGTCGCTTGAGCCATTGCCACAGCGGATGCGCGGCGTCGCCGTTGACATGGGCCTTGGCGAACAGCGGGAAGTCGACCGCGTAGCGCAGCGCACAGAACCGCTTGATCTGGTCCGCGTCGCCGGGCTCCTGGTGGCCGAACTGGTCGCAGGGGAAGCAGAGCACCGCCAGCCCGCGCTCGCGGTACCGTTGCCACAGTGCCTGCAGCCCGGCGTACTGCGGGGTGAAGCCGCACTGGGAGGCGACGTTGACGATCAACAGGACCTTGCCGGCGTAGTCGGCGAGCGGCTGCGGGCGGCCGTCGATGTCGGTGGCGGTAAACGCGTAGGCGGTGGTCGGCGTGTCCATTCCATTCTCCATGCTGGCGCTGCGCGCGGGCACGGCGAACGGCCCGATGCCCGAGGCGGCCTGGGCCTGGGACGCATGCCGGCATCTTCTCATGACCGCGCTCGTGCCGCGCGAAGCGAGCGCGGCCGTGGCCTGCGCCAGGGAGAAGGTCCATGGCTTTAGTCACAGGCCACGGGCACCGTGCTGGGTTAGCCTGCGTGGTCCGCCCTTATCGCTGGATGCCGCTCGATGACCACCCGCCTCGCCCTCGCGCTCGCCGCCACGCTAGGACTCGCCATGCCCGCCTACGCCAATGCCGCCCCGTCCGCCGCCGCGCAAGCGGCCACGCAGGCCAACCCGTTCTTCGCCGAAAGCCCGCTGCCGCTGCACTACCCGCAGTTCGACCGGATCAAGGACAGCGACTTCGCGCCGGCCTTCGACGCCGGCATGGCGCAGCAGTTGAAGGAAGTCGAGACGATCGCCGAGCAGAAGGCCAAGCCGACCTTCGACAACACCATCGTGGCGATGGAGAACAGCGGCCAGTTGCTGGACCGCGCCACCACCGTGTTCTTCAACCTGGTCGGCGCGGACACCAACGACACGCGCAAGCAGCTGCAGGCGGACTACTCGGGCAGGTTCGCCGCGCACCGCGACGCGATCTCGCTCAATCCCAAGCTGTTCGCGCGCATCCAGGCGCTGTACGACCGCCGCGACCAGCTCGGCCTAGACGCGCAGGGCGTGCGCCTGGTGGAGAAGTACCACAGCGATTTCGTGCGCGCCGGCGCCAAGCTCGGCGAAGCCGACAAGACCAAGCTCAAGGCGATGAACGCCGAATTGGCGAAGCTGGGTACCCAGTTCAGCCAGAACGTGCTGGCCGAAGTGAACGCCGCCGCGGTGGTGGTGGACGACGTCAAGCAGCTCGATGGGCTGTCCGAGGCGCAGATCGCCGCCGCCGCCGAAGCGGCCAAGGTGCGCAAGCTCGACGGCAAGTACGTGATCGCGCTGCTCAACACCACCGGCCAACCGCCGCTGGCCCAGCTCAAGGACCGCGCGCTGCGGCACAAGATCTACCAGGCGTCGGTGTCGCGCGGCAGCCACGGCGGCCAGTACGACAACACCGCGCTGGTGTCGCGGATCATGGGCCTGCGCGCCGAGCGCGCCAAGCTGCTCGGCTACCCGAACCACGCCGCCTATTCGCTGGAAGACCAGACCGCCAAGACCCCGCAGGCGGTCAACGCGATGCTCGGCAAACTGGCCCCGGCCGCGGTCGCCAACGCCAAGCGCGAGGCCGCCGACCTGCAGGCGAGGATCGACCGGGAGCAAAAGGCCGCCGGCAAGCCGGGCTTCGCGCTCGCGGCCTGGGACTGGGCCTACTACACCGAGAAGGTGCGCCAGGCCAGGTACGACTTCGACGAAGCCCAGCTCAAGCCGTACTTCGAACTGAAGAGCGTGCTGGAGAACGGCGTGTTCTACGCCGCCAACCAGGAGTACGGGCTGACCTTCAAGCAGCGCAGCGACCTGCCCACCTACCGCGACGACCTGATGGTCTACGACGTGTTCGACGCCGACGGCACGCAGCTGGCGATCTTCATCGCCGACATGTACGCGCGCCAATCCAAGCGCGGCGGCGCCTGGATGAGCTCCTACGTGTCGCAGTCGGCGCTGACCGGCGACAAGCCCGTGGTCGCCAACCACCTCAACATTCCCAAGCCGCCAGCCGGGCAGCCGACCCTGCTGACCTGGGACGAGGTGACCACCGCGTTCCACGAGTTCGGCCATGCGCTGCACGGCATGTTCTCGGACGTGAAGTACCCCTACTTCTCCGGCACCAGCGTGCCGCGCGACTTCGTCGAGTTCCCCTCGCAGGTCAACGAGATGTGGGCCGACGACCCGGCGATCCTCAGGCACTACGCCAAGCACTACCAGACCGGCGCGGCGATGCCGCAGGCATTGCTGGACAAGGTCGTGGCCGCGGCCAAGTTCAATCAGGGCTTCGCCACCACCGAGTACCTGGGCGCGGCGATGCTGGACCAGCGCTGGCACCAACTCGGCGCCGGCCAGGTGCCGCCGGCGTCCGCGGTGATGGACTTCGAGGCCAAGGCGCTGGCCGCCGACGGCATCGCCTACGCGCCGGTGCCGCCGCGCTACCGCACGCCCTACTTCAGCCACATCATGGGCGGCTACGCGGCCGGCTACTACGCCTACATCTGGGCCGAAGTGCTCGACGCCAACACCCAGCAGTGGTTCAAGCAGCACGGCGGGCTCAGCCGCGCCAATGGCGACCGCTTCCGCCAGACCCTGCTCTCGCGCGGCGGCAGCGTCGATGCGATGCAGTTGTTCCAGGACTTCGCCGGACACGCGCCGACGATCGAGCCGCTGCTGGAAAAGCGCGGCCTGACCCCGGGCGCAGGCGACGGCGCCTCGCCGCAGGCGTCGCCCGGCAAGCAATGATCGCCGCGCGGCGCGGTCAGCTGGCGTTGTCGATGCTGTCCAACATCTTCTTGAGCAGCGCCTCCAGCCGCCGCTGTTCGGCCTCCTCCAGGCCGACGGTCTCGGCGGCGAGTAAACCGCACACCGCCGGCAGCATGCGTTCGATCAGCGCGATCCCGGCCGGCTGCAGGGTCAGGGTGGTCTTGCGCCGGTCCTCGGGGCTGGCCGAGCGCAGGATCAGGCCCTTGCCGCACAGGCTGTCGGTCAGGCGGGTGATGTTGGCCGGCTTCTCGCCCGCCGCCTCGGCCACCTCGGTGGGGGTCATGCACTGTCCTGGCGTGCCGTACAGCATCATCAGGATCTCGTACTCCGGCGGACTGAGACCGTAGGTCTTGAGCAGCATGCAAGCGTTGGCGTGGATGCGCTTGTACAGATGCTTGACGAGCCTGACCAGGACGGCAGGTTCGCGCGGGAAAGCGGGGTAGCGCTCGCAGGTGAACACCACGCGCCGCTCGGTCTGATCGAAACTTCCCATGGGGGCGGGGTCGCAGGCCGGTGGTCGAAGCCACCAATGCTACCCATTATGGCGCGGCACCGACCGCCCTGCGCGGCTCAACGCGGCGCGCGGTAGCCTCCCCGTACACCTTCGGGCGACAGCACCAGCTGCCAAAGCTGCGCGCGCCGGCAGCCGAACGTGGCCATCGAGCCGGCCAGGTAGAAGCGCCACATCCGCCGGAAGCGCGCGTCGTAGCGTTGCGCATCCAGCCGTGGCCAGGCCGCCTCGATGTTGGCACGCCAGGCCTGCAGGGTGCGCTCGTAGTCGGGGCCGAAGTTGTGCCAGTCCTCGATCACGAAGCGCCCCTCCAGCGCGGCGGCGATCTGTGCCGCCGAGGGCAGCATCGAGTTGGGGAAGATATAGCGTGCGATCCAAGGATCGGTGCGATGCCGCGAGACGTTGCTGCCGATGCTGTGCAGCAGGAACAGCCCGTCCGGCCGCAGGCAGCGCCGCACCCGCTCGACGTAGCGGCGGTAGTTCTTATCGCCGACATGCTCGAACATGCCGATCGAGAAGACCGCATCGAAGCGTTCGTCGACCTCGCGATAGTCCTGCAGCCGGATCTCGACTGGCAGCCCGCGGCACAGCTGCCGGGCGTATTCGGCCTGGGCCTGCGATACGGTGACGCCGACGCCGGCCACGCCGTAGCGCTCGGCCGCGAACTTCAGCGCCTCGCCCCAGCCGCACCCGATGTCCAGCACGCGCATGCCCGGCTGCAGCAGCAGCTTGCGACAGACCAGGTCCAGCTTGGCCTGCTGTGCCGCATCCAGGTCGTCGGCCGCGGCCCAGTAGCCGCAGCTGTAGACCAGGCGCCGGCCGAGCATCGCCTGGTACAGGTCGTTGCCCAGGTCGTAGTGGCGGCGCCCGACCTCGTAGCTGCGGCGTCCGCGCTGCAGGTTGAACAGCCGCGTGCGCAGCGCATACGCCAGGTCGGCGATGCCGGCCACGCGCTGTTCCAGCCGGGCGCCGATCAGCCGCGCCAACGTCGCGTCCAGCACCGGCGTATCCCACCAGCCATCCATGTAGCTCTCGCCCAGACCCAGCGAGCCCTGCGCCAGCACCCGTGCGTAGAAGCGCGGGTCGTGCACCACGATGTCGTGGGCGCGCCCGCCACCGACACGCACGTCGGCGCTGGCGAGCAGTTCGACGACACGGCGCTGCAGCAACCCGGCCATGTGTGCGACCGCTAGATGGCGAACAGCTCCGCGTACTCCGGCGCGACCAGGCCGCGCAACACGTTTGCCGGTACGTCCACCGACTGCGTGCCATCGGAATACGGCCCCACCTGGTAAGGCGGGAACACGAAGCGCAACGCCACGATCTTGCCGGCCGCGTCGACCAAGGGCTGGAACTGGCTGAAGTTCCGTGCCTGCGGTTCGGTGCCTTCGGCGATCATCTTGTCGGCGCTGCGAACCTGTTCGTCATGGTCCTCCGGCGGCAACTGTTCGGCGTCCACCCGCGCCTGCACCATCTGGCGCAGCTGCGCGGCGACATGGTCGGCGACCTGCGCCCACCCCTGGGGATCGGGAATCAGCGCCTCGGCGGTGAGCATGCGCTGCTGCTGCGGCAACCACACGAAACGCGCCACCAGCGGCTCGCCGTGGGCGCCGCCGGTATAACGGCTGCCGTCGGCGGCCACCGCCACCAGCCCGGGCCGCTCCAGCAGCATCCCGAACTGCAGCGACAGTTCGTAGGGCACGCTGGGGCGGTCGTTGCCGAGGCCCGCGACCGCTTCCATCAGGTCGTCGCGCGCGGCCTGCGCATAGCGACCGACCGCCTCGGCCAATCCCGGATAGCGGTTGAGCGCCGGCGGGAAGGTGATGCCGACCACGTAGCTCGGGCTGTGTTCGATCACGTCCTTCAGCGGCGTCGGCGCCGGCGCGGCCGGCACCGCGGCCGCGGCCGCGGCCGGCGCGGCGGCGGGTGCGGCCGCCTCGCGCTTGCATCCGGCCGCCACCAGCGCCAACCCCAGTGCCGCTGCCGTCCACGGCCACCGCTTGTTCCGCCCCGCCCGTCGCCTGTGCCTCACGTCCATTACCCCTGGGTCCTGCCTCTGTGATGGCGAATTGTCGCGCCGTCGCGGCAGCATGCGCGCTCAGGCGAGCACATCGGCGTATTCGGGATGGCGGTGGACGAACGCCGCCGCGTACGAACACGCCGGCACCACCTTCACTCCCTGTACCCGCGCCTGCTCCAGCGCCGCGGCCACCAGCCGCGCCGCCAGTCCACGGCCGCCGATCGCGCTCGGCACGCCGGTATGGGTGATGACCAGACGCCCGTCCCGCAACAGGTAGTCCAGTTCGGCCTCGTGACCCTCCAGCCGCAGGACGAAACGCTGCTGCTGCGGGTCGTGTTCGATCGGCGGGAGGGACGCTGCGCTCATGGCCTGGCTGATGCGATGGAGTGCGCATTTTGGTCTGGCGGGTGCCGCGACGATGTGAAGCCGCCCGCCGCGCCGGGCCGCAAGCAACCGGCGCGCAGCGTCACTCCCGGTCCGGGCCGCCTCATCGGCCACCTATGCGTACGCGGCGCAGGAATCCGCAAGGACCCGAGCCTCCCGTCCATTCGCAGCATCGCCGCGTTGCGCGTGCCCTCAAGTTGCGCCGCGCACGGCCGCTACCGAGCCTGGAACAGCAGGAAACCCGACATGGGACTTGCCTACTCCATCACACTGTATTCGAACAGGGGCGGTGCACATGAGCGACAACGGACACACCCAGAGCGACCACGATGCGTCGTTGCTGGAAGGGCTGTACCAATTGGCGGTCAGCGGCCAGGCCCGGGGCTGGGAATTCGAACAGCTCAGCAACGAGGTCTACGACCGGCTGAAGCAGACCTACGAGCACGCCGGCGTCGGCAGCGCCCAGGCGCAGCTGCGCGGCCGGCAGGCGGCCTGAGTCGGCCCGCGCCGCGGGTCGGCGTTCGCCCCCGCGGCCGCCGGGCACTCTCGTCGCCGCGCGCCACGCGCCGGCGCGCAGACACTCCCGAGCATCGCCCTTCGCCGGCCGCCGGCGCATACGCGCGGCAGCCCGGTGGGCGCTTAGAACTTGTTCACGATCTTTTGAGTAGTAGTGTCAGGAATGCCAGGTGTATGAACTGCAAGCTGGTGTTGAGCTTACGCTCGCAGTTCTTCCATAGCCTTCGGTTCTTTTCCAGCCACGCAAAGCTGCGTTCGACGCTCCAGCGCTTGGGCATGACCTTGAAGGTGTGCAGTTCGCTGCGTTTGGCGATCTGCACCGTGACTTGCTTGCCCAGGATCTCTCGTACGCCTTCGGCGAATGGTTCTCCGGTATAGACGCTATCGCACAACAGGCTTTGCACGTGTCCCAGGTTCGGCTTGCAACGATCCAGGGATTGGAGCGCGCCTTTGCGGTCGGTCACTTCCGCCGTCGTCACCGCGACCGCATGCGGCAGGCCTTGGGTATCGACGGCGATGCGACGCTTGATCCCCGAGACCTTCTTGCCCGCGTCATAACCCTTCTGGCCGGCCGTGTCCGTGTTCTTCACGCTCTGTGCGTCCACGATCAAGAACGTGCTGCAAGCGTTGCGCCCCTGTCCCTGGCGGGCCGCGCCAACCTGATTTTTTGAGCGCCCGCTCCAGCAGGCTCACTCCTTCATCGTCTGGTTCGCTCCACTTGGCAAAGTAGCAGTGCACGGTGCGCCACTTCGGGAAGTCGCTGGGCAGCGCTGGCCACTGACAGCCGGTGCGCAGCAGGTACAGCACCGCGCACCACACGTCCTACAGATCCACGGTCCGTGGCTTGGTACGCTTGCGCGCCTGCTCCAGAATGGGGCGGATCTGCTCGAACCGCTCCCGGCTCATGGCACTCGGATACGTCTTTGTGCGCATCCGCAGAGTTTGCACTACCCGGGAAAGATCGTGAACAGGTTCTTAGCCGCGGCCCAAGCGCGGATTGGCCAGCGCGTCGAGAAAGTGCTGCAGCACCGCCGGCTCCATGATCAATAGGAACATCACCCCGAATCCGGCGCCGGTCAGGTGCGCGCTGTGGTTGACGTTGTCGCCGCCGCGGCGGTCCATCCAGATGCTGTAGCCCACGTAGAACAGCGCATAGACGATCGCCGGGATCGGGATCGGGATGAAGAAGAAATAGATGCCGGTCCACGGCGCCAGCAGGATGTAGGCAAACAGCACCGCCGAGACCGCGCCCGACGCACCCAGGCTCATGTAGTTCGGGTTCTTCTGGTTCTTCAGGTAGCTGGGCAGGATCGAGATCAGCAGCGCCGCCAGGTAGAACAGCGGGTAGGTCAGCAGGCTGCCGGTCAGCCGCTCCATCAGCCGTTCGATCGGGCCGCCGAAGAAGTACAGCGTGATCATGTTGAACAACAGATGCGGGAAATCGGCATGGATGAAGCCATAGGTCAGCAGCCGGTCGTACTGCTTGCGCCGGTCGATCGCCGGCGGCCACAGGATCAGCCGGTCGAGCAGCTTGCGGTTGTTGAACGCCGCCCACGACACCAGTACGGTGAGGACGATCAGGATCAGGTTGACGGGGGTGACGGAGGGCATGCGGGGGTCTCAGGCGGGACGGTAGTGGTCGACCATGCGGTAACGGCGTGCGTACAGGCCGAACATCAGCGCGGCGGCGAAGGCGAACGCGGCGAAGAAGAACATCAGGAACGCGGTCTCGCTGAGCCCGGTGCTGCCAATGTGCGCGGTGACGGTGTCGTTGCGCACCGCCGCGTTGGACAGCAGCACCCACAGGTTGCCGACCGTGGTGGTCAGGTTCCAGAAGCTCATCACCACGCCCTTCATCGCTTGCGGCGCCTGGCTGTAGGCGAACTCCAGCCCGGTCGCCGACACCAGCACCTCGCCGAAGGTCAGCAGCGCGTACGGCAGGATCTGCCAGGCGATGGACAGCGCGTCGCCGCCATCCATGGCCACCTGCAGCATGCCGACCACGATCCAGGCCATCCCGCTGAAGGCGATGCCTGCGGTCATCCTTCGCAGCGCGGTCGGCTCGTAACCGCCGCGCCGCAGCAGCGGGTACAGCACCAGGTTGTTGAACGGAATCAGCAACATCACCAGCGCCGGATTCAGCGCCTGCATCTGCGAGGCGCTGAACCACTCGGGCATCTGCATCTGCTGGCCCTGCAGCACCCAGGTCGAGGCTTTCTGGTCGAACAGCGAGAAGAACGGGGTCGCCAGCGCGAACACCACCAGCACCCGCAGCACGGCGCGCACGCCGTCCACCGCCGCGTCCGGATGCACCGCGCGGGCACGCTCCAGTTGCCACCAGGTGCCACCGCCGATGCCGGCCAGCAGCAGCACCAGCGCCAGGCACAAGCAGATCACGATGCCCAGCGTCGGCAGCAGTGCAACGCTGCCCAGCGCCAGCGCCACCGCGACGGCGGCCAGGACCAGGCCCGGCCGTCCCTGCCCCGGCACGCACCGCAACAGCGCGCTGCGCACCACCTGGGCGAAGCCGTGCGGGTCCTTCGGCGGCAGCGGCACGCGCACGTAGCGACGGCGCCCGGCCCAGAACACCAGCATGGCCACAAACATCAGGATGCCGGGAATGCCGAACGCCCACGCCGGGCCCAGGTTCTTCAGCGCCAGCGGGATCAGCAGCGAGGCGAACAGCGAGCCGAAGTTGATGATCCAGTAGAACGCGTCGAACACCACCTTGGCCAGGTGCTTGTTGCGCTGGTCGAACTGGTCGCCCATGAACGAGGCCACCAGCGGCTTGATCCCGCCGGCGCCCAGCGCGATCAGGCACAGGCCGAGGAAGAAACCGCCGCGGCTACCCTCGAACAGTGCCAGGCAGGCGTGGCCCGCGCAATACACCAGGCTGAACCACAGGATGGTGTCGTACTTACCGAAGAAGCGGTCGGCCAGCCAGCCGCCGAGCAGCGGGAAGAAATACACGCCGATCATGAAGCTGTGCAGGATGTGCTTGGCTTCGGCCTCGCGGCCGGGCGCCGTCACCTCCTGCAGCAGCAGCGAGGTGATCAGGAACTGCACCAGGATGTTGCGCATGCCGTAGAAGCTGAAACGCTCGCAGGCCTCGTTGCCGATGATGTAGGCGATCGGCCGCGGCATCCGCGCGGCGCCGGGTGCGCTCGTCGCGCTCATGCGCGACCCCTCGTCGATCGTTCGTTCGTCACAGGCCCTCGTCCAGGCAAAATTTTCAGAAGATTACCCGATCGTCGCGGCGAATCGAACCGCCGGCCGCGGCCGCGCCGGCACGCCGGCGCTTTCGCAAACGGCGCGCTGCACGCATCATGGACGCCTCTCCCTGGACGCCGCTGCGATGATCCGACCCTGCCTGGCCCTCTTCCTGCTGCCGATGCTCCTGTGCAACATGCCACTCATGGCCAGCGATGCAGCCCTGTCCACCGAGGCCGAGCGCAGCGGCTACGCGCGCACCGGCCGCTACGCCGAGACCGTCGCGCTGTGCGATGCGTTCGCGCAGCGCTATCCCCAGGCGGTGCGCTGCTTCGACTTCGGCACCACGCCGGAGGGCCGGCCGATGAAGGCGCTGGCGGTATCCACCTCCGGCGCGCTGGATGCGGCGGCGGCGGCGGCGCGCGCACTGCCGGTGGTGCTGATCCAGGGCGGCATCCACGCCGGCGAGATCGACGGCAAGGACGCCGGCTTCCTGGCGTTGCGCCAGCTGCTCGACGGCCAGGCCGCACGCGGCGCGCTGGACAAGCAGGTGTGGCTGTTCGTGCCGGTATTCAACGTCGACGGCCACGAGCGCTTCGGCGCCTGGAACCGGCCCAACCAGCGCGGCCCCGAGCAGATGGGCTGGCGCACCACCGCACAGAACCTCAACCTCAACCGCGACTACGTCAAGGCCGACGCGCCGGAGATGCAGGCGATGCTGCGCCTGGTCGAGCAATGGGATCCGTTGCTGTACGTGGACCTGCACGTCACCGACGGCGCACAGTTCGAACACGACGTGTCGGTGCAGGTGGAGCCGCTGCATGTCGGCGACGACGCGCTGCGCGGCGATGGCCTGCGCCTGCGCGAGGGCGTGCTCGCCGACCTGAAACGGCAGGGCTCGCTGCCGCTGCCCTACTACCCCTCGTTCGTGGTCGACGACGATCCGGCCTCCGGCTTCGAGGACGACGTGGCGACGCCACGCTTCTCGCATGGCTATTTCCATCTGCGCAACCGCTTCGGCATGCTGGTGGAGACGCATTCGTGGAAGCGCTATCCCGAGCGCGTGCGCATCACCCGCAACACCATCGTCTCGGTGCTGCAGCAGGTGGCGCGCCACGGCAGCCGCTGGCGCGCCGATGCGCTGGCCGCGGACGCGCGCGCGCAGCGGCTCGGCGGGCGCACCGTGGCGCTGGACTACCGCACCACCGAGCAGTCGCGGCTGGTGGATTTCCGCGGCTACGCCTATACCCGCACGCTCTCACCGGTGTCCGGCGCACTGATGACCCGCTACGACGAACGCACGCCGCAACTCTGGCGGGTACCGCTACGCGACCGGATTGTGCCCAGCGTCGAGGTCGCCGCGCCACGCGCCGGCTACCTGGTGCCGGCCGCACAGGCCGCGCTGGTCGCCGCCAAGCTGCGCCAGCACGGCATCGCCTTCCGCACCCTGGAGCGCGGCGCCACGCTGCCGGTGCAGAGCTTCCGCGCCGACGACGCCGGCTTCGCCGCACGTTCCTCGGAAGGCCGCCAGCGGCTCACGGTCCAGGGCACCTGGCAACCCGACACCCGCGCCGTCGGCGCCGGCGCGCTGTTCGTGCCGATCGCCCAGCCCAAGGCGCGGTTGCTGATGGCGCTGCTGGAACCGCAGGCGCCCGATTCGCTGCTGCAGTGGGGCGAGTTCAACAGCGCCTTCGAGCGTACGGAGTATATGGAAGACTATGTCGCCGAGGACGTGGCGCGGCAGATGCTGGCCAGCGCCCCGGCACTGAAGGCCGAATTCGAGTCCAAGCTCGCACACGATGCCGCCTTCGCCAAGGATCCGCACGCGCGGCTGGAATTCTTCCACCGCCGCCATTCCTCCTGGGACACGCAATACCGGCTGTATCCGGTGATGCGCAGCGACGAAGCGCCGTCCTCGCCGCCAGCGGCGCCTCCCTCCCCGCCTCCCCCGATGCGACCTTCCCTTCAACACCAGAGCGGTTGTACGCCCCGCTATGGGAACGTTTTCAGGACTCCTTCGCCTGGCGCTCGCGCTGGCCTGTCCGGCCTTCGCCGCGCCTGCGCCCCGACCGCCGAGGACACCCCGACCCTCAGCGTGACCACACTGAACCTGTACCACGACAAGCTCGACTGGCCGCGGCGGCGCAGCCAGTTCATGCGGAGCCTGCGCGAATTGCATCCGGACGCGATCGCGCTGCAGGAGATGCTGCCACTGAACCGCCGCGGGATTCCAGGAGGCTCCAACTGTTGAGAGGATGGCGTCATGAGCAAGCAGGCAGTGACGTATTGCCCGGACGTGCGGGAGCGAGCAGTTGGGATGGTGCTGGAGCATCAAGGCGAGCACAGTTCGCCGTGGGCGGCGCTCGCGTCGATTGCCGGGAAGATCGGGTGCGCGGCCGAGACGCTGGGCAACTGGGTGCGTCGGGCCGAGCGCGACCAAGGGTTGCGCCCAGGCCTGACGACGGAGGAGCGAGCGCGGATGAAGGCGCTGGAGCGCGAGGTGCGCAACCGCGGCCCACGCGAAGGCGCCGACGTGCCGCAGCTGTATCTGCATCTGCCACAGGGTCAGCACACGCCGGTCCGCCTGGTCGGCTGGGACAAGCTCAGCCTCAAGCCCGGCAGGACCCGCCGCGTCAGCATCGTCGCCGAACCCAGAACCCTGGCCGACTACGGGCCGGTGCAGCGCCAATGGTGCATCGCCGCCGGCGACTACGAACCGGTGTCGGCCGCTCGGCGACGCGCGCCTGCACGGGAAGCGCGGCAATGCGCCGCGCAACGGCCTGGATCGGCGTGTGTTCGACCTGACCGCGCAGGCCGACCATGTGTTCTTCGAACACGGCCGCTTCCATCGGCTGCACAGCGCGCGCGGCTGGAGCGGATCGCGGGCGCCGCGCGTGGCGCCGCGCCGCGTTGCCGGCCCGTGGCGCTGCAACCGCTGGGCCTGGCACCGGCAGACACCGTGCCCCCTGCCGCTGCCCTGAGTTGGCCGCGTCAACTGCGCCATGGGCGCTGGCCGCAAAAAATCAGGTTGGCGCGGCACGAGAGAAACAGGGGCGCAGCGCTGGCAGCACGTTCTTGACCGTGGACGCGCAGAGCGTGAAGAACACGGACACGGCCGGCCAGAAGGCGATGACGCCGGCAAGAAGGTCTCGGGGATCAAGCGTCACATTGCCGTCGATAGAAGGCCTGCCGCAGGCTGTCGCGGTGAGGACGACGGAAGTGACCGACCGCAAAGGCGCACTCCAATGCCTGGATCGCTGCAAGCCAAACCTGGGACAAGTGCAAAGCCTGTTGTGCGATAGCGGCTAGGCCGCAGAACCGTTCGCCGAAGGCGTGCGAGAGCTCCTGGGCGAGCAGGTCACGGCGCAGATCGCCAAACGCAGCGGACTGCACACCTTCAAGGTCATGCCCAAGCGCTGGAGCGTCGAGCGCAGCTTTGCGTGGTTGGAGAAAAACCGAAGGCTGTGGAAGAACTGCGAGCGCAAACGCAACACCAGCTTGCAGTTCTTCCATCTGACATTCCTGACGCTGCTGCTCAAAAGATCGTGAACAAGCTCTCAGCAGTTCGCGGCTGCTCCAATGCCTCGAGCCGTCGCGGGGCAAGTGCTGGAGCATGCGATATTGAGCACCCGCGCCTCCAGCTTGGCCACCGAGCGGGTGGTCACTCGACCTGGGGGCAAGGACACCAGGCCAGCCAGGCCTTGTGCCTCGAACGCCCAGGTCCATTTCGAAACGAACGCATCGATGCACGCAAGCCTGGACAGAATGTCCACACGGCGTTCTCCCTCAACCCACAGCAGCACGCAACGCGCACGACGCGCAAGCGCCGCGTCGCCATGGCGCTTGCGTATCACGGCAACGAGTTCAGTGCGTTGTCCAGAAGTCACTATCGTTCGGGGCATGCCTGACTCTCTGAGGACAATGCATCCAATTTCAATGATGCAATGGAGTAGGGACGGGCGATGTGCGGCAATGCGGCGGCCCGGGCTGCTTCCGGCAACCGCCAGACGCACTGCCAAAAGCAACCTTCGCCCATAAAAAAACGTCGCCCGGCTGCACGTCATTGTGCAACACCGGGCGACGCTGTACGTCCTTGTCGGCTTCCTGCCGTCCCCCTGCGCGTCCTGCTCAGCGAGGTTGCGACCGCGCGTCCTACGCCAGCCGTATCCCGTTCCTTTTCAATTCCCTTGACGCTTCTAAATCCCTTTAGCTTTCAAATCCCTTCAACGCCTTTGTACTGGCTTGACAGCCGCCGTCCCGGCGGCCTTCGGCGTGGTCGCCTTTGTGGCTCCCACTTCGATCCGGTCGTGGTTCCGTTCGACCGTCTTGAGTCCGATTCCCTTCACCAACGCCAGATCCTCGGCGTTCTTGAAGGGACCGTGTGCCTGTCGGTAGTCGACGATCGCCTGCGCCTTAGAGGCACCCACGTTCATCAACACCCGGTCGATTTCCGCTGCGCTAGCGGAGTTGATGTTGACCTTGTCCGCGGCCAGCGCGGAACCGGTCAGCAGCAACGTCAGGACCAGGGACTTCAGGACCACAATAAAAGACTGCATGGCGACACTCCTTTGTGACGGGGATGGGGACTTCGCCGGCCTCCCCTGCCGGCATTGGAGAGCATCCCTCGCCACATGGGTACAGCCTATCGCCATTGGCCTTTCCAAACAGCAGGTAAACAGCGCGTCGCAGTGTAGGAAAAACCCTACGTGGGAGCGGCGGCGTAGAATGGCGCATCTCCTCACATTTGCGATGAGTTCCGCAGTTCCCCATGGACAACGCCAAGATCGACCGCTTCCTGAGCGAAAAATGGGACGACGACATCGTCCCGCAACTGGTCGATTACATCCGCATTCCCAACACGTCGCCGATGTTCGACGCCGACTGGGTCGCACACGGCTACATGGCCGATGCGGTGGAGCTGATGGAGCGCTGGGCGCGCGCGCAGGCGATTCCCGGCCTGCAGGTCGAGGTGGTGCAACTGGACGGGCGCACGCCGCTGCTCTACCTGGACGTGCCGGCCACCGGCACCGAGACCGGCGCCGACACAGTGCTGCTGTACGGGCACCTGGACAAGCAGCCGGAGATGACCGGCTGGGACGCCGACCTGGGCCCGTGGACGCCGGTGCTCAAGGGCGACCGCCTGTACGGCCGCGGCGGCGCCGACGACGGCTACGCGCTGTTCGGCTCGCTGGCGGCGATCCTGGCGCTGCAGGACCAGGGCATCGCGCATGCGCGCTGCGTAGTGCTGATCGAGGCCTGCGAGGAATCCGGCAGCTACGACCTGCCCGCCTATGTCGACCACCTGGCCGAGCGCATCGGCAAGCCGTCGCTGGTGGTGTGCCTGGATTCGGGCTGCGGCAACTACGAGCAGCTGTGGTGCACCACCTCGCTGCGCGGCCTGGCCGGCGGCAACTTCAGTGTCAAGGTGCTCAGCGAAGGCGTGCATTCTGGCGATGCCTCCGGCGTAGTGCCGTCCAGCTTCCGCGTGTTGCGCGAGCTGCTGTCGCGGCTGGAGGACGAGGCCACCGGCAAGATCAAGGTGGAGGGCCTGTACGCGGAGATCCCGGACGAACGCCTGGCGCAGGCGCGCAGGGTCGCCGAGGTGCTGGGCGAGGAGGTCTACAGCAAGTTCCCGTTCCTGCCCGGGATGCGCCCGATGCACCACGACCCGGCCGAGCTGGTGCTCAACCGCACCTGGCGCCCGGCGCTGTCGGTGACCGGGGCCGACGGCCTGCCGCCGCTGGCGTCGTCCGGCAACGTGCTGCGCCCGCAGACCGCAGTGAAGCTGTCGCTGCGCCTGCCGCCGACGCTGGACGGCAAGCGCGCCGGCGAGCTGCTGAAGGACGTGCTGCTGCGCGATCCACCATATGGCGCGCAGGTGACGCTGGCGCTGGAGAAGTCGTCCTCGGGCTGGAACGCGCCAGCACAATCGCCGTGGCTGACCGGGGCGATCGAGGCCGCGTCGCAGGCGGCGTTCGGCAAGCCGGCGATGTACATGGGCGAAGGCGGCTCGATCCCGTTCATGGGCATGCTCGGCGAGAAGTTCCCCGGCGCGCAGTTCATGATCACCGGCGTGCTGGGCCCGCATTCCAACGCGCACGGGCCGAACGAATTCCTGCACCTGCCGATGGGCAAGCGGGTCACCGCCTGCGTGTCCAAGGTGATCGCTGAGCATCATGCCGCCAGCGTGCGCGGCGAGACCACCGGCGCCGCCGCGCTGGCCGGTGGCGAGCAGCACGGCGGGCACGGCTGCTGCTGAACGCACGGCGTGCGCCGGCCGGCGCACGCCGACGCTGTATACGACGGGATTCGGCGGCAGGCGGCGCATGTGCAAGTCGTGCCTGCACGGCCGCTAAAAGGCCGGTGCCGGCCGCGGCGGCGTGTACGCCCGCGTGGCCGCCGAATCTGGCACGATCCGCTTCACTTCCACGCCTCGGTACGCCTCCATGCACAATCTGTTCGGCAGCGACAGCTGGCTGTACGTCATCCTGGTCGGCTTCGTGGTCGGCCTGCTGGCGCGCTTCCTGGGCCCGAGCGGCGGCCGCTCCGGCTGCCTGTTCACCATCCTGCTCGGCATCGCCGGCGCGCTGGTGGCCGGCTGGTTCGGCCACTACATGGGATGGTACAGCCGCGGCGAGCCGGCCGGTTTTCTCGGCGCGCTGCTCGGCGCCATCGTTCTGCTTGCGCTGCTGCGGCTGTTCCTCGGCAAGCGCTGAGGTCCAGGCACGGCTCGCCACGCCGGCGCCGCGCGTTTACGCTGTGCGGCCAATGTTCGCCGCGGCGCGCCGATGAGTTCCAGTTCCGATCTTCCCGATGCTCAGGACGCGCGCGCGGAACGGCGCCTGCGCTGGGCGCGCAGCGCGTTGGGCGACGCGCAGGCGACGCTGCGGCGCGCGTCCATCGACGCCGGATGGCGCAGTTACTGGCGCAGCCACGGTACCGACCCCAGCCGCGTGCTGATGGATTCGCCGCCCGGCCTGGAGGACGTGCGGCCGTGGCTGCGCATGCACGCGCTGCTGCGGCACGGCGGCGTGCGCGTGCCGGCGATCCTGGCGCAGGACGTGGACGCCGGCTTCCTGCTGCTGGAAGACTTGGGCGGCCCGACCATGGCGCAAACCCTGGACGCGGCGTCGGCCGATGCGCAGTTCGACGCCGCGCTCGGGCAGCTGCTGCGCCTGCAGGCGATCGTGCCGCCGCCGCAGCTGGGCGTGTTCGGCGAGGCGCTGCTGCAGCGCGACGCCGGGCTGTTCGATGAGTGGTTCCTGCAGCGCCACCTGGCGCTGGCGCTGGACGCCGCCGACCGCGACGCGCTGCACGCCGTGCAACGCCAGTTGATGGACAACGCGCTGGCACAGCCGCAGGTACTGGTGCACCGCGACTTCATGCCGCGCAATCTGATGCCGGTGGCCGACGGCCCGGCGGTGCTGGATTTCCAGGACTGCGTGCGCGGCCCGGTGGCCTACGATCCGATCAGCTTGTTCAAGGACACCACAGTGAGCTGGCCGCTGGCGCGGATCGACGCCTGGCTGACGTGCTACCACGCGCGCGCGCTGCAGGCCGGGATCGCGGTGCCGCCGCTGGCGCGATTCCTGCGCGACGCGGAGTGGATGGGCGTACAGCGCCACCTGAAGAACCTGGGCATCTTCGCGCGGCTGCACTACCGCGACGGCAAGGCATGGTATCTGGACAACGTGCCGCGTTTCATCGGCTACCTGGACGAGGTGCTGCCGCGGCATCACGCACTGCAGCCGCTGGCGCAGCTGCTGCATGCCCGGATCAAGCCGGCGCTGGCGCGGCGCGCGGCGGCCGGCGCATGAAGGCGCTGATCTTCGCCGCCGGCTTCGGCGAACGCATGCGTCCGCTGACCGAACGCACGCCCAAGCCGCTGCTGCAGGCGGGCGGGACGCCGCTGATCGTCTGGCACCTGCGCAGGCTCGCTGCGCTGGGCGTGCGCGAGGCGGTGATCAATACCTCGTGGCTGGCCGAGCAGTTCCCGCAGGTGCTCGGCGACGGCAGCGCGTTCGGCCTGCGCATCACCTATTCCTGCGAGGGCGCCACGCCGCTGGAAACCGGCGGCGGCATGCTGCATGCGCTGCCGCTGCTCGGGCCGGCGCCGTTCCTGCTGGTCAACGGCGACATCTGGACCGATTTCGATTTCGCGCGGCTGGCGCCGGAACCGGCCGGGCTGGCGCAGCTGGTGCTGGTCGATCCGCCGGCCTATGCCGCGCACGGCGATTTCGCGCTGCATGCCGACGCCAGCGTGCGCAGCGACGGCGCCGCGCTGCTGACCTATGCCGGCATCGGCGTCTATCGTCCGGAACTGCTGCGCGACTGGCAGGCGGCGTTCGCCGCCCCGCTCGCAGAAAACGCGACCCCGCCGCGCTTCGCGCTGGCGCCGATCCTGCGGGCGCACATGGCCGCCGGCCGCATCCACGGCCTGCACCACCGTGGCCGCTGGACCGACGTCGGTACGCCGCAGCGGCTGGCGGCGCTGGATGGCGCGCTGGGTCGTGCGCCGGGACTCGGGACCCGGGACTCGGGGCTCGGCAAGAGCTGAGTTCCGGCGAGTCCACGTCCAGCGCGCGAGGCGGACGATCGAATCCGGTCTGGGAAAGCCTGGCGCCAGCCGCCGCATGCGGGCGCGGACATGTTCAGCTTCTTCCGGGTCCCGGGTCCCGGGTCCCGGCTCCCGGCTCCTCCAACACCCGCCGCAAGAACGGCAGCGTGACCCGGCGCTGCGCCGCCAGCGATTCGCGGTCCAGCCGCTCCAGCAGTGCGACCAGCCCGGCCAGGTCGCGGCCGGCATGGGCCAGCAGCCAGTCGATCGCCGCATCTTCGAGCACCAGGCCGCGACGCTGCGCGCGCTCGCGCAGCACCGCGGCACGGCCGGCATCGTCCAGCGGCGACAGCGCGATGCGCGTGCATTGCGCCAGCCGCGAGCGCAGGTCCGGCAGGCACAGCGCCAGGCCGTCGGGCATCGCCTGCGCGGTATACAGCAGAGTCACCCCGGTGCTGCGCGCACGGTTGTGGAAATCGAACAGCGCCACTTCGTCCTCGCGCTGCCCGGCGATCGCTTCCAGCCCGTCCAGTGCGACCAGGTCGCGCCCTTCCAGCGCTTCCAGCGCATCGCGCAGGCGCCCCGTCGCGGCCTGCAGCGGCAGGTAGGCGGCGCGGCGCCCGGCCTGCTCGGCCGCCGCGCACAGCGCCAGCGCCAGGTGGGTCTTGCCGGTGCCGGCAGGGCCGGACAGGTAGATCCAGTCCACGTCGCTGCCGTCGGCGACGGCCTGCAACTGCGCCAGCACCCCCGCCGGCGCGCCGACATAGCGGTCGAAGCGCTGTTCCGGCCGATAGCGCAACGCCAGCGGTAGCTGCGGCACGCTCACGGCTGGTCGGCGCTGCGCGGCGGCAGTTCGATCACCGGCGTGCGCTCGCTGCCGGCATCGAGCAGGATCGCCGACTTGTCGCCGGCATACAGCTCGCTCTGCCGGTACTGCTCGTGCAAGTAGTGCAGCAGCACGTTGGCCACCGCCGCCACCGGCAGCGCCAGCAGCATGCCGAGGAAGCCGAACAGCTGGCCGCCGGCCATCACCGCAAAGATCACCGCCACCGGATGCAAGCCGATCTTGTCGCCGACGATGCGCGGGGTCAGCACGTAGCTCTCCAGCAGCTGGCCGACGGTGAACACCACGCCGACCAGGATCAGCAACTGCAGGTCGAAGCCCTTGGCCTGGACCAGTGCGGCCAGCACCGCCAGCAGGATGCCGGTGGTCGCGCCCAGGTATGGGATGAAGCTGATCAGGCCGGCGACGATGCCGATCAGCAGGCCGAGATTGAGCCCGATCAGGCTCAGCCCACCGGCGTAGACCACGCCCAGCGCCAGCATCACCAGGAACTGGCCGCGGATGAACGCGCCCAGCACCTCGTTGGACTCCCGCGCCAGACGGCTGACGGTGGCGATGTGGTTGCGCGGGATGGTCGCGGCCACGCGCTCCACCAGCAGATCCCAGTCGCGCAGGAAGTAGAACGTCAGGATCGGCAGCAGCACCAGGTTCACCACCCAGGTGACCATCGCGAAACCCGAGCGCGACAGGTAGCCGAAGAAGGTCGCGGCGACGCCGCCGGCCTGCTGCCAGTGGCCGCGGATCCAGTCGATCAGCCGCTCCGGATCCAGCCAGGCCATCAACTGCAGCCCGGTCTTTTGCTCGGCCCAGGGGATCGCGGTGCCGATGAACCAGTCGCGCGCCTGCGGCAGCACGTTGATGAAGGTGACGATCTGCCGCTCCAGCATCGGCACCAGGATCACCAGCGCCAGCGCCAGCAACAGCAGCATCAGCACGAACACCAGCGTCACCGCCATGTTGCGCGAGCGGCCGGCGCGCTCCAGGCGGTCGACCAGCGGATCGCCGAGCCAGCCCAGCAGCAGCGCCAGTACGAACGGGGTCAGGATCGGCGCCAGCAGCCACACCACCCACAGCACGCCCAGGATCACCGCCGCCCATTTCAGGCGGCGCAGGAACAGCGCGATTTCCGCTTCGGGGGACAGCATCATTTGAGCAGGTACTCCGTGCGCTCGTTGTCGAGGATGATCGGGCCTTCGGTCGGCACCGTCACCGGCTGCAGCGGACCGTCGGCGCCGAGCATGCGGTTCAGCCCGGACACGCCGCTGAGCAGGTCCAGGTCCAGTTCCAGGCGGTCGCCGCTGGCCTGGACCGGCACGATGCGCCGCACCACCGAGCTGTTCTGCAGCGCCGCGGACACACGCAGGTAGTCGCCGGCGCTGCCGATGCCGCCGATCACAACCCGGTAGACCCCGGGCGGGCCGATGCTGGCGGCCTTGGCGTAGCGCTTGACCAGCGCGTCGGCGGCACCGTCGGCGCCGCCGGCCATGGCCCGGCGCGCATCGGCGTCGCTGACCGACCAGCTGGACAGCACCTTGCCGCCGTCGACGAAGACCCAGTCGGCGGTCCAGCCGCCGGACTTGCCGCGATACAGCTTGCCGAGCAGTTGCATCGGCGGGCTGTAGCGCGCCGAGGCGCTGGCCACCGCGGCGGTGTCCTGGCGCCAGATCGCGCCGACCAGCGCCTGCTCGGCGGCGCTGCCGGTCGGCAGGCCGAGCCGGTAGCCGCGCTCGATCGCGCGGTCCAGCAGGCTGCGCACGGCGTTGGACTGCTGCACGCCGACCAGGCGTGGGCCGCTGCCGTCGTCGATCGCCAGCCACAGCACCGGCTTGGGCCGCGGCTGCGGCCACAGCGGCAGGCCCAGCGCCGCGGCCAGGCCGTCGACGTCGTTCTGGCGGAAGCGCGCGATCAGCACCGTGCGGAAGGTCGGCGCACCGCTCGGCGAGGTGCCCTGGTCCTGCCGGTAGTCGTAGCTGTCGACGAAGTTCTTGGCGTTGCGCAGCGCCTGGGTCACTCCCGGGCGCGACATCGCCGCGCGGTCGCCGGAGATCTTACCGAGCACCGCGCCCAGCGCGCGCGCCAGCGCGCCGTTGCGGTCGGCCTCGTTCTGGCTGTTGACCGGCACCTCGGCATCGTAGGGGCTCTGCGCGCCGGCGACGTCGCCTTCGGTGCGCAGGCCGGCCTGGGCCTGGGCGGCGGCGGCAGGCAGGCACAGCGCGAAAGACAGGAGTAAGGCAAGGCTGCGGCGCATCGAAGGTTCCATTAGCTCGGCGTATTCGGGGCGAATTGTTGCCCGAATGCGGCCGTAGCGCCAATGTGGCCTGTTAAAATCGCCGTCTTTCCGCCGCCGCCGCCGCCCGTGACCACTTCCCAGCCCACCGCCGCCCCGTTGACCTACCGCGACGCCGGCGTCGACATCGATGCCGGCAATGCCGTCGTCGAACGCATCAAACCCTTGGTCAAGCGCAGTTTCCGCCCCGAGGTGATGGGCGGGCTGGGCGGCTTCGGCGCCCTGTTCGACCTGTCCGGCAAGTACCGCGAGCCGGTGCTGGTGTCCGGTACCGACGGCGTCGGCACCAAGCTGAAGCTGGCGCAACAGTTGGGCCGCCACGACACCATCGGCATCGATCTGGTCGGCATGTGCGTCAACGACGTGCTGGTGCAGGGGGCCGAGCCACTGTTCTTCCTGGACTACTTCGCCACCGGCAAGCTCGATGTGGAGACCACCGTGGCGGTGGTCGGCGGCATCGCCCGCGGCTGCGAACTGGCCGGCTGCGCGCTGATCGGCGGCGAGACCGCGGAAATGCCCGACATGTATCCGCCGGGCGAGTACGACCTGGCCGGCTTCACCGTCGGCGCAGTGGAGAAGTCGCAGTTGCTCGACGGCGCCAGGGTGCGCCAGGGCGACGTGCTGATCGGCATCGCCTCCTCCGGCCCGCACTCCAACGGCTATTCGCTGATCCGCCGCATCTACGACCGCGCCGGGCGCCCGGCCGCGCTGCAGGTCGGCGGCGTGGCCCTGGCCGACGCGCTGCTGGCGCCGACCGCGCTGTACGTCAAGCCGATCCTGTCGCTGCTGCGCGGCGCGCATGCCGACGGCATCCACGCGATGGCGCACATCACCGGCGGCGGCCTGACCGAGAACATCGTCCGCGTCATCCCCGACGGCCTGGGCCTGGACATCCGCGCCGGCGCCTGGAGCCTGCCGCCGGTGTTCGCGTGGCTGCAGCACGAAGGCGCGGTCGCCGACAGCGAGATGTGGCGCACCTTCAACTGCGGCATCGGCTTCGTGCTGGTGGCCGCGCCCGATCAGGTCGCCGCGCTGGAGCGCAGCCTGGACACGCTGGGCCTGGCGCATTGGCAGATCGGCGCGGTGGTGGCGGCCGGCGCCGGCGAACGCGTGCACATCGGCTGAGCCGCGCATGGCGGCGGCCAAGCGCGCCTGGTTGGCGCTGACTCTGCTGGTGTTCGCCGCCAGTTGGGTGCATCCGTTGCGGCCTGCGGAACAACAGGTGCTGCACAGCTCGCTGGCGGTGCTGGGCATCGCCTGGCTAGTCTGGCACGACCGCCGCCGGCCGCTGCGCAGCGCGCACTTTGCCGCGATCTGCGTGTTCGTCAGCGTGCACAGCGTCGCCGCGCACTGGCTGTATTCCAACGTCCCCTACAACCAATGGCTGCGTACGCTGAGCGGCGGCTGGTCGCCGAACGCCGCGTTCGGCTGGCAGCGCAACCACACCGACCGGTTGATCCAGCTGCTGTTCGGACTGTGCTTGGCGCCGGCGCTGCGCGACCACGCGCGGCAGCGCTGGCCGGCGCTGTCGCCGCGCCAGGCGTTCGTGCTGGCGACGATGGCGATCATGTGCGCCAGCCTGCTCTACGAATGGCTGGAATGGCTGATCGCGCTGCTGCTCTCGCCCGAGCAGGCCGAGTCCTACAACGGCCAGCAGGGCGACCCGTGGGACGCGCACATGGACATGCTGCTGGCCACGTTGGGCTGCGCGCGCGCCTGGCCGTGGCGGCGCGCCGATCGCCCTCTCCCCTCACAGCACTGAGATCGACGATGTCGCTGCCCCCGCCCCTGCCCGTTCCGGGCGTCGTCCACGCGGACACCCTGCGCGCCGAGTCCGAACTGGGCGCCCTGGCGACCCTGTACGCCGTGCTGGCCGGACTGCAGGGCCTGATGCTGCTGGTGGGTGGTTTCCTGGCCTGCGGCGTGCATCGCGAGGTCCAACTCAACGTCGTCGGCCAAAGCCCGGACCAGGCCCAGGCCGGCGTGGTGGCGATCGTCCCGCTGTCGGCGCTGCTGGCGTTCGGGCTGGTCTCGCTGGTGCTGGAAGTGCCGACCGCGCGCGCGCTGCGCCAGCGCCGCCGGCTGTGCCTGCGCAACCTCACCGCCGCGGTGACCTGCCTGGGATTCCCGCTGGGCACGGCAATGGGTATGTGGACCCCGCCGGTGCCGCAGCGCCCGGCGAGCGTCGCGCTGTTCCGGACGTCCGGCCGATGACCCTCCGCCTGGCGGTGCTGGTCTCCGGCCGCGGCTCCAACCTGCAAGCGCTGCTCGACGCGATCGCCGCCGGCACGCTGGATGCGCAGGTGGTCGGCGTGTTCAGCGACCGCGCGCAAGCGCCGGCGCTGGCCAAGGTGGCGCCGGCGCAGCGCTGGACGGCCGCGCCGAAGACCTTCGCCGACCGCGACGCCTTCGACCAGGCGCTGGGCGAGGCGGTCGCCGCCGCGCAGCCGGACTGGATCGTCTGCGCCGGCTACATGCGCATCCTCGGCGACGGCTTCGTGCGCCGCTTCGGCGGACGCCTGCTCAACATCCACCCGTCGCTGCTGCCCAAGTACCGCGGCCTGCACACGCATGCGCGGGCGATCGCGGCCGGCGATGCCGAACACGGCGCCAGCGTGCACTTCGTGGTGCCAGCGCTGGATGCCGGCGCGGTGATCGCGCAGGTGCGGGTACCGGTGCTGGCCGGCGACGGGCCGCGGGACCTGGCGCAGCGGCTGCTGCCGGGCGAGCACCGGCTGCTGTGCGCGGTGCTGCAGTTGGCCGCAGCCGGGCGCCTGGCTGAACGGGACGGCAGGGTCTGGCTCGACGGTCAGTGCCGGTTTAGTCCGCTGCGCCTAGATTACCAAGGCATGCTGGTTCCCTGAATACGACGATACTGCGGTGCGATGCACCGCGGCGCATTCGCGCCCGACCTTTCCTCCTCGCAGCCGACCCCATGAAGCCCGTTCCGCGTCAATTCTCTGTTTTCGCCGTGGCCGGCCTCGGCCTGCTGGCGCCGATCGTCGGCGCGCTGGCGCAGGCGCCTGCGCCTCCGGCGGCCACCCCGGCTGCGCCCACGGCGCCCCTGCCCGTCGCGCCTGTGCCCCCCAGCGCGGCCGTGCCGGGCCTGCCGGCGGCGGCCTGGACGCCGCCGCCGCTGCAACCGTTCGTGGCCACCTACCAGGCGCTGTACAAGGGCAAGCAGGCCGGTGATGCACGCATGGAAGTCAGCCATACCGGCGGCGACCAGTGGCGCGTGGACCTGGGCGTGCAGGGCCGCAGCGGCTTCGCCAGCATCCTGGGCCTGAACATCGCGCAGAGCACGGTGTTCCGCAGCGAGGACGGGCGCTACGTGCCGCAGAGCCAGAGCACGGTGAAGAAGGCGATCTTCTTCGGCAAGAAGGTCACCGGCGTCTACGACTGGGGCCAGAGCGTGGCGCGCTGGGACGGCGACCTGAAGAAGGACCGCCAGCAGCCGATCCCGCTGCAGCCCGGCGACCAGAGCGCGCTGCTGATCAACCTGTCGATCATGCGCGACGCGCAGCCGGGCAAGACCATGCGCTACCGTTTCGTCGACGTCGGCCGGGTGCGCGAACACGTCTACCACGCCGCCACGCAGACCGAGACGGTGCAGGTCGGCGATCTCAGCTACGACGCGCTGCGCATTTCGCGCACCAATGGCGGCAGGAATGAGACCATCCTCTGGATCGCCAACGGCGTGCCGACGCCGGTGCGCATCCTGCAGCGCGAAGACGGCGAAGACCGCATCGACCTGCGCCTGACCGAGTACCAAGGAGTCTGACCATGACACGCAACGCCCGCCCGCTGTCCGTCCTCGCCGCTTCCCTGCTGACCATGGCCAGCCTGCCGGCCCTCGCGCTGGAGCCGTTCAAAGCGGACTACCAGGCCAGCTACATGGGCATGCAGGCCAACGGCGTGATGACCCTGGCCAGTGAGGGCGGCAACCGCTGGCGCTACAGCCTGGCGATCAAGAACCAGGTCGCCGACCTGAGCCAGAGCACCGTGTTCGAGGAGAAAGGCGGCCAACTGCGCCCGCTCAGCAGCGACGACCGCTCGCTGTTCCTGATCAAGAAAAAGGCGGTGACCGCCAACTACGACTGGAGCACCGCGCAGGCGACCTGGGCCGGCGACGTCAAGGCCGACCGCCGCGGCCCGGTGAAGCTGCAGCCCGGCGACATGGACGCGCTGCTGATCAACCTGGCGATCGCGCGCGACGTCCACGCCGGCAAGACCCCCAGCTACCGCATGGTCGACGAGGGCCGCGCCAAGCCGATGACGTACCGCATGGCCGGCAAGGAAGCCATCACCATCGACGGCCGGACCGAGCAGGCGACCAGGGTCAGCCGCAGCGACGGTTCCAAGGAGATCATCGCCTGGGTGGTGCCGGACATGCCGGTGCCGGTGCGCATCCTGCAGCGCGAGAATGGCCAGGACGCGCTGGACCTGACCATCAAGACCCTGCGCTGAGGCATCGGCCTCGCGGCACCCACGAAAAAGGCGGGCCTTGCGGTCCGCTTTTTTCGTTTGCCGTCCGCAGCGTCGCGCGCGGCCGGCGGATCGGCAGTGCGACCGCCGCGTCCCTGCGCAGCGGCCACGCCGCGCCGGGCGCTACTTCTTCTCGGCGGGCTTGTTGTTCTGCGCCGGCGCGAACGTGGTGCGGCAATCCACGCGGATCTGCGCGCCGCTGTCGCGCCAGTAGAAGGTGCTGCACTGGCGCGGGCCGTCCTGGGTGCGGGTCACGCCGACCGCGTAGAACGCCTGCGCGATCTCACCGCCGCTGACCTGGCCGTCGCCGTTCCAGTCCATGTCGCGCTGTTCGATGCCCTGGGTGATGGCGATGCCGGCATGCCAGGCGTAGCCGACCCAGGCCAGCACCAGGATCACCACCGCCAGCAGCACCTTGCGCCGGCGGCTGAAGCGGCCGCTGAGGATCATGCGATGCGCCGGATCGACGCGCCCAGCGCCCCCAGCTTCTCCTCGATGTTCTCGTAGCCACGGTCCAGGTGGTAGATGCGGTCGATGGTGGTGTCGCCGTCGGCGACCAGGCCGGCCAGGATCAGCGACGCCGAGGCGCGCAGGTCGGTGGCCATCACCGGCGCGCCGCTGAGCCGCCCGCTGCCGCGCACGATCGCGGTATGGCCTTCGACCTGGATGTCCGCGCCCAGGCGCAGCAGCTCGTTGACGTGCATGAAGCGGTTCTCGAAGATCGTCTCGTTGATGACGCCGACGCCGTCGGCCACGCAGTTGAGCGCCATGAACTGCGCCTGCATGTCGGTCGGGAACGCCGGGTACGGCGCGGTGGTCAGGCTGACCGCGCGCGCGCGCTTGCCGTGCATGTCCAGGCGGATCCAGTCCGCGCCGGTCTCGATCGTGGCGCCGGCCTCGGCCAGCTTGTCGAGCACGGCGTCGAGCGTGTCGGCGCGCGCGCGGTGCACGGTGACGCTGCCGCCGGTCATCGCCGCGGCGACCAGGAAGGTGCCGGTCTCGATGCGGTCGGGCAGCACCGCGTGGCGACCGCCGGACAGGCGCTGCACGCCCTGCACCACGATGCGTGCGGTGCCCGCGCCTTCGATCCTCGCGCCGAGCGCGATCAGGCAGCCGGCCAGGTCGGCGACCTCCGGTTCCATCGCTGCGTTCTCCAGCACCGTGGTGCCGTCGGCCAGCACCGCGGCCATCAGCACGTTCTCGGTGCCGGTGACGCTGACCATGTCGAACACGTAGCGGTCGCCCTTCAGCCGGCCGTTGCTGGTCGCCTTGATGTAGCCGTTCTCGACGCTGATCTCCGCGCCCAGCGCCTGCAAGCCCTTGATGTGCTGGTCCACCGGCCGCGAGCCGATCGCGCAGCCGCCGGGCAGCGACACTTCCGCCGCGCCGAACTTGGCCAGCAGCGGGCCCAGCACCAGGATCGAGGCGCGCATGGTGCGCACCAGTTCGTAGGGCGCCACGTGCTGGTCGACCCTGCGCGGATCAACCGTGATCGCGCTGCCGCGCGTCGGGTTGCCTTCGTCGATGGTGACCTCCGCGCCCAGTTCGCCGAGCAACTTCACCATGGTGATCACGTCGTGCAGTTGCGGCACGTTGGCGATCCGCACCGGCGCGTCGGCCAGCAGGGTCGCGCACAGGATCGGCAGCACCGCATTCTTGGCACCGGAAATGTTGACTTCACCGTGCAGCGCGTTGCCGCCGGTCACTACGATTTTGGCCATGGGTCTTCGGGAATCAAAAGGAAAAAGGAACGCGGGCGGGGTGGTTCAGCCGACCGGCCGATCGGCCTGCTCGGGCGTGAGCGTGGTCAGCGCCAGCGCATGGATCGCCCCGCCCATCAGCTCGCCCAGCGTCGCGTACACCATGCGGTGGCGCGCCAGCGGCAGCTTGCCGGCGAAGGCGGCGCTGACCACGGTGGCCTCGAAATGCACCCCGTCCTCGCCCTGCACCTGCACGCGCGCGCCGGGCAGGCCGGCCTGGATCAGTTTACGGATGGTTTCGGCGTCCAACGGGCTTTCCTAATAAAATGATCGGCCATTCTACCCTCCGACCGGCATCCGCATGGCTGTATCGCCCCTGTCCCCCGACGCGATCGACGACGCCGGCCTGGTCGCCAGCGGCCGCCGCGTGGTCGCGATCGAGCAGGCCGCGCTGGGCGCGGTCGGCGCGCGCATCGGCGCCGAGTTCGCCGCCGCCTGCCGGCGGATCCTGGCCTCGCGCGGGCGCGTGGTCGCCACCGGCATGGGCAAGTCCGGGCACGTGGCGCGCAAGATCGCCGCCACCCTCGCCTCCACCGGCACCCCCGCGTTCTACGTGCACCCCGGCGAGGCCGGGCACGGCGACCTGGGCATGATCACCGATGCCGACGTGGTCCTGGCGCTGTCCTATTCCGGCGAATCCGACGAGATCCTGATGCTGCTGCCGGTGCTCAAGCGCCAGGGCAACCCGGTGATCGCGATGACCGGCCGCGCGCAGTCCACGCTGGCGCGCGAGGCCGACCTGCACCTGGACGTCAGCGTGCCCGCCGAGGCCTGCCCGCTGGACCTGGCGCCGACCTCCAGCACCACCGCCTCGCTGGCGCTGGGCGATGCGCTGGCGGTGGCGTTGCTGGACGCGCGCGGCTTCACCGCCGACGATTTCGCCCGCTCGCACCCGGCCGGCAGCCTGGGCCGGCGCCTGCTGCTGCACATCACCGACGTGATGCACAGTGGCGACGAACTGCCGCGGGTAGGCGAGGACGCCAGTCTCAGCGAGGCGCTGGTGGAGATGAGCCGCAAGCGCCTGGGCATGACCGCGGTGGTCGATGGCGACGGGCGCCTGCTCGGGCTGTTCACCGACGGCGACCTGCGCCGCACCCTGGACAGCGCACTGGACGTGCGCCAGACCCGTATCGCCGACGTGATGACCCGGCAGCCGCGCACGATCGGCGCCGACCAGCTCGCCGCCGAGGCCGCGCGGCTGATGGAAACCCACAAGATCAATGGCCTGGTCGTGGTCGATGGCGACGGCCGCGCGGTCGGCGCGCTCAACATTCACGACCTGTTGCGCGCCAGAGTGGTTTAACAGCCTGAACTTGTTCACCGCCTGCCCCGGCGCGTCGCGCCGCTGGCACTGGCCGCTGGAAAGCCGGCCTGCCTCCCTGCCCAGTATAGTCGAACGATGCCCTACTCCCCGCTGGCCGACCTCCCCGCCGACCTGATCGACCGCGCCGCCCGGATCCGCCTGGCGTGCTTCGACGTGGACGGCACGCTGACCGACGGCCGTCTGTACTACGACCGCGACGGCAACGAAAGCAAGGCGTTCAACGTGCTCGACGGCCAGGGCATGGTGCAGCTGCGTCGGCACGGCATCGAGGTCGCGCTGATCACCGCGCGGCCCAGTCTGGCCGCCGAGAAGCGCGGCCAGGAACTGGGCCTGCTGGTGCAGATCGGGGTCGCGGACAAGCTTGCCGGGGTCCAGGCGCTGTGCGACGCGCGCGGGCTGGGTCTGGAGCAGGTGTGCTTCATGGGCGACGACCTGCCCGACCTGGCGCCGCTGCGCGCGGTGGGCCTGGCGGTGGCCCCGGCCAACGCGCATCCGTGGACCGCCGAGCACGCGCACTGGCTGACCCGCGCGCGCGGCGGCGAAGGCGCCGCGCGCGCGCTGTGCGACGTACTGCTGGCTGCGCAAGGCCACGTCCCCTCGCTGCTGCAGGAGCATGGCGCATGAACTGGCGCACCTGTCTCGGCGGCCTGCTGCTGGTCGCCGCCGTGATCAGCGGCTGGTCGGCCTGGCACCAGCGCAGCAAGCCAGTGCGGGCGGCGACCGAGGAGGCGCGCGCGGACTACGTGGCGCACGATTTCGAGATCGTCACCCTGGACAAGCAGGGCAAGGAGTCGATGACCCTGCGCGCACCGCAGATGGAACGCGCCCGCGCCGACCAGACCATGGCGATCGTGAGCCCGCTGTTCCTGCTGCCCGACGCCAACGGCCAGCGCTGGGAAATGCGCAGCAAGACCGGCTGGGTCAGCGCCAGCGGCGACGAACTGCGCCTGCGCGGCGACGTCGCCGGCGACAGCCCCAAGGTCCCCAGCATCCCGCCCACCACCTTCCGCACCCAGAGCCTGGACGTCTTCCCGCAGACCAGCACCGCGCGCACCGCCGAACCGGTCACCATGACCCGGCCCGGTATGATGCAGTCCGGCGTCGGTTTCGAAGTCGACTTGAAGTCCCGGCAGTACAAGCTCCTCTCACAGGTCAAGACCCGCTATGAACCCAACGCTGCCCGCTAAGCTCGCGCTGCTGGCCCTGCTGCTGCCCGCCGTGGCGATGGCCAAGTCGTCCGATCGGAATCAGCCGATGACGATCGATTCCACCAACCAGAGCGGCAACATGCTCGACGATAACGGCAAGGTCCGTTACGCAGGCAATGTGGTCATTGTCCAAGGCACACTGGAGATTCACGCCGACGCCGCCGATCTGTTCCGCGCAAACGGCGAGATCGATCGCGTCGTGCTCACCGGCAAGCAGGCCACGCTGAAACAGCAGTTGGACGACGGTTCGCCGATGGACGCGGTGGCCGACACCATCGACTACAAGGTCGGCACCGACACGGTGGTGCTGACCGGCAACTACCGGATGACCTCGCCCAAGGGCACCAATGCCGGGCAGCGCATGGTCTACAACACCAGGACCGGCGACATGCAGGGCGGTGGCGACGGTACCCGCGTACGCACCGTGATCCAGCCCAAGAGCGCGGCGCCGGCCGCGGCCAAGCCAGCCGCGACGCCGCCCGTCAAGCCCAGGCAAGGAGGCCAGTGATGCTGCTCGCCGAAGGCCTGCGCAAGCGCTACAGGCAGCGCGAGGTCGTGCGCGACTTCGGCCTGACCCTGGAAGCGGGCGAAGTGGTCGGCCTGCTCGGCCCCAACGGCGCCGGCAAGACCACCTGCTTCTACATGATCGTCGGCCTGGTCGAGGCCGATGCCGGGCGCATCGTGCTCGACGGCAACGACATCACTGCGCACCCGATGTACAGCCGCGCCAAGCTCGGCGTCGGCTACCTGCCGCAGGAGCCGTCGGTGTTCCGCAAGCTCAGCGTGGCCGACAACGTCCGCCTGGTGCTGGAACTGCGCGAGGATCTGGACCACGCCGGCCAGGAGCGCGAACTGGCCTCGCTGCTGGACGAACTGCAGATCGGCCATGTCGCCGACCAGCTCGGCGCCAGCCTGTCCGGCGGCGAGCGCCGCCGCTGCGAGATCGCCCGCGCGCTGGCCGCCAAGCCGCGGCTGATGCTGCTCGACGAGCCCTTCGCCGGCGTCGACCCGATCTCGGTCGGCGAGATCCAGCGCATCGTCACCCACCTCAAGCAGCGCGGCATCGGCGTGCTCATCACCGACCACAACGTGCGCGAAACCTTGGGAATCTGCGACCGGGCGTATATCCTCAACGAAGGCAGCGTCTTGGCGCAGGGGGCGCCGGACGCGCTGCTGGCCAACAGCGACGTGCGCCGCGTCTACCTCGGGGAAACCTTCAGGCTCTGACCGTGCGGGCGTCCGGCCATCACGCCCCTTCCCGTTCGGTACAGGCATGAAAGCACGGCTGCAGACATCGCTGGGACAGCATCTGGTCATGACGCCGCAGTTGCGGCAAGCCATCAAGCTGTTGCAGATGTCCAGCGCGGAGCTGGAAGTGGAGATCGCCGAGGCGGTGGAGAGCAATCCGCTGCTGGAATGGGCCGAGGACGCCGCGCCCGCGCCCGAGGTCAACGGCGCCGGCAGCGCCGAGGGCGAGGCCGACGCCGCGCCGCCGGCCGGCGACACGCTCGACAACGTTCCCCAGCGCGATGGCGACGACTGGTCCTCCGAGCCGGCCTGGAGTGGCGGCAGCGGCGGCTCCTTCGACGACGACGACGATATGGGCAGCGCCGCCGAGCGCGTCGCCGAACCCGATACGCTGATCGACCACCTGCTGTGGCAGTTGCACCTGTCGCACCTGTCGCCGCGCGACCGCAGCATCGGCGCGGCGCTGATCGACGCGCTCGACGACGACGGCTATCTGCGCGAGCCGCTGGCCACCATCGCCGAGACGCTGCAACCGGACATCGTCGCCGACGAGGAGGAAATCGGCACCGTGCTGCACCAGATCCAGCGCTTCGACCCGGTCGGCATCGCCGCGCGCACGCTGGGCGAATGCCTGAACCTGCAACTGGACGTGTTGCCCGCGGACACGCCCGGGCTGGAGCTGGCGCGCACCATCGCCAACGGCCCGCTGGAGAAACTGCCGCGCAGCGGCATCGCCGGCATCGCCCACGGACTCAAGCGCCCGGCCGCGGCGGTGGAGACCGCGGTCGCCCTGCTGCGCTCGCTGGACCCGCGCCCGGGCAAGCAGGTCGGCGAACTCGGCGCCGACACCTACGTAGTGCCCGATTGCGTGGTGTGGCGCCAGCGCGGCGTCTGGCATGCCGCGCTGGCCGGCCACGCGCGGCCCAAGGTCACCATCCACCGTGGCTACGAGCGGCTGATCCGCCAGTGCGGCGAGAGCGACGCCGGCTACCTGCGCGGCCAGCTGCAGGAGGCGCGCTGGCTGCTGAAAAGCCTGGAAGCGCGCGGCGAGACCCTGCTCAAGGTGACCCGCTGCCTGCTGCGCCAGCAGGCCGGCTTCCTCGAGTTCGGCGAGCAGGCGCTGCGCCCGCTGACCCTGCGCGAGATCGCCGGCGAACTGGGCCTGCATGAGAGCACCATCTCCCGTGCCATCGCCCGCAAGTACGTGCGCACCCCGCGCGGCACCATCCCGCTGCGCGCCTTCTTCGCCTCGGGAATCGACACCGATGGCGGCGGCGAAGCCTCCAGCACCGCCATTCAGGCGATGCTCCGGCGCCTGATCGACGCCGAGAACCCGCGCAAGCCGCTTTCTGACGCCAAGCTGGCCGACCTGCTGAAAAGCGCCGGCGTGCCGGTGGCGCGGCGCACCGTAGCGAAGTATCGTGAGGCCATGAACATTTCCGCATCCCACGAACGCGTCCGCATCGGTTGAGCGTCGGCGGCAGCGGCAATGGTTCATAGGTGAATCCCGAACCAAGGAGTATCCGATGCGTATCGAGACCTACGGCCAGCAGATCGAAGTCACCCCCGCCTTGCGCGACTACGTGGAGACCAAGCTGCAGCGGCTGAAGCGGCATTACGAGGAAACCATCGAGGTCCGCGCCCAATTGGCGCTGCGCAAGCCCGACCATCACGTCGAGGCCACCGTCAACGTCCCCGGCCGCACCCTGCACGCCGATGCCAGCGCGCAGACCATGTACGCGGCGATCGACCTGCTCGCCGACAAGCTCGACCGGCTGATCCTCAAGCACAAGGAAAAGAAGCAGGACCACCATGCCGCCGAGGTGCGCGACAATATCGTGTGACCCTGCACACGTTGGTCCCGCCATGCCCTTGACCGATCTGATGGCGGCCGTCCGCACCCAGGTGCTGCCGGCCGCCGATCGCGACACCCTGTTTCGCACCGCCGCCGACCTGCTGGCCTGTCCGCAGGCCGGCGTCGACGAACTCTTCGCCAGCCTGTGCGAGCGCGAACAGCTCGGCAGCACCGCCATCGGCCACGGCATCGCCATCCCGCACGGCCGCGCCCCGCATCTGGACGCCCCGCGCGGCGTCCTGCTGCGGCTGGACCAGCCGATCGACTTCGACGGCCGCGGCGCGCAGGTCGACCTGATCTTCGCGATGGCGGTACCGGCGCACTACACCCACCAACACCTGATGCTGCTGTCGGAACTGGCCGAACAGTTCTCCGACGAGCGCTTCCGCGACGCGTTGCGCCGCGCGCCCGACGCCGCCGCGCTGCACGAGCTGCTCGGCGGCGCCCCCCAGGCCAGCGCCGCATGAATACCAGCATCACCGCGCGCGAACTGTTCGACCAGCAGCGCGACCGGCTCGGCCTGCGCTGGCTGGCCGGGCAGAAGGGCGAATGCCGCGAACTGGAGGCCGGCAACGCGGTGTCGCGGCGGCCGTCGCTGGCCGGCTATCTCAATACCATCTACCCGAACAAGGTGCAGATCCTCGGCACCGAGGAACTGGCCTGGCTGGATTCGCTGGATTCGCGCCAACGCTGGGAAACCATCGAGAAGATCGTGCAGGTGCGGCCGCTGGCGCTGGTGATCACCAAGAACCAGTCGTGCCCGGAAGACCTGCGCGCGGCCGCCGACGAATCGGATACGCCGCTGTGGGTGTCGCCCAAGCGCGGCCACGAACTGCTCAACCACCTCTCCTATCACCTGGCGCGCACGCTGGCGCCGCGGGTGATCCTGCACGGGGTGTTCATGGAGATCTACTCGATCGGCGTGCTGATCACCGGCGAGGCGGGCTCCGGCAAGAGCGAGCTGGCGCTGGAACTGCTCAGCCGCGGCCATCGCCTGGTCGCCGACGACGCTCCGGAATTCACCCAGATCGCGCCCGACGTGCTCGACGGCACCTGCCCGGAACTGCTGCAGGACCTGTTGGAAGTGCGCGGCCTGGGCGTGCTCAACGTGCGCGACATGTTCGGCGACACGGCTGTAAAGAAGAACAAGTATCTTCGCCTGATCGTGCACCTGACCCGGCCCATGACCGAACCGACCCCGCATGGCTACGAGCGCCTGACCGGCGATTCCGGCACCCGCCACGTGCTGGACCTGGACGTGCCGCTGATCACCCTGCCGGTCATGCCGGGGCGCAACCTGGCAGTGCTGACCGAGGCCGCCACGCGCCTGCACATCCTGCGCACCAAGGGCGTCGACCCGGCGGCGATGTTCATCGCCCGCCACAGCAACCTGCTCGAGCGGCGCAGCCCATGAATGCGGTGGCGAACACCTCCACCCTGGTGATCGTCAGCGGCCTGTCCGGCTCCGGCAAATCGGTGGCGCTGAAGACCTTCGAGGACCTGGACTACTACTGCGTCGACAACCTGCCGGTGGAATTGCTGCCGGCCTTCGTCAAGAGCCTGGTGCGCGACGACGTCGGCCCCGGCAGGCTGGCGGTGGGCATCGACGTGCGCAGCCGCCACAGCGACCCGGCGCAGCTGTCGCGCTGGCGCGAGGCGGTGGCGCAGTTCGGCCTGGACGCGCGGCTGCTGTTCTTCGACGCCACCGACGAAGCGCTGATCAAGCGCTATGCCGACACCCGGCGCCGGCACCCGCTGTCGCAGCGGGGCCTGTCGCTGCCCGAGGCGATCGAGCGCGAACGCGTGCTGACCGAGCCGCTGCGCCGCGAGGCCGACGCGGTGATCGACACCAGCACGCTCAATGTGCACCAGTTGCGCCGGCAGGTGACCACCGAGTTCGCGCTGACCCGCGAAAGTACCCTGTCGCTGCTGTTCGAGTCCTTCGCCTACAAGCGCGGCGTGCCGGCCGAGGCCGACTTCGTGTTCGATGCGCGGGTGCTGCCCAATCCGCACTGGGATCCGCAGCTGCGCCCGCTGTCCGGCCGCGACAGCGGCGTGCGCGACTACCTGGATGCGCAGCCGCAGGTGCAGCAGTATACCGCGCAGATCATCGGCTTCCTCGACACCTGGCTGCCGCGGCTGCGCGAGGACACCCGCAGCTACGTCACCATCGCCTTCGGCTGCACCGGCGGCAAGCACCGCTCGGTGTACCTGGCCGAACGCCTGGCCCGGCATGCGCGCGAACAGGGCTGGCCGGAGGTGGCGACGTTTCATCGGGAGCAGGATTGAGTGGACTCGGGACTCGGGACTGGGGACCCGGAAAAGCCGACGAACACCGCTCCATCGAGCCTTCCCATGGCGCAATCGAAAACGGCTTCGGTGACGGAATTGGCCCGCAGACGACGCCTGCACTCGCGATCGAGTCCCCAGTCCCGAGTCCCGAAACATCACCATTCCCTGCGCACTGCCCGACCTGTTAACGTTCCCCCATGGCCTGTGGCATTCTCCTGATCACTCATCCCGATGTCGGCGCGTCGCTGTTGCGCGTGGCCACCGGATTGTTGCGGCAATTGCCGCTGAAGACCGAAGCGTTCGAAGTACCGCTCGATGCCGACCTGGGCGCACTGCTGCCGCAGGCGTCGGCGGCGTTGCGGCGGGTCGACGACGGCGACGGCGTGTTGGTCGTCACCGACCTGTACGGCGCCAGCCCGAGCAACCTGGCGACGAAACTCGCGCGCCTGGGCACGCCGGTGCGACGCGTGTCCGCGTTGAGCCTGCCGATGCTGCTGCGGATCATGAACTATCCCGAGCAGGGGCTGGACCAACTGCCCGGCATCGCCGCCGCCGGCTCGCGCAATGGAGTGGTGATCGACGATGCTTGAACGCGAACTCATCGTATCCAACCGCCTGGGCCTGCATGCGCGCGCGACCGCCAAGCTGGTGCAGACGCTGTCCTCGTTCCGCTGCAACGCCACGCTGGCGGCGAAGGGCCGCGAGGTCAACGCCAAGAGCATCATGGGGGTGATGCTGCTGGCCGCCGCGCAAGGCACGCCGGTGACGGTGCGCGTGGACGGCGCCGACGAAGCGCAAGCGCTGGAGGCCGTGGTCGGCCTGTTCGAGCGGCGCTTCGACGAGGACGGCTGAGCATGCGGCGCCGGTTGCCGCACGCAACGCCGCCGCCCCCCCGACGCGGGTGCGTGCGGTGAACCTGCGCATCGCCGGCCACGGCGCCTCGCGTGGCAACGCGCTGGGCCGCGCGCGCGTGCGCCTGCCGCATGCGCTGGAGGTGGCCGAGCAACGCATCGGCGCCGCGCAGGTGACGGCGGAACTGCAACGCCTGCACCTGGCGGTGAACGCCGCGCGCGAGGAAATGCACGCCCTGCGCCAGCGCCTGCACGGCGCCCTGGCCAAGGAAGTCGGCGAGTTCCTCGACCTGCACGCGCTGCTGCTCGACGACCCGGAACTGCTGCACGGCCTGGACGAGCTGATCCGCACCGGCCGCTACAGCGCCGACTACGCCTTGCGCCTGCAGCGCGACCGCCTGGCGACCGTGTTCGACGCCATGGAAGACGCCTACCTGAAAAGCCGCATGGACGACCTGGACCATGTGATCGGGCGCATCCACGCGTTCCTGCAGAAGCGCCAACCCGACAGCGCCGGCCTGGCCGGCGAGATCCTGGTGTGCGAGAACGTGGCGCCGTCGGAACTGGCGCAGTTGCAGGCGCAAGGCGTGGTCGGCATCGTCACCAGCGTCGGCAGCGCACTGTCGCACAGCGCGATCCTGGCGCGCAGCCTGCACCTGCCCCTGGTGGTCGGCGCCGCCGATGCACTGCACAAGATCAACGACGGCGACGTGCTGATCGTGGACGGCGTGCAGGGTGCGGTGATCGTCGAGCCCACCCCCGACGACCTGCGCGACTACCGTGCCCGCATGCGCGAGCAGGCCAGGCTGCAGCGCGACCTCGGCAAGCTGCGCTCCAAGCCCAGCCGCACCCGCGACGGCGTGGACATCGTGCTGCTGGCCAATGCCGAGTCGCGCGACGACGTGGCCCGCGCGCACGCGCTGGGCGCCGATGGCCTGGGCCTGTACCGCACCGAATTCCTGTTCCTGCAGCGCGACGCGCTGCCCGACGAGGAAGAGCAGTTCCGCACCTACCGCGACGCGGTGCTCGGCATGAGCGGGCGGCCGGTGACCATCCGCACCCTGGACCTGGGCGCGGACAAGGCCGACCGCACCGGCCTGACCATCGGCAACGAGCAGAACCCGGCGCTGGGCCTGCGCGGCGTGCGCCTGTCGCTGGCCCGGCCCAAGGTCTCGGACACGCAGCTGCGCGCGATCCTGCGCGCCTCCGGCTACGGCCCGGTGCGCGTGCTGGTGCCGATGATCGGCGCGCGCGAGGAGATCATGGCGATGCGCCGGCACCTCAGGCGCATCGCCGCGCAGCTGCGCCGCGAGGGCCACGCCATCGCCGAACAGGTGCAGATCGGCGCGATGATCGAGGTCCCGGCCGCGGCGATCGCGCTGGACACCTTCGTCGACGACATCGACTTCCTGTCGATCGGCACCAACGACCTGGTGCAGTACCTGTTGGCCGCCGACCGCAACAACGAAGCGCTGGGCGAGCTGTATTCGCCGCTGCACCCGGCGGTGCTGCGCCTGATCGCGCAGGTGATCGCCACCGGCCAGGCCCACGCCAAGCCGGTGGCGGTCTGCGGCGAGATCGCCGGCGACCCGGCGCTGACGCCGATCCTGCTGGCGCTGGGCCTGCGCGAGTTCAGCCTGCACCCGGCGACGATGCTGGAAGTGCGCCGGGTGATCCGCGACACCGACCTGCAGGCGCTGCGCCTGCGCGGCGCCAAGCTGCTGCAGGCGCGGGACCGGAAGGGGATCGAGCGGTGGAGCCGGAACTCGGGACTCGGGACCCGGGACCCGGGTGGTTGATCGCGAGTACAGGCATCTCTGCGCTTGAGCCGGAACTCGGGATTGGGGACCCGGAAAAGCGACAGCAACAGCGCAGGCGGATTCGTCGAACCCGATGTGCGACCGATGCATCGCGTCGATGATGCCTCGCGTAATTGCATGGCGTCTCATCGCAGCACAGGGAATGCATGCGCTCGCGACCATCCCCCCCCAGTCCCCGGTCCCGAGTCCCGGCCCCTCGCCGCTGTGCTTCCCGCAACATGCAAGCGATAATGTCGCGATGAACATCTGACCGACCGCGCACCTTCGCAGCGCGGCCTTCCATTTTCAGGAGCAGCGCATGGCCGACGCCGTCCGCCACGACAAGACCGCGCGGCAGCTGCGTTTGCTGTCCGATGCGCTGGACAGCGGGCGCCTGGGCCCGGTGCGCCGGCTGGTCAATACGCTGGCGCCGGCGGAAATCGGCAACCTGCTCGAATCGCTGCCGCCCGGCAAGCGCGAGGTGGTGTGGGGCCTGGTCGATCCGGAAGACGACGGCGAGGTGCTGGTCCACGTTGGCGACGAAGTGCGCGAAAGCCTGCTCGCGGACATGGACCCGGACGAGATCATCGCCGCGGTCGAAGACCTCGACATCGACGACCTGGCCAACCTGGTCGAGGACCTGCCCGACACGGTCATCGACGAAGTGCTCAAGTCGATGGACCGCGAGAACCGCGAGCGCCTGGAGCAGGTGCTGTCCTATCCCGAGGACAGCGCCGGGCGCCTGATGAACCCGGACGTGGTCACCGTGCGCGCCGACGTCAACGTCGACGTGGTGCTGCGCTACCTGCGCCTGCGCGGCGAACTGCCCGACCACACCGACCACCTGTTCGTGGTCAGCCGCCGCCACCAGTACCTGGGCCGGGTCTCGCTGGCCGCGCTAGTCACCCACGAGGATTCCACCCCGATCAACCGGCTGGTCGACGACGAGCAGCCGGCCATCGACGTGGGCGAAGGCGCCGACGAGGTCGCGCGGCGGTTCTCCGACCACGACTGGATCTCCGCGCCGGTGGTGGACGACAACAACATCCTGCTCGGCCGCATCACCATCGACGACGTGGTCGACATCATCCGCAACCAGGCCGAGCACCAGGCGTTCAGCGCCGCCGGCCTGGACGAGGACGAGGACATGTTCAGCCCGGTGCGGCGCGCGTTCCGGCGCCGCCTGCTGTGGCTGACCATCAACCTCGGCACTGCGTTCATCGCCTCCAGCGTGGTCAGCCAATTCGAGGGCACCATCGCCAAACTGGTGGCGCTGGCCGCGCTGATGCCGATCGTGGCCGGCATGGGCGGCAACGCCGGCACCCAGGTGCTGGCGCTGATGGTGCGCGGCCTGGCGCTGGGCCAGATCGGCGCCTCCAACTTCACCGTGCTGCTGCGCAAGGAACTGGCGGTGGCCCTGATCAACGGCCTGGCGCTGGGCATCGGCCTGGGCCTGATCGTGCTGGCGTGGTTCAAGCAGCCGCTGCTGTCGCTGGTGATCGGCTCGGCGCTGACCATCAACCTGCTCACCGCCGCGCTGGGCGGCGTGCTGGTGCCGCTGACGCTCAAGCGCCTGGGCTTCGACCCGGCGCTGGCCGGCGGCGTGATCCTGACCACGCTGACCGACGTGATGGGCTTCCTCAGCTTCCTCGGCCTGGCGACGCTGGTGCTGCAGTAGGCCAGCGCCTGACTGGCGCATGTCCGGGCCGCCGCCGGCGGTCCCGGCGATCTGTCGCGGACGCGCCGGGACACCGATACTGATCCCCCTGCCGAGAGCCGCCCATGTCCATGCGTTCGCTGCTGATGCTGATGCTGTGCCTGTCGATGGTCGGTTGCAGCAGTCTGCCCAGCGACCCGGCCAGCGGCCACTTCCTGACCCGCCAGCTCACCGTGGACGGCCGCCTGTACCGCTACCAGGTCTTCGTCCCGGCGCCGGCGCACCGCCAGGGTCCACTGCCGGTGGTGCTGTTCCTGCACGGCTCCGGCGAGCGCGGCAGCGACGGCAGGCAGCAGGCCGGCTCCGGGCTGGGCCCGTATCTGCGCCGCCACCTGGACGACTTCCCCGCGCTGGTGGTGATGCCGCAGGTCCCGGACGAGCAGGCATGGAACGGCGTCAACGCGACGATGGCGCTGCAGGCGCTGGACGCGGCCAGCGCGGAGTTCGGCGGCGACGCGCAGCGCACCTATCTGACCGGCATGTCGATGGGCGGCTACGGCACCTGGGAAATCGCGCTGCTGCAGCCGCAACGCTTCGCCGCGCTGGTACCGGTGTGCGGTGCGATCCTGTCCCCGCGCGCGGACCACGAGCACCTGGTGGTGACCCCGGTGGCCGAGCTGGCCGATCCCTACACCGCGCTGGCCGAGCGCCTGCGGCGGATTCCGGTGTGGATCTTCCACGGCGCCGAGGACGACGTGGTGCCGCCGCACGACGACCGCAAGATCTACCGCGCGTTCAACAACCTCGACGCCGACGTGCGCTACACCGAGTACCCGCAGGGCAACCACAACGCCTGGGACGCCACCTACCGCGACCCGAAGATGTGGCAGTGGCTGTTCGCGCACAAGCGCAACGACGCGAGCCCGGCGACCGCGGCCGGGCAATGAGGCCGGGCGCGACCGGCGCGCCGCGCGGCGGCGCGTGCGTCGGGCGACCACGAAGCTTAGACTCAAGTTCCCAGTGCAACACCTCACAGAGCGCAGGAGGTTGCGCTGGGCAAACAGTCCAGTCATCTGCGTGTTGAGGAACGCGCGGTGCTGCAGGTGGAGCGCGATCGAGGAACGCGCTTGCGCAAGATCGGTCGCCGGTGGGGACGCCGTGCATCGACGCTGGGCCGCCAGGTCGGTGGTCTGCAAGGGCCGGTGTCCTGTGCGCACGCGGCGGCGGCGGCGGCCTATCGCTCGCGCCGCTCGCGCTGCGTGCGCCCTCGCCGGCTCCTGGAAGGTTCGTCGTTGTTCCCGTGCGTCGATGAGCGCCTGGTGTACGAGCGCTGGTCGCCACAGCAGATCGCGGCCGCACGGCGGGACAGGCATCCGGACGCTTCCAGCCAGCGGGTCAGCCACGAGAGGATCGCTGCGGCGATCGACACGCAGCGGCGGGGTGGTCTGAACAAGGCGCTGATCCATGCATGGAGAGGCGGCCAGCCCACACCAGGTCGCAGGCGAAGGAGTGTGGTCGAGCCACTTGGAATCTTCCGATCAAGAGGCTGATGCCGAACCACGCGCAGGCCGTGCGCACGGCCGTATCGCGGCCCCGAGCGCCGCCCACGCCCCACCGCCTCGCATCGACGCCGGCGACGGCGACGGCTTGCTATCCTTGCGCCCCACCACGCGATTGCGCGCCTCCCCGTCCATGCCTGCCCCTTCCCGCGCATCCTCCCGCAACGCCGCCGGGGCGCGCCGTATGCGCGGTCCGCGTGTGCTCCGCTTCGCCGCGCGCGGTGCGGCGCGGCCATGACCAGCGGCCACGCGGCGAACCTCGCCACCTGGAGCATCTGCGCGCTGGCCACCGCCGGGGTGATCACGCGGCCATTCAAACTGTCCGAAGCGTGGTGGGCGGTGGGTGGCGCGCTGCTGCTGCTGGCGTTCGGCTTGATGCCCGCGGCAGGAGCCTGGCAGGCGGTGCTGAAGGGCCACGACGTCTATCTGTTTCTGATCGGGATGCTGCTGCTGTCGGAGACTGCGCGCGCCGAGGGCCTGTTCGACTGGGTGGCGATGCAGGCGGTGAACCTGGCCAAGGGCTCGACCCGGCGTCTGTTCGCGCTGGTGTTCGGCTTCGGCATCGTGGTCACCGCGCTGTTGTCCAACGACGCCACCGCGGTGGTGCTGACCCCGGCGGTGTATGCCGCCGCGCGCAAGGCCGGGGCCAAGCCGCTGCCGATGCTGTTCGCCTGTGCGCTGATCGCCAACGCGGCCAGCTTCGTACTGCCGATCTCCAACCCCGCCAACCTGGTCATGTACGGCGGGCAGATGCCGACGCTGGGTACGTGGCTGGCCGCGTTCGCGCTGCCGTCGCTGCTGGCCATCGGCGTCACCTTCGCCATGCTGCGCTGGACCGAACGCAAGGACCTGGCCGGGCGCTGCGCCGCGCGCGTGGACACGGTGCCGCTCGGCCGCGGCGGCGCAGTCGCACTGGCCGGCATCCTCGCCACCGCGGCGCTGCTGGTCGGCGTCTCCGCGCTGGGCCTGGACCTGGGCCTGCCCACCTGTCTGGCCGGCCTGGCCACGCTGGGCGCGGTGTGCCTGGGCGGCAGGCAATCGCCGCTGCCGATGGCCAGGGCGGTGTCGTGGGCGGTGCTGCCGCTGGTGGCCGGGCTGTTCGTGCTGGTCGCGGCGTTGGTGCGCACCGGGGTGGTCGGCTCGCTCGCGCAAGCGCTGGCCAGCGCCGCCGCGCAGTCGCCGCTGGCGACCGCCGGCGCGGCCGGCGCGCTGTTGGCGTTGGCCTCCAACCTGATGAACAATCTGCCGGCCGGGCTGATCGCCAGCACCACCCTCGCCCAGGCGCAGCCGCCGCAACTGGTCGTCGACACGCTGCTGATCGGCGTGGACCTGGGGCCGAACCTGTCGGTCACCGGCTCGCTGGCCACCATCCTGTGGCTGACCGCGATCCGCCGCGAAGGCGAGGACGTGGGCTTCTGGCGCTTTTTGAAAGTCGGCGCGCTGGTGATGCCGCCGGCCTTGCTGTGCGCGCTGGGAGCACGGCTGCTGCTGGGCTGAGCCGCCGCCGCTCCTGTTTGTAGGAGCGGCTTCGGCAGCGGCGAAAGCGGCGAACGCAAGCATGAGGCTTTCCGTTCTCGCAAAAACCGCAGCACTATCGCATTGCCCAGCTTCAGATCGCGGCTGAAGCTCCTACAAGGAAGCACTCCGGCCTGCCCTGCCCCCGGCGCGCAGTCGCCGCGCCACGCCGCTGACCAGCGCGATGGCCGCGGCCAGCGCGACCATCGACAGGAACTGCGCCCGCGTATCGGCCGAGGCCGCCAGCAGGCCGAAGATCACCAGCAGAATCGCCAGCGCCAGCACGGTCAGCACCGGATAGCCGCGCATGCGGAACGGCAGGTGGGTGCCGGCACGGTCGCCGCGCGCGCGCAGGATCAGCTGCGACAGCAGCGACATCATCCATACCAGCAGGCAGGTCGCGCCGACGATGTTCAGCAGCACCGGCAGCACCCGGTTCGGATACAGCAGCTCCAGCACCGCGGCGGCGAAGCCGAACAGCACGCTGGCCAGCACCGCCAGCAGCGGCACCTGCTGGCCGCTGGTGAAGGCCAGCGCGCGCGGCGCCTCGCCACGCTGCGCCAGCGAGTAGATCATCCGCGAGGCGCCGTACAGATTGGCGTTGAGCGCCGACAGCAGCGCGATCACCGCGATCAGGGTGATGCCGGTCGCCGCGCCGGGGATCCTGGCCGCCTGCAGCACTGCGGCGAACGGCGAGCTCAGCGCCTCGCTCTGCCACGGCACCACCGCGATGATCACGCTCAGCGAGCCGATGTAGAACACCAGGATGCGCCAGGCCACGGTGCGGATCGCGCGTGCGATGCTGCGCTCCGGGTCGGCGGTCTCGGCCGCCGCCACCGCCACGATCTCGGTACCGCCGAAGGCGAACACCACCACCAGCAGCGCCGCGCCGATGCCGGTGAGACCCTTGGGCGCGAAACCGCCGTTACCGGTGACGTTGGACCAGCCCGGCGAGGCCACGCCCGGCAGCCAGCCGGCCAGCAGCGCCACGCCGACCAGGATGAAGGCGACGATCGCCGCCACCTTGAGGATCGCGAACCAGAATTCGAACTCGCCGAAATTGCGCACGCCGAGCAGATTGATCGCGGTGAACGCGGCCATGAAAAGGACGGCGGCCAGCGGCACTGGCAACGCCGGCCAGACCGTGGCCAGCAGGCCGGCCGCGCCCACCGCCTCGGCGGCGATCACGATCACCAGTTGCAGCCACCACAGCCAGCCCACCGTGGCGCCGGCGGTGGCGCCCAGCGCGTCGGCGGCATACACCGAGAATGCGCCGCTGGCCGGCTTGGCCGCCGCCATTTCGCCCAGTGCGTTCATCACGATGATCACCAGCACGCCGGCGACCAGGTAGGAGAGCAGCACCGCCGGCCCTGCCGCACGCACGCCCACGCCCGAGCCCAGGAACAGGCCGGCCCCGATCGCGCTGCCCAGGCCCATCATGATCAGTTGCCGCGGTTTCAGCGCATGGCGCAACGCAGGCGCGGCGGACATGGCGGCGGGACCGGGAGACATGGACGGATGCGGCATTGGCTTCGTCGATAGCGGGGATCCCCACACGATACCGCGTCATGCCGGTACCGTGCGCGCCGCGGCGATGGCATACCGCTGTCCCGATTGTGTCCCTATGGGTGCGCGAGCACGGCGCGCGCCCGCCTCGCCGCCGGCCCATGGCGCAACGGTCCACTGCATCGAGACAAGGGCCGCATGCTGCCCGCGGCGGCGGCGCGACGGGGACAATCGCAGGCCATCCGCCTCCGTGCCGCCCCGGCGGGTGGTGCAGCGCACGCGGCATGGGGGCGGCGGCAGGCCCGCCGCGGGCGGCAGCGGCGCCGCGTCGCCTGCGCCGCGCGCACCGCTCAGCTCACCGCATCGAGCCGGTTGTCGCCACGGTCGGCATCGGGCAGGCAGTGGTCCGGGTCCAGGGTCACGTGCAGCATCTTCTGCGTGCTCGGCACGCGGATCTGCGGCCGGGTCTGCTGGACCCAGGTTTCCACCGGCACGCGCTGGTCGAGGTGGCTGACGTCGGCGAAGTCGATGCGCAAGGTCGCCGGCATCACCAGCTTCTGCCTGCTCTGCAAGGTCACCAGCAGGCCCTTGGCCGGATCGTGCCCGACATAGCGGGCCGCGCGCACGCCCATGTCCAATTGCCAGTTGTTGAGGTACCAGCCGCGCCACCACCACGACAGGTCTTCGCCGGACTCGCTTTCCATCAGCCGGAAGAAATCCGACGGGGTCGGATGCTTGTACGCCCAGGCGGCGATGTACTTGCGGAACGCCGGATCGAAGCGCGCTGGGCCGAGGATCTGTTCGCGCAACAGCACCAGGCCCAGCGCGCCCTTGAAGTAGGTCAGCGGATGTCGGTAGGTCTCGCTGGTGGCGTCGGCGCGGTCGAGCAGGGTCGGCGCCTGCACGTCGGCCAGCAGCGGCAGGATCTCGTCGACGGGGTTGCCGCCCTTGGGCGCATACTCGCTGTCGCGCTTGGGCGCGAATTCGCCGTGGTTGATCGCGTCGGAGGCGTAGACGTCGATGAAGGTGTTGAAGCCTTCGTCCATGAATGCGTCGCGGCGCTCGTTGGAGCCGACGATCATCGGGAACCCGCCGTGGCCCAGTTCGTGCGCGGTGATCCAGAACAGGTCCCTGCCGGCGTCGTGCATGTCGTCGAACACGATGCCCGGATACTCCATGCCGGCGCCGTGGCCGTCCAGGTTCACCGCCGCCGGCCACGGGTACGGATACCACTGCGAGAAATGCTCGATCGCCGCCTTGACGAACTCGGTGGAGCGGTCCGGCTTATCGGCGCCGACGCCTTCGCGCGGATACACCGACATCGCCAGCGCATGCTTGCCGCCCGGCAGGTTGATGCGCGCGGCGTCCCAGACGAACGCCGGCGAGGCGGCGAAGGCCACGTCGCGGGTATGCGCCATGTGGAAGCGCCAGGTCTGGGTGCCGCTGGCGGTCGGCCGGCTGGCCGCATCGCCGATTTCGGCGGCGCTGCGGATCGCCACGGTGCGGTCGCTGGCCGCGGCCCGGGCCAGGCGCTGGCGTTGCGTCGCGGTCAGCACCTGCGCCGGGTTCGCCAGTTCGCCGGACCCGGCGACCAGGTAGTTCCACGACACCGTCACCGCGTAGTCGAAATCGCCGTATTCCAGGTAGAACTCCGCGCCCAGGTAGGGCTGCGTGTCCCAGCCGCGCTGGTCGTCGTACACCGCCATGCGCGGATGCCACTGCGCGATCTCGTAGATGTCGCCGTCGCCGGTCGGGGTGATCGCGGTGCGCCCGTCCCAGGTGCCGGGCACCGTGTAGGCGTAGTCGATATGCAGCTTCAGCGCCTTGCCGCCGCCGGCCAGCGGCTGCGGCAGGTCCACGCGCATGCGCGTGTCGTCGACCAGGAAGTGGGCCGGCACGCGCTTGCCGCCCTGCTCCACTTCCACCTTGGCGATGCGGTAGCCATCGGTGGACGGCGACGGCGGGCGCTCCTCCCGCGCCGGGCGCACGCCGCGGGCGCGCGCATCGGCGCGGTAGATGTTCTGGTCCAGCTGCAGCCACAGCACGTCCAGCGTGTCCGGGCTGCGGTTGCTGTAGGTGATGGTTTCCTGGCCGCTGAGCGTGTGCGTGGCCGGATCGATGGTGGCGTGCAGGTCGTAGTCGGCGCGGTTCTGCCAGTACAGCGGCCCGGGCACGCCGCCGCCGCTGCGGTAGGCGGTGGCCGGCTGCGGCAGCGGCAGGGGCGCGAACAGGGCCAGCGGGTCGTAGCCGCTGACGGGTGCGGCAGCGGCCGGCGCGGCGGCGGCCTGGGCGAAGCCGACGAGGGAAGCGCAAGCCGCGGCGAAACCGGCGCGGCGCAGGACATGGCTCATGAGGACATCCGTGGGGAGGATCGCCGCCGATGGTAGGACGAAACGCCGTGGCGTAGATGTGCCGAACGGCCATCCGCAGCGCCGGGATCCACTGTGGGAGTGACTTCAGTCGCCACGGGCTCTACCGATGAGGCCCGTCGACGCGCGGCGCAGGCGTTCGACGGTGAGGCCGTACTGCCGCGTGCGCTACGGCCCGGCCGGTGCCGCGTACTGTGCGGCTGGGCCTGCGACTGCGCGCGGTTCTGCTCGTCGTAAGTGCGCGCCAGGTTGTGCTGGTCGGTCCGATAGACGGTCTCGCGCATGTCCGGCGCCGGCGCGGCGCATTCGCGTCCACCTGTGCCCGGAAGCCGGGCGTCTTGCCGCTGACGACAATCTGGCCGTTGTGCAGCGTCGCCGCGCCGATCTGGTCGACACGCCCGATCCCCTCGGACTTGGCCGCCAGCAACGCGTGGGCGACCTTGGTGTCGGACACATGGTCGGGCAGTTGCGCGCGCAGGGCATCGAAACAAGCGCGATCCTGTTGACCGGGCGGGAAGCGATCCTGCGCCTGGTCCTGCAGCCGCGAGACGTCGCTGTTGATGCGGTCCACGTCGCCACCGGCGACCAGTTCGCGCTGCCGGTCGCCCTGCGCCAGTCGCAGGCGCGGATATTGCGGATACAGTTGGCGCAGGCGCGGATCGGACACGCCGCCGACCAGTTCGCCGTTACGCAGCGCCGCATAGGTGCGTTGCGCCAGGTCGGGGGCGTCGGCAGTCGCATCACCGAGACGACGGCCGGCCGCGTTGTTCCACAGGTCCATGCGGTGTTCGTACGGATCGTGGGGGTGCGCCGCACCGATCTCCGCGTCGTTGCCAAAATGACGCGCGACCCACTGCATGCCGCCGGCGATCTGGGTGACACGGCCGCTGGTATAGGCGTGGCGGAACGCATCGAGCTGGTCGTTGTGGCCTTGCGCGGCGAAGCTGCCGTCGGGGCGCCTGGCCAGCGGCGTGCCGCTCAACTGCTCGTAGTACCGATAAGCCTCCTGCTCGATCTCCCGCTTGGCGCCTTTCGGATCGGGCATGTCCACCATGGCTAGCCTACGTGACGGCTCTTCTGGAATTCCACCGGACCGCTGTACCCGGGATATTTTTTCCTCACCAGGATCCTGTCGCCCGAGCCCACGCAGGCGTCTTCCAGCGAGTTGTCGACGTGGCCCTCATCGACGAAGAACTCCTCGTAGGGCAACGACAGCACGCGCTCGTCGCCGTCCACGGTGAACTTCAGCAGCAGCGCGTCGTCGCGCTCGGAACACAGGCGCTGCCACGGGAACGTGGTGAGCGCCGAGGCCGGTACCTCCACAGCGTCCCTGCCACCCAACAACGTGATGACCTGCTGCGCGAATTGCTCTGGTGCATCCTGCGGTCGAGACGAGGGAAAGGGTCGGCACGGCGATGCAACGCAGCGGCGCTCGCGCGCCTGCAGCGCGTATCACGCGCCATCACGCGCGCATGGCGATGGAACTGGAGCCGGACATGGGACGTGGCTCCTTCCGCCTCGATGCCGGATTCTGGGATCTTCGCATACCCGACGCAAGGCGGATGCCGCGGCCTGGGAAGGGCATCCCGGAACGCCGGGTGGGCGCGAGAAACCACGCGCGACGAACGCCGCGTGGTCAAGCCAGGAAGACGTTCAAAGCCGGCCAGCTCTTCGACATGGGCAGCACTGCGGTCGCTGCCGCGCGCGATCGGGGGTTGGCGGCGGTGGCCGGCGCCGCCGGCCAGGACGCCGGCATCCTCGCTCCGCCCGCCCGCGCTCAGCCCAACAACGTCTCCAACACCGCCATGCGCACCGCCACGCCGTTGGCGACCTGGCGCAGCACGCACGACTGCGCGCCGTCGGCCACTTCGTCGGTGATCTCCACGCCGCGGTTGATCGGCCCCGGGTGCAGCACCACCGCGTCCTTGGCCGCACGGCGCAGGCGTTCGGCGGTGAGGCCGTAGCGCGCGTGGTAGCCCTCCAGCGAGGACACCAGGCCTTCCTCCATGCGCTCGCGCTGCAGGCGCAGCATCATCACCGCGTCCACGCCGTCGAGCATGGCGTCGAAGTCGTCGCCGACCACGCAGCCGGCCAGGGTGTCGTCGTCGGGCAGCAGCGCCTGCGGGCCGCACACGCGCACCTGGCCGGCGCCAAGCGTGCGCAACGCGTGCAGGTCCGAGCGCGCCACGCGCGAGTGCTTGACGTCGCCGACGATGACCAGCTTGAGCTTGGAGAAGTCGCCGCCCTTGGCGTGGCGCAGGGTCAGCATGTCGAGCAGGCCCTGGGTGGGATGCGCGCTGCGGCCGTCGCCGGCGTTGATCAGCGCGGTGCCCTCGCCCGCCGCCGCGGCCAGGCGCTCGACCGCGCCGTCCTCGGGATGGCGCACGACGAAACCGCGCACGCCCATCGCCTCCAGGTTCTTCAGCGTGTCGCGCGCGGTCTCGCCCTTGCGCGTGGACGAGGTCGAGGCGTCGAAGTTCAGCACGTCCGCGCCCAGCCGCTGCGCGGCCAGCTGGAACGAGCTGCGGGTGCGCGTGGACGGCTCGAAGAACAGCGTGCACACCGCGGTACCGGCCAGCACGTTGCGCTTGCCGACCCGGCCCACCGCCGCGTCGCGGATCTGCCCGGCGCGGTCCAGCAGTTGCAGCAAGGTCGCGCGCGGCAGGCCTTCCAGGGTCAGCAGGTGGCGCAGGCGCCCGTTCGAATCGAGTTGCGGATCAGTCATGGCGGGTCCGGGAAGGGAATCAGGAAAGGGAGGTGGCGTCGCCGGGCGCGGCCAGCCAGCGCTCGACGATCACCGCGGCGGCGGCCGCATCCAGCGCGGCGGCGTCGCGGCGGCGCTTGCGGCCTGCGGCGCGGTCCACGGCGAAGCGCTTGGCCGCCTCGACCGAACTGGAACGCTCGTCGACCAGCACCACCGGCAGCCGGTAGCGCGCGCCGAGTTCGCGGGCGAAGGCATGCGCGCGCTTGCGGTTGGGTTGGTCGGCGCCGTCCAGGGTCAGCGGATCGCCGACCACCAGGCCGTGCGGGCGCCACTCGGCATGCAGGCGGTCCAGCGCCGGCCAGTCCGGTCCCTGCGCCTGCACGTCGACCACGGCCAGGGCGCGCGCGCCGTTGCCCAAAGCGTTGCCGACGGCCACGCCGATGCGACGGTTGCCGACGTCGAAACCGAGCACGGTGCCGTCGCGGCGGATCGCGCCGGGCGCGAGCGTGTCGGGCTCAGGCATGCCCGCTGTAGTCGGTAAGGCGGAACAGGTCCACGCCGATGCGCCCGGCCGCGGTCTGCCAGCGCCGCTCCAGCGGCAGTTCGAACAGCAGTTCGGCGTCGGCCGGCGCGGTCAGCCAGCTGTTCTCGCCCAGTTCGTATTCCAGCTGCCCGGCGCCCCAGCCGGCGCAGCCCAGCGCGACCACCGCGTTGCGCGGGCCGTCGCCGCGCGCCATCGCCTCTAGCACGTCGCGCGAGGTGGTCAGGAACAGGCCGTCGCCGAACGCCAGGCTCGAATCCCAGGCGCGCGCGCCGTCGTGGATCACGAAGCCGCGTTCCGGATGCACTGGCCCGCCGCTGAGCACCACCTGTTCACGCAGCGTCGCGTCGATGGTGTCGATGCCCATCTGCGCCAACACCTCGCCAAGCGTGTATTCGGAGGCGCGGTTGACCAGCACCCCCATCGCGCCGTTGGCGTCGTGCTGGCAGATCAGCGCCACGCCGCGCGCGAAGTTGGGATCGGACAGCGCCGGCAGCGCGATCAGCAGTTGGTTGGCCAGGGGCGTAGGCAAAGCGGGCATAGCGCCATTCTATCGTCCCTCCCGGCCCTGCGCTGCGCCGGACCGGATCGGGCTGCCATAATCGGCCGATCCGGCGCTGTCGCGCCGCCAAGGACGCTGGCTCGCATGGAAACCGCCCCCGACCTGCCGCGGCAGACCCGTGCCTTCATCGTGCTGGTGGCGCTGCTGCAGGGTGCGCTGATGTACCTGGCCCAGCGTGGCGCCGAGACCGGCCTGTGGCCGTTCGCGGCACTGGGCAGCCGGGTGTGCTGGTACACCCTGGTGCTGACCGTGCCGACGCTGACCCTGCTGTCGGTGCGGCGCCTGAGCGAGCTGCGCCTGTGGCAGCACGCGATCGCGCTGGCGCTGCTGGTGGCGGCGCTGTCGGCCTGGGCGGCGTGGAGCGCCACTGGCGCGCCGGGGCTGCGTAGCGCGGAGGTGCTGGCGCCGTTCGGCATGGCCATCGCGCTGGGCATGTTCGTGCTGCTGCCGTGGCTGCAATGCCGCCTGCCGCATGGCCGCTGGCAGGCGCCGTACCGCGAGCTGTTCGAGCACGCCTGGCAGAACGCGTTGACCCTGGCATTGGCCGGCGTGTTCGTCGGCGTCTGCTGGCTGGTGCTGTGGCTGTGGGGCGCGCTGTTCGCGCTGGTGAAGCTGGATTTCTTCCGCGAGTTGTTCCGCGAGACCGCCTTCGTCCACCTCGCCACCGGCACCATGTTCGGCCTGGGCCTGCTGATCGGCCGCACCCAGCAGCGCGCGGTGCAGGTGATGCGGCAGATCCTGTTCGCGATCTGCACCGGGCTGCTGCCGCTGCTGGCGTTCGTGGCGGTGCTGTTCGCGCTGAGCCTGCCGTTCACCGGGCTGCAGCCGCTGTGGGAGACCCGCGCCGCGGCAAAGATCCTGATTGCGCTGGTCGCCGGCTTGGCGGTGTTCGTCAATGCCGTGTACCAGGACGGCGAGGCCGCCCCGCCCTATCCGCAATGGCTGCGGCGGCTGATCGACGCCGGCCTGCTGAGCCTGCCGCTGTACGCGCTGCTGGCGCTGTACGCGCTGTGGTTGCGCATCGACCAGTACGGCTGGAGCGCGGACCGTTTCAAGGGCGTGCTGGCGGCGGTGCTCGCCTGCGGCTACGCGTTCGGCTATGCGTGGGCGGTGCTGCGTCCGCGCGGACGCTGGCTGCGGCCGCTGGCGCCGGTCAACCGGGCCATGTCATGGGGGGTGATCGCGCTGGCGCTGGCCACCGCGTCGCCGCTGCTGGACCCGTACCGCCTCGTCGTCGGCAACCAGTTGCAGCGCCTGGCCGACGGCCGCACCACGGCCGCGCAGATGGATCTGTACTACCTGCGCTTCGACAGCGGCCGCCGCGGCTACCGCGCCATGCAGGCGCTGCGCGACGTGCCGGGCTTCGTCGACGACCCTGCCCAGTTGCAGCGGCTGCAGCGCGTCCTGGACCGCCCGCAACGCTGGAGCGGCAGCGGCGAGGAGGAGGAGGAGGACCCCGCGCGCGACCGCATCGCCGATCCTGCCCAACTGCGCCAGCACATCCCGCTCGCCGCCGGCAGCGCCGATCCCGGCGCCGACTGGTGGCAGGCGCTGCTCGCCGGCCAGTTCAACGACAGCGGCTGCCGGCAGCGCGAGGGCCGCTGCGTGCTGCTGGTGCGCGATCTGGACGGCGACGGCCGCGACGACACCCTGCTGTGCAACCAGCAGGAGATCTACGGCCTGCGATGCCGCATCCATGCGCGCAGCCGAGACCGCTGGCAGGATGCGGCAGGGGTGCACTTCTTCTCGCGCGACGGCAAGCACCCGGACGCGCCGCTGGAAGCGCTGCAGGCCGGTGAACTGGAACCGGCGCGACGACGTTGGCCGGACCTGCGTCTGCCGGGTGCGCAGCGCGCCGACGTCTCCCCCGAAGACGACCACCAGGACGACTGACGGAGTCCACGCCGCATGACTACCTATTGCGACAGCGCCCCTGGCCATCCATTGCACGGCCCCTACCATGACGACGAATACGGCGTCCCGCTGCGCGGCGAACGCGAACTGTTCGAGCGGCTGCTGCTGGAGATCAACCAGGCCGGGCTGAGCTGGGAACTGATGCTGAAGAAACGCGCCGGCTTCCGCGCCGCCTACGCCGGATTCGACGTAGACACCGTCGCCGACTACGGCCAGGCCGACGTGCGGCGCCTGCTCGCCGACCCCGGCATTGTCCGCAACCGGCGCAAGGTGCAAGCGGCGATCCACAACGCCCAGGTGATCCGTGGGCTGCGCCAGTCGCACGGCAGCTTCGCCGCGTGGCTGGACGCGCACCACCCGCGCGACAAGCCCGACTGGATCAAGCTGTTCAAGCGTACGTTCCGCTTCACCGGCGGCGAGATCACCGGCCAATTCCTGATGAGCCTGGGCTATCTGCGCGGCGCGCACCTCGAGGATTGCCCGGCGTTCGCGCGCATTGCGCGGCTGGATCCAGCGTGGAGCGGAGAATAGCGATCGGGGATGAAGCCCGAACCGCCGGCGCCATGAGCAGGCCAGGGCCGCCCTGCGATTCGTCATCGACGTACAGCCGATCGCCCCAGCCAGTCTCGGGAGGCCGCGGCCTTGTCGCTGGCTCCCCGCGCGTTGAGGACGGGGCAGACTCAACTTGCAGAGGTTCGGCGCTTGGCCGCTGCGGTGTATGCGCACGCAGCCGCGGTGGGCGATCGGCGGCGGCGCCAGCGCAGCGTGCGGGCGCGCCGTTCGGCGGAAGGCACGACCTTGTTTCAGCGGGTCCATGACCCCCTGGCGTATGAGCGCTGGTCTGCCCGGCAGATCGCGGCCAGACGGCGCGCCATGCATCCCGACGACGCCAACCGGCGTACCGGCCGCGAGACAATCTGCGCGGCCATCGCCGCCCAGCCCCGTGGTGGGCAGCATCAGGCCCTGCATGTATCAGCGCGCCGGCTGTACACGGTCGGCATGCGCCAACACGCTGACGATCGTCTCGCTATAGCGCTCGAACCACGACTCCAGGCGCTTGCCCATCGACACCCTCGCTTGATAGATGAGGGCGTCGCCATCACGCCTTGGCTTTTTGACACAGTCGTACTAGCGACCTGGCTTGCGGCGGCAGGAATCCGGGAGGGGCGATCTTCCGAAGGATCTGGAGCGGGGCGGGTCGGCCCTGCCCTCCTCCCCGGCTCCGTGAGCGCCGGGCTGCCTTGGCGGGGCTGGAGGGCGACTTCGGTGCCCCTAGCCTCCGGTCGGGATTGGTCACCGCCGCGGAGGAATCATTGCGGCCGCCGCGATTCCGGCACGCGAGGCGAGAGCGACATCATCCTTGCCAGGGCTTGCCAACGCCGCGGCCGCAACGCCGCTCCGCCGTGGGCGCGCGGGTCAGCCGGTGCCAGGCGGTGGGACGGCGCGCGCGATGCACGGCCCGGGTCCGCGGCGCGGCCGCCGGCTCAGGATCCAAGTCAGACGGCGGGCCGAGGCGAACGGCCGACCGCCGCCGGCCGTCGCGGACCATGCGGCGGCGGCAAGCGGCGTGCGCGCAAGGCTAGAGTTCAACCGATGCGCTCGAGGCCGCCCATGTAGGGACGCAGCGCGTCGGGCACGGTGATCGAGCCGTCGCCGTTCTGGTAGTTCTCCATCACCGCGATCATCGCGCGGCCGACCGCGGTGCCGGAGCCGTTGAGCGTATGCATCAGCTCCGGCTTGGCGGTGGCCGGATTGCGCCAGCGCGCCTGCATGCGCCGCGCCTGGAAATCGCCGCAGTTGGAACACGAGGAGATCTCGCGGTAGGTCTGTTGCGATGGCAGCCAGACTTCCAGATCGTAGGTCTTGGCCGCGGAGAAGCCCATGTCGCCGGTGCACAGCAGCATCTTGCGGTACGGCAGGCCCAGCGTTTCCAGCACGGTTTCGGCGCAGCGGGTCATGCGCTCGTGCTCGGCAGCGCTGTCCTGCGGACAGCAGATGCTGACCAGTTCCACCTTCTCGAACTGGTGCTGGCGGATCATGCCGCGGGTGTCGCGGCCGCCGCTGCCGGCTTCGGAGCGGAAGCACAGCGAGTGCGCGGTCATGCGCAACGGCAGGCGCTCGGCCTCGACGATCTCCTCGCGGACCAGGTTGGTCAGCGAGATCTCCGAGGTGGAAATCAGGTAGCGCTTCTGCTCGCCGAGTTGGGTGGCGAACATGTCCTCTTCGAACTTGGGCAACTGGCCGGTGCCGTACAGGCTGTCGGCGTTGACGATCACCGGCACGTTGGTCTCCTGGTACCCGTGCGGGCCGGTGTGCAGGTCGAGCATGAGTTGCGCCAGCGCGCGGTGCAGCCGTGCGATCGGCCCGCGCAGCACGGTGAAGCGCGCGCCCGACAGCTTGCCCGCGCTCTCGCCGTCCAGCCAGCCGTGGCGCGCACCCAGTTCCACATGATCCTTGACCCCAAACTCGAACGCGCGCGGTGTGCCCCAGCGCTGCATCTCGACATTGTCGGCCTCGTCCTTGCCGGCCGGCACGTCGGCCTGCGGCAGGTTGGGGATCTCCAGCGCGAGCGTTTCCAACTGCGCGCGGATCTCGTCCAGGCGCTGTTCCGAAGCCTTCAACTCGTCGCCGAAGCCGGCGACCTCGGCCATCAGCGCAGCCGCATCCTCGCCCTTGGCCTTGGCCTGGCCGATCGCCTTGGAGCGGCTGTTGCGCAGGCTCTGCAGTTCCTGGGTCCGTACCTGGATGCGCTTGCGGTCGGCCTCCAGGGCTTCCAGGGCGGCAACGTCCAGCGTATAGCCACGACTGGTGCGCAGGCGCTCGGCGAGGTCGGCGGGCTGTTGGCGGAGCAGGACGGGATCGAGCATGGGCACGGCACGCGATGAGCAGGGTCGCGCATTATCGCCTGCCGGCCGCGCTTTTGCGGAACGACGGCGGACGGCGGCGCGGGGTTCGCGTCGGCACCGCCACTGCGCGACCGGTTAACCGGGGCTGTGCAAGAATCGGAAAGTCGCCAACGGTGAGTCCCATGTCCACGTCGCCTCCGTCCTCCAGCACCGGCATCGTGCTGCACCTGCCGCGCCGCCTTCTCCTGACCGTCGGCATCGCCTTTTGTGCCGGACTGCTGCTGTTCCTGGTGGTCTGGCTGGCCGGACGCAAGGACAACGACTTCTACAAGCCGCAACCGGCGCAGATGCAGCAGGATGCGGCGCAGATCAAGCCCCTGCCCGAGCCCTTGCCGGCCGGCAGCGGCGCCAGCGACATGCCGCAGGCCAAGCCGGCGGCAGCGGATGCGCCGAAATTGGTCGAGACCGCGCCGCCTGCCCCGCCGCCCGCCGCCGATGCAATGGCGCCGGTGCCCGGCGGCACCGAAGGCGCTGCTACGGGGACCAACGCCACCGCGCTGGCGCCGGGCGATCGTCCGGTACCGCTGGAAGGGCAGCCGCCGCCGCGCTATCCGTCGGCAGCCTTGCGCCGCGGCGACAGCGGCACGGTGGTGGTGCGGGTCGAGGTGGATGCCGGCGGTGCCCCCGCGGGCGTGGCCCTGGTCAAGCGCAGCGGCTCGCGCGAGCTGGATCGTGCCGCGATGGAAACCGTGCGCCGCTGGCGCTTCCGGCCGGCGCAGCAGAAGGGCCAGGCGGTCGCCGGCAGCCTCGAGATCCCGTTCGATTTCAAGCCGGCCCAGTAAGCTGAACATCGCTTGCGGGACGCATGCTGCGTTCACGGGCGACTGACGCCTCACGAACGGAATCGGCGCAAGACTGGTCGCGTCCCTGAGACGCAGGAGCACGACCATGTCCAGACCGCAGCAGACACAGGAGCTGTATCCGCGGAAACGCCATACCGAGGAACGGTCGCACGCCCATCGCCGTTCGCCTTGGGCTTGGGTCGTTTTGATCGCGTTGGTGCTGGCGGCCAGCAGCTGGTGGATGAGCCGCGATCGCGGGCTCGACGGCCCAGCCAAGGCACCGGCACCGGCGACGCCGGCCAGCGATCGGCCACGCGCGCCGTAGATGCCGCAGATGCGCGCTTTCCTGGATACGCGACTCTCGCTGGATACGCGACTTGGGTCGTGATGAGTAACCAACGCGGCCTGTGCTCGGCAGGCCGCGATCAAGTCTTAGCCAGTGGCGACCAGACCGAATCCGGCATTGCGCGCCAAGGTATCGAAGCCCGGGAACGAGGTCGCCACATTGGCGACATCGTCGATCCGCACCGCGCCGTCGGCCAGTTGCCCGGCGATCGCGAACGCCATCGCGATGCGGTGGTCGCCGCGACTGTCGATCACGCCGGCGCCCAGCGTGCCGCCGTGGATGACGGCGCCGTCGGGCGTCTCGTCGACGATGATGCCCAGGCTGCGCAAGCCGGCAGCCATTGCGGCCAGGCGATCGGATTCCTTGACCCGCAGTTCGGCGGCGCCGGTGACCAAGGTCCGCCCCTGCGCCGTGGCGGCGGCGGCGAACAACGCCGGGAACTCGTCGATCATGTCCGGCACGACCGCTTCCGGGATCTGCACGCCGCGCAGCGGCGCGTGGCGCACGCGCAGGTCGGCGACCCGCTCGCCGCCATGCTCGCGGTGATTCTGCTCGGCGATATCCGCGCCCATCAGCCGCAGCGCGGCGAGCAAGCCGGTGCGACGCGGATTGAGGCCGACCGCCTGGAGGGTAATGTCCGACCCCGGTATGACGCTGGCGGCGACGATGAAGAACGCCGCCGAGGAGAAATCGGCCGGTACCGCGATGTCGGTGGCACGCAGGCGCTGGCCGCCGTGCAGGCGCACGTGGCCGGGCGCGAAGGCGATCTCCACGCCGAACGCGGACAGCATGCGTTCGGTGTAGTCGCGGGTCGGATGCGGCTCCTGCACCGAGGTGATCCCGTCGGCGTAGAGACCGGCCAGCAACACCGCCGACTTGACCTGCGCGCTGGCCACCGGCGAGGCGAAGTCGATGCCGCGCAGCGGCTGCCCGCCGTGGATACGCAGCGGCGGCACGCCACCGGCATCGGTATCGATCCGCGCGCCCATCAGCGCCAGCGGCTCGGTCACCCGGCGCATCGGCCGCCTGGACAGCGACGCGTCGCCCACCAGCACGCTGTCGAACGGCTGCGCCGCCAGCAACCCGGCGAGCAGGCGCATGCCGGTCCCGGCGTTGCCGCAATCCAGCTCGCCTTGCGGCGCCTGCAGCCCATCGACGCCAACCCCGTGCACGATCCGCTGCGACGGCGACGGCGTGTCGATCCTGACCCCGAGCTTGGCGAAGATCGCCGCGGTCGACCGCGTGTCCTCGCCCTCCAGGAACCCATCGATATGCGAGACCCCATCGGCCAGCGCCGCGAACATCACCGCCCGATGCGAGACCGACTTGTCGCCCGGCACATGCAACGTCCCCTGCAAGGCAGAGCCCTTCGTTGCGATCCAGTACTGCGCGTTGCTCATCACCATTCCCGAGATTGCCGTCGCCCCCGCAGCGGGCGCGCTGTTGATCTTGTCGTAGCGGCTGATTCCGCCGCCGCTGCTGATTTTACCGTTGCCGTTGCCGTGGCCGTTGCTGTTGCTGTTGCTGTTCGCTTTTCAGGGGTCCCCATTGAGTGGTCGGCGAGCGGCCTGGGAACAACCCCGAAGGGGCGGCGCGCAGGATGCGCGACGTTTTTCGCTGGCACATGGATGTGCCATCGAAAAATCCCAGGTTGCTCGCGAACCCCGCGCACGGCGCGGGGCGACCCGACTGGGGCGGCCTTTCTTTTGCTTACTTTTCTTTGGCCGTTCAAAGAAAAGTAAGTCGCGCAAAGCGCGAAAGCCTTTGCTTCTAGCTCTAGCTCTAGCTCTAGCTCTAGCTCTAGCTCTAGCTCTAGCTCTAGCTCTAGCTCTAGCTCTAGCTCTAGCTCTAGCTCTAGCTCTAGCTCTAGCTCTAGCTCTAGCTCTAGCTCTAGCTCTAGCTCTAGCTCTAGCTTCTAGCCCTGACTTTCAGCTCCAACCGCACGCAAGCACACCATCAAAATCAAGGCACCGCCACCGGGTACGACCCCAACACCTTGATCTGCGCCGAATGCGCCTTCAACTCCGCCAGCGCCTGCTTCATCGACTCGTCCTCCACATGCCCGGCCAGATCGATGAAGAACCCGTACTCCCACTTCGCCTGATGCGAAGGCCGCGACTCGATCCGGTTCATGCTGATACCATGCCGCGCGAACGGACTGAGCACATCGAACAGCGCCCCCGGCTTGTCATGGATGAACACCAGCACCGACGTGCGATCGTGCCCCGACGGCGGAAAGATCTGCCGGCCGATCACCAGGAAGCGCGTCGTGTTGTCGTCGTCGTCCTCGATCGACTTCATGATCACCTTCTTCAGTGCGTATACGTGCGCCGCGCTCTCGCCGCCGATCGCGGCCGCATCCTCCGCATTGCGCGCGCGTCGTGCGCCCTCGGCATTGCTCGACACCGGGATCTTCTCCACCTTCGGCAGATGCGCGCGCAGCCAGCCGGCGGTCTGCGCGAACGATTGCGGGTGCGCATAGATCCGCTCGATCGCATCGAGCCGGCCGCTGCACGACAGCAGGTACTGATGCACGCGCAGCTCGGTCTCGCCGCAGATCTTCAGGTTCGAGGTCAGGAACATGTCCAGGGTGACCTGGATCGTGCCCTGCCCGGAATTCTCGACCGGCACCACGCCGAAATCGGCGCTGCCGCTCTCCACTTCCTGGAACACTTCCTCGATCGTCGCCATCGGCAGGCCCACCGCCGAACGGCCGAAGTGCTTGAGCACCGCCTGCTGGCTGAAGGTGCCTTCCGGACCGAGGTAGCCGACCTTCAGCGGCTCCTGCTGCGCCAGACAGGCGGACATGATCTCGCGGAATACGTGCACCAGCACTTCGTCGCTGAGCGGGCCCTGGTTGCGGTCCACCACCATGCGCAGCACCTGCGCCTCGCGCTCGGGGCGGTAGTAGTCCACCGCCGCGGCGAGCTTGCCCTTGGCCTTGCCGACCTGGTGCGCGAACTGCGCGCGCTCGGCGATCAGCGCCTGGATGGTGCGGTCGATCTGGTCGATCTTGGCGCGCACGTCGGCCAGCGCCGGCGCCGCGGCGGCGGGCTTGGCCAGGCCGGTCGGTTGCGGCTTGGCCGGTTTGGCCGGCTTGGCGTCCGCGCTTCGGGATTTGTTCGGCTTTGCGGCCATGGATCGTGGTTCCTCGATGTCCTGGATCGCCGCCTGGGCGATCCGGTCGCGGCTGATGGCCCGAGGCCACCTTGAGCCGCTCCTGCAGGGGATGATTCAGCCGTTTCGCTGCTGGAAGTCGCGCATGAACGCGGCCAGCGCTTGCGCGCCGGCCACCGGCATCGCGTTGTACAGCGAGGCGCGGATGCCGCCGACCGCCTTGTGGCCCTTCAGCGCCAGCAGCCCGGCCGCCTTGGATTCGGCGACGAAGCGCGCGGTGAGGGTCTCATCCGGCAAAAAGAATGGGATGTTCATGCGCGAGCGCGCGTCGGCCACCACGTCATTGCGGTAGAAGCCGCCGGAGCCGTCGATCGCCGCGTACACCAACGCCGACTTGGCCTGGTTGCGGTGCGCGAACTCCGCCACCCCGCCCTCGGCCAGCATCCACTTGAACACCAGCCCGGCCAGGTACCAGTTCCAGGTCGGCGGCGTGTTGAGCATCGAATCGCGCGCGGCGTGCGAGCGGTAGTCGAAGATGTCGGCGCGCGGCTGGCCGCTGCGCTGCAGCAGGTCCTTGCGGATGATCACCACCGCCACCCCGACCGGGCCGAGGTTCTTTTGCGCGCCGGCGTAGATCACCGCGTACTGGGACACATCGATCGGATCGGCGGCGATGCTGGAACTGAAATCGGCGAACAGCGGCACGCCGCCCACGTCCGGCGCCGCCCGGAACTCGACCCCGTGGATGGTCTCGTTGGCGGTGATGTGCACGTAGGCGGCATCGGGGCTGAGCTGCCAGTCCTGGCGCGGCGGGATGTCGCGGAAGCCGCCGGCCTCGCTGCTGGCGGCCACGTGCACGTTGGCGTACGGGGCGACCTGCTTGAGCGCGGTCTTGCCCCAATGCCCGGTCACCACGTAGTCCACGGTCTGCCTGGGGGCGGCGAAGTTCAGCGCCAGCAGCGCCTGCTGGGTGGTGGCGCCGCCGGACAGGAACAGCACCGCGTAGTCGTCGGAGATGCCGAGCAGGCGTCGCAGGTCGGCCTCGGCCTGCGCCGCCACCGCCATGAACTCGGCGCCGCGATGGCTCAGCTCCACGATCGAGGCGCCCACGCCGTTCCACTCCAACATCTCCGCCTGCGCCTGGCGCAGGACCGATTCCGGCAATGCAGCGGGGCCGGCACTGAAATTGAACGCGCGCGTCATGGGGCACCTATCGGACAGAGCGCCTAGTATGCCGCAGCGCACCAGCCCGCGGCCCAGGCAATTTAGGTTGCATTTGCATCCATTCGCTCTGCGCATGCGTAGTCTGTGCTGAAGTGGCCCGCAGCCACCCGCCCCCTCCAGGAGTCAGCCATGTCGTTGCGCGATGCGCCCAACATTCCCGGTCGCGAGATCACCGACGAGGCGGTCTACCGCGACCGGCGGCGTCTGTTGCAGGCCCTGGCGCTGGCGCCCGCGGCGGTCCTGGCCGGTTGCGCCGAGGCCGAGCCGCCGGCGCCGCCGAAGACCGTGGTGACCCCGGAACAGGCGCGCAGCGGGTTCCGCACCAGCGAGGAGCCGACCCGTTACGAAGACGTCACCAGCTACAACAACTTCTACGAGTTCGGCACCGACAAGACCGACCCGTCGAAGGCGGCCAAGACCCTGCGCACCGCGCCGTGGTCGGTGAAGGTGTCCGGCGAATGCGAGAAGCCCGGCACCCTGCCGCTGGACGACCTGCTCAAGGGCAACAGCCCCGAGGAGCGCGTCTACCGGCTGCGCTGCGTGGAAGGCTGGTCGATGGTGATCCCGTGGCTGGGCGTGCCGCTGGCCGCGGTGCTCAAGCGCTTCGCCCCGACCTCCAAGGCCAAGTACGTCGCCTTCACCACGCTGGCCGATCCGCAGCAGATGCCCGGCATCCGCTACCGCTCGATCGAGTGGCCGTACCGGGAAGGGCTGCGCATCGACGAGGCGATGCACCCGTTGACCCTGCTTGCCACCGGCCTGTACGGCAAGCCGCTGCCACAGCAGAACGGCGCGCCGCTGCGCCTGGTGGTGCCGTGGAAATATGGCTTCAAGAGCATCAAGTCGATCGTCGAGATCCGCTTCGTCGAGCGCATGCCGGAAACCGCCTGGCACGCCCTGCAGCCCTCCGAGTACGGCTTCTTCTCCAACGTCAATCCGGCGGTGGATCACCCGCGCTGGAGCCAGAAGACCGAGCGCCGCATCGCCGGCAAGGCCAGCAAGCTGTTCGCCGAGCGGATCCCGACCCGCCCGTTCAACGGCTATGCCGACCAGGTCGCGGCCATGTACGCAGGCATGGACCTGAAGAAATGGTATTGAGCGCGCGGGACCCGGTTCCCGGAAAAGACAAGAGCCAACGCCGGCCAATGCGGGAGGCTCCTGTGAGCCGCCAGGCCTCGGGGGGATTGGTCGCGGCCAAGGCGGTGGTGCATGTGCTGGCGCTGGCGCCGCTGGCCTGGCTGGGTTGGCAGTTCTGGCAGGTGTGGCGCAGCGGCAGCGATGCGCTCGGCGCCGACCCGGTGGCCGAGATCGAGCACCGTACCGGGTTGTGGGCGCTGCGCCTGCTGCTGCTGACCCTGGCGATCGCGCCGCTGCGCCAGCTCAGCGGACAACCGCTGCTGCTGCGCTTCCGGCGCATGCTCGGACTGTATGCGTTCTTCTATGCCTGCGTGCACCTGGGCGCGTACCTGGGCCTGGACCTGCGCGGCTACTGGACGCAGATCTTCGAGGACATCGTCAAGCGCCCCTACATCACCGTCGGCTTCATCGCCTGGGTGCTGCTGGTGCCGCTGGCGATCACCTCGACCCAGGGCTGGATGCGCCGGCTCAAGCGCAACTGGGGCAAGCTGCACAAGGCGATCTACGCGATCGCGGTGCTGGCGGTGCTGCATTTCTGGTGGCTGGTCAAATCGGACATCCGCGAACCGCTGCTGTATGCGGCGATCCTGGCCTCGTTGCTGGGCTGGCGCGGCTGGCGGGCGTTCAGCGCGCGCCGAACCACAGCAACCCGCTGAGCGCGGCCGCCAGCAGCAAGGCGCTGAGCAGCAGCCATGGCCAGCGCAATGCGGTGGCCGGGCGCGCGGCCGCCACTGGCGCGGCGGCCAGCGGGATGCTTGCCGGGTCGGGTTGCAACGGCGCGCCGGCCGCAGCCTGGGGGACTTCCAGCACGAAGCGATGCTGCGCGTCGAACACCAGCTGGTCGCCCGGCTGCAGCCAGCAAGCGCGCACCGCGTTGCCGTTGACCTGGGTAGGCGCATCGTCAAGTCCGCGCAGCAGCACGCGCTCGCCATGGCGCTCCAGGCGCGCATGGCGTTCGGCGAAGGCGGGGTCGTCGATGCAGATGTCGCAGTCGCGCAAACGGCCGATGTAGCGCACGCGGTCCAGGGTGAAGCTGCGGCCATGGTGCTGGCCGCCGACCCCACGCAACAGCAGCCGCGGGTCGTCGCCTGCCGCGTCCGCGGCGTCGGGCAGGCGCTGCAGCGGCTCGCAGGCGCCCTGCACCACCATCTCTACGCCATCGGCATAGACCGCATCGCCGGCACGCAGCAACGCCATGCGCCGCACCGGACGCCCGTTCACATGGATCCCGCGGGCGCCGTTGGCCACCTGCAGCCACAGCCCGCGCCGATCCAGGCAGAACTGCGCCAGCAGCAGCGCACCCTGGGTGTCCTCGACCACGCGCACGTGCCCGGACGCCTGCCGCACGATGCGGTGCACGCCCGCGTGCAAGGGTCGGTCGGGCTGCTGGCGGTTGCTGAAATGGACTTGCAGGTCGGGCACGCCGGGGAGCCTAGCAGGTTGCCCGCGCGGGCAGAAGCGCGCCACGCCTGGACAACACTGCGCGCATACGCACAATGCCTGATCTTTATCCGCGGGCCGCATGCCCGCACGGGAGCCAGCCAGCATGTCCAGCATCGACATCCGCCACGACCACGGCAAGACCCCCGCGCAGGCGCGCAAGGCGATCGAAGACGCCGCCAGGAAGCTGGCGGAACGCTTCGACCTGGAATCGCGCTGGGACGGCGATGCGCTGCTGTTCTCGCGCTCCGGCGTGGACGGGCGCATCGCGCTGCTGCCCAAGCAGGTGCACGTCACCGCCGAATTGGGCTTCCTGCTGTCGGCGCTGAAAGGCACGGTGGAAAGCGAGATCCGCCGCGTGCTGGCCGAAAAGCTCGGCTGAGCGCAGCGCCGGGCGCGGCGCGCTCAGTCGAACGCGAACGGCTGCGGGTGTGCGCCGAACAGGCGCCGCGACACCGCGCGCTCGGTGGTCTCGATATCGCCGATGAAGCCTTCGGCGTCGCCAAGCCGGGAAAACGCGTCGAAGCCGCGCTCCAGGAACCCCTGCAACTCCGACAGCCCCGCCGCCCTGGCCGGGCCGCGCGCGAAGCGTAGCAGCATGCGCACGCCCGGCGTGTGCACCGCCGCGGCCAGGCCCAGGCCGACGCTGGCGATCAGCTCGATCTGGCGCAGGCGCAGGCGGCGCAGTCCGGTCTGCCGGTAGGCCTCGGCGTACAGCGCATCGTCCAGGCGCTTGCGGTGCGGCGCCAGCGCTTGCAGCGCTTGGGCCATGCGCAGATCCAGCGCTTGGGTCAGCACGCCCAGCTCGATGCCGTCGGCGACCGTGTGCAGCAATGTGGCCGGCATCAGCCGCTGCATCATCGGCAGCACCTTGACGATGTCGGCGTCGCGACGGCTGAAATCGCGGTTGCCGTAGACGTCGGTGAGGAAGAACATCGCCGCCGGCCGCCGCTGCGGGTCTTCCAGGAAGTGTTCGAAGCTGCGCTCCAGCCGCTGCGACTGCCAGCGCCGCAGTTCCTGCAGCCAGCGCAGCGCGTTGCGCGGTTCGTGCGCCGGATCGTGCACGGCCTGGTGCCACGCCAGACGGCGGCCGAGTCGTTCCAGAACGGGATTGCTGCGCGCCATGGGCGCCGATGATGGTGCCAGCGGGGTACGACCGCAAGCGGGCCGATGGCGCACACGCCGTGGGCTACACTGCGGGCGACGTCTCCAGCGGACTACGCATGCTCTCCCTCCACAGCGCCTCGCCACGCCCTCGCTCGCACGGCCGCATCGGCCTGGCCATCGCCGGCGGCGGGCCGATCGGCGGCATGTACGGGCTCGGCGCGCTGCGCGCGCTGGACGAGGCCCTGGACGGACTCGACCTGACCCGACTGGACTGCTACGTCGGGGTCAGTTCCGGCGCATTCCTGACCGCCGGTCTGGCCAATCGCATCAGCAGCGCCGAGATCTGCCGGATCTTCGTCACCGGCAACAGCGACGATGCGCGCTTCCGGCCGGAGGATTTCCTGCGTCCCAACGTCTACGAGTACCTGCGCCGCGCCGCGACCCTGCCCAAGCTCGCCTATGGCTGGTGGCACGATCTGCTGACCGAGCCGCGCAAGACCCGCTGGTCGGACCTGATCGCGCGCTTCGGCGGACTGGTGCCCAGCGGGCTGTTCGACAACGCGGGGGTCGAGCGCTTCATGCACGAGGTGTTCAGCCGGCGCGGCCGCAGCAACGATTTCCGCGCGCTGGACGCCGACCTGTTCGTGGTCGCGGTGGATCTGGACAGCGGTCGCACCGTGCGCTTCGGCGAGCCGGGCCTGGACCAGGTGCCGATCTCGCTGGCGGTACAGGCCAGCGCCGCGCTGCCCGGGCTGTACCCACCGGTGGAGATCGGCGGCCGCCACTACGTCGACGGCGCGCTGCGGCGCACGATGCATGCCTCCACGCTGCTGGAGCGCGGCATCGACTTGATGATCGGGATCAATCCGCTGGTGCCCTACGACGCCACCCATGCGCCGCGCCGCAACGGCCAGATCGATCGCGCGCGGCTGCTCAGCGGCGGCCTGCCGGCGGTGCTGTCGCAGACCTTCCGCACCCTGCTGCAATCGCGCATGCAGGTCGGACTGGAGAAATACGCGCGGCAGTACCCGCGGGTGGACCAACTGGTGTTCGAGCCCAATGCCGACAACAGCGAACTGTTTTTCACCAATCTGTTCAGCTATGCCGCGCGCCACCGCGTGTGCCAGCTGGCCTATCGCAACACGCTGGCCGACCTGCGCCGCAACGCCCAGGCGCTGGAGCCGATGCTGGCCGCGCACGGCATCGCCCTGCGCCACCAGATCCTCAACGACCGCCAGCGCACCTTCCTCGACGGCGTGGACGTGCAGCCGCGGCGGACCACCGAGACCACCGCGCGCCTGCGCCGCGCGCTCGACGACGTCGACCAGGTCATCGCCGGGCACCGCGCCACGCGCCGCACGCGGCACCCGCCGCCGCGTTCTGCCGACTGAGGCACCGGCGCTGGTGTGATTACTCTAACCAACGCCGCGAGTCTCGAGCCCAGCCACCCAACTGCCGTAAGGAACCGCACCGTCATGGCCACCCTGAAAAAGTCCGCACGCAAGAAGAAGACGGCCGCCGCCGACGAGGGCCTGCAGGCGCAGGCGGAAAAGCTGTCCAGGCGCCTGGGCGAATCGGCGCAGCAGGTCTGGTTGGCCGGGGTCGGTGCGTACGGCCGCGCCCGGGCCGAGGGCGGCAAGCTGTTCGAGACCCTGGTGAAGGAAGGCGTGAGCCTGGAACAGAGCACGCGCAAGCTGGCCGGCGGCGGCGTCGACGCAGTGCGCGATGCGGTGGAGAACCGCGTGGGCCAGGCGCGCGAGCGCGCCACCGATACCTGGGACCGGCTGGAGAAAGTGTTCGAGGACCGGGTGCAGCGCGCACTGCGCAGGCTGGAAGTACCCAGCCGCGAAGACCTCGGCACTCTGGTCGATCGCGTGGACGCATTGAACGCCGAGTTGCGCAATCTCGGCACTGGCCGCCGCGCGCGCAAGGTCCCGGCCAAGGCGGCGCCTGTCAAGAAAGCCACCAAGGCGGCCGCTTCCAAGCCGCGCCCGGCCAAGCAGGCGGCGCCGGCCCGGCGCCGCGCCGGTCCGGTGGTGACCAGCGCCGCACCCGCGCCGAAACGCGCCAGCCGCAAGCACACCGGGGCGGAGCCGGCCGCCGAGTGACGTTTTGTTGCAAGGCAGCATATTTTCCCGACAATCATGACGGACTCGCCAGTCCATCTGAAGACCGTTTGCTCCCCTCCCCTCTCGGCTTCGGACTGGCGGGTCCTCTGCTGTCCGCCGTTCCCCCGCTGCCGCCTTGCCGGCGCTGCGACACGCTGACGATAGACTGGCGTCATTAGAAGCGTTGCGGGTGCGAGCATGTTTTCCTGGATAGTGGCAGCGGTGTCGGCAATTGCAGCATGGCTCGCCGCCACGCTCTACCTGTGGGTGGTCCGCCGCCGCGAGAACGAGACCACCGCCGGGCTGCACGCCCTGGCCGGACTGCATTGGCGCGATTTCTCGCGGATGGTGCGGCGTGCGATGCGCGAGCAGCGCGACCTGCACGACGCCATGGCCGAGGCGGACGCGATCAAGCAACCGCAAAGCGATTTCGTGATGACCCGCGGCGATGCACGCTGGCTGCTGTCGTGCAAGCATGGCCGCGCCTACCGGATCGGCTCGGCCGCGGTCAACGAACTGGGCGCCGCGGCGCGGCTGATGGGCGCGCAGGGCGGCATCCTGGTCACCGAGGGCAAGGTGCAGCGCGACGGCATCGCCGCGGCCGGCAAGCAGTCGGTGGAGATCCTCGACGGCCGCCGCATCTGGCCGATGCTCAAGCGCTACCTGCCCAGCGAACTGGAGGACGGGGTGATCGGCACCAGCCGCCGGCGTGCGCAGCGGCATATCGCGATCGCCACGCTGGCTGCGCTGACGCTGGGCCTGCTGGTGGGACTGGGTGGGCTGGCGCTGCAGCAGCGCAGCGCCGATGCCGCCTCGGCCGCCACGCTGCCCGCGCCAGCTACGCCCGCACCAGCACCCGCTCTTGCCACGCCAGCATCCACGCCAGCGCCGCCCGCGGCCAGGACGCCGCCGGTCGCCGCGACTGCTGTACCTGCCGCGCCCGCGGCCGAGGCGCGGCCGGCAAGCGCAGAACCCGATGCCGCCACCGAGGCCGGTTATCGCCAGTCGGTGTCCAAGGCCCTGGCCAGGACGCCCGGCGTGATCCGCGGCATCTGGCAGACGCAGATGACCCTGGTGATCGACCGCAGCGGCGACGACGCGCAGGTATGGCCGGGGATCTGCAAGGAAGTGGAACGCTACCCCTCGCTGCGCACCGTCCGCATCCAGCTCAATCCGCGCCCCGACCGCGACGAGCCGGTGCGCTGGCGGCAATGCAGGACGTTTTGAGGGCCCGGGACCCGGGACCCGGGACCCGGAAAAACGTAAAGCCGAAAGCAAGAAAGCAACCATCGAGGTTGCTTTTTTTGTTTCCGCCAATCTCGAATCAAGCGCTCGGATGCCGCAACGGGGACCCACCGGGTCCCGGGTCCCGGGTCCCGAGTCCCGACGCCACCTCACCAATGCACACCGCGCATCAACGCCGCGAAGGCGATCTGCTCCTGGCTGGGCTTGGCGTCGCGCAGCGCCTTGCGGTCGCCCTTGGCCGCGGCCGAGTCCGGGAACAGTTCGAAGGCGGTGTTCATCACCACCTCGTAGGCCTTCGGCGCGACCGCGTTGAGCAGCGCGGCGAAGATGCCAAGCCGCGTCGCCACCCGGCTCGGGCGCTCGATGATCGCCTTGACCATCAGGTCGGCGGCCTCTTCCACGCTCAGCGTCGGCACGCTGTCGTACATCTTGGTCGGCGCGATCATCGGCGTCTTCACCAGCGGCATGTTGACCGTGGTGAAGCTGATGCCCTTGCCCGACAGTTCGCCCTGCGCGCAGCGGCTCCACGCGTCCAGCGCCGCCTTGGAGGCCACGTACGCGGAGAAGCGCGGCGAATTGGCCAGCACGCCGATCGAGCTGACGTTGATGATGTGGCCCGTGCGCCGCGCGGTCATGCCCGGCAGCACGCCCATGATCAGGCGCAGGCTGCCGAAGTAGTTCAGCTGCATGGTGCGCTCGAAGTCGTGGAAGCGGTCGTAGCTCAGCTCGATCGAGCGGCGGATCGAACGGCCGGCGTTGTTGATCAGCACGTCGACGTGGCCGTGCGCCTCGAGCACGGTCTTGAGCAGCGCATCGCAGCCGGCCAGGTCGGACAGATCCGCGGTATAGGCGAACACCTTGCCGCCCTTGGCGTTCATCGCATCGCGCGCGGCGTGCAGCTCCTGCTCGCCGCGCGCGACGATGATGGTGGTGGCGCCGGCGGCGGCGACGCGCTGCGCGGTGGCCAGGCCGATCCCAGAGGACCCGCCGGTGATCAGCACCACCTTGCCGCGCACCTTGCCCTTCAGCGTGCGGTCGACGAACAGGTCCGGATCCAGGTGCCGTTCCCAGTGGTCCCACAGGCGCCAGGCATAGTCCTCCAGCCGCGGCACGGCGATGCCGCTGCCCTTCAGCGCGCGCTCGGTCTCGCGACTGTCGAAACGGGTGGGATAGGTGATGAACTTCAGCACCTCGCGCGGGATGCGGAAATCGCGCAGCAGCATGCCGATGAAGCGGCGGATCGGCGGCAGCCCGCCGACCGCGGCGCGGATCCCCGCCGGCACGAACGCGAACATGCGCGCGTCCACCCGCAAGGTCATCTCCGGCGCGTGGCCGGCGCGGCAGAACACGTTGAGCACCTCGCCCACGCGCAGCGGCTCCGGGTCGGTGAGGTGGAAGGTATGGCCGTCGAGCCTGGGCTTGTGCGCGATGTGGTCCATCGCATCGGCGACGAAATCCACCGGCACCAGGTTGATGCGCCCGCCCTCGATGCCGAGCACCGGCGCCCACGGCGGCAACAGCTGGCGCAGCTTCTTGATCAGCGGAAAGAAGTAGTAAGGCCCGTCGATCTTGTCGATCGCGCCACTGCGCGAATCGCCGACCACCATGCCGGGGCGGTAGATGCGCCACTTGATCCGGGTTTCCGCGCGCACCAGCGCCTCGGCATCGTGCTTGGTGCGCAGGTAGGGATCGTCGAGGCCTTCGGCCTCCTCGAACATGTCCTCGCGGAAGATGCCCGGGTACAGCCCGGCCACCGCGATCGAGCTGGTGTGGTGGAAGATGCCGGCGCCGATCTGCGCGGCCAGCTCCAGGGCATGGCGAGTGCCGTCGAGATTGGCCACGCGCTGCGCCTCGGCCTTGGCGGCGAGATCGTACAGCGCCGCGAGGTGGAAGAAGTGCTTGACCTTGCCGCGCAGCGCCTGCCGTTGCGCCTCGCCCAGCCCGCAGCAATCGCTGCCGACATCGCCATGCAGCACCACCAGGCGCTTGGCGTCCCAGCCCTGCTCGCGGATCAGCGCGTCGAACTTGCGTTGCGACTCCTTGCGGACCAGGACGTGGATGAGGCCTTTGCGCCGCATCAGGTCGGCCAGCAGATAACGGCCAATGAAACCGGTGGCGCCCGTCACGAAATACGTCATGCCCAACCATCCCTCGTTGTGCGGCCGCGGCCCCTCGCCCCGTCCTGGACGCTAACTTGCCAGAGTGCGGCAGGCAGGACAAACGCACGCCGGGGTACGGTGCACGCGTGCGGTGTGCGGCGGCGCAGCATCGAGCGGCGCCGGCGCGAGGACGTTGCGCCCGTCGCAGCCGACTCAGCGCGTGCCGGGCGAGAACCGCGCCACCAGGTCGTAGGTGTCGCCGAGGAACACCTGGCGCACGAAGGTCACCGCCTGCTCGCCGCGCCAGGTCTGCCGGTCGATCAGCAGGCAGGCGGCGCCGGCGGCCACCTGCAGCCGCGCCGCCTGCGCGGGAGTGGCACCGACCGCGCTGATGCGGTGCTCGGCGCGGGTCCACGACACCTGCTGCAGCAGCCAGCTGCCGGGCACGACGACCGCGAAATCCATCTGCAGCGCTTCCGGCACCGCCACCGGATTGATCACCCGCTCCTCCAGCGCGAACGGACGCCCGTCGGCGTAGTGCAGGCAGTGCAGCGCCAGCAATGTGCCGGCGGCGGCGACCCCGGCCTCCTGCGCCGGCTCGGCGCGCGGCGCGCGCTGGCATCGTTCGAGCAGTTCGAAGCGGTAGGCATGGCCGCGCGCGGCGACCTCGACCGGAATGTCGGGGATGTCCAGCGCCACCTGTTCCATGTGCGGATGCGGCCGCGCCACGAACGAGCCGGCGCGGCGCCGGCGTTCGATCATGCCGGCGTCGGCCAGCAGCGCCAGCACCTTGTTGACCGTCATCCGCGAGCAGGCGTATTGCGCCATCAGTTCGTGCTCGAACGGGATGCGATGGCCGGGCGGCCATTCGCCGCTGCGGATGCGGCCTTCGATATCGCGGCGGATACGCTGGTTGAGCGTCGCGGCGGGCCGGGGCCGGCTCATCGGCGCGCCTGCGCGGCCGCGTGGCGGCGCCGGATCACGCGTCCAGCAGCCCAGTCAGCGCCCGTGCGTAGGCCGCGGCGACCGCATCGCGGCGGTGATGGCGGCCGTCGCGCACCAGCTCGCGGCCATTGCGCCAGACCGAACGCACCGCGCCACGCCGCGCGGCGAAGATCCAACTGTCGAGCAACGCATCGCCGTGGCGCGCGCACAACGCCGGATGCGCCGGATCCAGTTCCACCAGGTCGGCCGGCGCGCCCGCCCGCAGGCCCTGCGCCACGCCCAGCGCCTGCGCCGCGCCCTGCGCCGCGGACTGCAACAGGAAACGGCCGCTGGACTGCGCGGCGTCGCCCGCGAGCACGTTGCGCCCGCGCAACTGCAGGCGCTGGCCGTATTCGAGCAGGCGCAGTTCTTCGGCCGCATCGATCAGCACGTTGGAATCGGAGCCGACGCCGAAGCGCCCGCCGGCATCGACGAACGCGCGCATCGGGAACAGCCCGTCGCCCAGATTGGCCTCGGTGATCGGGCATAGCCCGACCACCGCGCCGCTGGCGGCGACCGCCTGCACTTCGGCGGCCTCGACGTGGGTGGCGTGGACCAGGCACCAGCGCGCGTCCACCGACGCATGCGCCAGCAGCCACTGCACCGGCCGCTGCCCGCTCCAGGCCAGGCAGGCCGCGACCTCGCGGGTCTGCTCGGCGATATGGATGTGCACCGGGCCGTCGCACAGCGGCAATAGCGCGGCCAGTTCGCCCGGGGTGACCGCGCGCAGGCTGTGCGGGGCGATGCCGAGCACCGCGTCGTCGAGACCGCGCAGCGCGCGGCCACTGCCGTCGAGCAGCTCGGCGTAGCCGTCCACGTCGTGGAGCAGCCGCCGCTGCGCCGGGTGCGGCGCGACGCCGCCGAAATCGGCATGCGCATAGAACACCGGCAGCAGGGTCAGGCCGATGCCGCTGGTCCGCGCGGCGGCGGCCAGGCGCTGCGCCATCTCGGCGCGGTCGGCATACGGCCGGCCATCGGCGGCGTGGTGCAGGTAGTGGAATTCGCCGACGCGGGTGAAGCCGGCCTCCAGCATCTCCACGTAGGCCTGCTCGGCGATGGCCTGCATGCTGTCCGGGTCCAGCCGCTGCAGGAAGCGGTACATCAGCTCGCGCCAGCTCCAGAAACTGTCGCCGCTGCGGCCACCGACTTCGGTCAGCCCGGCCATGCCGCGCTGGAACGCGTGACTGTGCAGGTTGCCCAGGCCGGGCACGGCGATCGCCAGCGCGTGATCGCCGCGCGCCGCGGCCACGCCGGACTGCACCGCGACGATGCGCCCGCCGCGCACCTCGATCCGCACGTCGCGCGCCCAGCCCTCCGACAGCAGCGCCTGCGCGCACCAGAAACCGCTGGTCCCTTCGTTTCCGCCCGCCTGCTGCTGCGCCACGGTCTGCACTGGACACCTTCTGTCGACCACAATATTGTATATACAAAATAACCGACGAGCCCGCCCGTGACCATGCCCTGCGACACGCTCTGGCACAACGCCCGTCTGATGACACTGGACGCCGAGGACGGCGGGCTGGGCCTGATCCGCGACGGCGTGATCGCCTGCCGCGACGGCCGCATCGTCTACGCCGGCGCTGCCGCGGCGCTGCCGGCGCCGCTGGCCGTACAGCGCAGCGTCGACTGCGGCGGACGCTGGATCGGCCCGGGCCTGATCGACTGCCATACCCACCTGGTCTACGCCGGCAACCGCGCCGGTGAGTTCGAACAGCGCCTGCTCGGCGCCAGCTACGCCGACATCGCCCGTGCCGGCGGCGGCATCGTCGCCACCGTGCGCGCCACCCGCGCCGCCGATGAAGCCGCATTGCTCGCCGCCAGCCTGCCGCGGCTGGACGCGCTGCTGGCCGAGGGCGTGACCACGGTGGAGATCAAGTCGGGCTACGGGCTCACCCTGCACGACGAACTGCGCCTGCTGCGGGTGGCGCGGCGCCTGGGCGAACTGCGCCAGGTGGCGGTGGCGCCCACTTTCCTCGGCGCGCATGCGGTGCCGCCCGGGGTGCAGGCGCAGGCCTACATCGACGAAGTCTGCGAACGGATGATCCCCGAGGTCGCCGCGCTGGGCCTGGCCGAGGCGGTGGACGTGTTCTGCGAACACCTCGCGTTCACCCCCGCGCAGACCGAACAGGTGTTCCAGGCGGCGCAGCGGCACGGCCTGGCGCTGAAGATCCATGCCGAGCAACTGTCCAACCAGGGCGGCGCGGCCTTGGCGGCGCGCTACGGCGCGTGCTCGGCCGACCACATCGAGTATCTGGACGACAGGGGCGTGGCCGCGATGGCCGCCGCCGGCACCGTGGCGGTGCTGCTGCCGGGCGCGTTCTACTTCACCGGCGACACGCAGCTGCCGCCGATCGCCGCGCTGCGCGCCGCCGGGGTGCCGCGCGCGCTGGCCACCGACTGCAATCCCGGCACCTCGCCGCTGACCAGCCCTCTACTGGCGATGAACCTGGCGGCGACGCTGTTCCGCATGACCGTGGCCGAATGCATCGCCGGCTTCACCCGCGAAGCGGCGCGCGCGCTGGGACGCCATGCGCAGGTCGGCCGGCTGCGCGCCGGGCTGCACTGCGACCTGGCGATCTGGGACATCGAAGAACCGGCCGAACTGGTCTATCGCATGGGCTTCAACCCACTGCATGCGCGCATCTGGAGGGGACAATGAGCAACCGGATCGTGCTGTGCCCGGGCGCAGTGAGCCTGGCGCAGTGGCGCGCCGTGTACCGCGGTGCCGGCGTGCGCCTGGATCCGGCCTGCGCCGAGGCGGTGCTGCGCAGCGCGCAGACGGTGGAGGCGATCGTCGCCAAGGGCGCGCCGGTGTACGGCATCAACACCGGCTTCGGCAAGCTGGCCAGCGTGCGCATCGCGCGCGAGGACCTGGACACCATGCAGCGCAATATCGTGCTCTCGCATGCGGCCGGGGTCGGCGAGCCGATGCCGGTGGCGGTGGTGCGGCTGATGCTGGCGCTGAAGCTGGCCAGCCTGGCGCAGGGCGCTTCGGGCGTGCGCCCGGCCACGCTGGCGCTGCTGGAAGCGCTGCTGCGCCACGACGTGATCCCGGTGGTGCCGTGCCAGGGCTCGGTCGGCGCCTCCGGCGACCTGGCGCCACTGGCGCACCTGGCCACGGTGATGATCGGCGTCGGCGAGGCCTTCGTCGGCGGCCGGCGCATGCCCGCCGCGCAGGCGCTGGCGCAGGCCGGGTTGCAGCCGCTGGCGCTGGGCGCCAAGGAAGGGCTGGCGCTGCTCAACGGCACCCAGTACTCCACCGCCTACGCCTTGGCCGGCCTGTTCGAGATCGAACGCGTGTTCCATGCCGCGCTGGTCGCCGGCGCGCTGTCCACCGAGGCGGCGAAGGGCGCGGACACCCCGTTCGATCCGCGCATCCATGCCTTGCGCGGCCAGCGCGGGCAGATCGCCACCGCCGCCGCGCTGCGTGAGCTGATGCGCGGCTCGGCGATCCGCGACTCGCACCGCGACAACGACGTGCGCGTGCAGGACCCGTACTGCCTGCGCTGCCAGCCGCAGGTGATGGGCGCGGCGCTGGACGTGATGCGCCAGGCCGCGACCACGCTGGCGATCGAAGCCAACGGCGTGTCCGACAATCCGCTGGTGGTCAGCGATACCGGCGAGGCGCTGTCCGGCGGCAACTTCCACGCCGAGCCGGTGGCCTTCGCCGCCGACATGCTGGCGCTGGCGGTGTGCGAGATCGGCTCGATCAGCGAACGCCGCGTGGCGATGCTGGTGGATCCGGCGCTGTCAGGATTGCCGGCGTTCCTGACCCCGAAGCCGGGGCTCAACTCCGGCTTCATGATCCCGCAGGTGACAGCCGCGGCGCTGGTGTCGGAGAACAAGCAGCGCGCCTACCCGGCCAGCGTCGATTCGATCCCGACCTCGGCCAACCAGGAAGACCACGTGTCGATGGCCGCGCACGGCGCGCGGCGCCTGCTGGCGATGGCCGAGAACGCGGCCAACGTGGTCGGCATCGAACTGCTGGCCGCCGCGCAGGGCTGCGACTTCCACGCGCCGCTGCGCTCCAGCGCCGCGCTGGAGGCGGCGCGCGCGTTGCTGCGCGCGCAGGTGCCGACGCTGCAGGACGACCGCTGTTTCCATCCGGACATGCTGGCCGCCACCGCGCTGGTGCGCGACGGTGCGCTGGCCGAGACGATCGGCTTGCCGTTGCCCGATGCCATTTCCTCCCTGTAGACGCGGCGTCGGCCACGACAGGACGTCGCCGGAGCACAGCCGGCCGCGGCCGTAGCCCTCCTGCGAAAAGCGAGCACGCGCGATGACCATCCTCCCCGACTGCCTCACCCTCCACCGCGGCGATGCGCCGCTGATCGTCAGCTTTCCGCATGCCGGGACCACGCTGCCCGATGCGTTGGCCGGGCGTTTCGTCTCGCCGTGGCTGGCACGCCGCGACGCGGACTGGTGGGTGGATGAGCTGTACGCCTTCGCCCGCGACCTGGGCGCCACCACGCTGCGCTCGGCGGTGTCGCGCTCGGTGATCGATCTCAACCGCGATCCGCGCGGCGTCTCGCTCTACCCGGGCCAGAACACCACCGGCCTGTGTCCGCTGACCACCTTCGACAATCAGCGGCTGTACCGCGACGGCGAGGAGCCGCACGCGGATGAAATCGCGCACCGCCGCGCCACCTGGTTCGCGCCCTACCATGCCGCGCTGGCCGACCAGATCGCCCGGCTGCGCGCGATCCACGGCAGCGTGGTGGTCTACGATGCGCACTCGATCCGCTCGCGCATCCCGCACCTGTTCGAAGGCGAACTGCCGCAGTTCAACATCGGCACCGCCGGCCCATCCGGGGTAGCCGATACCAGCTGCGACAACGCGCTGAGCGATGCGGTGGAGACGTTGTGCGCGGCGAGCGGCCTGCGCCACGTGCGCAACGGACGCTTCAAGGGCGGCTACATCACCCGCCACTACAGCGACATCCCCGGCGGCGTCCACACCCTGCAGATGGAACTGGCCTGCCGCGGCTACATGCACGAACCCGACTGCGTGGACGCGCGCAATTGGCCCACGCCGCTGGATCCCGACCACGCCGCACCGCTGCGCCGCACGCTGCAGCAGGTGCTCGCGTCCTGTATCGAATTCGCACACGCCAGGAATCCCGCATGACTCGCCTCGACACCACCCGCACGATCCACGCGCCCACCGGCAGCACCCTCACCTGCAAGAGCTGGCTGACCGAAGCGCCGCTGCGCATGCTGATGAACAACCTGGATCCGGACGTGGCCGAGCGTCCGCAGGAACTGGTGGTGTACGGCGGCATCGGCCGCGCCGCGCGCGACTGGGAATCCTTCGACGCGATCGTGGTCGCGCTCAGGCGCCTGGACGACGACCAGACCCTGCTGGTGCAGTCCGGCAAGCCGGTCGGCGTGTTCCGCACCCACGCCGATGCGCCGCGGGTGCTGATCGCCAACTCCAACCTGGTGCCGCGCTGGGCCACCTGGGACCACTTCAACGAACTGGACAGGAAAGGCCTGGCGATGTACGGGCAGATGACCGCCGGCAGCTGGATCTACATCGGCGCGCAAGGCATCGTCCAGGGCACCTACGAGACCTTCGTGGAGATGGGCCGCCAGCACTATGCCGGCAGCCTGGCCGGCAAATGGCTGTTCACCGGCGGCCTCGGCGGCATGGGCGGCGCGCAGCCGCTGGCCGCGGTGATGGCCGGCGCCTCGTGCCTGGCGGTGGAATGCCGCAAGAGCAGCATCGAGATGCGCCTGCGCACCGGCTATCTCGACACCTGGACCGACGACCTGGACGAAGCGCTGCGCCTGATCGAGGAATCGTGCACGGCGAAGAAGCCGCTGTCGGTGGGCCTGCTCGGCAACGTCGCCGACGTGCTCGCCGAACTGCTGGCGCGCGGGGTCAAGCCGGACCTGCTGACCGACCAGACCTCCGCGCACGACCCGGTCAACGGCTACCTGCCGCAGGGCTGGACCGTCGAACAGTGGGACGAAAAGCAGGTGAACGCGCCGAAGGAAGTGGAAGCGGCCGCGCGCGACTCGATGGCCAACCACATCCGCGCCATGCTCGCCTTCCACGCGCTCGGCGTGCCGACCGTGGACTACGGCAACAACCTGCGGCAGATGGCGCTGGAGGAAGGCGTCGAGAATGCCTTCGACTTCCCCGGCTTCGTCCCCGCCTATATCCGCCCGCTGTTCTGCCGCGGCATCGGCCCGTTCCGCTGGGCGGCGCTCTCCGGCGATCCGGAAGACATCGCCAGGACCGACGCCAAGGTCAAACAGCTGATCCCGGACGACCCGCACCTGCACCGCTGGCTGGACATGGCCGCCGAAAAGATCAAGTTCCAGGGCCTGCCGGCGCGCATCTGCTGGGTCGGCCTGGGCGACCGCGACCGCCTGGGCCTGGCGTTCAACGAAATGGTGGCCAACGGCGAACTGAAGGCGCCGGTGGTGATCGGCCGCGATCACCTGGATTCGGGCAGCGTCGCCTCGCCCAACCGCGAGACCGAAGCCATGGCCGACGGCTCCGACGCCGTGTCCGACTGGCCGCTGCTCAACGCCCTGCTCAACACCGCCAGCGGCGCCACCTGGGTCTCGCTGCACCACGGCGGCGGCGTCGGCATGGGCTTCTCCCAGCACGCCGGCATGGTCATCGTCTGCGACGGCAGCGAGGCCGCCGCCAAGCGCATCGCCCGCGTGCTGTGGAACGACCCCGCTACTGGTGTGATGCGCCATGCGGATGCGGGGTATGAGATCGCGGTGGAATGCGCGAAGGAGAAGGGACTGGATCTGCCCGGGATTCTGGGCTGATCGCGTGCCGCGGGGTGGGTGCTGGCCACTGGCCGGCAACCGCCTGCCTTCTGTAGAGCCGAGCATGCTCGGCGCAATGGGTCCGGGTGCACCGTGCCTGATACAAGAGCAGCCGAGCAAAGGCTCGGCGACACACGCTTGACCCTATCCCCTGTGGTGACGATGATGCGCCATCGCCGCTGACGGATCACCGCGATGTATCGCGCCCTCGCTGTCGCACTGCTCTGCGCCCTGCTTGGCAGCCTGCCTGCTTCGGCTCGGGATACACCGCACAACCTCGCCTCGCGGTTGGACGCCCAACTGCAGGCCAACCGCGAACGCTATGGCATCGCCGGTCAGGCGGTGCTGGTCGCACACAACGGCCAGGTGCTCTACCAGGGCGCCAGCGGCGAACGCGATCCGGCCACCCACGCGCCAGCCACCGTCGATTCCATCTTCGCCGCGCAGTCGATGGCCAAGCTGTTGACCAGCACGCTGGTGATGCAGCTGGTGGATCAGGGCACGGTGGATCTGGATGCCCCAGCCAGCCGCTACGTCCCGGACCTGCCGGCCGCGTGGCAGGCGATCCACGTGCGCGATTTCCTCAATCACAGTTCCGGCATTGCCGAGTACTACGACCGTGTGGACAACCGTTGGGTGAGCAAGGGCTACCCCGGCGTGGCGCCCGACCTTGCCGCTGCGCTGAAGGTTGCCAGCGCGGCGCCGATGCAGTTCGCCAACAGCAGCCGTGTGCAGTACACGCAGGCCAACTACCTGGTGCTGACCGCCCTGCTGGAAGCGCATTACCGCAAGCCCTACCCCGCCATCGCACGCGAACGCATCCTGCAGCCACTGAAGATGCGCAGCACGTCGTGGGGCCTGGCCAGCGTCCCGCCGGATCGCGCGGCCGTGCCGTACATCGGCAAGGACGGCACGCTGCAGCCGGCCATTGAAGATCCGTGGCCTGACTACGGCTGGGGCCACGCCGATCTGCAGACCACCGTCGGTGACATGAACCGATTCCTGCAGGCGCTGGCCAACGGCAAGCTGGTGCGCACGGCAACCCTGGAAAGACTGTGGCAACCGCAGACGCTGACCGGCGGCGGCGGCAACGTCTTCTCCACCGGTTGGGATACCACCCGCAGCGATGGCTATACCCAGGTCGGCCACGATGGCGGCACCCGCGTGCGGGCGAGACTGGCCTACAAGGGCACCCTGACCAGCGGCTACTGGGTATTCGTGTACTTCACCAACGGCAGCGCTCGCAATGTCTGGTCCAGCACACTGGTGGAAAGCACGATGGCGCAGGTCGCGCCGAAGGAGTTCCCGCATGCGGTCCTCGCCGAACGCTTGATCGCCTATGCGATGGACGAAAGCGCCGGAGCCGCGGACGCCATGCGTGCGTGGCTGCGCGACGGCAACGGCGTCCCCGCCAATGAACGGGAACGCGCGATCAATGCCAGCGGCTACGCCATCGGCGAGAGTCTCGGTGCAGGCAGGGCACTGAAGGTGTTCACCCTCAACACCGAGCTGTATCCGGACTCGGCCAACGCCTGGGACAGCCTGGCCGAATGCCGCGCTGCGCTGGGCGATGCCGAGATCGCCAAGGCGCTGTACGCGAAGTCGAAGGCGCTGTCGAAGCCCATCCCGTAGAGTCGAGCTTGCTCGACAGCCGCCCTCCACGGATCAGATCTGCGCCGTATGCCCTGCATGCCAGTCCACGCGTTCGAGCGAGCGCAAACGCAATGAAAAGCGCGCCGACTGGAGCGTAGCCGGAACGCCGTCACGCATCGCGACAGTCGGGCTCAAGATCGTCGAACCGGCGCCGACATAGAGATGCAACGTTTCGAGGAGCCTGCATGGGCATCCTGATCTACCTGACTCCCGCCGTCGCGCTCTGGGCGCTCACCGCCACGGTGCTTGCCTGGGTGTTCTTCGCCCGCTCGCGCCGCGAACAACAGCTGCAGGCCAGCGTACAGGACAGCCTCGCCCGCCACCAGGCCGCGCTTTCGCAGATGAAGGCGCGTGCGGCTGCCAGCGCGCAGGAACTGGAGACGCTGCAACAGGCCTATGCCAGCCTGAGGCAGACGCTGGAACTGCAGACGCAGGAACCGGTGCCGGCGCAGCAGGCGACGGAGCCGCAGCCGGTGCCGATCCTGGTGATGGAACGCCTGGACATCGCCACGGAGATCGGCACGCTGCTCGCGCACGTGGCGCGCGTGGCCAGGAGCATCCGCCGCTACAGCGCCTACAGCCGCGGCCACAACGCGCCGGAGCTCAGCACCGCGCGCTACGACCTGCACTGGCTGTCCGACTGCCTGCACAGCCTGGACCAGATCGGCCACGCCCTGGCCAGGGGCAACGTGGATACGCTGACCGCCGCCTGCACCGAACTGCTGTCGATGTACGAGCTGTACCTAAAGGACGGCTCCGGCTACAACAGCCGCGACACCTTCCAGCGCCTGAGCAGCCATGTCCCGCTCGCCGACGTGACCGACGCCATCCGCTCGATCGCGGCCAAGGCCTCGCTGGCGCGGCAGGCGCAGGCGCAGGCCAGCGAACACGCGCATGCGGTCGCGGCGAGCTGATGCCGGCGCGCCGCATGGCAGGCCCGCCGGGCCGGCGCCGGCGGGGCACCCGGCCGCCGCCTCGCGTTGACCGCGCCAGTCGCCCGTGCTGTGATGCGTCCCGGTCAGGGTGGAGCAACGGCATGGCAGACATCAAGGCGGCCTTCGAGAAAGCGGCCAAGGACATCAAGCAGCGCGAAGAGCGTCCCGACAACGACACCTTGCTGCGCCTTTACGCGCTGTACAAACAGGGCGCGAAAGGCGACGTCGCCGGCGCCAAGCCCGGCTTCTTCGATTTCGTCGGCACCGCCAAGTACGAGGCCTGGGCCAAGCTCAAGGGCATGCCGCAGGCCGAGGCGCAGAAGAAGTACGTGGACCTGGTGAAGAAGCTGCTGGCCTGATGGCGCGCGACACCCGCCGGCGCATCCTCGACACGGCCCTGGCGATGTTCAACGCGCAGGGCGAGCCGCACGTCACCACCAACCACATCGCCGACGAGCTGGAAATCAGCCCCGGCAACCTGTACTACCACTTCCGCAACAAGGACGACATCATCGAGCACCTGTTCGCGCGCTACGAGGAGCGCATGGACACGGCGCTGGAGTTGCCGAGCGCGCGCCTGCCCGGGCTGGAGGACATCTGGCTGCAGCTGCACCTGGTGTTCGAGTGCATCTGGGACTACCGCTTCCTGTACCGCGACCTGATCGAGATCCTCAGCCGCAGCCGGCGCCTGCGCCTGCGTTTCGCGCGCATCCTGCGCCGCGCCGATGCAAGCACCCAGGCGGTGTTCCAGGGGCTGGTGCGGGCCGGGGCGATGCGCGCCAGCGCGCAGGAACTGGGCGGCATCGCCACCAACGTGCTGGTGGTGGCCACGTTCTGGCTCAACTACGCCGCCGCGCACGGCGAGAAGGACGAACAGCTGGCGATCCGCCACGGCATCGTGCAGGTGATGCTGCTGATCAGCCCGTTCCTGCGCGAGGCCGAGCGCGCGCACCTGGCCACGCTGATGCGCGCCTACCTGGACTGAGCGCGGGAACATCTTGAGCGCCCCCCTGTCGGCGACACAGTTCCGGCACTACTTGAATAGCTCGACCACCTGGTCCGCGATGAGCTGATGCTCCTTTGCGTTCGGATGATTCGGCTGCGCCATCAGGTCTTGCTGATTTCCCTCGTAGGCCTCGAATGCGGCGTAGGAATCCGCCAAAGGCACCCTCTCCGTCTTCGCGAGCTCGCGGGTCATCTGATGGAGCAAGCAAGCCACAACCCTGCAAGATGGATATCGATCCTGCGCTCGAAGCGAATGCGTCGCTTGCCCATTGCGGCGAACCAGGCATGGGTGCGCTCGAGCACCCAGCGCTGGCGTCCCAGCCGGTCGTTGCGCGCGATGCGCGCGGTGATGCCGCGTTGCTCGAGATGGCTGAAGTCCCTGGCAACGCCGGACTTGGAGATTCCCGTCTCGGCGGCCACCGTGCGCACGCTCCAGTGCGTCGAGCCGTTGACCGGCTGGGTGTGCTGCGTGGTCCTATCAGGTGTGCCACGCGTTCGTCGTCGATCGTGCGCGCCGGGCCAGGCCGAACGCCCTCGTACAGACCGGCCACACGCCGCTCGATGAAGCGCATGCGCCGCTTGCCTACCGTCTGCTTGGTCGTCCCCGGCCGCGCGGCGATTGCGTTGTTGGGCTCGCCTTCGGCGCTGGCCAGCACCAGGCGCGCACGGCTGCTCGACGCAGCCGGCAGCGAGCCACCGATGATCGTCCAGCGCGCTTTGCCCTGGTTGGTCGCCGTCGAGATCATCGACAGCTTCTTTACACATATCTCGGCTGAACCCCTACTGGAGCGAACGCGAGCCGGGCGAGAGGGCGCGGCGCAGGTGAAGCCGTTCGCGCCGCGCCTGCAACGGCGCAGGGGGCACGGCGGTGGACGGGGCGTGGATGCACTGGGCCGCCACGGCCAGCAAGCGCGCATCCAGGGCATCGGTCTTGGCCTTCAGGCCCAACGCATGCGCCAGCGCCGGGGGCGCTGGGCAGGCAGCCACACCACCGTCAGCGCCTGCAGCACGGCCTGTTCGTCGCCACCGCTGGCTTCCAGCACGATCCGTTCGCATCCCATCGGGGCCAGAGATGGATCAGGCGAGCGTGCTCCTCGGGCGTAGTGGCCTGGGTCCAGGCCAGGACGTCCGGCAAGACATGCGTGACGCGTTCGGCCTTGGCGACATCGATCCCGACAAAACGTGGCATGGACGTGGACGTTCTCCGCAGGCGACTCAGGGGCCAGGGATCTCCTGCCGATGCCCATGCTTGTCGGTTCGAGCTCCTGGCTCGGGCAACTGTTCGGGCTTGTGAGGCTGGCGAAACGCAGTGCGGCGGCCTGACTCCCACGCGTGCTCGTAAGCCACGGCGACTCAGCGGCCTGCCGCACTCCGCTCTCACCTCAACGATAGACCCGTATAAGACACAAGCGACTCCGGGTGGCCTCGGGCCATCAGCGGCGACAGGCACTATCAGCAAGGTCCGTCGCGGCTGAAGCCGCTCCTACACAACAGCGACGAAAATGCTGCGGGGAGCGCCAACCTCAGCGCCGCTGCAAGCGCCAGGCGCGGTGGATGCGCGGATTGCGCTCGAAATCCGGGGCGATGGTCTGCGCTGTGATCTCCTCGCACAGCGCCAATTCGGCCAGCGCCTCCGCGTCCAGCTTGAAGCGGCGGAAGTTGTTGGAGAAGTACAGCACGCCCTCCGGCATCAGCCGCGCCACCGCCGCGCGCAACAGCCGCACGTGCTCGCGCTGGATGTCGAAATCCTCGGCGCGCGCCGAGTTGGAGAAGGTCGGCGGGTCGCAGAAGATCACGTCGTAGCGGTTCCTCTCCGCCTCCAGCCAGGTCAGCGCATCGGCCTGCACCAGCCGGTGCTGGGCGCCGCCCTTGCCGTTGAAGGCCAGGTTGTCGGCGCACCACTGCAGGTAGGTGCCGGACAGGTCCACGCTGGTGGTGGAATCGGCGCCGGCCACCGCGGCCTGCACGCTGGCCACGCCGGTGTAGCAGAACAGGTTGAGGAAGCGCTTGCCGCGCGCCTGCTGCGCCATCGCCCCGCGCAGTGGGCGGTGGTCCAGGAACAGGCCGGTGTCCAGGTAGTCGAACAGGTTCACCCGCAGCAGCGCGCCGTGCTCGCGCACCACCAGCAATTCGCCGCGCTGTTCGAAGCGGCCGTACTTGCTGCCGCCCTTGCCGCGCTCGCGCGACTTCAGCGCCACCCGCTCGGCCGGTACCGCGAACACCTCGCGCGCCGCGGCCAGCAGTTCGTTGCGGCGGCGGCGCACGTCGGCATCGGGAATCTCTTCCGGCGCGGCGTATTCCTGCACATGCAGGTAGGTACGCGCCTGGCCGCCGTCTTCCTGGTACACGTCGATCGCCGCCGCGTATTCGGGCAGGTCGGCGTCGTAGGCGCGGAAGCAGCCGATCTGCTCGCGCGCGCGCCAGGTCTTGAACTTGCGCAGGTTCTTGCGCAGGCGGTTGGCGACCATCTGCGCGCCGCCGCTGAGCGCGCGCGGCGCCTCGGCCGGCTCGCGCGGCGCCACCGCGATCGGATCGCAGACGATCAGCGGGCATTCCAGCGCGCCATTGAACATCTGGTATTTCTTGGCCGCGCGCAGGCCGGTGGCGTAGGCCAGGTCGGCATTGCCGCACAGCAGGCTGGCGCGCCACTGCGGCACCGCGCGCTGGAGCGCTTCGCCCAGGCGCCGGTACAGCGCGGTGTCGGCGGCCAGGCGCTCGTCGTAGGGCGGATTGCACGCCACCGTGCCCAGCGCCTGCGTCGGCGTGCGTAGGTCGGCGACATCGCGCACCTCGAACACGATCGCCGCGGCGACCCCGGCCGCCTGCGCGTTCTCGCGCGCGGCGCGGATCGCATGCGGATCGATGTCGCCGCCATGGATCACCGGCTGCAACGCCGCGCGGCCGGCGGCCTCGCGCTGCCGCGCCTCGCCCAGCAGAGTGCGCCAGGCGTCCTGGTCGAAGCCCAGCCAGCGGCTCGGCGCGGCGCTGAAGCCCAGCGGCCCGGCATCGCCGCGACGCGCGGCGGCGAGATCGCCGCGCAGCAGGCCGGGGGCCACGTCGGCAGCCATCAGCGCGCCTTCGATCAGCAGCGTGCCGCTGCCGCACATCGGATCCAGCAGGCCGCCGCCCTGCGCGTACAGCTGCGGCCATTGCCCGCGCCGCAGCACCGCCGCGGCCAGGTTTTCCTTCAGCGGCGCGGCGTTCTGCACCTGGCGCCAGCCGCGCCGGTGCAGCGAGCCGCCGCCCAAATCCACCGACAGCGTGGCGCGGCCCTTGCGCAGCGACAGGTTCAGGCGCAGGTCCGGATCCTCCACGTCCACCGACGGCCGTTCCAGGCCTGCGCCGCGCAGCGTGTCCACCACCGCGTCCTTGACACGCTGCGCGGCGTAGCGCGCGTGGGTGATCGCGGCGCCGGACACGTGCGCATCCACCGCCAGGGTATGCTGCGAGGTCAGGTGCTCGCGCCACGGCAGCGCGGCCACGCCGGCGTACAGCGCGGTCTCGTCGGGGCACTCGAATTCGTCCAGCGGCCACAGCACGCGGCTGGCCAGGCGCGACCACAGCACCGCGCGCTGCGCATCGCGCAACGCGCCCTCGGCATTGACCCCGGACACGGTGGCGGTGGCCTTGGCGGCGCCGAGCGCGAGCAGCTCGTCGACGAGCAGGTATTCCAGGCCCTTGGCGCAGGAGACGAAGAATTTCACGGGAATGCGGACTACATGAGGAAGAGGGAATGCGCGGGCGGGCGCCGGGCCCGCCCCGCACGTATCGCGGCAGCGCGGCCCGCGACGGGCGGGCGGCGGCGGCGGACGGGAAGACGCGAATGGTCGGCCATCGCGCCCGTCATTACCAGCCCGGGGCGCGATCGGTGCCCGCCCGCCGCCGCCCACGGCGCGCGGCGCGCGCTCACCACGGCGCCAGCCGCCAGCGCTCGGCATCGGCCTGCAGGCGCGTGTCCAGGCGCAGGCCGTCGAGGAACGCGGCATCGTGCGAGACCACCAGCAACGCGCCCGGATACTGCAGCAGCACCTGCCGCAGCGCCTCGCGCGCGTCCAGGTCCAGGTGGTTGTCCGGTTCGTCCAGCAACAGCAGTTCCGCCGGCGGCGCGCGATAGAACGCGCAGGCCAGCGCCGCCTTCAGCCGCTCGCCGCCGCTGAGCCGGCCGCTGGGCACGCCGATGCGCTGCGCGTCCAGGCCGAGCAGGGCCAGCCGCGTGCGCAGCTCGGCCTCGTCGGCGACGGCATTGGCCGCCTGCAGCTGCGCGAGCGCCGGCAGCGCCGGATCGAGCAGGTGCAGCGACTGGTCCAGATAGGCGCTCGGCACCCGCAGCGCGCAGCGCCCGGCCAGCGGCGCGACTTGACCGTCCAGCGCCCGCAGCAGGATCGATTTGCCGCTGCCGTTCGGCCCGACCACGCCGATCCGCTGGCGGCCGCCGATGCACAGATCCAGCGGCGCGCGCGCCGCCGGCGCGTACGGCAACCGCAGGCCGCGCAGTTCGGCGACCCGGCGCCCGGCCGCCGCAGCCGGCGTCGGCGCGAACAGCGCGACCGGCGCCGCAGCCTCGACCGCGCGCGCGGCCTCGCGCATCTGCGCCGACAGCCGCGCGTGCGCGGCGGCCGCTTGCTGCTGGTGCTTGCCGGCGCTGTGCTCGCTGCGCTGCCGCTGCCGGCCGAGCAGGATCGGCGCCTGGTTGGCGTCCTGCGCCTGGCGGCGGCCGTGCGCGCTGCGCCGCTGCTGGCGCGCCTGCTGCTCGCGCAGCGCATCGCCCTGGCGGCGGCGCTCGTGTTTGCAGCGCTCCAGTTCAGCCAGCGCCTGCTGTTGCTCCTGCGCCTTGCACTGCGCGTAGAACGCGTAACCGCCACCGTAATCACGCAGGCCCAGCGACGATAGTTCCACGATGCGCTGCATGTCCTGCAGCAGCGCGCGATCGTGGCTGATCACCAGCAGCCCGTTCGGCCAGCGCTGCAGCTGCTGCTGCAGTTGCCGGCGCTGGATAGGGTCGAGATGGTTGCTCGGCTCGTCGAGGATCAGCACGTCCGCCGCGGACAGCCAGGCACCGAGCAGTGCCACGCGCATCGCTTCGCCACCGCTGAGCGCGGCGGCCGGCCGCTCAGCAGCCAGATGGCCGAGCCCGCACAGATCCAGTTCGGCGCGCAACCGCTGGGCGATGTCCCAGCGTTCGCCGAGCGTGTCGAAGTCGGCCGGATCGGTGCTGCCGGCCTGGATCCGCGCCAGCGCGTCCAGTGCCGGGCGCACCCCGGCCAACGACGCGACCGTGGCGGCGGCGGCGCATACGATCTGCTGCGGCAGGTAATGCACGCGGCCATACCGGCGGCAGTGGCCACCGCTGGGCGCCAGCTGGCCGGCAAGCACGCGCGCCAGCACGCTCTTGCCGGCGCCGTTGCGGCCGACCAGGCCGGTGCGCCGCGCATCGAGCGCGAAATCGAGATCGGAAAACAGCGGCCCGCCGTCGGGCAGGACGTACGCCGCGCTGTCCAGCACGAGCAGGAAATGCGTCATGAGACCTCCAGGGATGCCGGGTCGCGCCCGCCGAGTTCGGCAGGAACGGACAAGGCCGTCGAAGACGGCGGCATCACTGGCGCATGGGAGGAAGCCTCGACTCGCGGATTGGGACGGCGATGGTAACCCGTGCCTCGACGCACCCGGCAGCGGCGCGGCGGCGGCGCTCAGCCGCCGGCCAGGAACGCATCGTGGTACGCGGCCTCGGCCACCGGCGGCAGGCGGTCGCCGAAGCCGATTGCCTGGAAGTCCTCGGCCGGCACCCCGGGCAGCATCAGCCCCGGTTCCGGGGCGAAACCGAAGCGCGCGTAGAACGCCGGCGCGCCGAGCACCACGCAGCCGGCCGCGCCCAGCGCCTGCAGCTGCGCCAGCGCCTCGCGCAGCAGCCGCGTGCCGAGCCCCTGGCGCTGGTGGCCCGGTCCTACCGACAGCGGCCCCAGCGCATACCAGCCGCGGCTGCCGTCGGACAGCCGCAGCGGCGATGCCGCCACGTGGCCGACGATGTAGCCATCGTGCTCGGCCACCAGCGACAGGGTCAGCGCGCCGTCCGCGCGCAGCCGCTCGATGATCCGCTGCTCGTCGTGGCGGCTGTGCGCGACGCGGAAGAACGCGACCAGGGTCAGCGCCTCGATCGCGGCGTGGTCGGCCGCGGTTTCGGCGCGGATTGTCAGGTCCATCGATGGCTCCGGTCGGCACCCAGGGATGTGCACGGCGCGGCGCTCACAGCGCCTCCAACAATTCGGCGAAGGCCCGCGCCGAGGTCTCGACGTGGCCGCCCAGCCGATGCGTGTCGTCGACCAGCAGCAGCCGCGCCGCGCGCGCCTGCGCCCAGGCGATCACGTCGGCGGCGGGGATCAGCTCGTCATGCCAGGCGTGCACGATCGAGATCGGCGCCGGCGCCGCATCCAGCGCCGGCATCCACCCCATCCGCGTCGGCGGCGCCATCAGGAACAGCCCGCGCACCGGCACCTGCAGCGACACCTGCGCGGCGATGTACGCACCCAGGCTGGACCCGGCCAGCACCAGCGGCCCACGCTGCGCGGCGGCCTGCGCCACGGCGAGCAAGCGCTGCAGCCGCATCGGCACATCGCCGAGCCGGCTGACCTCGCGGCACGCGTCCAGGTCGGTGAAGTCCGGGCGCTCGTGGGTCCAGCCCAGGCGTTGCGCGGCCTTGGCCAGCGCCGCGACCTTGATCGCGTCCGGACCGCTCTCAAAGCCGTGCGCCAGGATGCAGTGGCCGCGGCTCACAACGCCATCACCGCATCGCCGACGCGCAGCGTGCCGCCGTGCAGGACGCGCGCGCACAGGCCGCCGTGGCCGCGCATCGCGTTGTAGCCGCCGGGACCCAGCGCGTCTTCCATGCGCGCGCACGGATCGCACGGCGCGACGCCTTCCACCTCCACCTCGCCGATGCGGAAGCGGCGCCCCTTCAGCGCGATCAGCGCGATGCCGGACACGACCACATTGCGCCGCAGCGTCGCCGGCGCCACCTGCGCATGCCCGGCCAGCGCGGCGATCGCCGGCAAGTGCTCGGCCTGCAGCAGGGTCAGCCCGCGCGCGCCGTTGCGGCCGGCATAGCGATCGCCGAACAGACCGCCGCCGGCATGCGCCACCGCCTGCGCCACCTCGAGCATCGGCACGTCGCGCGCCGGGCGCAGGCCTATCCAGTCCACGCGTCCGCCGCGCGGCAGCGTGGCGAGCAGCGTCGCCAGCGGGCTATGGGGATTCAGAGTCATCGGCGGATGCTAGCATCCGCGCATGCCGCAGACCCCGCCGCTGCCGATCCACGATGTCCCCCTGCCCTACGTCGAACGGCTGCAGGCGCGCACGCTGGACGCGATCGAACTGGCGGTGATCCACTGTACCGAACTGCCCGACCTGGCCAGCGCGCGCGCCTACGGCGAACGCGTGCTGTATCCGTCGGGCACCGGCAACAGCGGCCACCTCTACATCGACCGCGACGGCAGCGTGCACCGCTACGTGCCGCTGCAGCGGGTGGCGCACCACGTGCGCGGCTACAACCGGCAGTCGCTGGGCATCGAACTGGTCAACCGCGGGCGCTACCCGCACTGGCTGGATTCACGCCACCAGGCGATGCGCGAAGCGTATGCGCCAGCGCAGATCCAGGCGCTGATCGCCTTGCTGCGTCAACTGCGAGCCGAACTGCCGCAGCTGCGCCGCATCGCCGGCCACGACGCACTGGACCGCAGCCGCGAGAGCGCCAGCGACGACCCCGCGCTGCAGGTGCAGCGCAAGCGCGATCCCGGCCCGCGCTTCCCCTGGCCGCAGGTGCTGGAAGCGGTGGCACTGGCGCCCTACGCGCCGCAGGCGTCAGCGCCGACTGCGTGAAGCGGGGATACCGCGGGCTGGCACCGGCCGCCAAGCACGCAGCGGCGAACCTGCGGCCGCGGAGACCGTCGGGGCTTCATCCCATAAGCGCCAACTGAAAATATCGAACAGCGCGTGCTGCCGATACTGTCTGCGTCCAGGTCGTTCGCGCAGATCGGCGGCAATCCCATTCCAGCCACGCAGGCCATGCGGTCGCGACAGGACCGGATCGATGACCTGCAGCAGCAGGCGGCGCATCCGCGCGGTCCCGCGCCGGCGGCATCGTCGTGGCGTCTTCGGCACGGGGCAGGAAGCGGCCCCAGGGGGGAGAACGCTCGCCTACCGCGAGCACGCTTTCGATCAGGGTCGAGACGAACGCCTCGCCCTGCAGCCAGGCCTTGGCACCCTCCGGGTCGGTCTTCTTCGGATGCCCCAACGGCAGGAGCCACTTCAGTCGTTTGAACGCCAGTTCGATCTGCCAGCGATGCCGAGACGACTCCAGCAAACGTTGCGGCGACTCAGCGCACAATGGAGCGACCACGACCACCTCGCCGGCCCTCTCTCCATGGTCCGGGCCCGCCGCTTGCATCCCTTGCGCTTGGCGGTGCGCTGCAGCTTCTCTTCGCAGATGCGCCACTGCCGTGGCGACGTCTTCAGCGCGCAGACCTGGACCGGGATGCGGCCATGTTCATCGCGCACTTGCGCCAGCCAACCCTGCGCCTGCCCCACCGGCGAGCGCCGCAGGCGCGGCAGCCGGTCCAGCGGCTTGCTGTCGGGCCCGGGTGCTCCAACGCCATGGCGCTCAGGCGCAACACCACATCGCCGCCATGATCGGGCACGTGGCCGATGCCCGACCGGTACGCCGGACCACCATCCCCCATCGGGATGTCGCCCGCCGCGACCTCGACGTGCCCCGGCCTTGGCCCATGTGAGCGCAGTCGCACGGGCTTGCTCGCACTGCAGGGGGGACAGGTCCAAGGCAGAGTGCAGGCGCCAGGTCGAGCCCGTTGCCCCGGGCTCGCCGACCACACCGGCGTCGACCCGCTTCACGGCGCGTCCCGCCGCCACCGGCCTGGCCGTCACGGACAGGCGCCCGATCATCGCCTGCCTCATCCAACGCAACCACGGGCCGCTGCCGCGCAGGCGCTTGAGCACGGCCACGTCCGAGACATCGGCCAATCCACCTTGCCCGGCGCGTCGGGCCGTTTCCCGCAGCGAGCCGCCCTGGATCGGCAACATGCGCAAAAGCACCGACGCGCGGGTGCTGCGGCCGCCCCTGTTTTTCATCGCCAGGCCGCGGCGCGCCAACCAGAAGGCAGCAGGCGCTCCACCACGGCCCACTCCGGCAGGCCGTCGGGCCGCGTGCCCAGATCCCATCCGTCCTCTTCACCTGCGGTCCCGGATTGCTTGTCTTCCAGCAGGGCGAAAGTCCGCCATGCATGGCAGCGTTCAGTTCGCGCTGATGGGCTGAAGCCCCTCCTACCATGCCGCCAGCGCCCGGATCCCCTGCAGGAGCGGCTCTGGGTGACCTCGGACCATCAGCGGCGACAGAGACTTCCGTAGCGAAGCCGGCGTCGCGGCTGAAGCTCCTACAGGGGTGCGCTGGACGGCACCCATACGGGCGCCGCCTCACCCTGCTGCACCGCGCGGGGCAGGCAAATGCATTCGCGCCCGATGCGGGGCTGCCAGGATCCAAACGCACGCCGCGTCCGCCGCGGCACGGCTAGAATCGGCGCATGACCGAATTCATTCCTCCCGGCAGCCGCTTCCTCGCCCTGCCCTCGCCGTTCCCGATGAAGCGCGGCGGCCAGCTGCACGATGCGCGCATCGCCTACGAGACCTGGGGCACGCTGGCACCGGACCGCGGCAACGCGGTCCTGATCGTCACCGGGCTGTCGCCGGACGCGCACGCCGCCGCGCACGCCGACGATCCCAGTCCCGGCTGGTGGGAGGCGATGCTCGGCGCCGGCAAACCGATCGATACGCAGCGCTGGTTCGTGATCTGCGTGAATTCGCTGGGCAGTTGCAAGGGCTCGACCGGCCCGGCCTCGCCGCATCCGGACGACGCGCAACCGTATCGCCTGCGCTTCCCGGAACTGTCGATCGAGGACGTGGCCGACGCCGCCGCGCACGTGGTGCGCGCGCTGGGCATCGACCGGCTGGCGTGCGTGATCGGCAACTCGATGGGCGGCATGACCGCGCTGGCGCTGCTGCGCCGGCATCCCGGACTGGCGCACAGCCACATCAATATCTCCGGCAGCGCGCAGGCCTTGCCGTTCTCGATCGCGATCCGCTCGCTGCAGCGCGAGGCGATCCGCCTGGATCCGAACTGGAACGGCGGCGACTACGACGAGGCCACGTATCCGGAGTCGGGCATGCGCATGGCGCGCAAGCTCGGCGTCATCACCTACCGCTCGGCGCTGGAATGGGATGGGCGCTTCGGCCGCGTGCGACTGGATTCGGACCAGGCCGACGACGATCCGTTCGGCCTGGAATTCCAGGTCGAAAGCTACCTGGAGGGCCATGCGCGCCGCTTCGTGCGCCGCTTCGATCCGAACGGCTACCTGTACCTGAGCCGCTCGATGGACTGGTTCGACCTGGCCGAATACGCCGGCGGCGACGTGCTCGCCGGGCTGGCCACGATCCGCATCGAGCGCGCGCTGGCGATCGGCGCCAACACCGACATCCTGTTCCCGGTGCAGCAACAGCAGCAGATCGCCGACGGCCTGCGCGCCGGCGGCGCCGAGGCGCAGTTCCTGGGCCTGGATTCGCCGCAGGGACACGACGCGTTCCTGGTCGATGTCGCGCGCTTCGGGCCGGCAGTGCGGCAGTTTTTGGACGCGCTGTAGACGCGCAGCGCGCACGCCAGGATGTAACCAGGGCGGTACTCGGCGCGAAATCGGCGACGGTGCGCGGCCGCGCCCTCAACCTCGCGCGACGAACATGCGTCTCGGCAGGCCGCTCGCATAACAGATCGCAAGCAACAGTCGGCGAGCAATCGGTGCAGAAGCGAGAGCACGGTGAAGCCATTGCCGCGCTCTCGCCGATCCGCAAAGATAGGATCAGTTGAACCTGCTCATCGCCTCCAACGCATTCTGCTGGATCATGGTATTGCCGTTGAATTCGAAGTAGCGGCCGTAGGCGGTGATCACCTCGTGGCGATTGCTCTTGAGCTCGCGGGTGTCGAACTTGCACACCGCGCCTGCCGACTTGTAGCCACAGATCTGCGCATAGCGCGCCACGCTCTCCAGCGACCCGGAGCTGAGCAGATTGCCGTTGGCGCCCCAGTTCCAGTAGCTGCCGTAGGCGGTGACCGACTCGACCAGGCCGCCCCATTCGGGAAACACGACCAGCGAGCGCGTGCCGAACACGCACGGATTCTTCTGGAAGCATGGCCCGTTGGACGCCGCATAGCGCGAGACGGAATTCAGGCTGGCGCCCTGCGGTCCGAACGGCTGCCCGTTGGCACCGAAATTCCAGTAGTGGCCGTATGCAGTAATGGACTCCAGGTAGCCGACCCCGGGATAGTTCACTTCTGCACGCGTTTCAAACGCGCACACACCTGCCACCCCGACGAATTGCACCGTGCAGGGGCCGTTACCCTTGGCGTAGGCCGGCAGACTGCTCAATGGCGTTGGTGCCGCCAAGGGCTGCCCCTGGGCATCGAACTCCCACACATGACCGTAGGCCGTGACCGTCTCTGTGCCATCGGGCGCTTCGTCCATTGTATCCAGCATGCATGCGGCCGCCTGAAGCGAAGCGTCGCCGAAGTTGTATCGACATGCGCCAGCGACCGTAGCATTACCGGCCATCGAGCGCGCCCAGTTGACCGCGGCTTCGGCATTCAGCAGGCCGGCACCGCAGGCCTGGTTGGCGCACGCCATAGGCGTTGCCGTACTTTGCAGAATGTTCTTGATCTGATCGGGCGTCAGCGCGGGATTGGCAGACAGCATCAAGCCCACCACGCCACTGACATGCGGCGCCGACATCGAAGTGCCGGACAGGTAACGGTAGCAAGCCTGCAAGCCGCCGCCATTTGCCACGGCCCACGTGGACAGCACACCAACGGTCGTGGTGCTGACGCTGCCCGAAACATTGGTCACTCTGGGGCAACCGTCGATCCCAGCGCCGTACACTCCGTCCTCTCTGGTCGCGCCGCCGCCCGGTGCCATGAGCGTCAAGGATGATCCGCCGTTGGTGTAGGGCGCCTCTAGGTTGAACTGGTCGGTCGCTCCCACCGAGATGACTTCCGGACAGGAAGCCGGCCTGACTTGGCCGACATCCACCCATGCGGGAGAAGCGGCTCCGTCGTACTGTATCCCGGGCGCATTGTGATTCCCCGCCGATGCCACAATCGAGACGCCGGCGGCATGTGCCTGCGCGATTGCACGATTGGTGTACCTGTAGTCGGCGCAGGACTTGTTCGGCTCTGCCAGGCTCAGATTGATGACCCTGGCTCCGGATTGAACGGCACTCTTGATCGCACCCGCAAGGGAATCATCTGTCAGCCCCTGCCGGATTTTGATCGATAGAACCTCGCATTGCGGACACACTCCGGCAATTCCCCGCCCGTTTTGCGTAGTACGGGCGATGATGCCAGCCACATGGGTTCCATGCGCAAACTCTCCATCCTCCCTGCCGTTGTTAGGGTCATTGGCGCTGGTGCGGTACAGATCCTTGCCACTGCCATCTTTTGCCCAGTTAACATCGGGATGCCCCGAGTATCCTGTGTCGAGAACGACCACGCGGATCTTCTTGCCGGTTGCCGGCGCAAGCGACCAAGCTTGAGGGGCACGAATGGCGTTGAGGTTCCACTGCGGCGACGCCAGCGGATCATTGGTCTGCACCTGGGCATGGGCCACACTGCAAAGGGACAGCCCGGCCAGCAGCCCCAGACGGGCCAGGCTGAGCACCCGCGCGCTTCCAAACGTTCTTCCAGACATACGTGAAACTCCTTTTTTCGATGGGCAACCCACTGTCGCCGACAATCCGGATCATGCGGACAACCTGTTGCTATAGCCGTTTCCGAACAGCCGACCGTCGATGGATTCTAGGACGATCCGGTCTCATCCACAGGTGGCAGTATCACGTCGTGCGTCCATTCGAGAACCTGGTCACGCTCCGCCATCATTCTCTCTATGGCAGCGCGCGCAGCTGGGACTCTGCCCGGCCTAACATTACCATCCGACCGCCCCATGGAAATCGAAGACATCAGTGGACACTGGCCTTGCCGAGACGGCACAGCAGCCGTCCATTGCTCATCTCGTAATGCGCATGCACGACACCATCGGGCACAGTGTCGTGGCTGATCAGCAGCAGGCTGCGCTGGCCCAGCGCCTGGGTCAGGTCGCGCAGCAAGGCCTGCGCGGTATCCACGTCCAGGCCTTCGGTGGGCTCGTCCAGCACCAGCAGCGGCGCGTTGCGCAGCAGCGCGCGGGCCAGGGCCAGGCGCCGCGCCTGACCGGCGGACATGGTCGCACCGTTCTCGCCCAGCCATGCGTCCAGGCCGCCGACCTCGTGCAGCCATGCGTCCAGGCGTACGTCGGCCAGCGCGCGCTGCAAGGTGGCGTCGTCGGCGTCGGCCGCGCCCAGGCGCAGGTTGTCGCGCACGCTGCCGGCGAACACCGGCGCGCCCTGCGGCAGCCAGGCGATGCGTTGGTGCCATTGCGCCTGGGCCAGGTCGCGCAGGTCCGCGCCGGCGTAACGGACGCTGCCCTGCTGCGGATCCCACAGCCGCAGCAGCAGCGCCGACAAGGTGGTCTTGCCGCTGCCGCTGTCGCCGCAGATGGCCACGCGCTCGCCCGGCGCGATGCGCAGGTGGATGCCGTCGAGCACATGCCGGGTCTCGCCGGGCCAGGCGAAGACCACGCCGTCGAAGCGCACCTCGCCGGCGGCGGGTACCGGTTGCGGTTGCGCGGGGTCGGCGACCGGCGGGTGCTGCCCGGCAATGGCCTGCAGCCGCTGCGCGGCGACGCCGCCGGACTGCAGCGCCTGCCAGGCCAGGCCGGCGCCGGCCCAGACCTCGAGCAGGGCCACGGTCAGGAACAGCAGCCCGGCCGCCTGTTCGGCGCCGATCAGTTCGGCACGCGCCGCGCCCAGCGCCAGCCACAGCATCGCCAGCAGCCCGAGCGCGGCGCACAACGCGTGCAGCGCATTGCCGCCGATCAAGCGCTGTCGCTGTCGGCGATCCTGCGCGCGCAAGTCCTGCGCGCTGGCGTCCACGCGCGCGATCCAGTCGGCCTGCGCGTCCAGTGCGGCCAGGTCGGCGGCCCCTTCCAGGCCTTCGTAGGCCAGCGTGCGCAGCGTCTCGCGCTGCTGCGCGCGGTGCCGCTCGCGGGCACGGCCGCCGCGCACGACCACCCACGGCACGCCGCCGCCGATCGCCAGCGCCAGCGCCGCCAGCAGCAGCGCCGCCGGCCGGTAGATCGCGGCCGCCGCGGCCACGCCGGCCACGCCGATGCCGAGCAAGGCCGCCAACGGCGCCAATGCGCGCACCACCAGGCCGTCGACCTCGCCGATGTCGGACATCAAGCGCGCCAGCAGTTCGCCGGTGCGGCTGGCGCCGAGCCTGGCCGGCGCCAGCGGCAGCGCGCGGCGGAAGAACCACACGCGCAGGTCGCGGGCGATGCGCAAGGTGGCGTCGTGGCCGACCAGCTTCTCGCCGTAGCGCGAAGCGATGCGCGCGAAGGTCAGCGCGCGGATGCCGGCCGAGGGCGAGAAGAAGTTGAAGCCGCTGCCCATGCCGGCCGCACCGGCCAGCGCCGCGGCGGTCAGGAAGCCGCCGGACAGGCCGAGCAGGCCGGCCCCGGCCAGCATCGTGCACAACAGCAACAGCGCGGTCAGCAGCAGGCGGCCGGAGTGGCGGGCGAACACGCTGCGCAGACCGTCGCGCGCCGGCCCGCTCACGGCGCGGCTCCGGTCGCGGCGTCCGCCGCGCTGCGCGCGGGCAGCCGCAGCACGCGGCCGGCCCAGCGCATCGCCGCCTCGCTGTGGGTGGCGACGATCACGCTGCGGCCCTGGCTGAAGGCGGCCAACGTGCGCAGCAGTTCCGCCTCGGTGTCCGGATCGAGGAACGCGGTGGGTTCGTCGAGCAGCAGCAGTTGCGGATCGCGCAGCAGCAACCGCGCCAGGCCGATGCGCCGCGCCTCTCCGCCGGACAGGCCGAAGCCGCGTTCGCCGATGAGCGTGTCCAGGCCCAGCGGCAGCCGCGCGGCGAAGCGCAGGACCTGCGCCGCCTCGGCCGCGGCGTGCAGCTGCGCGGCGCTGGCCTGTGGATCGGCCAGGCGCAAGTTGTCGGCGATGCTGCCGTGGAACAGGTACGGGCGCTGCCCGGCGTAGCCGACACGCAGGCCGGGCCGCAGTTGCAGGCGGCCGGCATGCGGCGGCAGCCAGCCCGCCAGCGCTTCGAGCAAGGTGCTCTTGCCGCTGCCGCTGGGCCCGACCAGGGCCAGGCGCTGGCCAGGCTGCAGGCTGAAGGACAGATCGCGCAGCGCAGCGCAGCGCGCGCCTTGCGGCCGCAGCGTCAGGCCCTCGGCGCGCAGCAGCGTCTGCACGGGAGCCGCTGGCATCGCCATTGCCATGGGCACCGCAGGTACTGCGGGCGTTGCTGAAAGTACTCCAGGCACTGTGGGCACATTAGGCTCTGCTGGCATCGCAGAAGCAGGCATCGCAGGCAACACCGGCTCCAACGTCGCAGACGGCGCCGCCGCAGCGAGCGACGACCCAGGCAGCGGCGCCGATGCCGCCGCATCCGGCAACTCGCCGAGCAGGCGCTCCACCTCGGCCGCCGCCGCCAGCGCGTTGGCGCGGTCGTGGTAGTGCGCGGCCAGACGCCGCAGCGGCGCGTAGAACTCCGGCGCCAGCAGCAGGCAGAACACGCCCACGCCCAGGCTCGGCGCCGCGGCGTGCAGCGCGAGCATGCCCAGGTAGCTCAGGCCCAGGTACATGGCCACGATCGCCACGCTGACCGAGGCGAAGAACTCGAGCACGGTCGAGGACAGGAAGGCGATGCGCAGCACTTTCAAGGTGCGTTGGCGCACGCCCTCGGCGGCGGCGGCGATGCCGCGCAGTTCGTCCTCGCCGCGGCCGTACAGGCGCAGCAGCCCCAGGCCCTTGAGCCGGTCGGCGAACTGCCCGCCCATCCGCGCCAGTTCGCGCAACTGGCGGCGCCCGGCCGCTTCCGCGCCCCACCCCACCAGCATCATGAAGATCGGCACCAGCGGCGCGGTGCACAGCAGCAGCAGGCCCACCACCCAGTCGCTCCAGCCCACCGCCAGCACGATCAGCAACGGCACCACGCTCACTTCCAGCCGCGCCGGCTGGTAGCCGGCGTAGTAGCCGTCCAACGCATCGCCGTGCGCCAGCAGCAGTTCGCCCAACTCGCCGTTGCGCTGCCCGCGCAGCCACAGCGGGCCGCGCTGCAGCAGGCGCCGGTAAACGCGGCGGCGCAGCTCCAGCTTCGCTGCGTCGGCCACCTCGCCGGCGGCGCGCTGCGCGCAGGCGCCTAGCAGCGCGCGCAGCGCCAGCATCAGCGCCAGGAGCGCGAAGGCGGGCAGCGCCTGTTGCAGGTCGCGGCGCTCCACCAACAGCGCCTGCAGCAACCAGGCGATCGCGCCGGACTGCACGATCAGCAGCGCGCCGGACAGGCTGATCGCCACCGCCGCCACGCGCTGGCGGCCACGCACCGCCGCGGCCAGCGACGCCAGCCAGCGCACGCGGTGCCGCCGCAGTTGCGGCGACTCGGCAGGCGAGGCGGACGGCTCGGCAGGATCGGTCAAAATGGGCTCGGCGCGACGAACGGGTCGCCATTGTAAGGCGGCATCCCGAGTCGCAGCCGCCGGGCGCCGCCACGATGCAGGCGCCGGCCGGCGTAGTCATTGATCTGGATCAAGGCCGAACGCGCGGCGGAAGCGGAAGATCGCGCTCAACCTACCGCCACCCGGCCCCCCAGATGCACATTTTCCACAAGGCGGCACAGCCATGATCGACACCACGGTCATAGAGCTGTCGCGGCTGCAATTCGCCATGACCGCCATGTACCACTTCCTGTTCGTCCCACTCACCCTCGGCCTGTCCTTCATGATCGCGATCATGGAGAGCGTGTACGTCATGACCCGCAAGGAGGTCTGGCGGCGCATGGCGCTGTTCTGGGGCGTGCTGTTCGGCATCAACTTCGCGATGGGCGCGGCCACCGGCATCGTGATGGAATTCCAGTTCGGCATGAACTGGTCCTACTACAGCCACTACGTCGGCGACATCTTCGGCGCGCCGCTGGCGATCGAGGGGCTGATGGCGTTCTTCCTGGAGGCGACCTTCATCGGCCTGTTCTTCTTCGGCTGGAACAAACTCTCGCCGGTCAAGCACCTGATGGTGACCTGGCTGATGGCGCTGGGCACCAACCTGTCGGCGGTGTGGATCCTGATCGCCAACGGCTGGATGCAGAACCCGACCGGCGCGGTGTTCAACCCGGACACCATGCGCATGGAAGTGGTCGACTCATGGCGGTGGTGTTCAACCCGGTGGCGCAGGCCAAGTTCGCGCACACGGTCAGCGCCGGCTACGTGACCGGCGCGGTGTTCGTGATGTCGATCAGCGCGCTGTTCCTGCTGCGCGGCAAACACCGCGACGTCGCGCGGCGCTCGTTCGCGGTGGCCGCCGCGTTCGGCCTGGCCTCCTCGCTGTCGGTGGTGGTGCTCGGCGACGAGAGCGGCTACGCCGCCAACGAACACCAGAAGATGAAGCTGGCCGCGATCGAGGCGATGTGGGAGACCGAGCAGGCCCCGGCCGACTTCACCGCCTTCGGCATCCCCGACCAGACCACCGGCAGGAACGACTACCCGATCAAGGTGCCGTACCTGATGGGCCTGGTCGCCACGCGCTCGCTGAACACGCCGGTGTCCGGCATTCTGCAACTGGTCAAGCGCGCCGAGCATCGCATCCGCGGCGGACAGATCGCCTACGGCGCGCTGGAACGGCTCAAGGCCAACCGCAATGATGCGCAGGCGCGCGCGGTGTTCGACCGCCATTGGCAGGACCTGGGCCACGGCCTGCTGCTCAAGCGCTACCGCGACGACATCCTCAACGCCACGCCGCAGGAGATCTGCAAGGCCGCGCTGGACACCGTGCCGCGCGTGCCGCCGCTGTTCTGAACGTTCCGGATCATGGCCGGCCTGGGCTTCTACCTGATCGCCTTCTTCGTCGCGGCGATGTGGTTTTCGTGCAAGCACAAATTCGAGGACAAGCGCGGGTTCCTGACGCTGGCGCTGTGGACCCTGCCGGCGCCGTGGATCGCGATCGAATGCGGCTGGTTCGTCGCCGAGTACGGCCGCCAGCCGTGGGCGGTGGAAGGCGTGCTGCCGACCTTCTACGCCGCCTCCGGCCTGGCCCTGCACGACATCCTGATCACCCTGGCCGGCTTCGTGGCGATCTACACCACACTGCTGATCGTCGAGATCAAGCTGCTGCTCAACGCAATCGGCAAGGGCCCGGACGATCCGCCCGCCCTGCTGCAGCCGACCCCCCGCCCCGCCGCGCCCCTTGCCGCCACCGCGGCGGCCGGCCAACGCTGATCCCGGCAGGAGAATGACGATGGACTTCATTGCATTGGACTACGCCACGCTGCGCGTGATCTGGTGGCTGCTGCCCGGCATCCTGCTGATCGGCTTCGCGGTCATGGACGGTTTCGACCTGGGCGTGGGCGCGCTGCTGCCGTTCGTGGCCAGGACCAACACCGAACGGCGGCTGGTGGTCAACACCATCGGCCCGGTCTGGGAAGGCAACCAGGTCTGGCTGATCCTCGGCGGCGGTGCGATCTTCGCCGCCTTCCCGCCGCTGTACGCGGTCAGCTTCTCCGGCTTCTACCTGGCCATGTTCGTGATCCTGTTCGCGCTGATCCTGCGCCCGGTCGGATTCAAGTTCCGCGGCAAGCTGCCCAGCCAGCGCTGGCGCAACGGCTGGGACTGGGCGCTGTTCCTCGGCGGCTTCATCCCGGCGCCGATCATGGGCGTGGCGGTGGGCAACGTGATGCTGGGGCTGCCGTTCCACTTCGACGACACGCTGCGGGTGTTCTACACCGGCGCCTTCTTCGGCCTGCTGATGCCGTTCGCGCTGCTCGCCGGCCTGCTCAGCGTGAGCATGCTGGTGGCGCGCGGCGCGGCGATGCTGGTGCTGAAGACCGACGGCCCGGTGGCCGAGCGCGCCGCTCGGTACGGCAGCGTGGCGGCACTACTGGCCTGCGCGCTGTTCGCCATCGGCGGGATCTGGGTGGCGATGGGTCTGCCCGGCTACGCGGTGAGCTCGCAGACGGTCACCGACGGCGCCACCAACCCGCTGCTGAAGACCGCGGTGCTCGGCGAGGTCGGCGGCTGGATGCACAACTACCAAGCGATGCCGCCGACCGCGCTGGCGCCGGTGGCTGGCCTGCTCGGCCTGCTGCTGAGCGCGGCGCTGCTGCGCAGGCGGCGCGGCGGCCTGGCGTTCATCGCCTCGGGCACGGCGATCGCCGGCATCATCCTCACCGTGGGCCTGGCGCTCTTCCCGTTCCTGCTGCCCTCCTCCAGCCAGCCCGGCTCCAGCCTGACCGTGTGGGACGCCTCCAGCAGCCGCCTGACCCTGTGGATCATGCTGCTGGCCACTGTGGTGTTCCTGCCGATCGTCCTCGCCTACACCATCTGGGTGTACCGGGTGCTGAAGGGCAAGGTCACCGTCGCCTCGATGGACGACAACCCCAGCGCGTAGTGAGCGCGTTCACCCCGATCGCATAGGAGATCGCAGTATTTGGTATTTCGCCTGGATTCTCGGTGTCGGCCTGGCCTCCACCGCCGCCATCCTCAACGGCATGTGGTTCGAGGCGCGCGAGGGCACCGCCAAGGACGCCGCCGACTGAAATCTTTCCGCAAAGGATCTTGCCGAATGCGGGCGCCCCCCGTATCATGTGCGGCTCCTTCGGGGTGTAGCTCAGTCTGGTAGAGCGCTACGTTCGGGACGTAGAGGTCGCAGGTTCGAATCCTGTCTCCCCGACCACTTGTTAGAACCTGTTCACAATCTTTCCCGGGTAGTGCAAACTCTGCGGATGCGCACAAAGACGTATCCGAGTGACATGAGCCGGGAGCGGTTCGAGCAGATCCGCCCCATTCTGGAGCAGGCGCGCAAGCGTACCAAGCCACGGACCGTGGATCGGGTTCTACCCCGAAATCACGGCCGGTTGTGAAAGGGTGGAAAACTTCAAATCCTCTCTGTCAATCCTTCGCCGCATCCTTGGGTTGTGGCGCCGCTCGATGTATTGGAACACATCGGCTCTTGCCGCATCGAGTGTCGGATAGGTCATGCGGTAGATCCGTTCGCGCTTGAGCAGGCCAAAGAAGCCCTCGCATGCGGCGTTGTCTGCGCAGTGACCCACGGCGCTCATCGAGCACACCAGGGTGTTGGTCAGCAAATACGTCTGATAGTCACCGCTTCGAAACTGACTGCCTCTATCCGAATGCAAGATCACCGGTTCGTCGCCCTGTCGCTGCCATACAGCCGTCTGCACGGCCCGGATCACCATCTGCCGATCTTGCCGATGATGCATGGACCAGCCCACCACCCGATGGTCGAACAGGTCCAAGACAACGCATAGATAGAGCTTGCCTTCCCCGGTCTTGATCTCGGTGATGTCGGTGACCCATTTGCTATCCGGCTCCAGAGCGGTGAAGTCCCGTTCCAGCCGGTTGCGCACGCCCGGCGGAGTGAGTGCCGGCCGGGCTCGCATCCCCCGACGCTTCGGGCGGGGCCAACCTTGCAAGCCATCAACGGCCATCAACCGAGCCACACGGTTCAAGCCGACCCGCTGGCCTTCATCGGCCAGGTCTTCGTGCATTCGACCAGCACCTAGCGTGCACCGGCTATCCTCGTGCAGTTCACGGATGCGGCATGATAGGCGCTCGTTCTCGCGCTGGCGGGCACTCGGCAAGCGCCGGCTCCAACCGTAATAACCACTGGCCGACACCCGCAGGCAACGGCATATCAGCCGGATCGGAAACGCATGGCGGCAACGTTCGATCACCTGATACCTCAGGATGATCCCTTGGCAAAGAACGTCGCCGCTTCGCGCAAAAAATCCCGTTCCTTCTTCACCCGCGCCAGTTCACGCTTCAGACGCACCAGCTCCTCATCGCGTGGTGTGCCCGCGCCAGCAAAGGCACCGTTGCCTCGGCTTGTGGCCTCACGCTTCCAGCGGGTCAACAGGTTGTCACGGATACCCAGCTCCCGAGCCACCTGTGCACAACTGACGCCCGGCTGGCTAGCTTGTTCAAGCGCACCACGCTTGAACTCCACACTGAACTTTCTTCGCTTCGACATGAACACTCCTCATCGGCCGCATCGGCCTTCTCGTCAGTGTCCGTGATAACAGGGTAGAACCCGTGCGCGAGGACGCTCAGCGGTGCTGCCGGTAGCCGGCGATGTCCTGCTCGGCCAGCAGCTGCCGCAGCTGGCTTTCCGAGGCGCGCCGCATCGGCTTTTCGTCGACCTGCGACAGCGGCGCCTGGCGCAGCGCATCGTAGGGCAGCACGGTCAGGTCGAAGGTCAGCTCCTCGGCGGCGAACAGCCACACCGGGAAGCCCTCGCTGCGTTCGCGGTCCAGGCGTAGCCGGCGCGTGCGCGATTCGGCCGGGATCCGGTGTTCTTCCAGAAAGCGCGCCACCGCTTCTGCGTCGTCGCTGTGCAGGTGCAGTTGCACCGGGCTGTTGGCATCGGCGGTGCCGTCGTGCACCGCGCCGACCAGGCGCGGTGCGAACCCACGCAGGAAGTCCATCGCGCGCAGCGCCGCCTCGCGCCGTAGGCGCAGCCTGCCGGCGTGATCGGGACCGGCGAACAGGCGCCGATGCTCGCGCAGCGCGTCCTCGATCTCGCGGTTGCGCGGCAGCGAGGCATCGTCGTGGATACCGAGCCGGTCGGCCGCTTTCAGCTTGGCCTGGTGGAAGTCGCTGATGCCGCCCTCGGCCATCAGCCGAGCGGCTTCGTGGGCCAGCCGGCGGCGGCGTTCGTGGGTGCGGGTCTGGGCATGTTGCCGAGCGTGATGCATGGTGCCGCCTCCCTCAAAGCCTGCCTGGACTGTACAACAGCGCGGTGACGCCGGCATGCAGCGCGGTTAACGCGCGGGACAGGCGCTGCCGTCCGCTCGACCGGCCTCGGCGACCCGGCGTCCGCCCAGTGGCGATCCCGCCAGCATCGCCGCCTCGGCACCGGGACCCGCCGAGTCCCAAGTCCCCGCTCCTGAGACCTGTTCAAAGTCTTTCCTGATTCCCCATCAGTCGCATCCCTTGGTCCAGGCGTCTGCAAAGCTGCATCTGTCTGATCCACAACAGGCCGGTGCCATGGGGAGGAAAAAGTACCTGATCCGGTTCCAGGCCGGCCTGAGTCTGCCGGCGTTTCTGGAGCGCTACGGCCAGCAGGCGCCATGCCGACAGGCATTGTTCGCGCACGGGCTCTCCTCATCCATAGGATCGGATAAGTCGAGCAGACTTTGAACAGGCTCTAAGAATCTGTTCACGATCTTTTGAGTAGTAGTGTCAGGCATGCCAGGTGGATGAACTGCAAGCTGGCGTTGAGCTTGCGCTCGCAGTTCTTCCATAGCCTTCGGTTCTTTTCCAGCCACGCAAAGCTGCGTTCGACGCTCCAGCGCTTGGGCATGACCTTGAAGATGTGCAGTTCGCTGCGTTTGGCGATCTGCACCGTGACTTGCTTGCCCAGGATCTCTCGTACGCCTTCGGCGAATGGTTCTGCGGTATAGCCGCTATCGCACAACAGGCTTTGCACGTGTCCCAGGTTCGGCTTGCAACGATCCAGGGATTGGAGCGCGCCTTTGCGGTCGGTCACTTCCGCCGTCGTCACCGCGACCGCATGCGGCAGGCCTTGGGTATCGACGGCGATGCGACGCTTGATCCCCGAGACCTTCTTGCCCGCGTCATAACCCTTCTGGCCGGCCGTGTCCGTGTTCTTCACGCTCTGTGCGTCCACGATCAAGAACGTGCTGCAAGCGTTGCGCCCCTGTCTCTGGCGGGCCGCGCCAACCTGATTTTTTGAGCGCCCGCTCCAGCAGGCTCACTCCTTCATCGTCTGGTTCGCTCCACTTGGCAAAGTAGCAGTGCACGGTGCGCCACTTCGGGAAGTCGCTGGGCAGCGCTCGCCACTGACAGCCGGTGCGCAGCAGGTACAGCACCGCGCACCACACGTCCTACAGATCCACGGTCCGTGGCTTGGTACGCTTGCGCGCCTGCTCCAGAATGGAGCGGATCTGCTCGAACCGCTCCCGGCTCATGTCACTCGGATACGTCTTTGTGCGCGTCCGCAGAGTTTGCACTACCCGGGAAAGATCATGAACAGGTTCTAAGTCTCGCGGCCGTCAGAAAATATCGAACGCCGCATCGTCGGTCTTCTGGTCCTGCAGGTCGTTGTCGAACTCCTGGATGCGATCCATGTCCTCGACCTTGATCCACTCGGTGGCGCCGTTGAGCGTGGCCTGGACCATGCCGGCCGGCGGGTCGTTGCCGGCGATCGGCTTGTCCTGCAGCGCCACGCGCATGTAGTCGATCCAGATCGGCAGCGCCGCCCTGCCTCCGTACTCGCGGTAGCCGAGCGAGCGGAAGTCGTCGCGGCCAACCCATACGGTGGTCACGTAAGGGCCGCCGAAGCCGGAGAACCAGGCGTCGCGATGGTCGTTGGTGGAGCCGGTCTTGCCGCCGACATCCTCGCGTCCCAGCACCTTGGCGGGGGTGCCGGTGCCGCGCTGGACCACATCGCGCATCATCGACACCAACTGATAAGCGATGCGCTCGTCGATCGCGCGCGGCGCCACCTTGGCCTCGGGGTCGGTCTTCGCTGTTTCGATCGCCGCCGGCGCCGCCGCGGCGGGCTTGGCGGCCGGCGGCGGCGTGGCGGCGCCGAAGTTGAAGCCGTCGACCACCTGGCTGGCCGGGGCGGTGCTGGCGCCGACGCTGCCGCAACTGCGGCAGGCGGTGGGCGGATGCTCCTGGAACAGCACATTACCGTCGCGGTCGGTGATCTTGTCGATGATCCAGGGGGTCACCCGCGAGCCGCCGTTGGCGAACACCGCATAGCCGCGCGCCACCGACAGCGGGGTCAGCGACGCGGTACCCAGCGACATCGACAGGTTGGGCGGCAGTTCGGCTTCCTGGAAACCGAACTGGCTGATGTACTTGCGAGCGAAGTCCACGCCGATGCTGTCGAGCAGGCGCACCGACACCAGGTTGCGCGACTGCACCAGCGCCTCGCGCAGGCGCATCGGGCCGCGGAAGCCGCCGCCGTCGTTCTGCGGCGACCAGGTCTTGCCGCGGCGGTCGCGGAACACCACCGGCGCGTCGAGCACGATCGAGGCCGGGTTGAAGCCCTTCTCGAACGCGGCCGCGTACAGGAACGGCTTGAAGCTGGAGCCCGGCTGGCGCCGCGCCTGGGTGGCGCGGTTGAACTTGTTGCCGGCATAGCTGAAGCCGCCGACCAGGGCGCGCAGCGCGCCGTTGGAGGCGTCCAGCGACACCAGCGCCGACTGCCCGCGCGGCAGCTGGGTGACTTCCCACTCGCCCGGCTTGTCGCCGGCCTGGATACGCACCAGATCGCCGCGCTTGAGCAGCGCGGCGGGGCTGCGCCCGGTCCAGCGGCTGGACGCGGTCGGCAGCACCACTTCGGTCTTGTTGGCGAGGACCACGGTGGCGCTGCCATCGCTGGCGGTGGCGGTGGCGGCGACGATGCTCGGCAGCATGCCGCCCTGCGCGTAGGTGCCGGACAAATGCGCGGCCAGCGCGGCCGCGTCGGCGTCGGCGGGCACCTCGAAATGCTGCTCCACGCCATGCCAGCCATGGCGCCGGTCGTAGATCACCAGGCCCTGACGCACCGCATGGTTGGCGGCGCCCTGCAGTTGCGTATCGATCGTGGTGGTGACGTGGTAGCCCTTGTCGAGCACGTCGCCGCCGAAGCGCGCGATCATCTCCTGGCGCACCAGCTCGGCCACGTAGGGCGATTCGACCTCGATCGGGCGCTCGTGCGGGGCGGCGTGCATCGGCACCGCCTTGGCCGCCTCGGCCTCGGCCGGGGTGATGAAGCCCAGGGCGGCCATGCGGCTGAGCACGTAGTTGTCGCGGCGCTGCTTGGCGCGCTCGGGATTGCTGACCGGGTTGCCGCTGGACGGGAACTTGGGGATGCCGGCTAGCGAGGCCATCTCGTCCAGGCTCAGTTCGTTGAGCTTCTTGCCGTAGTAGTACTCCGCCGCCGCGGCCACGCCGTAGGCACGGTTGCCGAAGAAGCTCTTGTTGAGGTACAGCTCGAAGATCTCGTCCTTGCTCAGTTTGGCCTCGATCTTGCGCGCCAGCAGGATCTCGGCCAACTTGCGGGTATAGCTGTACTCGGAACTCAGGAAGAACTGGCGGGCGACCTGCTGGGTGATGGTCGACCCGCCCGGCACGCGCTTATCGTTGGTGGTGGCCAGCAGCCACACGGCGCGTGCGATGCCTTTGTAGTCGACCCCGCCGTGCTGGTAGAAGCGCGCGTCCTCGGTGGCCAGGAATGCCTGCTTGAGCCGTTCGGGCACGTCCTTCATGGTGATTGGATAGCGCCGGGTCTCGCCGAACAGGGCCATCAGCTTGCCGTCGCTGGCATAGACGTACATCGGTTCCTGCAGCTTCACCTGGCGCAGCGTCTGCACGTCGGGAAGCTTGGAGGAGACCGCGTAGTACAGCCCGCCGGCGGCGGCGGCTCCGGCCAGGGCGAGGACGACGAACATGACCAGCGCCCAGCGCAGCCAACGACGAAGACGGGGCATCGAGAGAGATTCCGATTGCAGATTTCTTGGCGCAGAGTATAGAGTACGCCGGGAAACGGCTGCGGCTGGTTCCGGGGAAGCGAATGGTTTTCTACCACAGGACACGCCGTGACACGGGTCACGACATGCCCCAGGTGGTTGCCAGCTGCAAAAAATTCGTTATTAATGCGCGGACGCAACATTGTCGTCCAAGTGCCTGTCGGCAGGGGAAAATCTGTGCGGCTTATCCCAAAGAGTCAGCAACCGCTGATCGGTGTCGACATCAGTTCGACCGCGGTCAAACTGCTGCAGCTGTCGCGTAGCGGCAACCGGTTCCGCGTAGAGCACTACGCGGTGGAGCCGCTGCCGCCCAATGCCGTGGTCGAGAAGAACATCGTCGAGGTCGAGGCCGTTGGCGAGGCGATCCGTCGCGCCGTGACCCGTTCCGGCACCCGGGCCAGGCATGCCGCGGCGGCGGTGGCCGGCTCGGCGGTGATCACCAAGCTGATCCCGATGCCGGCCGAACTCGACGAGAACGAATTGGAAGCGCAGGTCGAGCTGGAGGCGGTGAACTACATCCCGTACCCGATCGACGAAGTGAACTTGGATTTCGAGGTGCTGGGCAGCATCCCCAACAACTCGGAGATGGTGCAGGTGCTGCTGGCCGCGTCGCGCTCGGAGAACGTCGAGCTGCGCCAGTCGGCGCTGGAACTCGGCGGGCTGGTCGCCAAGGTCATGGACGTGGAGGCGTTTGCGGTGGAGAACGCGTTCGTGCTGGTGGCCAGCGAGCTGCCGGTGGCGGCCGATGGCGTCGTCGCTCTTGTCGACATCGGCGCCAGCATGACCACGCTCAACGTGCTGCGCGGTGGGCGCAGCCTGTACAGCCGCGAGCAGGTGTTCGGCGGCAAGCAACTGACCGACGAAGTGATGCGCCGCTACGGCCTGACCTACGAGGAAGCCGGCATGGCCAAGCGCCAGGGCGGGCTTCCGGAGAGCTACGAGGTCGAAGTGCTGGAGCCGTTCAAGGAGGCGACGGTGCAGCAGATCAGCCGCTTGCTGCAGTTCTTCTACGCCGGCAGCGAATTCAACCGGGTCGACCACATCGTGCTGGCCGGCGGCTGCGCGGCGCTGGCCGGCTTGCCGGAGATGGTCGAGGAACAACTGGGGGTGGCGACCGTGGTCGCCAACCCGCTGGCGCAGATGACCCTGGGGCCGAAGGTTCAGGCGCATGCACTCGCCCAGGACGCGCCGGCGCTGATGATCGCCACCGGCCTGGCGCTGAGGAGCTTCGACTGATGGCAAGGATCAATCTGCTGCCCTGGCGGGCGGAGCGGCGCAAGCAGCGCGAGCGCGAGTTCTACACCATGCTGGGTTTGGCCGCGCTGGGCGGCGTGCTGCTGGCCTTGCTGATCTGGTTCTACTACGACAGCCAGGTCACCGGGCAGAACGAGCGCAACGCCTATCTGCAAGCGGAGATCGAGAAGGTCAAGGCGCAGAACACGGAAATCAACAGACTCGACGAACAGAAGCGGCGCCTGCTGGCACGCAAGCGGGTCATCGAGGAACTGCAGGCCAAGCGCTCGCAGATGGTGCACCTGTTCGACTCGCTGGTGCGCACCATCCCCGACGGCGTGGTGTTGACCGCGGTCAAGCAGGAAGGCGACATCCTGACCCTGGAAGGGCGCTCGCAGTCCAATGCGCGGGTCAGCGCCTATATGCGCAACCTTGAGGGTTCGGGCTGGATGACCAACCCGGAGCTGTCGGTCATCGAGGCCAAGGCACAGGAGAAGGACGTCAAGGGGCCGATCGCCGACGCCAAGGCGTTGCCCTACGTGTTCACCCTCAGGGTCAAGCTGCCGGTGCCGGCCGACACGGCGGAGGTGGCGCCGGGCGCGCCAGCTGCGGCACCCGCACCGCCACAAACACCGGCACCGGCTGGCGCCACGCCGCCGACGTCCGCGGCGACGCCCGCGCCCGCACCCAACGCACCCGCCACGCCGCCGGCCGCGGCGCCCACGCCTGCCGCCACGCCAGCGCAACAGGGACCGGCGTCATGAGCAAGAAAATCAACCTGAAAGAACTGGACTTCAACAACATCGGCAATTGGCCGCAGCAGGCCAAGGTCGGCTTCTGCGTGCTGCTGGCGTTGTTCATTCTGATCCTGGCGTGGTTCCTGCTGATCGGTGCCAAGCGCGACGAACTGGGGTCGCTGGAGCAGAAGGAATCCGAGTTGCGCGCCTCGTTCGAGAAGGAGCAGAGCCGCGCGGTCAACCTGCAGCCGCTGAAACAGCAGTTGGCGCAGATGGAGCAGGTGCTGCAGCAGATGCTGCGGCAACTGCCGAGCAAGACCGAAATGCCCGACCTGATCATCGACATCTCGCAGACTGCGCTGTCCAGCGGCCTGGCCAACGAGCTGTTCCAGCCAGGACCGGAATCGCCGAAGGAGTTCTATGCGGAAAAACCGATCGCGCTGCGCATGGTCGGCAGCTACCACCAGTTCGGCGCCTTCGTCAGCGGCGTGGCGTCGCTGCCGCGAGTGGTGATCCTGACCATGCACGACATCAACCTGAAGCCGCGCGACAAGGCGACCGGCATCACCGCGCGCGGCGAGCTGGAACTGTCCGGCACGGTGAAGACCTACCGCTACCTCGACGACAAGGAAATGGCCGAGCAGGAGGCCGAGGCGAAGAAGGGATCCAAGCAGGGCGGTGGCGTATGAACCGGCATGGCAAGGCATTCGGGGGTGCGGCCGGACTGGCGCTGGCGTTGCTGCTCGGCGCATGCGGCCGTGGCGTGAACAGCACGCCGGGCGATGCGCCGAACCTGGACAATTGGGTGAAGGAAGTGCGGGCGCGGCCGGCGCAGCCGCTGGAGCCGCTGCCGGTGATGCAGCAGTTCGAGACCTTCGAGTACGCGGCGCAGGGCATGCGCGATCCTTTCAGCGATGCCTGGGCGAACCCGGACGGCAACAACGGCCTGCGCCCGGACCCGAACCGGCGCAAGGAACCGCTGGAGCAGTTCCCGCTGGACAGCCTGACCATGGTCGGCACGCTCGGCAGCGGCGCGGGCCAGGTGGCGCTGGTGATGGCGCCGGACAAGGTGACCTACCGGGTCCGGCCCGGCGTGTACCTGGGACAGAGCGATGGCCGCGTGACCGGAGTGCACGAGGATCGCATCGATGTGATTGAACTGGTGCCGGATGGCGCCGGCGGTTGGCTGGAACGTCCGGCCGCCGTGGCGCTGGACGATCAATGATTGATTATGGGGATAGCACGATGACTTTTTCCAAAGCCCTGAGCCTGCGTCCTATCCGGCGCTACGCGACGGTGCGGCGATGCGCATTGGGGTTGGCGATGCTGGCGAGCTCGGCCGCGATGGGTGTGGCACTGGCGACGCCGGCGGCGCCAGCGGCCGCACCGGCGCCGGTCCAGGCGCCGGCCAAACTCGCGGTGTCGAAGATCGATTTCAAGCGCGGCGACGGCGATGCGGGGCGGCTGATCCTGCGCTTCAGCGGCCAGGGCGCGAGCCCGGACCTGCGCACCCAGGGCAACAGCGTGGTGGTCGACGTCGGCAACGCGTCGCTGCCGGCGGAGCTGCAGCGTCCGCTCAACGTCATCGACTTCGCCACCCCGGTACAGCGCATCGACGCCAAGCCGTACGCCGGCGGCACGCAACTGGTGCTGAGCACCAAAGGCGCGTTCGAGTCGCTGGCCTACCAGGCTGGCAACGAGTACGTGGTGGAGATCTCGCCGCGCGCCGCGACCCCGGCGGTAGGCGCGGTCAGCGCGGCCACGGTCAGCCAGGCGGCCGCGCAGGTCGCCGCGCGCGGCTACAGCGGGCGCCCGGTGACGTTCAACTTCCAGGACGTGCCGGTGCGCACGGTGCTGCAGCTGATCGCCGAGGAATCCAACCTCAACATCGTCGCCTCCGACACCGTGCAGGGCAGCGTGACCCTGCGCCTGGTCAACGTGCCGTGGGACCAGGCGTTGGACATCGTGCTGCGCGCCAAGGGCCTGGACAAGCGCCGCGACGGCGCCGTGGTCTGGGTCGCCCCACAGCAGGAACTGGCCAAGTTCGAGCAGGACAAGGAAGACGCGCGGATCGCGATCGAGAACCGCGAGGACCTGACCACCGACTACATCCAGATCAACTACCACAGCGCTTCCACGATCTTCAAGGCGCTGACCGAGGCCAAGGGCATTGGCGGAGGCAGTGGCGGCGGAGGCGGTAGTGGCGGAGGCAGCGGCAGTGGTCAGACCGACAACGGCTTCCTGTCGCCGCGCGGTCGCATCGTCGCCGACGAGCGCACCAATACGCTGATGATCAGCGACATCCCGAAGAAGATCGCGCAGATGCGCGAACTGATCAACGTGATCGACCGGCCGGTCGACCAGGTGCTGATCGAGGGCCGCATCGTCATCGCCACCGATACCTTCGCCCGCGACCTGGGCGCCAAGTTCGGCATCGGCGGTACCAAGGCCTACGGCGGCAACACCGCCACTATCGGCAGTGGCGCGACCGGTGGCAATACGTCGGCCACGCGCGGGCTCAATGTCGATCTCAGCGGGACCACCTTCACCAATGCGACGTCGTTGCCGAGCCTGGCCTATACCTTGCTTGGATCGAACTTCAACCTGGATCTGGAGCTGTCGGCGCTGCAGGAGGAAGGCCGTGGCGAAGTCATCTCCAACCCGCGCATCGTGACCTCCAACCAGCGCGAGGCGGTGATCAAGCAAGGCAAGGAAATCGGCTATGTCACCATCACCGGCGGCACCGCCGGTACCGCGGCGACGCCGAACGTGCAGTTCAAGGAAGTGCTGCTGGAGCTGAAGGTCACCCCGACCATCACCGACGACAACCGCGTCTTCCTGAACATGAACGTGAAGAAAGACGAGGTCGAGCGCTTCGTGACGCTGCAAGGCTACGGCACCATCCCGGAAATCAACCGCCGCGAGATCAATACCGCGGTGCTGGTGGACGATGGCCAGACCGTGGTGATCGGCGGCGTGTACGAATTCAGCGACCGCAACAGCATCTCCAAGGTGCCGTTCCTGGGCGATATCCCGTTCCTGGGCAATCTGTTCAAGAAGCGTGGCCGCAGCAAGAGCAAGGCCGAGCTGCTGATCTTCGTGACGCCGAAGGTGATGCGCGTGGCCAAGCGCGCCGGCTGAGCCGCCGCCGGCAGCGACGACGCGGCGCGCGCGCCGCCCGTTCGCCTGCGATGCGTCGCGCGATCGACGGGAGCGGCCTTGGCTTCTCCCGTCGCCGTTTGTGCAGCCGATGAGGAAAGTCTGAATTCCCCCGGCGCCGGTCTCAGCATTGGTAGAACCATTTCGCCGCCGATAGGTCAAACTCGGCGCATGAACACCACGCCCTCGAGCCTCGCCCCCCCTCCCGCCGCGTCCGAGCAGCAACGCCTGCACGCGGCCTTCCTCGCGCTGCGCGACGGCCTGTCGGAAACCATCGTCGGTCAGTCCGCGCTGGTGGAGCGGTTGCTGGTCGCGCTGCTCGCCGACGGCCACCTGTTGGTCGAAGGCGCGCCCGGCCTGGCCAAGACCACCGCGATCCGCGTGCTGGCGTCGCGGCTGGAAGCGGATTTCGCCCGCGTCCAGTTCACCCCGGACCTGTTGCCGGCCGACCTGACCGGGACCGAGGTGTGGCGGCCGCAGGAAAGCCGCTTCGAGTTCCTGCCCGGGCCGATCTTCCATCCGATCCTGCTCGCCGACGAGATCAACCGCGCGCCGGCGAAGGTGCAGTCGGCGTTGCTCGAGGCGATGGGCGAGCGCCAGGTCACCGTCGGCCGGCATACCTATGCGCTGCCGAAGCTGTTTCTGGTGATGGCGACGCAGAATCCGATCGAGCAGGAGGGCACCTTCCCGCTGCCTGAAGCGCAGTTGGACCGGTTCCTGATGCACGTGCGGATCGGCTATCCGGAGGCCGCCGCCGAGGCCGAGATCCTGCGCCTGGCGCGCGCGCGCGCTAGAGAGACCCTGGACCATGGCGAGGCCGCGCCGCCGCGGCTGCCGCTGGAGGACGTGTTCGCCGCGCGGCGCGCGGTGCTGTCGCTGCACATGGCGCCGCCGCTGGAGCGCTACCTGATCGAACTGGTGTTGGCCTCGCGCGACGCCAGCGGCTACGACGCGGCGCTGGCGCGGCGCATCGCCTGGGGCGCGAGCCCGCGCGGTTCGATCGCGCTGGAGCGCTGCGCGCGTGCGCGCGCCTGGCTCGGTGGCCGCGACTTCGTGACCCCGGACGACGTGCGCGCGGTGGCGCCGGACGTCTTGCGCCACCGCGTGCTGCCCAGCTACGAGGCCACCGCCGAAGGCTGGGATGGCGACCGCCTGGTCGCCGCGCTGCTGGACAAGGTGCCGCCGCCTTGAACGAGCGGCGCCGCGAGCGGGAACGACCGCAGTGCCGGTCGCCGGCGCCGCGCGCCAGTGCGCGTACCGCCGGCGGCGCCGTGCCGCAGGCGAGGTAGCGCGGTGGCGGTGCGGACGATGCCACCGCAAACGCCGCGCGCCGACGCCGCGATGGGCGGCGCCGGCGTGCGCCCGACCTTGTCCGAGTTGGTGGCATTGCGCGCCAGCGCGGCGCGGATGCCGGCGCCGCGGCGCGGGCGCCACGGGCTCAGTGGCAGTGCGCCGACGGCGCTGCGCGGGCGCGGCATGGAGTATGCCGAGTCGCGCGAATACGTGGCCGGCGACGACGTGCGCCACATCGACTGGCGGCTCACCGCGCGCAGCGGGCGCACCCATACCAAACTGTTCCAGGCCGAGCGCGAGCGACTCAGCCTGATCGTGGCCGATACCGCGCCGACGCTGTACTTCGGCACCCGCGTGCGCTTCAAGTCGGTCCAGGCCGCGCGCGCGGGTGCAGTGGCGGCATGGACCGCGCAACGCCAGGGCGACCGCCTCGCCGCCTTGCGCGGCAGCCGCAGCGAAGCGCCGGTGCCGCCGGCGGCCGGGCCGCGCGGCGCATTGCGCGTGATCGACGCGCTGGCGCGCTGGTACGCGCAGCCGCCGCAGGACGACGCCGGCCTCGGCGTGGCGCTGGAGCACGCGGTCAGGCTGCTGCGGCCGGGGTCGCGGCTGGTGGTGCTGGCCGACCCGGCCAGCGCGCACGCGATTCCCGCGGTGCGCTGGGCCGGGCTGGCGCTGCACAACGACGTGCTGCTGCTGCTGCTGGCCGATGCCCTGGAACTGCAGCCGCCGCGCGCGGCGCTGCCGTTCTGGGCCGGCGGCCGCCGGGTGGAGATCGACTTGCAGGCGGCCAGCGCGCAACGGCGCTGGCACCAACAGTTCGTCGCGCCGCTGGAGACCCTGGCGGCCGAACTGCCTGGCCGCGGCGTGCAGGTGCGCGTGCTGCGCAGCGATGCGGCCAGCGAATCCTGGCTGCTGCCGGCGCCCGACGGGAGCGGGGCGCGATGAGCCCGCAGCAATTGCCGCTGCGCGACGTGCACCTGCCGCCGGCGCCTGCCTGGTGGCCGCCGGCGCTGGGCTGGTTGCTGCTCGGTGCGGCGTTGCTGCTGGCGTTGGGCATCGGGTTGGGCCTGTGGGCATGGCGGCGCGCACGGCGGCGCCGTTGGCGGCGCCAGTTCGACGCGGCACTCGGCGCCGGCGCCGCGCCGGCGCAGGTGGCCGCGGTGTCGGAGCTGCTGCGCCGTGCGGCCCGGCGCCGTGATCCGGCCGCCGCCACGCTGCAGGGCGAGCAATGGCTGCGGTTCCTCGACGGCGGCAAGCGCCAGGACTTTTCTGCCGGGCCAGGCCGCGTGCTGCTCGACGGCGGCTATCGGCGCGAACTGGACGATGCCCAGCTGCAGGCGCTGCTGCCGCTGGCGCGGCGCCGCTTCCTCGGCCTGATGGCCGGGCGATGAACGTGGCGGCGATCGGCATGGTCTCCTGGCACGGGCACAGCCTCAGCGACCTGCTCGCCGGGTTCGCCTGGCCCTGGATGTGGCTGGCGCTGCCGCTGCCGCTGCTGGCGCGGCTGCTGTTGCCGGCGCAGCGCGGCGGTGCGCCGGCCTTGCGCGTGCCGTATGGGGCATACCTGCAGGCGGTCGCCGCCGCGCCGGCGCGCGGCGGCCTGTGGCGCGGCGGCCTGTGGCTGGCGTGGCTGGCCTGGTTCTGCCTGTGCGCGGCGGCGGCGCGGCCGCTGCAGCTGGGCGAGCCGATCGCGCCGCCGCAGCAGGCGCGGCAGCTGATGCTGGCGGTGGACCTGTCGGGCAGCATGAGCGAACCGGACATGACTCTGGGCGGGCGCATGGTGGCCCGTCTGACCGCGGCCAAGGCGGTGCTGGCCGATTTCCTCGACCGCCGTGACGGCGACCGCATCGGCCTGCTGGTGTTCGGCCAGCAGGCGTATGCGCTGACCCCGCTGACCGCCGACCTGGCGACGGTGCGCGATCAACTGCGCGACAGCGTGGTCGGCCTGGCCGGGCGCGAGACCGCGCTCGGCGACGCGATCGCGCTGGCGGTCAAGCGCCTGCGCGAACAAGCGCAGGGCGACCGGGTGCTGATCGTGCTGACCGACGGCGTCAACACTGCCGGCGTGCTGGAGCCGATCAAGGCCGCGGAACTGGCCAAGGCCGAACATGTGCGCATGTACACCATCGCCTTCGGCGGCGCCGGCGGCTATTCGCTGTTCGGCTTGCCGATGCCCGCCGGCAGCGGCGACGACCAGGTCGACGAGCACACCCTGCGCAAGATCGCCCAGGAGACCGGCGGCCGCTTCTTCCGCGCCCGCGACACCGACCAACTGGTCTCGATCTACGCCGAGCTGGAACGCCTGGAACCGGTGCGTTCGGCCGGCCCGGCGGTGCGCCCGCGGATCGAGCGCTACGCCTGGCCGCTGGGCGTGGCGCTGCTGCTGGGGCTGGTCGCGTTCGCGTGGCCCTGGAGGCGGCGATGAACGCGTTCTTGGAAGCGTTGCATTTCCTGCGTGCGCAGTGGTTGTGGGCATTGTTGTTGCTGCCGTTGCTGGGATGGAACTGGCTGCGCCGGCGCAGACGCAGCAACGTCTGGCGGCGCGCGGTGGATGCGCACCTGTTGCCGCACTTGCTTGCGCACGATGGCAGGCAGTCGCTGTCCGGGCCGTGGCTGGCCGCGCTCGGCTATGCGCTCGCGGTCGTGGCCCTGGCCGGACCGAGCTGGCGCCAGGAGCAACAGCCGCTGTGGCAGTCGCGCACGCCGCTGGTGATCGCGCTGGACTTGTCGCCGCGGATCCAGGCCGGCGACCTGCCGCCCTCGCGACTGCTGCAAGCGCGCGCCAAGCTGGCGACGCTGCTGCGCGAGCGCGCCGGCGGCGAAGTGGCGCTGCTGGCCTATGCCGGCGAACCCTTCACCGTCGCGCCGTTGACCGACGATGCGGCCAACGTGGCGCTGTTCCTGGATGCGCTGTCGCCGCAGGTGATGCCGGTGCCCGGGCAGCGGACCGATCTGGCCATCGACTGGGCGGCGCAATTGCTGCGCCAGGCCGGGTTCGCCCGCGGCGACATCCTGCTGCTCAGCGATCGGGCCGATGCGCGCGCGCAGCGCGCCGCGGCGCGCGCCGCCGGGCAGGGATACCGCGTCTGCGCGCTGGGACTGGGCACCGCCCGGGGGGCGGTCTATCGCGATGGCCAGGGCGGCGTGGCGCGCGCGCAACTGGATGCCGGTTCGCTGCATACCCTGGCGGCTGCCGGCAATGGCCGCTACGCCGCGCTGACTCCTACCGACGCGGACCTGCGCGCGCTGGGGGTACTGCAACCGCTGGAGCAGGCCGCGGCCACGGCCGGCGACGGCAGCGGCCGGGTCTGGCTGGATCAGGGCTACTGGCTGTTGCCGCCGCTGTTGCTGCTGGCCTTGCTCGCGTTCCGCCGCCGCGGCGGCGCGGCGTTGCTGCTGGTAGTGCTGATGCCGCTGGCAGTGCCGTCGCCGGCGCATGCGGCAGGCGACGATACTGCCGACGGTTGGTGGCGGCGTGCCGACCAACTGCGCCAGCAGCGCTTGGATGCGGGCGTACAAGCCTATCGCAAGGGCGATTTCGGTACTGCGCAGCAGCAGTTCGACGGCATCGACAGCGACCAGGGTTGGTACAACCTGGGCAATGCGCTGGCCCGCCAGGGCCGCTACGACGAGGCGATCGACGCCTACGACAAGGCGCTGACGCAGGATCCGCAGATGGCCGACGCGATCGCCAACCGCGCTGCGGTCGATGCCGCGCGCAAGCGCCGGTCGTCCGCGCAGCAGCAGGCGTCCGGCCAGCAGGGCCAGGACAGGGATGGGGCCAAGCAGGACCAGAAGGGCCAGCCGCGGCCGGGATCGGGCGGCGCGCCCGAGCGGCAGGACCCGGCACGGGCGCCCCGGCAGTCCGACGCGCAGGACCAGGCAGGGCAGAAGAATGGGCAATCGCCGTCGCCGGCCGCGCCGAAGGACGCGCCGCCGCAGGCGCCGCCGAAGCCGGGCGACATGCAGGCGCAGCAGCAGGCCGATGCGGCGCAGCGCCGGCAGATGCAGCAGGCGATGGCGCAGCAGGGCGCCGCGGGCAAGGCCGCCGCCGCGCGTGCCGCCGCCGCGGAGACCCCGCAGCAGCGCGAGCAGCGCCAGGCGGTAGAGGCATGGCTGCGGCGGGTGCCGGACGATCCGGGCAACCTGCTGCGCGCCAAGTTCAAGCTCGAACACGAACGCAGGCAACGGGAAGGACCATGATCGAACGCAAGCAACGGGGCTGGCACGGATGCATGTCCGCCGTGCCGATGCTGTCGGCAACGCTGGCGCTGCTGGCCGCGCTGGCGCTGCCGGCCGCGGCCGCCACCCGCGCGTGGCTGGACCGCGACAGCATCGGCGCCGGCGAGCGCGTCACCCTCAACATCGAGACCGACCAGGGCCCGGCAGTGCCGGAGTATGCGCCGCTGCGCGCGGATTTCGCGCTCAGCGACGAGGTCAGCAGCCGGCAGGTGCAGATGAGCAACGGCCAGGTCGCGGCGAAGTCGCTGTTCGGCGTGGCGCTGACGCCGCGCGCCACCGGCATGCTGCAGATCCCGTCGCTGCGCGTCGGCAACGAACGCACCGCGCCGTTGCTGCTGCGGGTTGCGGCGCCGTCCGCCGGCCCCGGCGGCGGCGATCGCGCGCAGCTCGGCAACGCCGACGTGTTCGTGCAGACCGTGGTCGACGACGCGCAGCCCTACGTGCAGCAGAGCGTCGGTGTGGTGGTGCGGCTGTATCTCGGGGTGCCCCTGAGCTCGGGCGAACTGGACCTGGATCCACCGGCCGGCGCCGCGCTGCAGCGCATCGGCGACGATAGCCAGAGCCGGCGCGAGATCGGCGGGCGCATGTTCACCATCGTCGAGCGCCGCTTCCTGCTGGTGCCCGAGCGCAGCGGGCCGTTGACCCTGCCGGGCGCGCGCTTCCGCGGCCGCGGCCCCAGCGGATTCTTCGACGACTATTTCGGCCGCGGCGGCGACCTCGGCGCACGCAGTGCCGCGCAGACCCTGCAGGTGCGCGCGCAGCCGGCCAATGCGCCGCAGCCGTGGCTGCCGCTGCACGACCTGCGCCTGCGCTACACCGCCACGCCGCAGCGCGCGGCGGTGGGCGAGGCGGCCGACATCGTGGTCGAGGCGAGTGCGCGCGGCGCCACCCAGGCGCAGTTCCCGGAACTGCCCACGCCGAGCGTCGATGGCGCGCAGGTGTTCGCCGAGCCGCCGCAGTTCGCCGAAACGTTCGTCGACGGCAGTCCGCAACTGAAGATCACTCGGCGTTATTCGATCGTGCCGCAGGCGCCGGGGCCGTTGCGGGTGAACGGGCTGCGCGTGCCGTGGTGGGAGGTGGCGGCCGGCACTGCGCGCGAGGCCGCCTTGCCCGATCTGGACCTGCAGGTGCTGCCCGGGCGCGGCGCGCCCGCAGCGCCTGCGCCGCCGCCGGCCGGCGCGCCCGCGCCGGGCGCGGAAGCCGTGCCGGCCGGCAATGCGCTGGCCACGACCCACGCGGCGTCCGCACTGCTCGCTTCGCTGCCGCTGTGGATGGCGCTGGCGGCGCTGTTCGCGCTGCTGTGGCTGGCGACGCTGCTGTGGGCCTGGCGCCGCCGCAGCGCTTCGCATACGACGGCGGCTGCGGCGGCCGTGCCGGCTCCCGCTGCGCCGCGCCCGCGCTACGGCTTGCCCGACCTGCGCAAGGCGCTGGATGCCGGCGGCCTGGATCAGGTCGCGGCGATCCTGTGCGCGCAGGCCGGCGTCGCCGACCTGGACGCGTTGCTGCGGCGGCTGGACGATCCGGCGCAACGCGAAGCCGTGCTGCGCATGCAACGCGCACGCTGGAGCGGCACCGGCGACGTGCCCGGCGCGCGTGCCGCATTGCGCGAAGCGTTCCGGTCCGGTCCGCGCTGGCGTGGGGCAGCACGCACACCGGCCAACGACGAACTGCCGCCGCTGTATCCGCGCGAGGTCTGACCTCCTGCCGCCACGCCGCTCGGGTCGCCGCGTATGCCGGGCGCACCAGCGTCGGGAGCAACGCCACTGCAGCACGCGCCCACGATGCCAGGCATGCCGGAACTGGATGCGGACCATCCCCGGCAGCACGCGGCGTTCCATGCCGCCGCAATGGCCTGTGTCCTGGGCGAGCCCGCGCACGTGAAGGCACCAGCCGGTCCGCGACGACCCTGCACCGCGCCGCAGCGTGCAGCGGGGCAGGACGGTGGATGCATGACGCGATGCCCGCCTGTGCCGGGCGCAATGGTATCGCCATGCTTGACTCCCCGGCTGTGCACGGATTGAATGCCGACATAGGTCGCTTACGCGGCGACCACGCCATGTCGCGGTCCACTTTTTCCACGATGGAGCGGCGCTCATGTTCTCCCTCTTTGCCACGCGCGGCGCACAATTGTCTTTCGTGGCACTGCTCGCCGGCGCGTTCCCCCTTCTTGCAGGATGCACGCGGATGAATTCGACGTCGACAGACACGTGGCGGACCAATGTGCCGGTGGATGCCAACGGCATCGTGCACATCGATACGCGCAAGCCGATCCCGTTCGACAGCCATAATTTCGGCACCGCATGCTACGACACTTATGGCTGCAAGATTCTATACAACGGTCGCTACGAGGCGCGCGATCCGGACGACGTGAAGCAGATTTCATCCGTGTCGCTGGACGATGCCTATCCAGACAATCTGTCGGGTTCGACCATCGATATCCGCAATTTCCGGCCGCCGGCCGAAGTCAGTTGGCGCTCCAGCGACGGACAGCCGCACCATGCCACGGTGGATATCGGTGCGATCTTCAAGGATCAGGTGGTCTTGCACAAGGTGCCGCAGGAGCAATTGCCGCCGATTCTGACGGCGCCGATCTTCCCGGACATCATCCTGGAAGTGAACGATCGCACGATCAATGTGTATATGCGGGCAATGGTGTTCACTACTGTTCCTCAGCGAGAAGGCAGGCCCGATAGTAGATTTCGCGACGAAGTAAATATCCCCCGGCAAAGCCGGGGGCTTTAGAGATGTGAGCCGCTCAAAGCGGCTGCGGGAGCGCTACGCGCCTCCCTTGTTAGGGCCACCTGAAGGTGGCCGACTACCTCAGCAACTGCAATTGGTCCAAGCGCCGATCTTCCGCCTCTTGGTTCTGGATGTATGCCCCGATCAACCCTTCATCCCGACCTACCCTCGTAACGAAGTAACCTCGCGCCCAGAAGCTCTGCCCTACAAAGTTCCGCTTCCGCTCCACATACACCCGCGCTAGGTGGATGGCGCTCTTGCCCTTGATATAGCCCACCACCTGCGACACCGCCTACTTCGGCGGAATCTTCAACAGCATATGGACGTGATCTGGCATCAGATGGCCCTCCTCGACCCGGCTCTCCTTCTGCTCGGCCAATCGCCGGAACACCTCTCCTAGATGCTTCCTCAGACCCACATACAGTGTCTTACGGCGACACTTCGGTATGAACACAACGTGGTACAGACACTCCCACCTGGTGTGACTTAAGCTCTCAAACTCATCCATCTCGGTTTCTCCGTCTCGTGTGCTTGGCCGCTCACGTTGCGGAGTCTCCGGGATGGACTCCCGGATACGTCAAACTTCTACTGCCTCCCCGGCAGAGCCGGGGGAACTCTCAGGTTGGTTTAGGGATTGCCTATACGAAGACTTACTGATATCACTGTGGTCAAGGAGAAGTATTATGGGAAGCGAGCGCAACGATCCGCGGCGCTGGCCTGATGGCGTGGAGACGTATCCGGCCAGCCAGCAGGACTTGGCAATCTATGAGCAGAGCCGCCACGCGCTGGCGCAGTTCCAGGCGCCGCGGCTGGTCAGCGATAAGAATCCGCATTCCCGCCTGTTCGTGGCCTCCTTCGATGGCACCGGCAACGACAAGTACAAGGATCCCGAACACATCACCAATATCGGCATCCTGGATGAGCAGGTGCAAGCAGGAAAGCGTAAAGGTATTAAAAATATAAGTGGTTATTATGTTTCCGGAGTCGGAACCCAAGATGATTCTTTCACCAAAGCGATCGATGGCGGCCTGGACTACAGCTACGGCCCGCGCATGGAAAGAATGCATCTGCAGTTCAGGGCACCTCTAAAAACCCCCGATTCTTGGCATCATGATTTTATTGCCATCGAGGGGTAAGTGCCGATGATCAGTCTGTTTGCCGGAGCCGAGCGCGAAGCCAAGCGCGAGCAATTGAGCGATCCACTGGAGTTGCTGTGGCGGCACATCGACTTCGCCGCGATCGCAGCGGTGATCGATGGCCGACTTCGCCTGGGCACCGGCCGCAAGGGCGGCCGCCCGGCGTGGCCGACGGAGTTGATGATCCGGCTGCTGTTGCTGCAACAGTTGTACAACCTGTGCGAGGAGGCGCTGGAGTACCAGGTACTGGACCGTCGCAGCTTCCAGCGCTTCCTGGGACTGGAGCACAGTGGCAAGGTGCCCGATGCCAAGACGATCTGGGTGTGGCGCGATCGGCTCAAGAAGCAGGATCTGATCGGCGAGATCAGCGGGGCGGGTTCATTGCCCGGGGCGGACAGATCGTCGATGCGAGCATCGTCAGTGCGCCGATCCAGCGCAACACGCCGGAGGAGAACGCCCAGATCAAGCAGGGCCAGAAGCCGCAAGGCTGGAGCGATGCCAAGCGAGGGCAGAAAGATGTACAGGCGCGCTGGACGCGCAAGCATGGCAAGGCCCATTACGGCTACAAGCTGCACGCCAACACGGATCGGCGCAGGGGCTTCATCGGCCGGCACGAGGTGAGCGCGGCCAACGTGCACGACAGCCGGCACTTTGAGACGCTGCTCGATCCGGCCAACACCGGGCGTACGGTAGGGGCCGACAGCGCCTATGCCAACCGGGCCCGGGAAGCCGAGCTCAGGCGACAAGGCTACCGAGCGGACATCCAGCACAAGGGCCAGGCGGACCAGCCGCTCAGTCCGGTCCAGCAGCGTCGGAACCATCGCATCGCCAAGGACCGGGCGTTGGGCGAACACCCGTTTGCCCGGCTCACCCAGCAGGGCGGCAAATGCCGACGGACGATTGGCCTGGCGCGTGCCCAGGTGGTGATCGGCCTGAAGGTCGCCGCGCACAACCTGATGCGGCTGGCGCGGCTGCAGAGCCAGGGGATCGTGCCCGCGTGAGCGGAAACGGCGGCTGGCAGGCCGCAATCAGAGTTTGAAATGACAAGGGGGGCTTCGGGCGCCACCAGCCAGAGGATGCGGCGGTGCCCGTCGCCTCACCAAGCATCTCAAACGGCAAAAATCCAGGTTGTTCGAGGTGCCCATGAACCGTCCGCGTTCGCGCAACTGGCGCAGAGCACCCAGCGCCCTGGCCGAGAGCAGGCGGAAGTCTGCGGTGTTGGTGGGTATGGGCGTTTTCGACAGCCCGCCGATCACTCGGCAGAACGCCGCGGCCGAGGCCCTCTTTGAGCCAGCTCCCGCCCTCCCGCGCGACTCGGGTACCGAAAGCCCTGCCGCCAGTACACGACGAATTGCGCAATCAACTCGGGCGGATCCTGTCCATCCGCATCAAGCATCAAGGCAGCGCCTTCGGCCACATGATCCAGCGCCGCTGGTCAGCGCTATCTCCTTGCCTAAGTTGCGCGAAAGCCGAATCGCCTCGACCAGGGAGTTGACAGCAGCCAACCCGCACATCACGCGCCAGGTGTCATCGTCACGCCATCGTCCACGTACAGCGCGCGCCCACGCACGCCATCGAGCGTCTCCAGCACCTGCATGATGCGAGGATGCAGCAGAGGCAGGCTGTCGGCTTCGTTGTAGGCCGCCGCCACGGTCGGGCGATCGTCCTGCATTTCATATCCCGGTCCAGTGCATGCGGTCCACGCAGCGCCTTTCTGGCGATCGTGGCGCTAGCGGCGCCCGTCTTGGAACGGAGCGTAGCCGTGCGCATGCCAGATCCTCAGCTGCTCCTCGGCGACGCCTGCACGCCAATCATACGCCTCGGACAGAACGGCCCGGTCGATATGCGGGTAATCTTCCCGGATCTGCATAGCGATCTGCCGCGAGTGCTCTGCGATCTTCATCGCTTTCCTGGCCAGATGCAGCCCATTGAAGATCGATGCCGCAACGAACAACAGCAGTAACCCGCGCACCAACGTCCAGGCACGGGAATCCCGGAAGCCGACGAGCATGACGCCGAGCCAACCAATCCAAAACCAGATGGAGAAACTCGCATAACGGATCGCGAAGCCATGCCCGGCACCAAACAGCGTCGCGCGTCCGCAAGCGGTCAATATCGCAAAACCTACGCCCATTGCCATCAGGCTCAACCACGGCAAGAGCGACGGATGCAAGCGCATACGCACGCTCACCCAGAGCGCGTAGCCCAGCGCGATCGCCGCAAACACCGGGGCCACTTCGTTCGAGAAGTGCATCACGCCACCTCCCAGGTAGTTGAACACATATCCAACGAAAGGACCGGCCTCCAGTTTCTGGACGAACGCACCAGCTTTACCACGATGCAGCAGCGCCACAAGCAAGGCCAGGGCCGCCAGCCATGGGGCACACATGCCCAGGCGCCTGGCGGCGGAAGAAGTGCGATGCAGCACGATCAACCCCACCGCCACCGGAAACGCCACCAACGTGGTGGAAAAGCCGAATACTCCGGCCACTGCCAAAATCACGGCCAACAGGTTTGCTCCCCAGGTGAGCCTGGGAGCAGTCAACAGATAGACAGGCGCGATGCATCCCAGCAACCCGACGAACACGGCGACCTGCCATCCCCACTGCAGGTTGATCAAATGCCCGGGATACAACGCCAAGAACACGAACACCCACAACCAACCGCGGTGCAGCCGCGCGCCGAAATCGCGCAGCGCCATGCGAAGGAGAATGGCGCCGCAAAGGCCGAGCAAGGCCATGCTCACCAGGCAATCCAGCCAGGTCTGGCCGCCAGATGCGCGAGTGGTGAGCAGCAGGATCGCATAGGCGGCAGAATGCAAATGGCTGCCGTCGTGAACCTTCCAGAAATCCGAACTCCCCAGGCGGCCCTCTTCCCAAGCTTGGTAGATCGGCACTAGGTCGATATTATCCCAAAGCAGGAGCGGAATACGCCATGTCAGCGTCAACCAAGTCAGGACGATCGCCCCGAACGCGAACATCCACCAGGCGCCAGCCGGCTTTGCTTGACTGGAGCGGCCTAGAAATGCGGGCGCCGAGCCGATGCCGCGGACCATATGAGCACCAGCGCTGCAGATATACATCCCTTCACCTTGGATTTCGGGGCAATTTTCATTCAGAAAGCACAAGGCCACGCCTCCGTCAGACGCCATCCGGATATGTGCTCAGTGAGGCACGACACCATTCAAAACCGGCCGACCGGATCACGGTCCGGCATTGTCTCGTAATATCCATAATGGATTCAACTCTGGTTCGCAGCACAACCGAGGAAAAATCCCCAGAGCAAACTGCGGGGGTGTCTTGACAGGCTGCTGAAATACTGGTCGACAGCCATCGAAAGTCAATGACCTTTCGTTTGGCGTGCGTCATTTTGGGCGGGAAACGTATCAAAATTCACCCCGGAGATAAGTATTTCAGCAGCCTGTTGAGTCCAGGCCTATTGCGTGGACGGTTACAGAACCGCTGCTCGATCCATGCGCAGCAAGTATCGCTCATTGCACTGAAACCGGCAGGCCGCGGCAAGGACTGGTTGGTCGATCCGTTGGCATTTTCAGTGCTGCCACCCCCGCGCTCGTACCATCGCGCAGGCCAAGCAGGCGTGGTTGCCTACGGCGCTTGCGCAGGTCGCTTGAACAACTGGCCATCACGTCCTGTAGTGTTGCGGTACGAAATTGAACCCGCTGTCAGCAAATCAATCTCGAGGCGCAATGGATTGTCCTTTGCGCGTATCGAACATAATCGGCTGCTCCCACCAGTCCTCGACGCTGCCGTCGCGGCCGTGCAGGCGCAGGCCGAGCCAGTGCGTTCCCTGCACCAATCCGCGGGCGTCCAGTTCCGCGCGGAAGCCGACGTTCGGATGGCCGGGATCGGTGGAGATCTTCCAGAACGCGGTGACGTCGTAGGCCTCGCCGTAATGCGCCTGCGCGGCGACCTTGCCGTCGAGCAGCACCTCGACCCGGGCGATGCCCACGCCGTCCTTGAACGCCCAGCCGGACACCTCGAAGCTGCGCGCCACCCTGGCGCCCACGTCCGGCGTGTCGAACCAGGCCATCGCCGGCGTCGTGCACGGCCCGGACAGGCGCTGCGCGGGCAGCGCGAACAGCAGAAAGCGCTGCCCGCCGTGGTCGCTGGACACCACCTCCGGCGGCGGCAGCGGGCCGACCAGCGCGCAGACCGCGTGGTAGCGCTGCAGCAGCAACCGGTACTTCATGTCGCTGGGCGACAGCACCAGCAACCGCGGCCCGTCGCGGCGGCCGTCGCTGAGCAGCCCCCACTGGCGCAGCTGCGCACTGCGCCCATGCTTGTCGTTCATCGGGTGCGGCAGCGTCTGGATGCCGGCGTCGCCCAGCGCGAAACCGAGTTCGGCAGCGACCTTGAAGTTGTCGGCCAGGATCTGCGTGCCCGCCGGCATCGATGCCAGCTTGCGGCGGACCGCCGAGGCCAACGGCTGCCAGCCGACGAAGTTGCGCGGGTAATACTTGTCGCCGGCGGCATGCTCGCGCACCGACGGCACCGACACGGCCAGGTAGTAGCCGAACGCGGCGGCCAGGCCGAGCCCGCTCAGCAGCCAGGTCGCGCAGCGCAGCCGCTTCGGCCAGCCGTTGAGGATCACCGGGGCGGCGACCAGCAGGGCCAGGTAGCCCGGCAACGGCCAATGGAAACTGATGCGCTCGGCGTCGGTGAAGAAGCCGAGCAGGAAGATGCCTAGCGTGGACACGCCGCCGAGCAGGCCGAAATAGCGCCACTGCACGCGCGCGCCGCCGCTGCTGCCGCCGCGCGTGGCCACCAGCGCGACCTTCCACATCGCCACCGCCAGCAATGGCGTGACCAGCAGCCCCTGGATCAGCACGAACGCGATGCCGTCAGGCTGGAAACTCCACGGATGCCGATCGATCAACTGGAACTTGACCCCGGCCTCGCCGTTGTCGGCATTCCATGCCAGCAACGGCAGCCAGGCGACGATGCCGATCGCCAGCGCCACCCACACCTGCGGATCGCGCAGCATGCGCCGGCCCTGCGGGATCAGCAGCAGCGCGATCGCGCCGACCCCGATCACCCCAGCGAAGCGATAATGACTCAGCGCGCCCAGGGTCAGCCCCAGGGCCAGCTCCACCGCGCTCATCGCGTCGATCTGGCGCAGCAGCCGCGCACTGGCGTCCATGCACAGGATCGTCGCCAGCGCCATCGGCACGTCCGGCAGGGCCAGGATGCCAAGCGTGCCCGACAGCGGCATCAGCAGGGTCAGGCTGCCGGCGCGCCAGCCGGCGACCGCGCCGAACCAGCGCGTGGCGATGCGCGCGATCAGCCATGGCATCAGCGCCGACAGCGCCAGGAACGGCGCGCGCAGCGCCAGCAGGTGATCGCCGCCGAGCGCCACGCCCAGCCGCGCCAGCCAGGCGGTCAGCCCAGGCAGGTCCGAATAGGCGGCGGCCAGGTGCTGGCCCTCCTGCCAATAGAACGCCTCGTCGACGAACAAGGGCAGGCGCGCGGCCGTCAGCAGCTTGACTGCCGTGACCAGCGTCCACAGCACCATGAAGACGCTGCGTGCACGTTGTTCGCCTTGCATTGGCCTTAAACTCCCCTAAACCGTTGCGAGAATGCGATGCCTAGTCCGCCCCGCTTGCCGGAAATGCTAACCGATACGCTGCGCCAGGCGCTCGCACAGGCCCAGCAACAGGTCAATGCGCTGGTGCTGGGCAAACCGCAGCAGGTGCGGATGGCCTTTGTCGCGCTGCTGTCCGGTGGACATCTGCTGATCGAGGACCTGCCCGGGCTGGGCAAGACCACGCTGGCGCACGCGCTGGCCGCGAGCCTGGGATTGAGCTTCCAGCGCGTGCAGTTCACCTCCGACCTGCTGCCGGCCGATGTGCTCGGGGTGTCGGTGTACGACGCGCAATCGCGCCAGTTCCAGTTCCATCCCGGCCCGGTGTTCGCCCACGTGCTGCTCGCCGACGAGATCAACCGCGCGCCGCCGCGCACCCAGAGCGCGCTGCTGGAAGCGATGGCCGAACAACAAGTGACGCTGGACGGAACGACCCACCCGCTGCCGGCGCCGTTCTTCGTCATCGCCACGCAGAATCCGGTCGACCTGTCGGGCACCTTCCCGCTGCCCGATTCGCAGCTGGATCGGTTCCTGCTGCGGCTGGCGCTGGGCTATCCCAGCGCCGAGTCCGAGCGCGCGCTGCTCAGCGGCAGCGACCGCCGCGACTTGATCGCGCAGGCGCGGCCGCGGCTCGGCGACACCGACATGGCCACGCTGCGGCACAGCGTGGAGCGGATCCACGTCAGCGACGCGCTGGTCGGCTACGTGCAGGCGCTGCTCGCGCGCAGCCGCCAGCATCCCGGCGTGCGCGTGGGCCTGTCGCCGCGCGCCGGCATCGCGCTGCTGCGCGCGGCCAAGGCGCACGCCCTGCTGCTCGGCCGCGCGCATGCGCTGCCCGAAGACGTGCAGGCGCTGTTCGTGGCCGTGGCCGAACACCGGCTGGTGGCCGAACAGGAATCGGCTTCCGGACAAGCGCTGGCCAAGGCGATCCTGCACAACGTCGCGGTGGACTGACGCCGATGCGGTCACGGCTGCGCGAGTGGCGTCGGGCACTGGCACGGCTGGCGCGGCCGCGCGATCCCGAAGCCCTGCCGGTGCGGCTGGACCGGCGCCGGATCTACATCCTGCCCACGCCGTTCGGCGGCTTCATCGCACTGTTGCTCGGGACGATGCTGCTCGGCGCGCTGAACTACAACAACAACCCCGCCTTGCTGCTGGCGATGCTGCTCGGCGCGGCCGCCATCGCCAGCGCGATCATGGCCCACTTGCAGCTGTCGGGGTTGCGCCTGGAGGCGCTGTCGGCAGAGCCGGTGGCGGCCGGCACGCCGCTGCGGCTGCGGCTGGCCCTGGCCGCCGGCGACGCCCGGCCCCGGCGCGGCCTGCGCGTGGCCCATGCCCGCCAGCACACCTACCTGGCGCTGCACGGCGACGGCGGCAACGAAGCCGACCTGCAACTGCCCACCGAGCGCCGCGGCTGGCTCGACCTGCAGCGCATCCGGATTTCCACCACCCAGCCGCTGGGCCTGCTGCGCGCCTGGGCCTGGTTCTGGCCGGACACGCCGCTGTTGGTCTACCCGCAACCGGAGGCGGACGGGCCGCCGCTGCCGTCCGGCGCCGGCACCCCGACCCAGACCCGGCTGCACGCGCTGGGCGAGGAACTGCACCAGTTGCGCCCGTACCGCGCCGGCGATACGCCGCGCGCAATCTCCTGGAAGCACTCGGCGCGCCGCGACACGCTGCTGGTGCGCGAGTACGAGCGCCCGGTCGGCGTGGACGTGGTGCTGGACTGGCGGACCCTGCCGGGATTGCCCTACGAGCGGCGCATCGCGCGGCTGGCGCGCTGGGTCGACGAGGCCGAGCGCGACGGCCGCCGCTACCGCCTGCTGCTGCCGGGACAGCCGCCGCTGGGGCCGGGCCGCGGCCCGCAGCACCGGCACCTGTGCCAGCGCGCGCTGGCACTGCTGCCCCATGGCTGAGCCGCACTCGCCCGCGCTGAACGCCAGCAGCCGCCACTGGGCGCTCGCTGCCGGCATGCTGGCGTTGCTGCCACTGCTGTTGCAGTTGCCCGCGACGCTGGCGCTGGTGTTCGCGCTGGCTGCGGTGCTGATCGGCGCCAGTTCGGCGTGGCGGCCGCTGCCGGCCGCGCTGCGCCTGCTGCTGGTGGCGGCGATGCTGGCGGCGATCTACTGGCAGGTCGGCATGCGTTTCGGCCGCGATACCGGCTGCGCCATGCTCGCGGCGATGCTGGCGATCAAGCCGTCGGAACTGAAGACGCTGCGCGACGCGCGCAGCTTGCTCGGCTTCGCCCTGTTCGCACCGTTCGCCGCGTTCCTGCTCGACCAGGGCCCGTCGACGATGCTCCTGGCATTGGCCGCGGTGATCGCCGCGCTGTTATGCATGCAGCGCCTGGCCGACCAGGAGGGACACAGCGGCCGCCATCCGCTGCGCGGCCAGGTGCGCGGCGTCGGCCGGCTGCTGGCGCTCGGCCTGCCGCTGGCGCTGACCGCGTTCTGGCTGTTCCCGCGGCTGGGCGCGCCGCTGTGGGGCATCCCCGAGCGCGCGCTGGCGCGGCCCGGCCTGGCGGACACGATGAGCCCCGCGCAGTGGCTGGACCTGATGGCCGACGACACCCCGGCGTTGCGCGTGCAGTTCTTCGGCCCCGCGCCCGCGCCGGCCCAGCGCTACTGGCGCGGACCGGTGCTGTGGGATTTCGACGGCAGCACGTGGCGCGCGCAACGCGGCAACGTGTCCCTGCCGGCCCCGCCGGTGCGCACCGGCGCGGTCGCATGGGACTACCAGATCGAGGTCGAGCCGACCGACCGCCGCCAGCTGGTCGCGCTGGACCTTCCGCTGCAGGCGCCGGACGGCAGCCGCGTGTCCGCCGACTACGTCCTGCACACCGAGCGCCCGCTCAGCGCGCTGACACGCTGGCGGCTGCGCTCGGCGCCGCCGCTGCGCTTCGAGACCGAGTTGGCGCCGGCCCAGCGCCAGCGCGCGCTGGCGCTGCCGCCGGGTTACAACCCGCGCACCCTGGCCCTGGCCCGGCAGTGGCGGCAGCAGGCCGGCGCCGACGACGCCGCGATCGTGGCGCGTGCGCTGCAATGGATCCGCCGCGACTTCGGCTACACCCTGGACACGCCGCTGCCCGGCCGCGACGGTGTCGACGAATTCCTGTTCGAGCAGAAGGCCGGTTTCTGCCAGCACTTCAGTTCCGCCTTCGTGGTGCTGATGCGCGGCGCCGGGATCCCCGCGCGGGTGGTCACCGGCTACGCCGGCGGCATCCGCAATCCATTGGGCGGCTACTGGGTGGTGCGGCGCATGGACGCCCACGCCTGGGCCGAGGTATGGCTGCCGCAGCGCGGCTGGGTACGCGTGGATCCGACCGCCGCGGTCGCCCCGGAACGCATCTACGACACCCTGGAGGACCGCCTGGGCGCCGGCGCCGGCGCCCAGGGCGGCGCCAGCTGGCAGCTGCGCGACGTCGGCGACTGGCTGCGCCGCGGCTGGAACGACCTGGTGCTGTCGTTCGACGCCAACCGCCAGCAACGGCTGCTGAGCAATCTGGGCATCGCCAAGTTGGAGCCGGCGCAGTTGGTCGCGCTGTTCGCCGGCTTCGCGGCGCTGGTGCTGGGCTGGATGGCCTGGCTGCTGGCCCGCGGCGAACGCGAGCGCGACCCGCTGCTGCGCGCCTGGCGGCGGCTGGGCCGGCGCTACGCACGGCTCGGCCTGGGCCGCGAGGCGCACGAACCGGCGCTGACGTGGGCGCAGCGTGTACACCGGGTGATGCCCGATCCGGCGCTGCTTTCGCTCAGCCAACGTTTCGCCGATTCGCGCTACGCTGGCGCCGATTCGGACAGCGCTTCATTGTTGCGCGACCTGCGCAGGCACCGTCCGCACACCGGAGCATTTCGATGAAGATCCGATTGCTGTTGCCCGTCATGGCCGTTCTCGTCCTGGGCGCCTGCGCGACCGCGCCCAAGCCGCTGCAAGGCCAGTTCGCCACCGTCACCCCGCGCGACTCGGTCGCCGGCCAGCAGGTCGGCGCCTCGGTGCGCTGGGGCGGCAAGATCATCCAGACCAAGCCCGGCCAGGGCGAGACCTGCTTCCAGATGCTGTCGCGGCCGCTGAGCGCCAGCGGCCGTCCGGACAGCGATTCGGCCGACGCCAGCGACGGCCGCTTCGTCGCCTGCCGTGCCGGCTTCTACGACCCGGCGGTGTTCGAGCCCGGACGTGAGGTGACCTTCATCGGCCACGTCTCCGGCTACGAGAGCACCCGCATCGGCGAGTACGACTACCGCCTGCCGAAGATCAGCGCCGACGTGGTCTACCTGTGGCCGGTGGTGCGTCAGGTCGACGTGGTGCCCGCCTACCCGTACGGTCCCTGGGGGCCGTGGGATCCTTGGGGCCCGCGCTGGGGCTGGGGCCGCGGCTGGTGGTGAGCGTTGTGCGACGATGGACAAGAAAACGCCGCTGAAAAGCGGTGTTTTCCGTTTGGCCGGCAGCACCGCGGCAGATCGCGCCCGCATGCGCCGGCCGGCAATCGGATCAGGGCGTGCCAAAGCGGCCCAGCAGCGCACCGGCCAACAAGTGCAGGTGCAGATGGAACACGGTCTGCCCGGCATGCTCGCGGCAGTTCATCACCACCCGGTAGCCGTCCTCGGCCAGGCCCTGATCGCGCGCGTACACGGCCGCGGCCAGCACCAGCTTGCCGACCAGCGGCGCCTGCTCCGGCGTCAGGTCGTCGAGGGTAGGGATCTCCACCTGCTTGGGAATGAACAGCACATGCACCGGCGCCTGCGGCGCGATGTCCTTGAAACCGAGGACGTCGTCGTCCTCGTAGACGATGCTGGCGGGAATTTCGCGGCGGATGATCTTGCCGAAGATGGTATCCATGGGCCGGGTCGCAGGGCGGAAAGGGGCAGTCGTTATAGCCCAATTCGGCAGCGCACAGGCACTGCCGCGCAGGCCGCTACTCGCCGGCACCGCCCTGCGGCGCCTCGTGGCGGCTGCCGAACGCATGCGACAGCGTGCCGCGGTCCACGTACTCCAGTTCCCCGCCCAGCGGCAGGCCCTGCGCCAGCCGGCTCGGGCGCACTCCGTGCCGGCGCGCCAGCTGCGCCAGATAATGCGCGGTGGCCTCGCCCTCGACGGTGGAATTGGTGGCGATGATCAGTTCGGCGATCTCGCCCTGCGCCAGCCGCGCACCGAGCCGGTCCAGGCCGAGTTCGCGCGGACCGACCCCGTCCAGCGGCGACAGCCGGCCCTGCAGGATGAAATACAGCCCGCGGTAGCCGGTGGCGTGCTCGATCGCCAGCCGGTCGGCCGGCGACTCCACCGCGCACAACTGCTGCCGGTCGCGACTGGCGCTGGCGCAGATCGCGCACAGTTCGGTCTCGCTGAAATCGCGGCATTGCGTGCAGTGGCCAATGCGCTCGATCGCCTCGCGCAAGGTATCGGCCAAGCGCTGTCCGCCCTCGCGCTCGCGTTCGAGCACGTGGTAGGCCATCCGCTGCGCGGTCTTCTGGCCGACGCCGGGCAACACGCGAAAGGCGTCGATCAGTTGTTCGAGCAGGGAGGGGCTCATTGCGGGTCGGGGGTCGGGGGTCGAGACTCGGAAAGGCGGGCTGTTGCACTCGTAGCCCTTCAGGACGTGGCACTACCATCCGGCGCTACGCCGGCTTGGCTTTTCCGAGTCCCGAGTCCCGAGTCCCGGCTTCAGAACGGCAGCTTCATGCCCGGCGGGATCGGCATGCCGGCAGTGGCCGCGCCCATCCGCGACTTGGACTCGGCGTCGATCTTGTTGGACGCATCGTTGAAGGCAGCGGCGATCAGGTCCTCGGCCATCTCCTGATCGGAGAGGATGCTCGGATCGATCCGCACCTTGCGGCACTCCTTGGCGCCGGTCAGGGTCACGCTGACCATGCCGCCGCCGGCGCTGCCGGTGACTTCCAGCTGGGCCAGTTCTTCCTGGGCGCGCTGCAGGTTTTCCTGCATCTTCTGCGCCTGCTGCATCAATTGGGCGATGTTCCCGCGCATGCGTGTCTACTCTTGGTAAGGGCGGATGGAATCGGGCACGACCCGAGCGCCTTGCTGCTGGATCAGCGCTTGCACCGCCGGGTCGTGCAGGAACGCGGTCTCGGCCGCGGTCTGGCGCTCGCCGCGTTGCCGGTGCGAGCGCTCGTGCAGGGTCTCGGCATCGACCGCGATGCCGCTTTCGATCACGATCTTCGGCCGGCTGCCCAGCGCATCGGTCAGGGCCGCGGCCAGTTCGCCGAGCGAGCGCTCGGATTGCAGGTATTCGAAGCCCGGCGACAGCGACAACCGCAGCACGCCGTCGGCGTGGCTGACGAAGGCCGAATTGGCGGCGAGCTGCCGCGACGGCCCGGTCAGGCCGCAGTCGGCGACCAGTTCCAGCCAGTCCTCGGCCACGTGCAGCACGCGCGCCGCGCTGGTGTCGGGCGGCATACGCGCAGTGGTGGCGGCCAGCGGCGGCACCATCGCCATTTCCGGCTCGGCCGCGGGCGCAGGAGCCGGCGCGACCGGCACCATGGTCGCGGCTGGCGATGATGCAGGTGCCGCGGTTTCCCATGGCGGGTCCAGCACTGCCGCCGCTGCGACAGGCGCGGGCGCGAGTGCCGGCATCGCAGCGGCCGGTACTGGCGCCGGCGCCATCATCGGTGCGGCGGGCGCGACCGGTGCGGCGACGGACGGCGCGGCGACGCTGGGGGAAGCAGCGGCAGACGCCGCGGACACCGGCACCGCCGTCATGCGCCCTTCCGTGGTCGTGTCTGACCCGGACGCGGCCGGCAACGGCGCCGCGCCCGCCGGGCGGAACGCCAGCATGCGCAGCACCGCCATCTCGAAACCGGAGCGCGGACTCGGCGCCAGGTACAGGTCGCGGCGCCCGTTCAAGGCCATCTGGTACCACAGCTGCACGATTTCCGGACGCAGGCGTTCGGCGAACGGCGCCGGGTCCAGGCCATCGAGACCGGCCACCGCCGCGCCCGGCACCAGCTGCCGCACCTGGATCCGGTGCAGCGCCTCGGCCAGCGCTTCCAGCACTCCGCTCCAATCCGGCGAGAACTCGGCCAGCCCGACGACCACCTGCAGCAGCCGCTGCCCGTCGCCATCGGCCAGCGCCTCGAGCATCGCCCCGACCTGGGTGCGGTCGACCGTGCCCAGCATCGCCCGCACCACGTCGTCGCGCAGCGCGCCGCCAGCGTAGGCAATGGCCTGATCGAGCAGCGACAGGCCGTCGCGCAGGCTGCCATCGGCGGCCTTGGCCAGTTGCACGATCGCCGAGGCATCGACCTCGATCTGCTCGGCGGCCAGGATCTTGGCCATCTGCCCCTGGATCTGCTCCTCGTCCAGGCGCTTGAGGTTGAACTGCAGGCAGCGCGACAGCACCGTCACCGGCAGCTTCTGCGGGTCGGTGGTGGCGAGCAGGAACTTGACGTGCTCCGGCGGCTCTTCCAGCGTCTTCAGCAGCGCGTTGAACGCCGCCTTGGACAGCATATGCACTTCGTCGATCAGGTAGACCTTGTACTTGCCGCGCGACGGCATGTACTGCGCGTTCTCGATCACCTCGCGCACGTCGTCCACGCCCGTGTTGGACGCGGCATCGATCTCCAGCAGGTCGATGTAGCGGCCGGCGTCGATGTCCAGGCACGCCGGGCACTGCCCGCATGGGTCGGCGCTGGTGCCCTGCTCGCAATTCAGCGACTTGGCGAAGATACGCGCGATGGTGGTCTTGCCGACGCCGCGGGTGCCGGTGAACAGGAAAGCGTGGTGCACCCGCCCGCTGTCCAGCGCATTGCTGAGCGCGCGGACCACGTGCTCCTGTCCCACCAGTTCGGCGAAACGCTTGGGGCGCCACTTGCGGGCGAGGACGAGATAGGACATCAGGCAACCGTCTTCATCTGAACCGCCATTGTGCCACGCCGCGCCGCGCCGATCGTTCAGCGGCAGCCGCGACCGGCCCGTGGGCACGGTGCGGACAGCGACGGGCCGGCGCTTTTCCGCGATTCGGGAACCGGCAGCGGCGGCATGCCCCGCCGCCGCGGGCCATTCGCCTTGTTAACGGCGCCCGCGACGGCTAGAATCCCGCCCCTGCCCTGTCGTCGGCTACCTCGCGCCGGCAGGCCCGGAGAGGTGTCCGAGTGGTTGAAGGAGCACGCCTGGAAAGTGTGTAAGCGTCTAAACCGCGCTTCGGGGGTTCGAATCCCCCTCTCTCCGCCAGACTCTGCAAACCCCTGAGAAATCAGGGGTTTTGCTTTTCTGGGCCTAGCAAGGGGCAGGACACAAATCGGGACACATCCCGATGAGAGTTCCCCATCACTTGATCAAGACGCCAGCGGGCTTTTCGTTCCGCCAGCGCGTGCCCGTCGATCTCCAGCCCCTCCTGGGCTGCCGAATTCTCAAGCGAAGCCTTCGAACGCGCGAAATGCGCAGCGCCCAAGCTTGCGCCCTGATCCTGGCCGCCCGCTATGCTGAGGTCTTCAGCTCCATCAGGAAGAACGGCATGGGCGAGAAGACGGCAGGGCAATGGCTCCAGGAGCTTCGGGGACAACGCCTCCAGGACTACACCCTGAAACGAGACGCCAACGGCACCCTGCGTATCCAAGCGGAGCCAGGCGAAGACACTGAGGCGCTGACTCGCGCCATTGAAAGCATCGGCCGGGTCAACCCTGCGTTCTTCGGCGCGATAGCCGCCCCGGCAGTTCCCTCCAAGCCCCAGCCCAGCAAAGTCCTTTCGCTGATGGAAGCGCGCGACCTTTGGCTCAAGGCCATTGCCCCAGACACCATCCCCAAGACCTACACCATCAAGAAGTCGGCGATTGACGGGTTCGTGCGCACAACCGGCCGTGACTACCCTTTGCCAAACATCAACCGGATCGACCTGTCGAACTTCTATCAGTCGCTCGCAGATGCTGGCATCTCAACCCCGACCAGAGTGAACAAGCAGTCTTATCTGGGTGGCTTCTTCGACTGGTTGATTGCCGCTGGCTACTACACAGACAGCAATCCGGCCCGAAGCCATGTCTCATACGGCAATAGCGCCAAGCGTAAGCGGCGCAAGCTGGGCTTCAAGGCCTTCGACCTGAAGCAGATCAACAGCCTGTTCGCCCCCTCTGCGTTTGCCACCTTGTCACCCGCCGCGCGCTGGGCAGCCTTGCTGGGGCTGTATACGGGCGCCCGTGCCTCTGAGGTAGGACAACTGCTTGTAAGCGATGTGCAAACGGAGGGAGGCGTGGCCTACATCCATATTAATGACGACGGCGAGCACCAGCGCCTTAAGAACCTGTTCACGATCTTTTGAGTAGTAGTAGTAGTGTCAGGAATGCCAGGTGGATGAACTGCAAGCTGCTGTTGAGCTCACGCTCGCAGTTCTTCCATAGCCTTCGGTTCTTTTCCAGCCACGCAAAGCTGCGTTCGACGATCCAGCGCTTGGGCATGACCTTGAAGGTGTGCAGTTCGCTGCGTTTGGCGATCTGCACCGTGACTTGCTTGCCCAGGATCTCTCGTACGCCTTCGGCGAACGGTTCTGCGGTATAGCCGCTATCGCACAACAGGCTTTGCACGTGTCCCAGGTTCGGCTTGCAACGATCCAGGGATTGGAGCGCGCCTTTGCGGTCGGTCACTTCCGCCGTTGGACCGGCCAGATTTCCGTAGACACTCAGTCGCCGCTCTGCGCGTAGCGCCTTTCAAACTCTACCGGTGACACGCCGCCAGCGGAACCATGCCGGCGGATCGGGTTGTAGAACATCTCGATATAGTCGAACACGTCCGATGCCGCCATGGCGCGTGTCGGGTAGATCCGACGCTTGATACGTTCCTTCTTCAAGACGCTGAAGAAGCTCTCGGCCACGGCGTTGTCATGGCAGTTCCCGCGTCGGCTCATGCTCGGCACCATCCGGTGCGCCTTCAGGAACGACTGCCAATCGCTGCTGGTGAACTGCCAGCCCTGGTCGGAGTGCACCATCACGCCAGGACCGGGCTTGCGCCGCCACGCCGCTGCCACCAGTGCCTGCAGCACCAGATCGCTGGTCATTGTCGAAGCGGTTGCCCAACCCACGATCTGGCGCCAATACAGCTCCATTACCGCTGCCAAGAACAGCCAGCCCTCGTAGGTGCGGATATAGGTGATGTCCGTGACCCAGACCTTGTTCGGGGCCTGCGGAATGAAGTCCCGGTTGAGCACATTCGCCACCACGCCGACCGGACCTCCCCGCTAACGCGGCTTGCTGCCGTAGCCAACCTGCGCTCGCAAGCCTTCGGCCTTCATCAAGCGCCGCACCCGGTGACGGCTGCAACGCTCGCCGGCCTCACGCAGATCCAGGGTGAGCTTGCGATAGCCGTACACCGCGCCGCTGGCCAGCCAGTGGTGCTTGATCAGGCCCAGCAAGCGCTGGTCCTCGCGTTCGCGGACGCTGGTGCCGTTGCGCAGCCAGGCCTAGTAACCACTGCGATGCACGCCCAGCACCCGGCACATCGTCGCCAGACGAAACTCCCGGACGTGCGCACGCATGAACGCGTACTTCGCCCTTACCCCTTGGCAAAGTACGCGGCGGCTTTTTCTAGGATGTCGCGCTCCTCGGTTACCCGCCTCAGTTCGGCCTTGAGCCGGCGAATCTCCGCTGAGTCGGTCGACGCCGCTGCAGCGCCGGCTGCCGGCGCCATCTTCCTGGCGGCCTGCACCCACCCGTATAGCGTGTGCTTGGGAATCCCGATTCGGGAGGCCACATCCACCACCGTGAAGCCGCGTTCGATCACCTGCTTCACCGCCTCGGCCCGGAACTCATCCGTGTACTGCTTGCTGTTGCCCATAAACACCTCGGTCATTGCCATCAATTATGGCGTCCGGATGTCTACGAAAGGCTGGCCGGTCCAGTCAGCGTGCCGCAGCCTGCCGATACAGGCTGGTCGCAGTCCTTCTCGACCCTCAACAACCAAAGCGCGAAGTTGCCGGTGTGGTGGGCCTTCATGCATGCGCTTTCGCGCGCTGTCACGGGCGCCTCGGTTGCCGCAATCCCCTGCGGCACCGATCTGCGGCAGATGCGGATGGAGATCGACGCCACGCGCATCGACGATCCAGTGCTGGCGCAGGAAGTGGCGGATTTCTCGCACGACTGCTACGGGCCGGCCCGCGCCAAGTTGTTCATGCAGCGCCCGCAGCTTGACGAAGAGCAGATGCACGACGTCACCTGGATCGGCTCGCGCTTCTTTACGGACACGGCTGGCTACTACGACAGCTATCGCGCCAGCACTCCGCGCGACGACTGGCCCTACGACAACAACCGCGATGCAGGGCTTGCGCAGGTGTCCAGCGGCGGCGGCTACCCGAACTGCCGGCAATGGTGGGCCGATGGCAGTAACGGCCTGCGGGCACGGCTGCTGGGCCAGGTGGACCCCAACCTGCTCACGCGGCTGACGGGCTGGGCTGGGTTCCTGAGCCGTGCCGACGTGGACGATTCGGTGATCCGCGCGATCGCCTCGCCGCGGCAACAGAAGCTCAATCAGGGCTCGGTTTATACGGACTACGGCGGTCAGATTGACAAGACATTGCCCAATGTCGTCAACCGTGCCACGAGCGATGTTGGCTTGGCGGTTGGGGCTATCGCCGCTTTCCCGGCAATGGACGTGGTGCGCCAAGCGTTGCCCATGGTGCTCGCACTGCTCAAGATGGCGTTGGTAGTCTGCATTCCGCTGGTACTGGTGGTGGGAACTTACGACATCAAGACGGTCGTCACGGTCAGCGTCGTGCAGTTCGCGCTGTTCTTCGTCGATTTTTGGTTTCAGTTGGCCCGCTGGATCGACAGCACCATCCTCGATGCGCTCTATGGGTGGGGCTGGGGCTGGAACCGGCCGCACAACAACTTCGATCCACTGGTGGGCTTGAACAATGCGTTCGGCGACATGCTGCTGAACTTCGTCACCGGGACGATGTTCCTGGTCCTGCCGACATTTTGGGTCGCGGCCTTGGGCTGGGTCGGGATCAAGGCCGGGGTGATCGCTCAGAACCTTGCCGTAGGTTCCAAGGAAGCGCGTGATAGCGCAGGGGCAGGTGTAAACAAGGTAGCCGGCAAGGTGCTGTGACGGACCGGGCAAATCTTAGTCATCGAAAGGATCGTTCGGGTCGTGAGGGTCGATCCTCTGACCGGTGGACGAATACAAGCCAAAGCCCGCCTCGCCATTGCGTAGTTCATCCTGTTGCGCCCAGCGGTCGTCTTTTCTAGCCGAATTGTCAGCCATCCATGCCGCCGCAACTCCCAGCAGGAGCAACAACGCCAGCCAGAAGGCAACGTAGAACAGCAGTCCTAGCGTAACTAGCTTGACCACCCACAACAACACGGCGACGCCCGCCATCGGCATCCCCTTGGAGGCGAGCCAACTGGACAACCTTCGCTCGCCGCGCGCAAAGGCGCGCCATCCACGGCCAACGCTGCGACCTGCGGTGCTGATACGGGTTGTCGTGTTCATGGTCGTCTCCTGCTACACGAGGATGCCTATTCCAACTTGGTCCAATTCATTCTGCTTGGGGCTTCAATGTGTTCTTTTGCTGCTTCAGGACGCTTCGTCATCCGGTTCCACCGGGTCGGGGTAGGGCTCCACGCCGATGCGATAGGTGACAACGAAACCCGGCCAATCCACATGGTCAACCAGGTCGATGTCCTTGATGACCCTGACCTTCGCTTTCGCACGCTCGAACAGGGCAATGCTCTTGGCGGGATAGTTGTTGCGCGACGGATAGAGCACCCCGTCGAACAATGGCTGGCCATCGTCGCCGACCATCGCATGCACTTGGGCCGACACCTGCTGCGTGTGCGTGTAGTCGCGGCTGGCCAACTGCTCCAGGTTCAGGCCGAAGTAGCCCGCCATGACGCCGGGTGCCGTGAGGTCGGCCAGGAGCACATCGGCCATTACTCCCACCGCGCGCACCATCCGGCCCTGGACTTCTTTCAGCGCGATCGAGCGCTTCGTGTCCGCAAGCCACTGGTGCTTGTGAAACACCGACTCCATCATCGCCGTCGGCAGGTCGCGGCCCAGGTAGAGCACGCCGTAGGCCCGCGCCGGGTCATCGTAGCGATTGGTGCTGCTGCGGCCATAGTACAGCGGGCTGCCCCGATAGACGACGCGGCTCACATGCTGGAGCAGTTCGCCGGCATCGATCAGGAACGAAGGCAACTCGTGGCTCATGGCGGTCTCGCTTCAATGCACCTGAACGCCCAGCACGTTGAACACGGCCTCGGCCACGTCGTCGATCGTGCCATGCGTCACCGCATCCACCGGCGAGCGACCGCCCAGGCCTTCGAGCGGTTCGGACAATGCACGGTAGATCGTCCAAGGATCGATGCCCTCGACCTCCTGAAGCACGGTTTGGGTCAACTGCTGCTTCACCGGGTCGAGCTGCCAGTCGGGCAGCTTCTGGCCTCGCGGCCCCACGTTCAGCGCCAGCAGCCGACGGGCGAGGATGTCCTTGTAGATCTGCTGGCGCGACTTGTCCGCCAGCTTGGCGAACTTCGCGGGCGGCAGGTTGTGCGGCTGGTTGAAGGTTTCCAGCAACACGGCGCGGCCTCGCTGGACGTCGGTTTCACTCGGCGCCCAGCGCGTCTCGGCGCGCAGCGCAGCCGTCTTACGCTTCAAGGCCTGCTCCACCGTTTCGCCTTCGAGGCTGGCGGGCAGTTTCACCGCCTCTACGCGCTCGTGAATGAACGCCTGCAACTCGGCCGCGAAAGCCGGTGCATCCCGGATTTCGACGGTATCCGCGAAGCGGCGCACATCCTCCACGGTGACGCGCGGCAGACGATCGGCAATGAATTCAATGGCGGTGGGCATGGTCATCTCCCAAGCAGGTTTGAGATAGGATTCACTATAGTCTCCTTTGTCGCTTTTGTCAACTTGGTCGCCTGAACGAGAGCCTACCTGCCGGGGTAGCGTCTCCCGCAGCATAGGCAGAGGCCAGCGCCGGGTCTCCGTCCAATCCATTCGTGCGGGTTCCCCATTGGGGCTGTAGCGGTAACCCTGGCCCCGCTATACCGAAACGGTTAAAGGCCAAAGGGCCGAAACGGCAAGGGAATGGGGTGCAAGGGGAAAGGCCCTACCTCGAAAAGGCAAAAAGGCCGCCCGGCCGGCCCACCACCAGGACACCCACATGCTTTCTCTGTTCCAGCGAAAACGGCCATCGGTCGCTACCGCGCCAGCGTCACCATCCGTCATCGATCTCCCGAAAGGGATGCTGCGGCCTGAGTTGGCCGCATCGCTGCTGGCGACACCGCGCCGGCAGAAGCTACTGGAACACATCTGGCAGCGCACGTCGCTTTCGCGCAAACAGTTCGCCACCCTGTACCGCGCACCGCTGGAGCGCTACGCCGAGCTTGTCCAGCAGTTCCCTGCATCGGAGGCCCATCACCATTCCTACCCCGGCGGCATGCTGGACCACGGCCTAGAAATCGTTGCCTACGCTCTCAAACTGCGGCAATCGCATCTGCTGCCAGCCGCCAGCCCCCCCGAGGACCAAGCCGCGCAATCCGAAGCCTGGACCACTGCCGTCGCCTACGCGGCGCTGCTGCACGACATCGGCAAGCTCGCCGTCGATCTGCACGTGGAGCTGGCCGACGGCAGCACTTGGCACCCCTGGCACGGCCCGCTGCACCAGCCATACCGCTTCCGCTACCACGAGGACCGCGAATACCGTCTGCACAGCGCAGCGACAGGGTTGCTCTACCGCCAGCTGCTGGACGCCCAACTCCTGGACTGGCTCAGTGGCTACCCGGCCCTATGGGGACCGCTGCTCTACGTCCTGGCCGGCCAGTATGAGCACGCCGGGGTGCTGGGCGAACTCGTCGTGCAGGCCGACCGCGCCTCCGTGGCCCAGGAATTGGGAAGTGATCCGGCAAAGGCGATGGTCGCACCGAAACACGCGTTGCAGCGCAAGCTGCTGGACGGCCTGCGCTATCTGCTCAAGGAAGAGTTGAAGCTCAATCAGCCCCAGGCGTCGGATGGCTGGGTGACGCACGATGCGCTGTGGCTCGTCAGCAAGACTGTCTCCGACAAGCTGCGCGCACACTTGCTGACACAGGGCATCGATGGCATTCCTTCAAACAACACCGCCGTATTCAATGTGCTGCAAGATCACGGCATCCTCCAGGCAACGCCGGGAGGCAAAGCCATCTGGAAAGCCACGGTCACTAGCAAGACCGGCTGGTCGCACAGCTTCACGCTGCTGCGCTTGGCCCCAGCACTCATCTGGGAAGCCGCAGAGCGCCCACAGCCCTTCAGCGGCACCGTGGTCGAAGAAGCATCGGGCGGCGAGCTAGTCGAGGACAACGGCAGTTCCCCCGTCGCGTCGCCCGATGCTGTCACCCTTCCTTCGTTTGTGGACGCCGTTGCCGCCCCCGCGCCGGGCCAAGTCGATGTGGTGGAAGACTTGCTGTCGTTGATCAGCGATCCGTCTCCTCCGGCAACGCCTCCTGTCGAAGATACATCCGCCAGCCTGCCGCCAGGCGAGACGGAACACACCACCATGCCGGGGCAAACACCCGATCCAGCGAAAGGCCAGCCGTCGCAGACATTGCCCTCTGCCAAACACTTCATCGCCTGGCTGAAGCAGGGCATCGAATCACGCAAGCTGATCATCAACGACGCCAAGGCGCTGGTGCATACGGTTGCCGATACCGTTTACCTGGTCAGTCCCGGCGTCTTCCAGCGCTACGCCCAGGAGCATCCGCAGATCACGGCGCTGGCTAAGCAGGAGAAAGTGCAAGAATGGCAATGGGTACAGAAGCACTTCGAGAAGCTGCTGCTACACCGTAAACAAGACAATGGATTGAACATCTGGACCTGCGACGTCATCGGGCCACGCAAATCAAGGCGGCTACATGGCTATCTGTTGCAAGATCCCAGACACCTGTTTGATGAGGTCCCGCCGAACAACCCCTATCTGCGCGTGCCCTAATGCCTTTGGCCGGATCCTGGATCCTGGATCCTGGCCTACATGCTGCGCTTTTTTACGATTTACCGTTCAGCCTGATCGTCGAGTGGGCGGGATCGCGCAGCGAACGCCTTGCGGCGGGCCGGGAATTGCCGTGGCTGGGTGTCAGATTTTTCCTACCCGGCCCGCCATACCCTTGAACTGGCAAACGACGGGCGATGACCGTACTGGCCGATGGTGGCCGGCAGTGGAAATCTGATCTTGTCTATGCCAGAGTTGGCTTTACTTGGCTCAACTGCACATAAGGACCATGGCCGCAGCAGGCATCAAGCCCGAGACGTTGGCTCCCTCCATGGAGGGCTGGCCTGTTCATGCTCCAACGAAGACACTCCAAAGGATTTCGCTTCTCTTCGTTTCCGCATTGCCCCGCTTCATCTGTTCACGTTCCCCGTCCGGCAAGCCGCCCCTGTGCCCGCTAAGGATAGTCTGATCAACGCGGTCGGAGGATGAGGCAAGCCATATCGACCACGCCCACGGCGCTCAGACCCTCGGTTTTTCGCCGTTTCCGGCGCATTTCCGGGGTATTTCCCGGATTACAGGCACACCCTCCCCACGACAGGCAGCAACTGCTTTCGCTTCAGCCACAGGTTCGACAGCGCAAACAGCGTCAGCACTTGCGCCGTGTTCTTCGCCAGGCCGCGATAGCGCACCTTGACGTAGCCAAACTGGCGCTTGATCACCCGGAACGGATGCTCCACCTTCGCCCTCAGGCTGGCCTTGGCGTGCTCCCAGCGCTGTGCCCACTTCAATTCGCGCTTGCTCTTGATCTGCTTCAGCTTCGAGGGCTTCTCCGCGATCAGATAGCGCAGCTTGCGCTTGCTCGCCATCTCCTCGCGCTTGGCCAGCCCGGTGTAGCCGCTGTCGCCGCATACCGTGTCTTCCTTGCCGTGCAGCAGCTTGTGCGCCTGGGTGATATCTGCGGCGTTGGCCGCCGTGCATTCCAAGTGGTGCACCAGCCCGGACTCATCGTCCACGCCGATGTGCGCTTTCATCCCGAAGTAGTACTGATTGCCCTTCTTGGTCTGGTGCATTTCCGGGTCGCGCTCGCCGTTCTTGTTCTTGGTCGAGCTGGGCGCGGCAATGATCGTGGCGTCCACGATGGTGCCGCCGCGCAGGCTCTGGCCCTTGCGCGATAGGTGCGCGTTGACCCGGTTGAACAGCGTGCGCGCCAGATCGTGCGTCTCCAGCAACCGGCGGAAGTTGAGGATCGTGGTCTCGTCCGGCACCTCATCCAACCCGCCGATCCTGGCGAAACGGCGCATCGACGCCGTGTCGTACAAGGCTTCTTCCGCGCCCGGGTCGCTCAGTGCGTACCACTGCTGCAGAAAGTGGATGCGCAGCATTGTCTCCAGCGGGTACGGCTGACGGCCCGGATGGCCCGACTTCGGATAGTGCGGCGCGATCAGCGCCAGCAGGTCTTTCCACGGCACCACCTGATCCATCTCGGCCAGCAACCTTTCGCGCCGCGTCTGCTTGCGCTTGCCGTTGTACTCCGCGTCGCCGAAAGACAATTGCATCGTCGTTGTCCTGTTGGGCTTTGTACGATTGTCGCAGGATCAGAGGGAGTTGTTCAGACCATCCCTAAACCTGCTATGCCCGTCCCTCTGCACGGAACAGGACTGACGAGAGCCTCCATGAACGCTTCCTCCCTCTACCCCCAGTTTGTACTCAAACGCCTTACCGCCGGCCTGCTGCTCGCCTGTGGACTGTTCGCCAGTCAGGCGCATGCGCAGTGGATCGTCAATGATCCCCAGTCCATGGCCAAGGCGGTCAAGGAATATGCCGAGCAGGCAGAGCGCTGGAAGAGAACAATCGATCAGTACCAGCAGCAGCTTCAGCACTACCAGCAACAACTCATCAAACTTCAGCGCCTCCAGTTGGGTGACTCCAACATGGCAGACAACTTCGCCGAGCGCCCGCAGGACTACGGCCTGGAGGATCGTTGCCCTGGAGCCGGCCAAAGCGGCTTGGCGGGCTTGATGCAGCAGTTCAAGGCCATACTGCCCAACAAGAATGGGGGAATGGTCGAAGAGCAGTTGAAAGTTTGCGCACGCATCGGCATGGCGCAGAACGCCCAGTACAACGAAACCGTGCGAATGCTCAAGCGATTGATCGAGCGCAACCAGCAGTTCAAGAAACAGATTGAGGCTCAGCGCGATAGCGTCGGCACCAGTCAGGGTGGGTTGGCAGCCAACGACAACGAAGTCCGGCGCTTTGCGACGAAAAACGCCATGGACCTGGACTACTGGCAGGCGCAGATGAAGGCGTATGACAGCTACATCCTCGCATTGAAAGACGATCAGTCGCGCCTGGCTCGCCGTGCGCTCGACGGCAACAAGGACGATCTTCTCGGGCAGGTCGTCCAGGCCGCGGCGTTGAAAGCCGCGCTCTCCATCAATTAATGGCGTCTTCAAATGGACGGAATCTTCCAAGGCACGATGAACTGGTTGCATGCCCTCGCGGATACGGGCGTGGGCGACTTCGTTTTCTTCAAGTTGGTTAATGATTATTTTAACAATGAGATCGACAAGTTCGGCTTGTCGTTAATGTCCAATGCCATGCGCTGGGTCAGCGTCATCGCGCTGACGGTAACCACGCTCTGGATCTTGGTGCTAGGGTATCGCATCGCGACCGGGTAATCGCGCGAGTCGGCGATGGTCACCATGGTGAAGGCCGCCAAGGTGGCAGTGATTGTCTCGATTGCATCGACCGTCGGAGCCAACGGTGCGATGCTACACAAAACGGCGACCGACAATCTGGATAAGGAGATCCACCAACTATTTACCGGTGAAGAAAACACGAGCTCCTCGGACGCCATTGACCAGAACTTGGCCTATACACAGATCGCGCTCAGCTCACTGGATGCAGTGCGCGTAGTGTCGATCGATCCGGAAGTGACAGAGAAGAAGGCTCGCGCCCTAATGTTGGCAGGATTGGGGACGGCTGGCCCGCCTATCATGGCCGGATCGATGCTCCTGCTATTCAAGTTCACAATGGCATTCTTGATTGGGATCGGGCCGATTTTCATCCTGTTCCTGATGTTCGATCAGACCAAAGACCTGTTCAAGAAATGGCTGTTCTATGTGCTCGGCACGTTGTTCTCAATGTCGATGCTGTCGGTCGTGACCGCCATGGTCTTGAAGTTCACGGCCAAGGTGGCGGTTGCCTTTTGGATGGTAAAATTGTTCTCCTTGGGCAATATGGAAGGCTTGGGATCGCAGGCATTGCAGCAAGGTTGGATTGGACTGATTATGACTGCTGTCATCGTCACCGTGCCAACGCTGGCGGCCGCTGTCTGGCAAGGCAACATGGGAACGTTTATGACGTACTCCGCATTCAATGCCTCGCCTGGGCCGCAGGGGCAACCGCCAGGGTCTTCTTATACACCAGCCCAATCTGATAAAAATGACTCCTCAGCGTCGGCCTCAGTTGTCCGCACGACGGGTCAAGGAGTATATGGGTCATCACAGGAAACGCAATCAACCGCCGCTAGCGGTTCTAGAGGCAATGCAAATCCGGGTAGCCGAATCACTTAATTAATGAAATATGCATATGACGTACAGAAAACTCCTTTGTTGTGTTGGCTCTTTTTTACTTGCAGGTAACGCCTGCGCGGAAGGTGCGTGCCCACCGGGTCAATATCCGATCGGTGGACAAGGTGCTGTTGGTTGCGCTCCAATCCCGCAAAATCAATCGATCCAGCAAGCACCTCGCCCGACAGGCAGATGGATCGAAACATGGGGGGCGATCGCCATGGGCTCAATTGATTCAATCAACAGCTATGGAGTTACTACGGGGAAGCTGTCGAAATCGGAGGCAGAAAGCGATGCTCTGCGACGTTGTGCGTCGCACGGTGAAACGAATTGCCAAATCGGGGTCGCCTACAAAAACCAGTGCGCAGCCATTGCAGAGCCACAAATGCAGGGGAAAACATTTGATGGAGGGGGCTCGACGTTCGCAGGGGAAGTGAGCATTCCAAAGGCAAGTGAAGTCGCATTGGAGAGATGCAAAAAAGCCAATGCAAATTTTTCCGTGGCAGCTTGCAAGATTATCTATACCGCATGTACAGAACAGATCTTTGAAAGATATTGATTGCGATCAAGGAAAAGGAACAGCTCGGCGAATGAGAAGAAAGCCGGGTTCTAATCCCACAAAATTCTTGCAAGGTGATTTACAAGAAGGGATGTCTAATGCTGAGAGTGATAGTGTTTTCTCTTGTGCTCGTCTTTTGGTGCCCTGCTTTTGCAGAGCAGGGGTGCCCTCCGGGGCAGTACTTAGACTCAACTTCCAAGCGCAACACCCTCTCAGCCAGTAGGGTGTATGCATGTCAAGAAGCTATCTCCACCTGAGCGCAGAAGAGCGCGCGGTACTCCAAATCGAAACGCGACGTGGTCAGAGCTTACGCTCGATATCCAGGCTGCTGGATAGAAGCCGACGTCCCCCCGGTTTTGAGTAGCACGGCGATTTGGAGTCCAATCCCCAACGAGACGGAGATTGGACGTGAAGAAGCGCTTTTCCGAAGAGCAGATCATCGGCTTCCTGCGTGAGGCCGAAGCCGGCGTGGCGGTGAAGGACCTGTGCCGGCGGCACGGGTTCAGCGAGGCCTCCTACTACCTGTGGCGCAGCAAGTTCGGCGGCATGAGCGTGCCGGAGGCCAAGCGGCTCAAGGAGCTGGAGGCGGAGAACACGCGGCTGAAGAAGCTGCTGGCCGAGCAGCTGTTCGAGAACGACGTCATCAAGGACGCCCTGCGAAAAAAGTGGTGACCGCACCGGCGCGCAGGATGCTGGTGCGGCACCTGATGGAGCGCGGGCTCCCTGAGCGGCGGGCGCTGGCCGTGGTGCGGATGAGCGCCAGCGCGCTGCGCTACGTCCCACGTCCGGATCGCAACGTCGAGCTGCGCGAGCGGATCCTGGCGCTAGCGCAGCGGCACAAGCGCTACGGCGTCGGGATGATCTATCTGAAGCTGCGGCAGGAGCAGTGGCCGGTGAACTACAAGCGGGTGGAACGGCTGTATCAGGAGGCCAGGTTGCAGGTGCGCCGGCGCAAGCGGAAGAAGGTGCTGCTGGGCGAGCGCCAACCGTTGCTTCGGCCTGGAACCGCCAACCAGGTCTGGTCGATGGACTTCGTGTTCGACCGCACCGCCGAGGGCCGGGTGCTCAAGGCCCTGACCATCGTCGACGATGCCACGCACGAGGCGGTGGCGATCGAGGTGGAGCGGGCCATCTCCGGCCACGGCGTGGCCCGGGTGCTGGATCGGCTGGCGCTGACACGGGGTCTGCCGCAGGTGATCCGCACCGACAACGGCAAGGAGTTCTGCGGCAAGACGATGGTGACGTGGGCCCACGAGCGCGGTGTGCAGCTGCGCTTGATCCAGCCAGGCAAGCCGAACCAGAACGCCTACATCGAGAGCTTCAACGGCCGCCTGCGCGACGAATGCCTCAACGAGCACTGGTTCCCGAGGCTGCTGCACGCCCGCACCGAGATCGAGACCTGGCGACGGGAATATAACGAGGAGCGACCGAAGAAGATCTTGGGCGGCCTGACCCCGGCCGCCTATGCCCAACAGCTAGCGGCCAAAGCCGCTACGATGAAACCCGGACTCTAAAGAGCCCCGCTACTGAAAGCGGGGGGACGTCGCAGTCTTGCATCATCCGGCGTCGCGGCTCCACATACTTGGCGTGGTTGTAAGCCGAACTCACCCTGTTTGGATCAGCGTGCGAAAGCTGCGCATCCACCCAAATCTTGGGATAGCCAATCTCGTTGAGCGCTGTCGAGATAGTCCCGCGGATGCCATGGCCGGTCAGTTGGTCCTCGTAGCCCATCCGCTTCAAGGCGGCATTGAGAGTGTTCTCGCTGATGCGCTTTTTGAGTTCGCTGCGGTGCGTCAGCAAGTGGCGCTGAGCAGGCCGCATGATCCCCAAGAGGTAGCGCACGATCTCAATGGCCTGAAGGGACAGCGGCACGATGTAAGGCGGAACATCCTGCGGGCGCTTGCCGGCCTTGCGCATTTCCTCCTGAAGCTGCTTGACGATCTGCGGCGGAATAATCCAAAGACCGCGGTCGAGGTCGAACTGGTCCGGGGTGGCCAGCCGTAGCTCGCCGGTACGTACCCCGGTCAGGAGCAGCAGCCGAATGCCGAGTTGCGTTTGCCAGCCACGAGGGTTGTAGAGCCTGAGCTTCTGGAGAAAGCCGGGCAGTTCGGGCAGATGCAGGTAGGGGTTGTGGCTCACCGGAGGCTTGGGCTCCGCCACCACGTCGAGGTCGGTAGCCGGATTGGCCTCCATGCCCTCCACGATGACCAAGGCGTAGCGGAACAACTGGCCCAGCCAGGTGCGGACCTTCTCGGCAGTAGTGAAAGCCTTGCGCCCCTCGATCCGCGCCAAGACGCCCAGGAGCTGAGGCCGGCGAATGTCGTAGATCGACATCTTTTCAAGGCTGGGCAGCACATCTTTCACGAAGATTCGCTTGATCTGCGTAAGCGTGCTGTTCCTGCCTTCCTTGAGTTCCTTCGTGCGATGCTCGACCCAGGCATTGAAGACCGCCTTGAACGTGTAGTCCGAGGCCAGCTTGACAGCGTGTCGCTTACGTTTGCGGTCAGCGTGCGGATTGATACCCTTTGCCAGGAGCGCGCGAGCTTCATCACGCAAGCTGCGTGCTTCACGCAGTCCGATCTCAGGGTAGGTGCCCAGAGAGATGCGCTTTTGCTTACCGAGCCAGTAGTAGCGCAGATGCCACGATTTGCCACCGGTAGTGTGACCACCAGGCCTAGGCCGTCGGTGTCGGGGATACTGTAGGTTTTCTCGGCGGCCTTGGCTTGCCGCACGGTCAGATCAAAGAGTGCCATCATCAAACTCCTAAGTCGTGAGACTTAGGCTCGATGCTGCTGGTCTTCCCGATCCAACCCCAGCAACAACCCGGAACCGGCACCGCCCGTATTCTTTGGCCTCAATTCTGGCCTCAAAAACGCTAGCTGTCGCTGGATCCCAGTGGCTTTTGCTGGAATGAAAAAGGAGCCGAAGCCCCTCTTTTCAACAACCTACAGACGCCAGTGGAAGTCTGTAGATCAATATTTGGAGCGGGAAACGAGACTCGAACTCGCGACCTCAACCTTGGCAAGGTTGCGCTCTACCAACTGAGCTATTCCCGCTTTAGGCCGGAAATTCTACCGGGAACCGGCAAGCTGTCAACCGTTGCCTTCGATTTTCTTCGCATTCTTGTCCGCCACCGCAGCGCGCTCGTCGGCGCGCAGGCTGGGCCAGGCCGCGTGCAGGTACTGGATGCCGGACAGCAGGGTCAGGATCGCGGCGATCGCCAGCGTCCAGTCGCCGACATGGAAAATGAACAAGCCCATCCACACGCTTTCCGGCGGCGAGCCGTCGGGCATCACCGAATACAGCAGGCACAGCAGCGCCACCATCTGCGCGGTGGTCTTGACCTTGCCGATCATCGCCACCCGCACCTTGGCGCGCTGGCCGATCTCGGCCATCCATTCGCGCAGCGCCGACACCGCGATCTCGCGGCCGACGATCACCGCCGCCCAGAACGCCATCCACGGCGTCGGGTGGCCCTGCACGATCAGGAACAGCGCCACCGCCACCATCAGCTTGTCGGCCACCGGGTCCAGGAACGCGCCGAACGCGGAGTACTGGTGATAGCGCCGCGCCACCCAGCCGTCCAGCCAGTCGGTGAACGCGGCCAGGCCGAAGATCGCCGCCGAGGCGAAGTTGGTCCACGTATAGGGAAGGTAGAACACCAGCACCAGCACCGGAATCATCACGATCCGCAGCAGCGTCAGCCAGGTGGGGATGGTCAACTTCATTGCGCTGCTCTACTCGCCTGCCGGATCGGGCACCGGCAGCCCGTGCAGGTTAGCGTAGATTCGCGCGGCGAGCGCGTCGTTGATGCCTTCCACGCGCGCGATCTCCGCTTCGCCGGCAGCCTTGAGTCCGGCCAGCCCGCCGAAATGCTTCAACAGGCTGGCGCGGCGGCGCGGACCGATGCCGGGAATGTCCTCCAGCTTACTGGTCATGCGCGCCTTCTGGCGCCGCCCGCGGTGGCCGGTGATCGCGAAACGGTGCGCCTCGTCACGCACCTGCTGAATGAACTGCAGCGCCGGCGACGCCGCGCCGGGGCGCAGTTCGCGCCCGTCCGGCATCACCAGCGTTTCGTGGCCGGCGCGGCGTTCGGCGCCCTTGGCCACGCCGATCACCAGGATGCCGTCCACGCCCAGGTCGGCGAGCGCGGCGTTGGCCTGCGCCAGCTGGCCGGCGCCGCCGTCGATCAGCAGCACGTCGGGCAGCACCGCATCGCCCTTGCCCTCGCCCTCCGCCACGCGGCGGAAGCGGCGCTCGATCGCCTGGCGCATCGCCGCGTAGTCGTCGCCCGGCTCGATGCCGCTGATGTTGTAGCGCCGGTACTGGCTGCGCACCGGACCGCTGGCGTCGAACACCACGCACGAGGCGACGGTGGCCTCGCCCATGGTGTGGCTGATGTCGAAGCACTCCGCGCGCCTGGCCGGCGCGGCCAGCCCCAGCATCTGGCGCAGCGCCTCGCTGCGCGCGTGCTGCGCGTTGCGGCTGGTCAGTTCGGTGGCCAGCGTGGCCTGCGCGTTGCGGCTGGCCAGTTCCAGGTAGCCGGCGCGCTCGCCGCGCACGTTCCAGCGCAGCTGCACCTTGCGCTCGGCGGCCGACCCCAGCGCCGCCTCGATCATCTCCGCGTCGGCGATCTCGCGGTCCAGCAGCACCTCGCGCGGCGGCGGATGCTCGGCGTAGTACTGCGACACGAACGCGCCGAGCACCTCGGCGGCGCTGTCCTCGCCGTTGGTCTTGGGAAAGAACGCGCGCGTGCCGAGATTGCGGCCGTCGCGGAACGCCAGCAGCAGCACGCAGGCATTGGCGCCCTGCGTGGCGCAGGCGAGCACGTCCAGGTCGGCGGCGCGGCCGTCCACGTACTGCCGGCTCTGCATGCTGCGCAGCGAGCCGAGCAGGTCGCGCAGGCGCGCGGCGCGCTCGAACTCCAGCTGCTCGCTGGCGGCTTGCATCGCCTGCACCAGTTCGTCGCCGAGCTGGTCGCTGCGCCCTTCCAGGAACAGCGTGGCGCGGCGCACCGACTCGGCATACTCGTCAGCCGCCACCAGCGCCACGCACGGCGCGCTGCAACGGCCGATCTGGTACTGCAGGCACGGCCGCGAGCGGTTGCGGAACACGCTGTCCTCGCAGCTGCGCAGCTTGAACAGCTTGTGCATCAGGTTCAGCGTCTCGCGCACCGCGGTGACGCCCGGATACGGGCCGAAGTAGCGCCCCGGCACCGCGCGCGGGCCGCGGTGCAGCGCGATCCGCGGCCATTCCTCGCCGGTCAACAGCACATAGGGATAGCTCTTGTCGTCGCGCAGCGATACGTTGTAGCGCGGCGCCAGCGACTTGATCAGTTGGTTTTCCAGCAGCAGCGCCTCGCCTTCGCTGCGGGTGACGGTGACGTCCATGCGCGCAACCTGGGCCAGCATCGCCATGGTCCGCGCGTTCTTCGGCGAGGCGCTGAAATAGCTGGAGACGCGCTTGCGCAGCGCGCCGGCCTTGCCGACGTAGAGCAAGGTGTCGTCGGCCGCGTACATGCGGTAGACGCCGGGCGCGGTGCTGAGATTGGCGGCGAAGGCCTTGCCGTCGAACGCGGGCAGCGGAGACGCGGTCATTCGCTGATCGGCACGTCGCTCAGTTCGCCGCTGCCGATGTCGTAGCGCAACACGGCGTGGGCATCGGTCTCGGCGATCCACACCGTGCCCGCGGTCACCGCCAGCCCCGCCGGGCCATGCAGGCGCCGCGGCAGGGCCGTGGTCGACAGTTCGCCGCCGCCCAGGCGCAGGCTGCGCAGGCTGCCGTTGCCGCTGTCGGCGATCCACAGCAGCGGCGATTCCGGGCTCAGCGCGATTGCCTGCGGGAACTGCAGGCGCGCGCGGCCGCGCGGGCCGTCCTCGTTGCCGAAGTCCCACGGGCCCTGGCCGCCGAGCAGGGTCTGCACCAAGTCGCCGCGCAGTTGCAGCGAGCGCACCGCCGAACCCAGCGCGTCGCAGACGTACAGCACCTGCTGCACCGCGGCCACACTGCACGGCTGCGCGAACGCCGCCAGGTGGCCGCTGCCGTCGCGCGGTTCCAGCGCCCCGGCGCCGGCGCGCCAGCGCAAGCTGCGGTTGCCGAGTTCGTAGCTCCACACGCGGTTGTCGCCGGCCATCGCGATATGCACTTGGTTGTCGGCCACCACCACGTCCTGCGGATGGTTCAGCGGCGCCTGCCGTGCGTGCTGCACCGGCCCTTCGACCGGCTCGCCGATGCGGCCGTTGCCGCACAGGGTATCGACGTGGCCGTTGAGTAGGTTGATCCGCCGCAGCGCGTGGTTGCCGGTATCGGCGACGTACAGCACGCCGCGCTCCAGCGCCAGCCCGCGCGGCCGGTGGAACGCCGCCTCGCCGACGCCGCCGTCGATGAAATCGGCGGTGCCCAGTCCGAACCGGCGCAGCACGCGGCCGCCGGTGGTGCACTCCAGGATGCGGTGGTGGCCGCTGTCGGCGATGTACAGGCGATCGTCGGCGACCGCCAGGCCGACCGGGAAGCGCAGGCTCAGGCGCGGCTCCGGTTGGGTCTCGCGCGGGTCGCGCAGTTCCTCGTCCAGCGGCAGCGATTGCGCTGCGCACAAGGCATTGAGCGCTCTCTCCAGATCCGCGCCACCGATCCCGACCAGGCGCTCGCGCTCGTAGCCGTCGGCGTCGAGCAGCACCAGGGTCGGCCACGCCTGCACGGCGAAGCGCTGCCAGGCGGCCCAGTCAGCGTCGAGCAGGATCGGCGCCGACACGCCCTGGCTGCGCAGCAGCTTCAGCGCACACTGCGGCTCGCGCTCGCTGTCGAAGCGCGGCACCTGCACCACGATCAGCTGCAGGCGTCCCGGATTGCGCGCCTGCCAGTGGCTGAGCTCGGCCAGGCGCTGCGCGCACCACACCGAAGCGGCGTTGACGAAGGCCAGCACCAACGCGCGCCCCTGCTGTTCACGCAGCGTCAACGGCGCAGCATTGAGCCAGATGCCGGATGGCGGCAGTTCAAAGGCGGCGGGCATGTTCATCCGGCAATTATGCCGGAGCCGCCGTCGGCAGACAGCCGCGCCGTACTGCGCGCCGCCGCTTCGTCTACCAAACGCCAGACTTCCTCGAAGTGGTCGCTGCCGCCGGTGTATAGGTCGGGTATCTCCTGGCGCCCGTCCATGCCGGCCCACGGCAGCCACAGCGCTACCCGCTCCAGCGCCGCGGCCGGCGCGCGCTGGCGCACGTCGCACAGGTTGTTGGCGTCGGCGCACAGGATCCAGTCGAACGCGGCGAAGTCGGCGGTGCGCAGCTGCCGTGCGCGCAGCCCGGCGATGTCCACGCCATGGCCACGGGTGCAGGCAATCGCGCGCCGGTCCGGCGGCTCGACAGGCTCATGGGTAATTTATTTCGAGAACGGCACGCTAGGCAGCGGTGCATCGTGTCCCTCGCGGAATCCGAAAGGCAGCCAGTGTAGACGCTGGCGGTCGGCAATGGCGGCTGCCTGTGGCTACAGGCGGTCGTCCACCGCGGCGCGCGGCCACACCGACTTGACGTCGTAGACCACCAGGTTCGGCGTACCCAGCGCGCGGATCTGCGCCGCATCCAGCGCGCGGTACTGGTCGTGCGCCACCGCCAACACCACCGCGTCGTAGCGGCCGGCTGCCGGCGCCGGCAGCAACTCCACCGCGCCGTGCTCGCGCGCCAGCTGCGGATCGGCCCACGGATCGCAGGCGTCGACCTGCGCGCCACTGGCCGCCAGCGCATGCACCAGCTCCAGCGCGCGGCTGTTGCGCAGGTCCGGGCAGTTCTCCTTGAAGGTGACGCCGAGCACCAGAACCGCGGCCGCGGCCATGTCCACGCCCTTGTCGGCCAACAGCGCCCGCACCCGCGCGGCGACGTGCGCGCCGACCCGATTGTTGACCTGGCGCGCGGTGTGGATCAGGTCCGGGTGATAGCCCATGCTCTCGGACTTGTGCAGCAGGTAGTACGGGTCCACGCCGATGCAGTGGCCGCCGACCAGCCCGGGGCGGAACGGCAGGAAATTCCACTTGGTGCCGGCCGCCTCCAGCACGTCCTGGGTATCGATGCCGAGGCGGTCGAAGATCAGCGCCAGTTCGTTGACCAGGGCGATGTTCACGTCGCGCTGGATGTTCTCCACCACCTTCGCCGCCTCGGCCACGCGGATCGACGGCGCACGCCAGGTGCCTGCGCCGATGATGCCGGCGTACAGCGCATCGACCGCATCGGCGGCCGCGGCGCTGGAACCGGAGGTGATCTTGCGGATGTCGGTCAGGCGCCGCTGGCGGTCGCCCGGATTGACCCGCTCCGGGCTGTAGCCGCAGTGGAAGTCTTCGTTGCAGCGCAATCCCGAGCCCTGTTCCAGCAGCGGCACGCACACCTCTTCGGTGGTGCCCGGGTACACCGTGGACTCGTAGATCACCAGGTCGCCACGCTTGAGCACGCCGGCGAGCAGCTCACTGGCCTGGCGCAGCGGTTGCAGGTCGGGCTGTTCGCGGGCATCGATCGGGGTCGGCACGGTGACGATGTAGACATTGCGGTCGCGCAGCGCGCCCGCATCGGCGCTGTAGCGCAGGTGCACGCCGCTGCGCAAGTCGTCGGCCTGCATCTCCAGGGTCCGGTCGTGGCCGTGGCACAGCTGCGCCACGCGCTGCGCATCGATGTCGTAGCCGAGCGTGTCGTGGCGCGCGCCGAAGGCCACTGCCAGCGGCAGGCCGACATAACCCAGGCCGATGACGGCGATGCGCAGCTGCGCGGGATCGAACATGATAGCGACGGGCATGCCGTTCCTTGTCGAGGTGCTGCGGCAGCGGCCGGCGGGCGTAGGAGTGGGGGCGTCCGCGGCGCGGACGTGACCATGGTAAGCGGCGCGGCGGTGTGCTCCAAGCGCCGCCACCGCGCGCGCCTTCACCGCCACCGCGCTGGCGCCGCCGACGCTCGGCATGGCGGCGCATCGCAGTCATCGACATGCCGCGGCACGCCGATCTGACCTGATCTTGACGTGGCCCAGTCTAGGCTAGCGCAGCATATATGCGCCACCCAAGCCTATTCCCAACAAGGAGATCCGCCTTGAGCCACGCTCCGCGCTCGCTCGTGGATGTCGAAGCCGAACTCGCGCATTGGAAGACATTGCACGGCGAAGGCAAGCTGGGCCCACAGTCCTTCAGCGAGCATGCGCGTTTGATCAAGATGGCCTGCGACGTGTTCCTGCAACTGCCGCGCGAATCCAACGCGATGCGCACGCAGCGCCTGCGTCAGCGCTACGGCGCCGAGCACCCCTGGCCGCGCATCACCTGGAACGACGCCGAAGCCTTGGTGCTGGCCTGCTGGGTCAGGCTGGACGGTTCCGAACGGCGCGGCACCCAGCCCGATCCGACCACGGCCCCTCTCTGACCACCCTGGAGACAGGTCCATGCCGAGCGCATCCAACCCCGAGAGACCGGGGACAGTCCCAGCGGCGGAGCCACCCTCCGACACGCTGCGCAACGACGACGCGCGGTGGAAGGACCGCGGCCAGCCGGACAGCGATCCCAAGCGCAACCACGCCGATCCGGAACGCGACCATCCGCGGCCGGACGGCAGCGAGTAGCAAGGTCGATCGCTACTATCGATCCGTTCTCTTTACAGACAGAGTTTCATCCCTCTCTATCCTCCAGCTTCGCGTGATCGACGCTGAAAGAGGGAAACCCAGCGGGAAGCGCGAGAATCATTTCATTGGCCCTGCGTCGGGCCATCCTTCCCGTATGGAGAAAACAGATGCCCGAGCTTGCTAGCCTGCTGGCTTTCGCCGCCATCGCCCTCGGCATGGTGCTGACGCCGGGACCGAACATGGCCTACCTCATATCGCGGTCGATCTGCCAAGGCCCAAGCGCTGGCCTGATCTCCCTGGGCGGCGTCGCGCTGGGCTTCGTGTTCTATATGGTGTGCGCCGCGTTCGGCATCACGGCCTTGGTGCTGGCCGCACCTTACGCCTATGACACCATCCGTATCGCGGGCGCGCTCTACCTGCTGTGGCTGGCCTGACAAGCGGTCCGGCCGGGAGGACGTTCGCCGTTCCAGGTCAGGGATTTGCCCAAGGACAGCGCGCGCAAGCTGTTCCTCATGGGATTTCTGACCAACCTGCCGAACCCGAAGATTGCCGTGATGTATCTCTCCCTGCTGCCGCAATTCATCGATCCGGCAAACGGTGGCGTACTTGCACAAGCTCTGGTTCTGGGAACAGTTCAGATTGCCATCAGCGTTTCTGTGAACGCGATAATCGCGGTTTCGGCAGCCTCGATCGCCATGTTTCTTACACAACGCCCGACTTTTGCGCTCGTCCAGCGCTGGATAATGGGAACAGTGCTCGCAGGCTTGGCCGTCAGAATGGCGACGGAAGCGCGACGCTAGACCGGGACGGCCCGCTCTCGACGCCGCTGGGGCGATCCGTCAGCGGCAGGAGGCCCGAGCCCTGCAATGCTCTCGGGGCGGTCTTTCACGCAGCACGCGTGCCGAACCGATAGACCGGGATGCCGAGCTTGCGCTTACCTCGGGCGCAACCGACGACGTCCGCGCTCAGCGCAGGCTCGACCCGCGCACGATGCAGCGTCCGCTCAACACCACCTTGCGCACCGGCAGGGCCGGCGCATTGAGCCGTTCCAACAGCAGCGACATCGCGGTGCGGCCCATTTCCTCCACCGGCTGCGCGATCACGGTCATGCCGGGCTCGACCAATTCGGTCCAGTTGTCGTTGTCGAACCCCGCCAGCGCCAGCTCTTGCGGAATGCGCAGGCCGGCGCCGCGCGCGGCCTTCAGCGCGCCCATCAGCAACAGGCTGTTGCTGGCCACCAGCGCCTCGGGGCGATCGGGCTGCGCCAGCCAGGCCTGCACCTGCGCGCTCGCCGCCTCCGCACTCGGCGCCACCTCGCGGTAGCTCGGCGCCAGGCCGTGCGCCTGCATCGCCGCCAGGTAGGCGTCGCGGCGCTCGGCGGCGGTGCTGCTGGTCCTGCCGAACAGGCCGCCGATGCGGCGTAGGCCGCGTTCGGCGAGGTGCTCGATCAGCACCGCCATCGCCGCGGCGTTGTCGAGCACCACGCTGTCGTGCGCGCCGGCCTTGCCGGCGCGGTCGATCAGCACCACCGGATAATCGAAATTCAGCTTGGGCAACCGGCTCTGGGTGGTGCGGGTCGGCGCGAAGATCAGGCCGCTGACCCGCTCTTCCTGCATCAGTTGCAGGTACAGCGCCTCGCGCTGCGGATCCTCGTCGGTGTTGCACAGGATCACGCGCATGCCGGCGCGGTAGGCTACGTCCTCGACCGCGCGGATCGCGGCGGTGAAGAACGGATTGCGGATGTCGGCAACGATCAGTCCGACGATGCCCGAATGCTGCGAGCGCAACCGCCGCGCCATCAGGTTCGGCCGGTAACCGGTCTCGCGCACCGCCGCTTCCACCCGCACCCGCACCTCCCCGCTGACCGGCCCCTGGCCCAGCGCGCGCGACACCGTGGAGGTCGAGACCCCTGCCACCCGGGCCACGTCATGAATGCTGACACTCACTGGCAACGTTCCCTCAACATTCCCACTGCTACTCCCTTCCAAGTGCCAGATTCGATAGTAGCACCGGCATTTCACCGATAAATTGTGCAGTGCACATTGACGCAGCAGTGGGAACGTTCCCACACTGCGCCCACTCGCCGCCCAGACCCCGTAAGGATGTCCGCGTGACCCAGACGCATCCCCCCGTATTGGTCGCCAGCGAACTGGTCCGCGTCGACGCACAGGCCCGCGACAAGGCCGATGCCATCGCCCAGGCCGCGCAGCTGCTGGTCGCCGCCGGCTGCGTGCCGCCGGCCTACGCGGCCAGCATGCTGCGCCGCGAGGCGCTGGCCAACACCTTCCTCGGCCGCGGCGTCGCGATCCCGCACTGCACCGGCGACGACCGCCACCTGGTCCAGCGCGACGGCATCGCGGTGCTGCAGCTGCGCGACGGGGTGGAATGGAATCCCGGCCAGACCACGCACTTGGTGGTCGCCATCGCCGCGCAGTCCGATACCCACATCACCCTGTTGCGGCGCCTGACCCGATTGATCCAGGACCAGCCGCGGCTGGACGCGCTGTTCGCCAGCGACGACCCGCAGGCGATCGTCGACGCGCTGAGCCAGGATCCGGCCACCGCCACCGCCAGCGGCGCTGCGGTCGCCGACCTCGGCGAGCGCTTTGACTGGACCGTCGCCTACCCCGCCGGCCTGCATGCGCGCCCGGCCACGCGCTGGGTGGAGACGGCGCGCGGCTTCGCGGCGCGGATCCAGGTGCGCGCCGGCGAGCAGACCGGCGACGCCAAGAACCTGGTGTCGCTGCTGCAACTGGGCCTGCATGCCGGCGACACGGTGACGATCTCGGCCGAAGGCCAGGACGCCGCCGCCGCGCTGGCGCGGCTGCGCAGTGTCATCGACGGCCTGACCGCGCAGGAAACCGCCGACGCGCAGGCCGCGGCACAGCGCCGGGCCACGCCGGTCGCCGGCTGGACCCCGCCGCAGGCGCAGCCGGCCATCCTCGGCATCGGCGCCAGCCCCGGCCTGGCGATCGGCGTGGTGCACAAGCTGGCCGGCAACGACGGCCCGGTGGCGGATGCGCCGGTGCCGCTCAGCGACGGCGGCGCGCTGCTGCACGACGCGCTGCTGCGCACACGCCAGCAATTGCAGGCGATCGAGAACGACACCCGGCGCCGGCTCGGCGCCGGCGACGCGGCGATCTTCCGCGCCCAGGCCGAACTACTCAACGACACCGACCTGATCACCCTGGCCTGCCAGCTGATGGTCGAGGGCCACGGCGTGGCCTGGTCCTGGCAGCAGGCGGTCGAGCGCATGGCCAACAAGCTGTCGGCGCTGGGCAACGCGGTGCTGGCCGGGCGCGCCAGCGATCTGCGCGATGTCGGCTGCCGGGTGCTGGCGCAGATCGACCCGAGCCTGGCCAGTGGCAGCCTGGACCACCTGCCGGACCGTCCCTGCATCCTGCTCGCCAGCGACCTGTCGCCGTCGGACACCGCGCACCTGGACACCCGCCGCGTGCTCGGCCTGGCCACCGCGCTGGGCGGGCCGACCTCGCATACCGCGATCCTGTCGCGCACGCTGGGCCTGCCGGCGCTGGTCGCCGGCGGGCCGGGCCTGCTGGAACTGCAGGACGGCGCCAGCGTGATTGTCGACGGCAGCACTGGCCGCCTGTACCTGGCGCCCTCGCACGCCGATCTGGCCTCGGCACGCGCCTACATCGAAGCACAGCGCCAGTTGCGCGAGCACGAGGCCGCACAGCGCAACCAGCCGGCGCAGACCCTGGACGGCCACCGGATCGAGATCGGCGCCAACGTCAATCTGCCCGACCAGGTGGCGCTGGCGCTGGCGCGGGGCGCCGAGAGCGTGGGCCTGATGCGCACCGAGTTCCTGTTCCTGGAACGCGGCAGCATTCCAAGCGAGGACGAGCAATACGCGACCTATATCGCGATGGCCCAGGCGCTGGACGGACGCGCGCTGATCGTGCGCGCGCTGGACATCGGCGGCGACAAGCAGGTCGCGCACCTGAACCTGCCGCGCGAGGACAACCCGTTCCTGGGCGTGCGCGGCGCGCGCCTGCTGCTGCGCCGCGCCGACCTGCTGCAACCGCAGTTGCGCGCGCTGTACCGCGCGGCCAAGGACGGCGCCAAGCTGGCGATCATGTTCCCGATGATCACCTCGGCGGCGGAGATCCTCGCGCTGCGCGCCGCGTGCGAGCGCCTGCGCGCGGAGCTGGACGCGCCCCAAGTACCGCTGGGAATCATGATCGAAGTGCCGGCCGCGGCGATCCAGGCCGACGCGCTGGCGCGGCATGCCGACTTCTTCTCGATCGGCACCAACGACCTGACCCAGTACACGCTGGCGATCGACCGGCAGAACCCGGACCTGGCCGCGGAGGCCGACAGCCTGCACCCGGCGGTGCTGCGCCTGATCCGCACCACCGTGGAGGGCGCGGCGCGCCACGGACGCTGGGTCGGCGTGTGCGGCGGACTGGCCGGCGATGCGTTCGGCGCCGCGCTGCTGGCCGGCCTGGGCGTGCACGAACTGTCGATGACCCCCAACGACGTGCCGGTGGTGAAGGCACGCCTGCGCGGCAGCCGCCTGGACGCGCTGCAGGCGCTGGCGCAGCGGGCGCTGGACTGCGAGAGCGCAGCCGACGTGCGCGCGCTGGACGGAGCAGGCGCATGAGCGTGCAGGCCGTCAGCGTGAGCCTGAATCCGGCGATCGACCTGACCGTGGCGATCGACCGTCTGCAACCCGGCCAGGTGCATCGCGCGCGCAACGCGCACGCCATCGCCGGCGGCAAGGGCATCAACGTCGCCGCCTGCCTGGCCGATGCCGGCATCGCCACTGCCGCGCTCGGCGTGCTCGGCGCCGGCAACGCGCACCTGTTCGAAACCCTGTTCGCCACGCGCGGCATCGACGACCGTTGCCTGCGCGTGCCCGGCGACACCCGCACCAACCTCAAGCTGGTCGCCGCCGACAGCGGCGACACCACCGACATCAACCTGCCCGGCCTGCCGCTGGGCGCGGCCGCGTTGCAGCAGGTCGGCGCGCGCCTGGCCGCGCTGTTGCGCCCGGGCCTGCCGGTGGTGTTGACCGGCAGCCTGCCGGCCGGCCTGGCCGACGACGGCTGGCGCATGCTGCAGGCGCAGGCCGGCGCCGCCGGCGCGCGGGTGCTGCTGGACACCAGCGGCGCGCCGCTGCGCGAGGCGCTGGCGGCGCCGCGCGCGCAATTGCCGTTCGCGATCAAGCCCAACCGCCACGAACTGGAAGACTGGGCCGGCGCGCCGCTGCGCGGGACCGCCGAGCTGCTGGCGGCCGCGCACGCGCTGCTCGCCCGCGGCATCGCGCTGGTGGTGGTATCGCTGGGCACCGACGGTGCACTGTTCGTGTGCGGCGAACAGGCCGTACTGGCGCGACCGCCGCAGCTGGCCGGCGGCAGCAGCGTCGGCGCCGGCGATGCGATGGTCGCCGGCCTGGTCGCGGCGCTGCTGGCCGAGGCCGACCTGGCGACCTGCGCGCGCCAGGCCACCGCCTTCGCCGTGGCCACGCTGGGCAGCGGCGGCGCACGGCGGCTGCCGCGCGCGCAGGTCGACGGCATCGCCGCCGCGGTCGGCATCGAGTCGCTGCAATGATCCCCACCTCGAACCCCCCGTCGCCGCGATCCCGCGCGCCGTCCCCCTGCCTGCATCGGGAGCAAGCATGAATCCCATCTTCGTGGTGATCGTCGCCGGCGAGCGCAGCACCGAAGCCGTCCTCGCCGCCGCGGCGCTGCGCCATGCGGCCACCGCGCGCGGCGCCATGCTGCACGCCGAGGTGCGCACCCCGCAGGGCGTGATCGCGCCGTTGAACCTGGCCGCGACCGGCAGCGGTTACTCGCTGCTGCTGGTCGGCGATGGCAATGCCGATGGCGACGCCGACGGGGCGCGCTTCGCCGGCGTCGCGGCGGCCCGCGCCAGCCTCGAAGCGGTGCTGAACGACGCCGCCGGCGTGCTCGCCCCACTGCTGGCCAACGCCGGCGCCGCGCCGGCGACCGGCACCGTCCGCCAGGCGGCCGGCGCCAAGCGCATCGTCGCGGTCACCTCCTGCCCCACCGGCATCGCCCACACCTTCATGGCCGCCGAGGGCCTGCAACAGGCGGCCGGGATGTTGGGCCATGCGATCCGGGTCGAGACCCAGGGCTCGGTCGGCGCCCAGGACACGCTCAGCGACGCGGAGATCGCCGACGCCGACCTGGTGCTGATCGCCGCCGATCGTGAAGTGGATCTGGCCCGCTTCGGCGGCAAGCGCCTGTACAAGAGCGGTACCAAGCCGGCGATCAACGATGGCCCGGCGCTGCTGCGCAAGGCGCTGGCCGAAGCCGGCGTGCACGCGGCCAGCGGCAGCGGCAGCGGCAGCGGCGCCGCGCCGGCGAACCGCGAACGCGGCACCTCGGCCGGCCCGTACAAGCACCTGATGACCGGCGTGTCGTTCATGCTGCCGTTCGTCACCGCCGGCGGCCTGCTGATCGCGCTGGCGTTCGCGCTGGGCGGCATCTACGCCTTCGACGACGCGCACAAGGGCACCCTGGCCTGGTCGCTGTTCCAGATCGGCGCCAAGGCCGGCTTCACCCTGATGGTGCCGGCGCTGGCAGGCTACATCGCCTACTCCATCGCCGACCGCCCCGGCATCGCCCCCGGCATGATCGGCGGCATGGTCGCGGCCAACCTGGGCGCCGGTTTCATCGGCGGCATCTTCGCCGGCTTCATCGCCGGCTACGCAGTGGCCGCGCTGAACCGCGCGATCAGGCTCCCGCGCACGCTGGAAGGCCTCAAGCCGGTGCTGATCCTGCCAGTGCTGGGCACCCTGCTGGTCGGCCTGGCGATGCTGTACGTGGTCGGCCAGCCGGTCGCCGAGCTGCTGGCCTGGCTCACCGACTGGCTGCGCGGCATGCAGGGCAGCAGCGCCGTGCTGCTGGGCCTGCTGCTGGGCGCGATGATGGCCTTCGACATGGGCGGGCCGGTCAACAAGGCCGCCTATGCGTTCTCCACCGGCCTGATCGCCAGCCAGGTGTACACGCCGATGGCTGCGGCGATGGTCGCCGGCATGACCCCGCCGCTGGGCATCGCGCTGGCGACCTGGGCGTTCGGCGACCGCTTCACCCGCGAAGAGCGCGGTACCGGCGCCGCCACCGGCGTGCTCGGCCTGGCCTTCGTGACAGAAGGCGCGATTCCTTATGCAGCGCGCGATCCGCTGCGCACCATCCCCGCGTTGATGCTAGGCTCCGCCCTGGCAGGCTCGATCTCGATGGCCATGGGCGCCGAACTGAAGGTGCCCCACGGCGGCGTGTTCGTGCTCCCGATCCCCAACGCGGTGACCCACCTGGGCATGTACCTGGTGGCACTGTTGGCGGGCACCGCGCTGACCGCGCTGATGCTGCGCTTACTGAAAAAACCGGCCATCGACTAAGAGCGGCCAACTGAACACAGCCAGCGGCCCTTAAGGCCGGCGTGAAAGGTGCGAAGGAATTGGAATGTACGAGTGATGCATGAGGATTCTGAGCACCAACCGCGCGCCTGACGGCCGCGTAGTCATCAATACCCCGGATAGCCCCTCCCCCCAACGCCTGCGGCCGTGCATCCACTTCACTACCAATCGAGGAATTACCGCCATGTCCGTTTCCCTTCCCTGGCGTCTGTCGCTCACCGCTCTGGCGCTCGCCCTCGCGCCGCTGGTCCATGCCCAGGACGCCAGTGACGCGTTCAAGTTCAAGCTCGGCTACACCGGCGAGGGCGCAGTTCTGCTGGATGGCGGCAAGGACAAAGACAGCGCCTACGCCGGGCAGTTGGTGTTCGGCACCGAGGTCGACCTGCAGCGCCTGGTCAACTGGAACGGCGCCACGGTAAAGATGTTCGGTGTGTATCGCCACGGCACCAGCCTGACCAACGACGTCGGCAACAGCGTCTCGGTGCAGGAACTCTACGGCGCACAGGGTACGCGCCTGGTCAACCTCACCCTGGAGCAGAAGCTGTTCGACGACCGCCTGGAACTGGAGGCAGGACGCAGCGGAGCCAACATCCATTTCCTCGGCTCGGAGCTGTGCGGCTACTTCCAGAACAACGCGGCCTGCGGCAGTCCGAAGTACGTGTTCCAGGTCAGCAATTTCACCTATTGGCCGGTCTCCAGCTGGGCCGCGCATGCCAAGGCCTGGGTCACGCCCAAGGTGTACGTGCATGTCGGCGTCTACGAGGTCAATCCGACCCAGGCCGAAGACGGCGAACACGGCCTGAACTGGAGCACCCGCGACAGTACCGGCGTGGTCGTACCGTACGCGATCGGCTACAAGACCGATGCGGCGAGCGCGCGCTTGCCGGCGCTGTACGAAATAGGCGGCTGGCAGGACAACTCCGACTACCGCGATCCGCTCAACGACCGCAACGGCAACCCGGCGCGGCGCAGCGGCCTGGACTACGCCAGCCGCAACGGCCGTTCCGGCGCGTTCTTCCGCTTCGAGCAGCAGGTCACCCGTCCCGACGCCGACGGCACGCGCGGGCTGGTGCTGTTCGGTTCGGTGCTGAAGGGCACCTCCGGACAGCTGATCGAGGACTACTTCCTGGAGCTGGGCCTGGTCCAGCGCGGCACCTTCGCCAGTCGCGCGCACGACAACATCGCCTTCGTCGTCACCCAGCAGCACTACAGCGACGACGCGCTGCACGACCAGCGCCTGGCGCGCGCCGCGGCCGGCGGCAGCGGCACCCCGCACAGTTCGCAGTACATGATGGAGTTGAACTACGGCATCCAGGTCAGCCCGCAGCTGCGTATCGCGCCGAACCTGCAGTACATCGTGCACCCGGACCAGTTCAACGAGCCGGCGCGCACCCGCGACCTGCCGAATGCGCTGGTCGCCGGCATGCGGGTGGACTGGACGTTGTTGTAGGGGGTTCGGGTCCCCGGATACGCCGTGCCGGGTCTGGTGGCGACGACCGCATGCGCACAGGCCGCCGCATGAGGGCGGCGCACACGCCACGGGGCGACCGGATCGGCGGCAGCGATACCGACGGTCCGGTCGGATCATGCACAGGTAACGGCGGCGACCTAACGGGACGGAGGCGCCGCCATCGCGGCCGCGGCGCGCATGCGGCGCCGACACGCACGCCGTCGGCGTCGCAGCGGCGCTCCCCTGCAAAGCATTCGGCCACCCTAACGCCGCCGTGGCATGCCCGGGCGGCGTGAGTGACGGGCAGGTCGTTGCGGCTGCCGGCAGGCGTGCCGCCGGTCGGTCGGCGACTGCGCAAATGCAGGCAAAACCACATGAGAATCCAGACTCGTCCAATTGCGCTGGAGCGTGTATTTCATGCTTGCGCGCCCGCACTCAGGAATTTTCTTGCAGAAAATTTGATCGGTACTTGGCACAATTCGTCCCGAACCGGCGCCGGTGAAATTCGTCACATAAAACGAATGCAACCCTGAATGACTTCGCCTGACATCGATTACGACCATTCTCCAACATCGTCATTGCGAACATCCAGACCATGCGAATCCTAGTTGCCGAAGACGATAAGTCCATTGCCGTTGCGCTGCGGGACTCGCTCAGCGAGTGCGGGCATGCCGTGGACCAGGTCGGCGACGGCGTCGCCGCCGAGCTCGCGCTCAGCAGCGAATCCTACCACCTGCTGGTACTCGATCTTGGCCTGCCGCGACGTGACGGCATGCAGATAATACGGCGGTTGCGGGAGCGGCGCGACGAGATCGCGGTACTGGTGGTGACCGCGCGCGACCGGGTGGAAGACCGCATCCGCGCGCTCGATCAGGGCGCGGACGACTACCTGATCAAGCCGTTCGAACTGTCCGAGTTCCTGGCCCGCACTCGCGCCCTGCTGCGCCGGCGCAGCAGCGGTGGCGTCCCCGAGATGGCCCTGGGCCAACTGCGGATCAACCTGGCCGGGCGCCGGGTATGGCAGCTGGATGAATCGCTGGATCTGACCGCGCGCGAGTTCGCGCTGCTGGAGACCCTGCTGCTGAACAGCGGACGGGTGGTCAGCCGCAGCCAGCTGACCGAGTCCCTGTGCGACTGGCAGCACGAGATCACCGACAACGGCCTGGACATCTCCATGCATCGCCTGCGCCGCAAGCTGGAGCACTCCGGCGTCGGTATCCGTACCATCCGCGGGCTGGGCTACCTACTGGAGGAAACCTGCGCCGACGCACCCGGCCAACTCGCGTCGTGAGCGCCGCCCCGGCAGTCGAAGTGGCGGCGTTGGCTACCGCCCATCCCAGCCTGCGCCAACGCCTACTGGCGTTCCTGCTGATCCCCACCCTGCTGCTGATGATCAGCATTTCGGCACTGTTCTATCTGCTGATGCTCAAGTACTCCAACCATGTCCACGACATGGATCTGAAGGAAGATACGCTAGGCCTGGCCAAGGCGGTCAACGCCACCGGCCCCGGCCTACCGCTGCCGTTGCAGGCGCAGCGCCTGATCGAATACAGCAACGAAGGGCGCGTCTTTTTCGAAGTGCGCAGCCGCAAGCACGGCGTGATCAGCCGCAGCGCGCAGACGATTCCCGCACACGCCGAGCCCGACGAGCTTGGCAGGGTGTTCCTGCGCGACGAGCGCATGGCAACCCGCATCCCGGTGCGCGTGGCCAGCGTGCTGCTGCCGTCGGCCCAGGAGGCCGGCGACCGGTTGACCATCTCGGTTGCCGAAACCCTGGACGACCGCCGCCGCCGCGCGCGCGAGATCCTGATGCTGATGCTGCCGACCGAGCTGCTGCTCACCTGTTCGCTGCTGGCGCTGGTCTGGCATGGCGTGCAGGTGGGCCTGCGCCTGCTGGAACCGGCGGTGCGGCGCCTGGACGACAGCCAACGCGACCTCAGCCCGGTGTCCAGCGCGGACATCCCGATCGAGGTGCTGCCGCTGACCCAGGCCATCGACGGCCTGCTGGGCCGACTCAAGCAGCTGATGGCGCTGCAGGAGCGCTTCGTCGCCGACGCCGCGCACCAACTGCGCACGCCGCTGGCCGGGCTGAGCATGCACGTGCAGCGCGCCCAGGCCAGCACCTGTGCGCAGGACACCGCGCAGGCGCTGCAACACATCCGCCAGCTGACCGACCGCGCGATCCGCAGCTCCACCCAGTTGCTGGCGCTGACCCGCGCGCAGGCGCCGAGCGAGAGCATTCGCCCGCTACTGCCGCTGGACCTGGCCGCGTGGCTGCCGCACGTGCTGGCCGAGCGCATCCCCGACGCGCTGCAGGCCGGGGTCGACCTCGGCTACGACGACGACGATGACGACGGCCCGGCCTGGATCGCCGCCGACGCCTGGTCGCTGCGCGAACTGCTCGACAACCTGCTCGACAACGCCTTCAAGCATGCCGCCGGCAGCATGGTCACGGTGAGCCTGCGCCGGCAGCCGCGACACCAGCGGCTGACGGTCGACGATGCCGGCCCGGGACTGGACGAGGCCTTGCTGCCGCGGCTGGGCGAGCGCTTCTTCCGCGCCCCGGACGCGCCCGTGGGCGGCACCGGCCTGGGCCTGGCGATCGTCGCCAGCATCGCCGCACGCCACCACGCCGCCCTGCGCTACCAGCGCTCGGCGCTGGGCGGCCTGCGCGTGGAACTGGACCTGCCGGCCAACGCGCCGCCGCCCGCATGAGCCGGCGCCGCGCACTCCGGCTGGCCGGCCTTGCAGGGCTGAGCGCCGTGGCGCTGGCCGGCTGCGTCAGCACGCCGCTGCCCGACCTGGCGCAGCCGCTGCCGCCTCAGTGGACCGCGCTGCCGGCCGCGGCGGCGCCGCGGCCGGCCGGCAGCGCCTGGTGGCAGGACTTCCACGATCCGCAACTGGATGCGCTGGTCGCGCAGGCGCTGCGCGAGGACCTCGATGTCGCCCAGGCGCTGGCCAGGCTGCGCGCGGCGCGGCGCATGGACGGCGTCGCCGACGCCACGTTGAGGCCGCAGCTGCATGCACGCACCGAAGATCCGATCGACCCCGACGCCAGCGCCTCGTTCCTGGTCGCCGGCTTCGACGCGGAATGGGAACTGCCCCTGTTCGGGCGCGGCGAGGCCAGTCGCCGCCTGGCCCGCGGCGACCTGCAGGCGGCGCAGGCGCGCCTGGAGCAGGTGCGCGCCGCCACCGTGGCCGAGGTGGCGCGCAACTGGATCGAACTGCGCCATGCGCAGCGGGCCGAGCAGGTCCTGCAGCGCATCGTGCAGGCCCGGCAGCAGCAGGCGACGCTGAGCCAGGCCCTGGTCCGCCTGCGCCTGGCCGCGCCGGCCACCGCGGCGCAGGCGCACGCCGCGCAGCGGCAGGCACAGACCGCGCTGAACCAACCACGCAGCGCCGGCGCCGACGCAGCGCAGCGGCTGGCGGTGCTGCTGGCCCGCAACGCACCGGATCCGGCCTGGGCCGTGGCGCCCACGGCCAACAGCGGCGCAGCGCAGCTCGGACTGCAGATCGGCGCGATCGACGCGGTGCCCGCCGACCTGCTGCGGCGGCGCCCGGACATCGCCGCGCGCGAGGCCGAGGTGCTGAGCGCGGCCGGCGAACTGGGCATCGCCCGCGCCGACCGCTATCCCAGCATCGGCCTGGGTGGCGCGATCCACTGGTCCAGCAACCTGATCTCGCACCGCCGCACCTCCCCACACGGCATCGCCTCGCTGGGGCCGTTGATCGACATCCCGCTGTTCGACTGGGGCCAACGCCAAGCGCAGGCGCTGGCGCGCGGCGACCTGCTGGAGGCGGCGACGCTGGCCTACCGCCAGTGCGTGCTGGAGGCGGTGGCCGAAGTGCAAAACGCGCTGACCACGCTGGAACAGCAGCGCCGACGCGAACTGGCGCAGCAGCAGGCGGTGCAGGCGTTGCAACAGGCCGCCGACGCGGCGCAGGCGCGGCGGCGGCTTGGTCTGGGCAACGATCTGGAGGTCGCCACGCAGCGGGCCGCGCGCGACCAGGCCGCGCTGGAGCTGCTGGATGCGCAGCGCCAACGCGACCTGGACTACATCGTGCTACAGACCGCGCTGGGCAGCGCGGCGCCACGCGGCGCCGGCACCGATGCGGGCGCCGCGGGCGCGACGCCCTGATGGTCGCGCTGGCCCGCCAGACCCTGCGCCACGAATGGCGCCGCTTCCTGCCGGTGGTCGTCTCGGTCGGTTTCGCCAGCCTGTTGCTGCTGCTGCAGACCGCGCTGGTGCTGGGCATCTTCGGCAGTGCCAGCGTCTACGTGTCCGGCTCGGCCGCCGACCTGTGGCTCGGCTATCCGGGCACGCAGAGCGTGGACCAGGGCCGTCCGATCGACCCCGATGCCGCGGCGTCGCTGTACCTGGATCCGCAGGTGCTGCAGGTCGAGCCGTTCGTGTGGTTCGACGGCGACTGGCGCGGTCCCGGCGCCAACGGCGCGGTGTCGATCTACGTCTCCGGCATCGACACCCGCGCCGACGGCCTGATGTTCGCCAGGCTGCTGAGCCCGGCCCTGCGCGCGGCGCTGCGCGAACCGGACACGGTGGTGGTGGATCGCGCCGAACTGGACAAGCTCGGCGTGCGCATCGGCCGCAGCGCGCGCATCAACGGCCACCGGGTGCGGGTGGTCGGGGTCGGCCGCGGCCTGCGCGCGCTGGGCGGCGTCAACGTGCTGGCCTCGCTGGAGACCACGCGCGCCCTGAACACCGACGAGGCGCACCCGGACTGGCCGACCTACCTGGTCGCGCGGCTGCGGCCCGGTGCCGACGCCGAGGCCGTGGCCCGCGGCATCCCTGGCGCCGCCGTGCCGGCGCGCATCGCGGCGTGGAGCGCGGCGGACTTCGCCCGGCGCAGCATCCTGTTCTGGATGTTCGACACCGGCGCCGGCGCCGGCGTGCTGTTCCTCGGCGGCATCGTGCTGCTGGTCGGCGTGGCGATCACCAGCCAGACCCTGCTGGCCACGGTGCTCGGCGCCGCGCGCGAATACGCCACGCTCAATGCGCTGGGCGTGAGCATGCGCGCGCTGCGCTGGGTGGTGCTGGAGCAGGCGGCCTGGGTCGGCGCGCTCGGCCTGTTCGGCGCCAGCGCGCTCGGCGCCGCACTGGTGGCGCTTGCCCGCGCACACGACGTGCCGGTGGCCTTCGACGGCAGCGGCTGGGCGCTGTGCGTGGTCGCGGTGATGCTGCTGACCCTGCTGTCGGCGCTGGCCGCGCTGCGCGGACTGCGCCGCGCCGATCCGGCGCTGCTGCTGCGATGAACCGGGCCGCCCCCCCCGCCGCGCCGTGGGCGACGGGCGCGACCCTGCACGGCAGCGGCCTGTGCAAGAGCTTCGTGTCCGGCAAGCTGCGCACGCCGGTGCTGCGCGAGCTGACACTGCAGGTATGGCCGGGCGAGCTGACCCTGATCTCGGGGCCGTCGGGCTGCGGCAAGAGCACGCTGCTGTCGATCCTCAGCGGCCTGCAACGCGCCGATGCCGGCCGGGTGCAGGCGCTGGGCGAGGACCTGGGCGCGCTCGACGCGGCGGCGCTGGAGCGCTTCCGCCTGCGCCATACCGGCTTCATCTTCCAGGGCTTCAACCTGTTCCCGGCGCTGTGCGCGCTGGACCAGGTGCGGCTGCCGCTGCAATACATGGGCCTGGCCGCCGCCGAGGTGCGCGCGCGCGCCGAAGCGGCGCTGGCCGAGGTCGGCATCGCCCAGCGCCAGCAGCTGCGCCCGGCCGAACTTTCCGGAGGCGAGAAGCAGCGCGTGGCGATCGCGCGCGCGCTGGCCAAGCACCCCGCGCTGCTGTTCGCCGACGAGCCGACCAGCGCGCTGGACGCCGGCAACGGCCAGATCGTGATCGACCTGCTGCACCGCATCGCGCGCGCGCACGGCACCATGGTGCTGTGCGTCAGCCACGACCCGCGCCTGATCCGCCATGCCGACCGCGTGCTGTCGATGGAGGACGGCCGCATTCTCGACGACCGCCGCCTGGCGCCGCCGCCCTCGTCCCTGCCCCGGAAGTCCGTACCATGAAAGCGTTCGTTTCCGCTCCTGTGCTGAGCCTGCTGCTGGCGGCGTGCACGCAACCGCCCGCGCCCGTGGCCGCGCCCGACCCGGCACCGGCCGCGTACCTGGCCGTGGCGCGCGGCCGCATCGACGTGGAAGGCGGCCTGCTGCGGCTGAGCCTGCCGGTCGCCGCGGCGCTGCGCCAGGTGGCGGTGCACGAGGGCGACGCGGTCCGCCGCGGTGCGTTGCTGATCGAAGCCGACGACCGCGCCGCGGCACTGGAACTGGACATCGCGCGGACCCGCGCGCAGGCCGCCGCGGCGCGGGTGACGCAACTGCAGCAACGGCTGGCGCACGCGCGGCAGCGCCAGCGGCGGCTGGCCGAGGCGGCACGCATCGGCGCCGGCGACGGACAGAGCGCCGACGATGCCGGCGACGCCAGCCAGACCCTGGACGACGCCCTGCAGACCGCGCGCAGCGACGCCACGCTGGCCGTCGCGCAGGTGCGGCAGGCCGAACTGCAGCGCGACCAATATCGGCTGTACGCGCCGGTCGACGGGCGCGTGCTGCAACTGGCCGCGGCGCCGGGCGCGCGCAGCGATGGCGGCGCCACGCCGCTGCTGACCCTGCTGCCCGACGCGCCGCGCCTGGTCCGCGCCGAACTCGACGAGCGCTACGCCGCCGCGGTCGCACCCGGCATGCTGGCCGACGTGATCAGCGACGACGGCCGGCAGACCGTGCTGGGGACGGCGGTGGTGCGCTGGCTGGCGCCGGCGTTCGGTCCGGCGCAATTGCACGATGCCGCCGACAGCGCCGGCAACGACCGCAGCGTGGCCTGTGTGCTCGCGTTCCAGCAGCCCTCGGCGCTGCGTCTGGGCCAGCGCGTGCTGGTGCGCTTGCGCACCGCGCCGCGCTGACGAAAGGCTGCTGAAACGCGCAGCGGCCACGCTGCGCGCATTGCCCAGATCGCGAAATCGCGCCCGCACCGATGATCCAATCCGCCGAATTCCACTTCCAGGGCGGCCGCCACGGCGTGCTGCTGATCCACGGCCTGACCGGCACCCCCAGCGAAATGCGCCTGCTCGGCAAATGCCTGCACCGCGAGGGCTTCAGCGTGCACGGCGTACAACTGGCCGGACACTGCGGCAACGAGGACGACCTGCTCGCCACCGGCTGGCGCGACTGGTCCGCCAGCGTCGAGCAGGCGGCGGCGCGGATGCGCCCGCAGGTGGACAAACTATTCGTGGCCGGCCTGTCGATGGGCGCGCTGCTGGCGCTGCAATTGGCCGAAGAGCGGCCGCAGTGGGTCGATGGCGTCGGCGTGCTCGGCGCCACCTTCCGCTACGACGGCTGGAACATTCCGCGGCGCGCGCGGCTGACGTTCCTGCTGCCGTGGTTCAAGCGCCTGGGCATCGGCCGCCGCCGCATGTTCATGGAAGCGCCGCCGTATGGCCTGCGCGACGAGCGCATCCGCGCCCAGATCAGCGGCGCGATGCTCGGCGGCGACAGCAGCGCCGCCGGCCTGCCCGGCAATCCGTGGCACGCGCTGGCCGAGATGCATCTGCTGTCGCGCCGGGTGCGCCGCAACCTGGCCAAGGTGACCGCGCCGTGCCTGGTCGCGCATGCCGCCGAGGACGACATCGCGCATCTGCGCAATGCGCAACTGGTGATGGCCGGCGTGTCCGGAGCGGTGGAATTGCTGCTGCTGCACGACAGCTACCACATGATCACCCTGGACCGCGAACGCCGCGTGCTCGGCGCGCGGCTGGCGCAGTTCTTCGCCGCGCAAGCCGCGCCGCGCCAGGCCGCATGATGTCGCCGCAGGCGTCAGTGGTCGGCGTGTGGCTGGCGACGGTGGCGCTGGACACGGTCGGCCAACTGGCCTTCAAGCACGTCGCCAGCGACCCGCTGGCGGCCGGCGCGGCGCGCTGGCGGCGCATGGCGCGGCAGCCGTGGCTGTGGCTGGGCATGGCCTGCTACGCGTTCGAATTCCTCGCCTGGACCGCGTTCCTGTCGCTGGTGCCGCTGGGCCGCGGCGTGCTGCTCGGCTCGATCAACATCGTGGCGATCATGCTCGCCGGGCACTGGCTGTTCGGCGAGCGGCTGGGGCGCATGCAGGTGGCCGGGATCTGCCTGGTCAGCGCCGGCGTGGCCGTGGTCGGGCTCGGCACATGACCCGCCCGCCGCTGCAGCGCTACGCGCTGGGCTTCGCTCTGCTGCTGGGCTTCGACACCCTGGCCCAGTTCGGCTTCAAGCTCGGCGGTGCGGATGCGTTCCCGCCGCAGGCGGACTGGGCCTGGGTGCTGCGCCTACTCGCCAGTCCCTGGCTGTACGTCGCGCTGCTGGGCTATGTCGGCGCGTTCTTCGCCTGGATGAAACTGCTCGAGCACGCGCCGATCGGGCCCGCCTTCGCCGCCTCGCACCTGGAGGTGGTCAGCATACTGCTGCTGTCGGCATGGTGGTTCGGCGAAACCATCAGCGTGCTGCAAGCGCTCGGCGCGGCGCTAATCGTGGCCGGCATCGTCTGCCTCGCGCTCGGCGAACGCACCGCGCCGGCCGATGCGCACTGAGATTCCGCCCACTGCCGGGTTGCCGCTGCAGTGGCGCGACCTGTGGCCGCCGCGTGACGGGCGGCGCCTGGCGGCGCAGCTCGGCCTGCCCGACGCGCTGCTGACCTGCTCGGGCACGGCGGCGCTGGTGGTCGCACTGCGCACCCTGGCCGCCGGCAGCCGCCGCCGGCAGGTGCTGGTGGCCGCCTACACCTGCCCGCTGGTGGCGCTGGCGGTGGCCCACTGCGGTTTGCAGCTGGTACTGTGCGATCTGCTGCCCGGTTCGATCGAACCCGACCCCGCCCAACTGGCGCACCGCTGCGGCAACGACACCCTGGCGATCGTCGCCACCCACCTGGGCGGACGCCTGACCGACCTGGCGCCGTTGCGCGACGCCGCCGCGGCCTGCGGCGCGGTGCTGATCGAGGACGCGGCGCAAGCGCTGGGCGGCGTGCATGCCGATGGCAGCGCCGCCGGCCTCGGCGGCGACATCGGCTTCTGCAGCCTGGCCGTGGGCAAGGGCCCGACCCTGTACGAAGGCGGCCTGCTGCTGTCGCGGCATGCGCCGCTGCGGGACAGCCTGATCGACACCGCGGCGCGCCTGGGCCAGCCCGACTGGCGCTGGGAACTGCGCCGCAGCGTGCAGTTGCTCGGCTACGCCGCCTTGTACCGGCCGCACGCGCTGCGCTGGGCCTACGGCGCACCGCTGCGCCGCGCGCTGCGCCGCGGCGACCGCGTGGGTGCGGTCGGCGACCAGTTCGACGCGGCGATCCCGCAGCATGCGGTCGGTGCCTGGCGCGAAGCGGTCGGGGTGCGTGCCGCCGCACGCTGGCCGGCGTTCCTGGCGCAGTTGCGCGAACAGGGCCGGCGCCGCAGCGCGCGCCTGGCCGCGATCGCAGGGCTGCGGGTGATCGCCGACAGCGCCGGCGCGCAGGGCAGCTGGCCGGCACTGCTGGTGCTGCTGCCGGATGCCGCCGCGCGCGAGCGCGCGCTGGCGCGGCTGTGGCCACGCGGGCTCGGCGTCGGCCTGCTGTTCGTGCACGCCCTGCCCGACTACGCCTACCTGCGCGGCATCGTCGAGGCCGCGCCGATGCCCAACGCGCGCGACTTCGCCGCGCGCTGCCTGAGCATCAGCAACAGCCCGTGGCTGCACGAGAAAGGTTTCGAGGCGATCCTGGCGGTGCTGCAGCAGGTGTGTGCCGACGGTGCGGACTGACAGCGCAACGCTCGCGCTGGCCCGCCTCGGTCCGGATATCTGCAGCCAGCGGAATGTTGTGGGAGCGACTTCAGCCGCGACGCGCTGTACCGATACGCCCCATCGCAACCGATGGACTGAAGGCGCATGCATGGATCAGGAAGAGGACATTGGCACGCCTTACTTTTCGTCCAGTCGCATGCAGCAGACACTGTGGCAGCGAATCCCGGACCTGGGACCGCCGATTGCCAAAGGCCTACCAGTAAGGCCCGTCGCGACTGAAGTCGCTCCCACAACATCTGGACGACTGCAAAGAGCCAGGTTGAGACAGCGCTATCGCCGCAGCCCAGCCTCGGCCAGCGCCTGCAACAGCCGTAGGTTCACCGCGTGCTGCCGCGCCTGCCATTCCATCAGCGATTGCGGCGACGGCGGCGGCTGCGCATCCAATGCCGCCAGGCGCCGCTTCCACCACTGAGGATACTGCACCTGCGACACCTCGCCGGTGATGTCGCTGCCGAGCAGTTGCCCGTGCAGGTAGGCGATGGCGGTGAGCAGGTGCGGCACCCGCAATTCGCCCTGGTCCCAGTTGGTGCGCACCTCGTCCGGATCCAGCACGTCCTTGTCCAGCGACAGATAGGTCGGCATCGGCGTGCGCCGCAGGTGCTGCAGGAAGGCGTCGATCATCTCCATGCTCGAGGCGAAGCCGCGCACCGCCTGGCCCAGCCCCAGGCGCCGCGCCCAGCCGACGTCCACGCCGCTGCACCAGTAGCGCAGCTTGCCGCGGTACAGCGGCCGCAGGTGGTTTTCCCAGGCATGCGCGGCGCCCACGTCGCCCGAGGTGATGCCGACCACCTCCACCCGCGCCACCTGCGGCAGCGCCGCCACCCGCCACACCCACGAACCACAGTGCACCGCGAACGGGAACCGCATGTTGTCCGGATGGTTGTCGAACACCACCACCCGCAGCGGCCCGGGCGCGCGTTGCGCCACGCGCGCGATCAGCGGCAGGCTCAGATGGTGGAAATCGCCGCTGCCCAGCAGCACGCTGCCGTGCCGGGCCGGCAGCAAGGCGTCGAGCGCGGCGCCGAAGCGCCGCAGCCGGCGCAGCGAACAGGCGAAGCGCAAGCCGTCGCGCCAGTCCTGCAGCGGCAGGCGCAGCGCGCCCGGCAGGATGCCGAGCGAGGCGTCCAGGTCCAGCACGACGGGCGCATTGGTCTTCATTGCGCCACGTCGGCATCGGTCGCGGCGGCACCGACCTGGTCGGCCTCGAACAGCGGCCGCAACCGCCGCAGCGCGATGCGCAGCAACGGATTGCGCAGGTACACCGCATGCCAGGTGTAGGTGAAGCTGGCGCCGAGCTGCGCTTTCACTTCCGGGTCGGTCCAGCCGGCGACGTAGGCGCGCAGGCCATGGCGGCAGGCGTAGTCCAGGTTGTGCATCCAGCTCAGCGCGTACAGGTTGTGCACGCGCGCATCCGGATAGTGCAGGCCGATGTACTTGTCCAGCAGCCGCCCGTCGTGCACGTAGCACAGGTTCCAGCCGATCAGCCGGCCCTGATGACGATAGGTGAACACCAGGCCACCGCAATCGGCATCGGTCAGCAGCGCATCGAAGAACGCCGCGGTCAACAGATCGAAATGCACCTCGCTCTGCGCGTACACCTGCAGGTACAGCGCATAGCAGTGCGCGCGCAGCGCCGGGTCGGCGAAGGCGGCGCCGGTCGGCAGCACCTCGATCTCCAGGTCGGCGCGCGAGCGCAGCTTGCGGCGGATGTTGCGGCGCCGGGCGCGCGACAGCCGCGCCAGGTACTCGTCGACGGAGCCGAAATCGATCGGCACCCAGGCCAGCGCCTGCCCGCGCAGTACCACGTAGCCGCTGCGTTCGCACGCTTCGAGGAACGCGCGCGCCCAGACGTTGTCGCTGGCGTCGAGCAGCGGCGAGTGCTGCGGGATGTCCTTGACGATCAGCAGCGGACGCTTGCGCCCCAGCTGCACCCGCCATTGCCCGGGCAATCGCGCCGGATCGGCCGCGCGCGGCAGCCAGGCGTATTCGCTGACGGTGCTGCCGACGAAGCTGGTGCGCGGGCGCAGCAGGCGCCGCCACAGCCACTGCAGCGGCCAGCGGGCGCTGCGCGCGCGCAGCGCGGGGTCGGCGGTGGTCAGCAGGTCGAACTCGGCCTCGAACGCCGGCACGCCGTGCTCCAGGGGACGCGCCTGGAAGGCCTGCGGCGGGTGCGCGAGGAACTGCTGCTGCAACGCCTGCGGTTCGAGTTGGCCTACGAAAGGCATCTGCAAGATTGGCCGGCTAGCGTGGAGGATGGACGCCGCAGCCTTGGGCCGCGGCATGCCTTCCACCGGCGGCATTCGCCGCACGGTGGCCTTTCATTTCGCGGAGGACTGCCATGACCCCGTCTATCGAGACACAGATCCACAGCATCGTCGCCAAGCACGGCGAGATCGATCCCGCCGGCCTGACCCCGGACACCAAACTGCAGGACCTGGGCCTGGATTCGCTCGAGGCGATCGAAATCCTGTTCGACATCGAGGAGCACTTCGACATCACCTTCCCGCAGCGCGATCCGAACCTGGACGACGGCTCGCTGGGCAAGCTGACCGAAGCGGTGCAACAGGCGCTGGCCGCCAAGGCCGCCGCCGCTCCGCTGGCCGCGGCGCACTGAGCCGCCATGGACCGCTCGGCGCAGGGACATCGCGTCGTCGTCACCGGGATGGGCGCGGTCAGCGCGCTCGGCCTGGGTGCCGATGCCCTGTGGCGCGGCATGTGCGAGGGCCGTAGCGGCATCGCCGCGCTGGCCTCGCCCGATCCGCAGGCCACGCTGAAGATGCGCCTGGCCGCCGCGGTGCCGGGCTTCGCGCCGCAGGCGGCGCAGCTGGGCGGCATCGCGCCCGGCCAGCTCGACCGCATGACCCAGATGGCGCTGGTCGCGGCCTACGAGGCCGTGGCTCAATCCGGACTGGACCTGCGCGGCGCAGGCGCCGCACGCGGCGCGGTGGTGCTCGGCACCGGCGTCGGCGCCGAACTCAGCCGCGACGAACAGTCGCGGCGGCTGTACCGCGAGCAGGCCGAGCGCCTGCACCCGCTGACCATCGTGCGCAGCATGAACAACGCCCCGGTCAGCCAGATCAGCATCGCCTTCGGCCTGCGCGGCCCGGCCTTCGCCGTCTCCAGCGCGTGTGCCTCGGCCAACCACGCGCTGGCGCAGGCGGCGCTGCTGATCCGCCATGGCCTGGCCGACGTCGCCCTCAGCGGCGGCAGCGAGGCCTGTCTGAGCCTGTCGCTGATCCGCGCCTGGGAAGCGATGCGCGTGGTCAGCGACGACACCTGCCGGCCGTTCTGCGCGCAGCGCAGCGGCCTGGTGCTGGGCGAAGGCGCCGGCGTGTTCGTGCTCGAAAGCGCCGCGCATGCCGCCGCGCGCGGCGCGGTGCCGCTGGCCGAACTGGCCGGCGTCGGCCTGGGCGCCGATGCGCACGACATCGTCGCGCCCAGCGTCGACGGCGCCGCCGCGGCGATGCGCCTGGCCCTGCACGATGCCGGCCTGGAGCCGCAGCAGATCGACTACGTCAACGCCCACGGCACCGGCACCCAGGCCAACGACCGCTGCGAGACGCAGGCGCTGCGCCAGGTGTTCGGCGGCCATGCCGACGCGCTGGCGGTGAGTTCGACCAAGGCCGTGCACGGCCACGCGCTCGGCGCCGCCGGCGCGCTGGAACTGGTGGCCGCGATCGGCGCGCTGCGCGAGCAGTTGGTGCCGCCGACCGCCAACTTCCTCGACCCGGACCCGGACTGCGACCTGGACTACGTCCCGGGCCAGGCCCGCGCGCGGCCGGTCCGCGCGGTGCTGAGCAATTCCTTCGCGTTCGGCGGCCTCAACGCGGTGCTCGCGCTGCGCGCGCCGCGCTGAAGCCTCCGCCGCCGCGGACGACGGGAGGCAACGCGGCGCCGACGCGCTGTCCCCCGTCATCTCATGCCACCCGCTTGGCGCGGGTCAGCAACTGGTCCAGCAGCGACAGCGCCAGATCGATCTCCTCGTGGCTGATGTGCAGCGACGGCGCCAACGTGATCACGTTCTTGTAGTAGCCGCCCACGTCCAGCACCAGGCCGATGCGCTTGCCGTTGTGGCGCAGCTCGCCTTCCAGGCCCATGTCCACCATCGTGTCGAGCAGCTTGCGGTTCGGAGTGAAGCCGTCCGCCTGGCAGATCTCCGCGCGCAGCGCCAGACCCAGGCCGTCGACGTCGCCGATTTCCGGATGGCGCTTTTGCAGGGCGCGCAGGCCGTCGAGGAAGTGCGCCCCCTTGGCCATGACCATCGTTTCGTAGTCGGCCTCGGCCAGCATGCGCATCGTCTCCAGCCCCACCGCGGTGCCGAGCGGATTGGAGGCGAAGGTGGAATGGGTCGAACCCGGCGGGAACACGGTCGGGTTGATCAGCTCCTCGCGCGCCCAGATCCCGGCCAGCGGGTTGAGGCCGTTGGTCAGCGCCTTGCCGAACACCAGCACGTCCGGCGTCACCCCGAAATGCTCGATCGCCCACAGCTTGCCGGTGCGGAAGAAGCCCATCTGGATCTCGTCCACCACCAGCAGGATGCCGTACTGGTCCAGCACCTTCTTCAGCCCGGTGAAGAAGTTCGGCGGCGGGATCACGTAGCCGCCGGTGCCCTGGATCGGCTCGACGTAGAACGCCGCGTACTCGCACTGCCCGGCCTTGGGGTCCCACACGCCGTTGTACTCGGTCTCGAACAGGCGTGCGAACCTGGCCACGCATTGCTCGCCGTATTCCTCCTTGGAGATGCCCTTGGGGCCGCGGAAGTGATACGGGAATTCGATGAACTGGGCGCGGTCGAAATGGCCGAAGCGGCGCCGGTAGCGGTACGAGGAGGTGATCGCCGAGGCGCCCAGGGTGCGGCCGTGGTAGCCGCCCTCGAACGCGAACACCAGGCTCTTGCCGGCGCTGGCGTTACGCACCAGCTTCAGCGAATCCTCCACCGACTGCGCGCCGCCGACGTTGAAATGCACCCGGCCCTTGCGCCCCCACTTGCGTTGCGCGTCCTGGGCGATGGTCTTGGCCAGTTCGATCTTGGTCGGATGCAGGTACTGGCTGGCCACCTGCGGCAGGCTGTCGATCTGCCGCTTCAACGCCCCGTTCAGACGCGGATTGGCATAGCCGAAGTTGACCGCCGAATACCACATCTGCAAATCCAGATACGGCACCTGCTCGGTGTCGTACAGGTAGCTGCCGTCGCAGTGCGCGAAGATCCGCGGCGGTTCGCTGTAGTGCACGGTGTCGCCGAACGAACAGTATTCGGCCTCCTCGGCCAGCAGCTGCGCATCGCTCAGCGCACGCGAGTAGGCCGCGCCCGGGTCGGGCGCCGCCGGCTGCAGGCTGGCGTGCGCGGCGGCGTCGAGATCGTCGTGGAGCGGCGCGAACGCCGTGGAAAGCGGAACATTCCGGTTCATGGGAGTCAGGCTCGTTGGGCAATGGGAAGTGGCACGCGCGTGGCCGCCGCGACTGGCGCGGCGAGTGCGTGCAGCAAGGCGATGGCGTCTTCGAAATCGCCGATCGCGCGATGCGCGATGCCGTTGGCGCGGCAGTGGCGCAGCAGGCCGTCCTTGGCGAACACCAGGTCGGCACGGCCGGCCAGGCAGAAATCGGAACGGCCGTCGCCGATCAGCAGGGTGGATCGCGCAGACCCGTGCTGGGCCATGACCGCGCACTTGCAGGTGCCGCTGGGACAGTCCGGCTGGGCATGCGGCGAGGCCATGCGCCATTGCCCCTCGGGCGTGCGCAGCAGCCGATTGGCGATGATCGGCAACTGCGGCAGGCCATGCCGCCCCAGGATCCGCGCGATCGGATAGTCCAGCCCATCGCTGACGATGCTCAGCGGCATGCCCAGATCGCGCGCCAGATCAACGAAGCGCACGAACGCGGGATCGATGCGAACCTCGTCGAGCACGCGATGCAATGCGTCCACGTCGTCGTCGAGCAGCGCCACCTGCCCGTGCATGCAGGCACGCGCGCCGATGCGCCCGGCCACCCAGTCGTCTTCCAGCGCACGCCAGCCGGGCCGGCCAAGCCGTTCAAGCAAGGTATCGGTCACGTCCTGCAGCGACACGGTACCGTCGAAATCGCAAAGAATCTTCCACTGGGCGCGCAAGGCATGCTCTCCGGGGCTGGTCGGGGCAGAGCCTAGGCGGGCTGTCTTTCGCACTCCTTTCCGTAGCCGGCGCGTGCGCAACCCAGGTTCATCCGCGCGCCGCGCGGCCACGCCGCCGGCGCGCAAAGACGAGGGACGTTTTCTGGCGCTGGCACGCCATCGGTACGGCGCCACGACGCGCGGCGCGGCGCGGCAAGCAGCGGCAGGCGGCGCGGCGATGCTGGTGCCCGGAGCCGGAATCGAACCGGCATGGGGTCGCCCCCGGCGGATTTTAAGCCGAAGAATCGACACTGCGCCGAGGCACTCCAGGCTTGGATCAAGCCCCCTGAGGCGCGTTTTCATAGGGGCATCTAGTGTTGATGATACCCGGGCGCTTGATGCAGATCGACCCGGTTCTCTTTCGCTTGGCTCCTGCCTGGCTCCTGGAAATCGGGTCATTCCAAGGAGAAATCATGGCCAAGATCAAATTGACGAAAACGGTGGTCGATGCGGCACAGCCTCAATCCACTGACGTGGAACTGCGCGACACACTGGTTCCGGGCTTCCTGTGCAAAGTAACCCCGAAAGGCCGGAAGGTATTCATGGTGCAGTATCGCACCAACGCTGGCGAGCGCCGCAAGCCGTCGCTCGGGCTGTTCGGCGAGTTGACAGTCGAGCAAGCCCGCACGCTCGCGCAGAACTGGCTCGCTGAAGTCCGCCGAGGTGGCGACCCCGGCGGCCAGAAAGCGGAAGCGCGCAAGGCACCGACCGTTGCTGAACTGTGCACCCGGTTCATGGAGGACTACTCCAAGACCCGCAACAAGCCGAGCACTCAACGTTCCTACCAGCATCAAATCGACCGCTCGATCATCCCGGCCTTCGGCAACATGAAGGTGGCGGACGTTACCCGCCTGGACGTGACTGCGCTGATGAAGCGCAAGGAAGAATCCCCGATCCAGGCCAATCGGGTACTCGGTTGCATTCGCAAGATGTTCAACCTCGCCGAACTGTGGGGCTACCGGCCCGATGGCTCCAATCCCTGCCGGCACGTTCCAAAGTACCCTGAAAAAGGCAAGACGCGCCTGATCACTGACGCGGAGATGGCAAGGTTGTTTACCTATCTTGAAAAAGCTGACGCAGAGGCGCTGGAACATCCAACGCTGACGCTGGCGATTCGGCTGCAGTTCGAGTTCGCTGCCCGCATGTCGGAGATCCTGCTTCTGGAATGGGCCTGGATCGACCTGCCCAACAAGCGCGTGGTCTGGCCGGATAGCAAAACGGGTGACATGTCCAAGCCCATGAGCGAGGAGGCGCACCGGCTGTTGTCAACCGCAGCGCGCTACGAGAACTCCTCCTTCGTCTGTCCATCGATCTTCGACCACAAGAAGTCGCTGACCGTTAATTCCTACTACCAAGCGTGGCGGCGCATCCTCAATCGTGCTGGCGTTCCCCACGTCGGAACGCACGGCATCCGCCACCGTGCTACGACGGACATCGCTAACTCAGGTGTCCCCGTGAAAGTTGGCATGGCGTTGACCGCGCACAAAACGGTCACGATGTTCATGCGGTACGTGCACACCGAGGACGATCCCGTTCGCGCAGCTACTGAGCTGGTGGCGAGCCGGCGCAAGGCTTTGATCGAAACCCGGCCGTCGCCAGCCATCGACGTTTCGCCTCCAGCTCCGGTGACACAGGAGCCCAAGAGCCCGGCCGCGGTCTACAAGCCGTATCGGCATCGTAAGGGCGGCACGCGCTCAGTCCCGCCCAGCAGCAAGCGTGCGACCGATGCGCCGGCCGAGCTTGCGTCATGAAGGTGGCCACCTTGATGCCTGTGATTTATAAGTTACAATGGAGGCCAGGCCATGATTGAGGTCCGGCGATACCAACGTGCGGACGGAGTGGTGCCGCTTGCCGACTGGTTGGCCGATCTGCGGGATGCGCGGGCGCGGGCCAAGCTGGAAATCCGTTTCCGGCGGGTGTCTCTGGGGATCTTTGGCGACATCAAGGCGGTCGGCGAAGGTGTCCTGGAACTGCGCGAGGACATCGGCCCCGGCTATCGCGTGTACCTCGGTCGGCACGGGGCGGCGCTGGTCATCTTGCTGTGTGGCGGCGACAAGCGCTCGCAGGACGCGGACATCCAACGGGCCAAGGAATACTGGCTGGACTGGAAACGGAGAAATACATGAGCAATCGCAAACATGCCGCCTCGGTCTCCCATAGCGAGGCCACCATTGCCGAACTTCGTGCCGATCAAGGCTTTGCGGTCGAGTACCTGAAATCCGCGCTGGAAGAACTCGACAACCCAGAGCATCGCGCGGTCGGCCTGCTCGCGCTACGCGACGTGGCCGAGGCCTACGGCGGACTGGCGACGGTCGCCCAGGAAGCAGGCATCACCCGCGAAGCTCTCTATCGGGCGCTGTCGCCGACAGGCAATCCAACGCTCAAGACCTTGCTAGCTGTGCTGCATGCGGTAGGAATGCGGCTATCTGTTGCACCCGCCAAGGTGGTCTCAACCGATCGATGCAACACCGTAGTCTGATCAGGACGGAGGTGGACATCATGAGCAGAACAGTCAGGGTTTGGCGCCATTTGTCGGCAGCGGACCGTGAACAGCTATGGACGCGCTGGCAGGCGGGCGAGCCGCCGAGTGTTATCGCCAAGGTGCTTGAGCGGGATGAAGCGTTGGTTCGGTACGTCCTTCGGCAGCGCGGTGGGTTTGCGCCGCGACCGTGCAAACGAGCGGCACGAGCACTCCAGCTGGCTGAGCGCGAGGAGATCTCGCGCGGCCTGTGCCAAGGCCGTTCCCTGCGCCAGATCGCTCAGGCCTTGGGCCGGGCGGTCTCGACCATCAGTCGGGAGATCGAGCGCAACGCAGGCTGTGAGATCTACCGCGCGACACACGCCGACGAGCGCGCCTGGTCGCAAGCCAAACGGCCCAAAGCCTGCCTGCTTGCCCGCTGCGGGGTGCTTCGCCGCCTGGTGGCCAGCAAGCTGGCCCGTCGCTGGGCGCCGCAGCAGATCAGCGGATGGCTTGTCCGCCGTTATCCAAACAACGACAGTATGCCGGTGTCGCACGAAACCATCTATCGAAGCCTGTTCGTTCAGAGTCGCGGGGTGCTCAAGAAGCAGCTCTTGGCCCAGTTGCGCACGCGTCGACTGGTGCGTTATCCGACCGCGCAGGGACGCCACGGGAAGAGCCGCAAGGGCGCCCGCAACCTGATGATAGATGCCCTGCCGATCAGCCAGCGTCCGGCCGAGGTGGACGACCGCGCGGTACCTGGGCACTGGGAAGGCGACCTGCTGATGGGCACGGTGAACACGCAAATCGCCACGCTCGTGGAGCGGCAATCGCGCTTTGTGATGTTGATCAAGCTTCCTTCGCGCGACAGTGCCACCGTGGTGGACGCGGTCGCCAAGCATATCCGGCGGTTACCTGCTCAGCTGAAAGGTTCCCTGACCTGGGATCGCGGTGCCGAAATGCACAAGCACCAGCGCTTCACCCTGGCGACTAGGGCCTGTTAACACTAATGGCCCGAGCGTTTAAACTATCGGGCATGGAGATCACGCCAGCACAATTTTCCCTAATCGAACACTGCCTGCCGGCACAGCGCGGCAATGTCAGCATGACCAACCTGCAAGTGGTCAACGCCATCCTTTACGTTGCCGAGCATGGCTGCAAATGGCGCGGCCTGCCCAAGCGCTTTGGCAACTGGCACACGGTGTACACACGCATGAACCGCTGGGCCAAGGCGGGTGTGCTGGACCGGATGTTGGTCCAATTGCAGAAGTCCCAGATCGTGCGCATCAAAATCGAAGCAATCTCGCTGGACTCCACCAGCATCAAGGTGCATCCCGATGGCACGGGCGCATTAAAAAAAACGGTCCGCAGGCCGTCGGCAAGTCCCGCGGTGGATGGAATACCAAGATTCATATGGTTGCCGCAGATGCTCGAACAGCCATCACCTTTGGATTGACGCCTGGTAACGTGCATGACGCACCTGCAGGCCGCACGTTGCTTGAACACCTGGGGCCAGTGGAGCGGCCGATTCATTTGTTGATGGACCGTGCCTACGAAGGCAACCAAACCCGCCAGTTGGCGCTCGATCTTGGCTTCGTGCCGGTGGTCCCGCCGAAATCCAATCGGGTCGAGCCTTGGGAATACAACCGGGAGATGTACAAGCGGCGCAACGAAGTGGAGAGACTGTTCCGTCGCCTGAAAGGCTACCGCCGGATTTTCTCGCGCTTCGAGAAGCTGGATGCCATGTTCCTTGGATTCCTCAGCTTCGTCCTGGTCGTTGATGGGCTTCGGATGTGTTAACAGGCCCTAGTACGACGCCTCGCTGAAGCCGTGCCGCCGGCACAAGTCTTTGACCGCCACGCCGGTCTCAGCCTCGCGCAGGAAGCCGATGATCTGTTCTTCGCTGAAACGCTTCTTCACGTCCAATCTCCTTGGTCTGAGGGATTGGATTCCAAATCAGCCTGCTACTCTAAATAGGGGGACGTCGGCCGGCCCACTTTCGAGTGGTGGCGCAGCGCGTGCCCGGCAACCCGCGCATCCTGGCAGCGTCCCCGGCCTACCTGATGGCGCATGGACACCTCGATCAGTCGGAAGAGCAGGCGCAGCACAACTATCTGATGTTCGCCTATTCGGGCCTGCTGCAAAACACCGGGCCACTGCGCAAGGGACGCCGAGAGAAGTCGGTCACGGTCGGCGGCACGCTGTACAGCTTCAACGTGTGCAGGTCACTTTGAAGAGACTGACTGGGCCATGCGTTCGAGTGGGCGACTATTACTCGACGGCCGCATCGAACTTCGCTCGGGCCTTTTCTACGTCCTTGCGCCGCTTCATCGCAAATGTGGCTAGGGCATCAAGCGGAATCAGTAGATCACGGCCGAGCGAGGTCAGTTCATAGTCAACGCGTGGCGGAATCGTCGGCGTGACGGTACGAGTGATGAATCCATCTCGCTCCAGTCCTCTGAGCGTCGAGGTCAGCATTTTCTGGGAAACCGAGTCGATCAGCCGCTTGATCTGCGTGAATCGCAGCGGACCATCCTTAAGCGACACGATGATCAGGACCGACCACTTATCGCCTATCCGTTCGAGCACGCCCGCTGTCTCCCTGCACGCACCCTCTGGAACTGAAAAGCGTCCGACTTTCATTGCACTATGCTCCTTATGGATCCGTTTAACCTCAGTTGCGCAGGTTCAAGCAGTCAAACCATCCGACTTCAACGCACGCCACTGTCGCAAGCCTCTTCCGACATTTCGTACCGATCCTCCTTCACGCCCAGCCGCCTCAATGGCACCTGGAATCATCCATGACTGTCTACGCGCCATTGGACCGTTCGTGGAATCTCGACATTCACAAGTTGCGTGGAAGTAACCAACTTCCGTAAAAGTGCCTTCTTGTCCCCAATGGGTTTCCATTGTAGCCTCTGTCTCTATTGGATACCACAATCTGGATTGGAGCTTGTCGATGAGTTTTGGATGGAGCTTGGCTGCGGCATGTGTCTTGATACTCATGGGCATTCTGGGGGTGGTCTTCCTTTGGGGCTATGCACCTGATCTTCCGCTTGATCAGGTCAAAGCGCGCTGGGCGAAGCCACCATCGTACTTCCCGACCATCGACGGTATGGACATTCACGTGCGCGATGAAGGTCCGAAATCAGACCTGCCGATCGTGCTCCTGCACGGAACCGGCTCGAGCCTGCTGAGCTGGGACGGCTGGGCGGACGGAATGAAGCAGACTCGACGCGTCATCCGCTTTGACAGGCCAGGTTTCGGACTGACGGGACCCGATCCGACCGGCGACTATCATATGGATCGTGCCGCCAAAATCACCCTTGATCTTCTCGACAAGTTGGGCGTCCACAGGTTCATCCTGGCCGGCAACTCGTCAGGTGGGAGGGTTGCCTGGCATGTCGCGCTTCGGTCGCCTGACCGGGTCGCGGGCCTCATTTTGGTCGATGCCGCTGGCTACTCGCGCACAACACCGCTCCCACTTGCATTGCGGATCGCACAATCGGAGGCAGGATCAGCTCTAATGCAAGTGTTCATGCCTCGCGCCGTGGCGGTCGCCGGGCTGAGGGCGGTCTATGGCGATCCGCAAAGGCTTCGCCCGGAAACCATCGCCTGGAACCTTGACATCAGTCGTCGCGCAGGTGTTCGCCGCGCGCTCCGGCAAACGCTGTTGCAGGCGCCTGTGCCGGATGATTCCTCCCGCATTCGAGAGATCACAGCGCCCACGCTTATCCTGTGGGGTGATCGAGATACGACGGTGACGCGGGGCGAGGCTGAGCGTTTTCATGCCGACATTCGCGGAAGCCGTTTGGCCATCCTTCCCGGTCTTGGACACTTGCCTCACGAAGAAGACCCGACAGCTACGCTCGTCCCAGTCGAAGAATTTCTCCGACAGTTGCCGGAGTCTCGTGTATGAATCCACATTGCAATCCAGTGCATCTTTGAACGTGTCGCATCCCTGATGATTGTATGGACGCTAAGCGCTATCCACTTTTCATGGCCAGATCCGTTTTGCAGGAGTGGATAGAGTCCTTGCGATCGATCCGGAAAGCGATGCCATGCTGATAGCCCTTCACAAGAACGCCCGCACCACGCCCGCTGTGCGTGCCGAGATCGCGGCCAGCAACGAGACCGCCAGCGTGCTGGCCCAACGCGTTAGCATCACCGAGCAGACGGTCTACAAGTGGAAGAAGGCGAGGTCTTTGGGGACCGTTCTCGCACGCCCATCGCCTGCAGACCGTGCTCACACCGGCCCAGGAGACCATGGTCCTTCATCTGCGAGGCACCCTGCCGTTGCCTCTGGATGACCTGCTGGCGGTCACGCGCCAGTTCATTTGCCCGCATGTCTCCCACTCGGGCCTGGACCGGCGCCTGCGCCGCCCTGGGGCGGGCAACCTTAACGCCCTCAAACCCCAGGAGCCTGCGGTGGCCCCCAGGACATTCAAGAGCTACGAGCCGGGCGATGTGCACGTGGACGTAGAAGTACCTGCCGCAGATACAGGATGAAAGCAGCCGACGCTACCTGTTCGTGGCCATCGACCGGGCCACACGAGGGGTGTTCGCACAACTCGAGGCCAACAAGACAACCACCAGTGCACAGGCCTTCCGGAGAGCCTTGCACAAGGCCTGCCCGATCAAGATCAGCAAGAGGCTGACCGACAACGGCAAGGAGTTCACGGATCGCCTGTTTGCCAGCAAGGAACGCGAACCCAGTGGCCACCATGAGTTCGACCGACTGTGCCAGGAACTGGGCATAGAGCACCGGCTGACCCAACCCAGGACCCCGAGAACCAACAGCATGATCGAGCGGTTCAACGGCCGCATGGCGGACGTTCTGAAGCCGTTGGCGAGGTTGCGCGCAACGACGGCCGCGGCCTGCGCGTCCAGGTCGGCCGCACGCGCTGGCGATGCGGTCTGCTGTTCGTAGAGGCCGCGGTTGTTTTCCCCGGACACGCCGGTCTTGACCTGGCGATGCCACTGGCCGTCGGCGGCATCGCGGGTCCAGTCGGCGCGACTCAGGCTGGGGCGGTCGCTGGCCTTGGCGGGGAGTCGGAAGGGATCGTCGGGGTGCGGCGCGGCCTTCAGCGCCAGTGCGGTCGCGGCGTTGGTGGCGAGAGAGTTCAACTCGCGCGCCTTCTCGTCGCTGGCGAGGATCGGCGTGGAGGTCCGGTTATTCACCCCGTCGCGGCCTGCCTGCGCACGCGGCGCCGGTCGCCCGCGCAACGGAACGGTCCTTGCAAGAGGCTGGTCGAATCCCCTGCCCGGCCTTGCCCACTACTGCCATGTCCGAAAACGAAGACGGCGGCGAACGCACCGAACAACCTACCGAAAAACGCCTGCGCGAGGCCCGCGAGCAGGGCAACATCCCGCACTCGCGCGAATTGGCGACGGCGGCGGTGTTCAGCGCCGGCATCTTCGCGCTGATGGGGATGTCCGGCTCGCTGGCGGCCGGCGCGGTGGCGTGGATGAAGGACGCGCTGCGCCCCGATCCGGGCCTGCACGACAACCCGGGCGCCCTGTTCGGCCACTTCGGCGATCTGCTGCTGGGGCTGCTGTGGGTGGCGCTGCCGCTGGTGGGCATCTGCCTGGCCGCCGGCTTCGTCGCGCCACTGCTGATGGGCAGCCTGCGCTTCTCCGGGGCCGCGCTGCTGCCCAAGCTTGATCGGCTCAATCCGATGACCGGGCTGACCCGCCTGTACGGCGCGGAAAGCGTGGCCGAGCTGTTCAAGTCGATGCTGCGCATGTGCTTCGTCGGCGCTGCCGCCGGCCTGTGCATCTGGGGCGGCCTGGACGGCCTGCGCGGCCTGCTGCTGCAGCCGCTGGAGCAGGCGATCGGCCACGGCCTGGGCTTCACCCTGCGCCTGCTGCTGTACACCGCCGGCGCGTTGGCGCTGCTGGCCGCGATCGATGCGCCGTACCAGAAGTGGAACTACACCCGCAAACTGAAGATGACCCGCGACGAAGTGCGCCGGGAGATGAAGGAAAGCGAGGGCAGCCCGGAGGTCAAGGGCCGCATCCGGCAGATGCAGATGCAGCTGTCGCAGCGGCGGATGATGGAGGCGGTGCCCGGCGCCGACGTGGTGGTGGTCAACCCCACCCACTATGCGGTGGCGCTGAAGTACGAGGGCGGGCGCATGCGCGCGCCGACCGTGGTCGCCAAGGGCGTGGACGAACTGGCCTTCCGCATCCGCGAGATCGGCGAGCAGCACCGCGTCGCAGTGGTGTCCGCGCCGCCTTTGGCACGCGCCTTGTATCGGGAAGGGCAACTCGGCAAGGAAATTCCCGTGAGACTGTATTCGGCGGTGGCGCAGATCCTCTCCTACGTGTACCAGCTACGCGCCTGGCGCAGCGGGCCGATGCCGCCGCCGCCGCTGGAGGTCGATGAATTCGCCCCGGGGAGCGCGCCATGAGCCAGCCGGCCGCGCAGATGAATACGCGCAAGATGATGGACATGATCAAGCACGGCCTGGGCGCGCCGCTGATCGTGATGGCGATGCTGGCGATGGTGGTGGTGCCGCTGGCCGCGCCGGTGCTGGACGCCCTGTTCACCTTCAACATCGCCATCTCGCTGATGGTGCTGCTGGCGGTGGTCTACGTGAAGCGGCCGCTGGAGTTCAGCATCTTCCCGATCGTGCTGCTGATGACCACGATGCTGCGCCTGGCGCTGAACGTGGCCTCCACCCGCGTGATCCTGATCAACGGCCAGGACGGCCACGGCGCCGCCGGCAAGGTGATCGAGGCGTTCGGCCAGTTCGTGATCGGCGGCAACTATGCGGTCGGCATCGTGGTGTTCGCGATCCTGACCATCATCAACTTCGTGGTCATCACCAAGGGCGCCGGGCGCGTGTCGGAAGTGACCGCGCGCTTCATCCTCGACGCCATGCCCGGCAAGCAGATGGCGATCGACGCCGACCTCAACGCCGGCCTGCTGACCCGCGAGGAGGCCAAGGCCCGGCGCGAGGAGGTCCGCGAGGAAGCGGACTTCTACGGCTCGATGGACGGCGCCAGCAAGTTCATCCGCGGCGACGCCATCGCCGGCATCCTGATCCTGTTCATTAACCTGATCGGCGGCATGGCGGTGGGCGTGCTGCAGCACGGCATGCCGGTCGCCCAGGCCGCGTCCACCTATACCCTGCTGTCGATCGGCGACGGCCTGGTGGCGCAGCTGCCGGCGCTGCTGGTGTCCTCGGCGGTGGCGATGCTGGTCACCCGCGCCTCGCGCTCGCAGGACATGGGCGCCTCCATGATGGGCCAGGTGTTCGGCCAGCACAAAGCGCTGGCGGTGGCCGCGGCGATCCTGGGCCTGGTCGGCCTGGTCCCGGGCATGCCCAACGTCGCTTTCTTGACGCTGGCGCTGGTCCTGGGCCTGCTGGCCTGGAAGATGTGGAAGCGCAGCCTGCTGCCGGAAGAGGTCAAGCCCGATCCGGTGCAGCAGGCGGCGGCCGCCGGCGCGCAGGCCAACGCCGAACTGGGCTGGGACGAACTGCGCCCGATCGATCCGCTGGGCCTGGAGGTCGGCTACCGGCTGATCCCGCTGGTGGACAAGGCCCAGGGCGGCGAACTGATGGCGCGGATCAAGGGTGTGCGGCGCAAGCTGACCCAGGACATCGGCTTCCTGATCCCGCCGGTGCACATCCGCGACAACCTGGAACTGCCGGCCAACGCCTACCGCCTGCTGGTGCACGGGGTGCCGGTGGCCACCGCCGATATCCATCCCGACCGCGAACTGGCGCTGGACCCGGGCGGCGCGCTGGGCAGGATCGACGGCATCGCCGGCAAGGACCCCGCGTTCGGCCTGGACGCGATCTGGATCCAGCCGCACCAGCGCGCCCAGGCCGAGACCATGGGCTACACCGTGGTCGACCCGGCCACGGTGATCGCCACCCACCTGTCGCACCTGATCCGCGAACACGCCCCGGAACTGCTCGGCCACGAGGAGGTGCAGCAGCTGCTGGCCACGCTGGCCAAGAGCGCCCCGAAGCTGGTCGAGGACCTCACCCCCAAGGCGCTGCCGCTGTCGGTGGTGGTGCGCGTGCTGCAGAACCTGCTGATCGAAAAGATCCCGGTACGGCAGCTGCGCAAGATCGTCGAGGCGCTGGTCGAGCACGCCCCGCAGAGTCAGGAACCCGGCGCGCTCACCGCCGCGGTGCGCAATGCGCTGGGCCGCTTCATCGTCCAGGAAATCGCCGGGATGGCGCCGGAACTGCCGGTGTTCACCCTAGCACCGCAATTGGAACGTGTCTTGCAAGACTCTACCCAGGGCAACGGCGCCGCGCTGGAACCCGGCCTGGCCGAGCGACTGCACCAGAGCCTGGCCGAGTGCGTCGGCAAGCAGGAAGCGCGCAACGAACCGGCCGTGGTGCTGGTCCCGGCGCAAGTCCGCGCCGCGCTGGCCCGGCTGGTCCGCCACAGCGTCCCCTCGCTGTCGGTGCTGTCCTACAGCGAGGTTCCGGAGGACAAGCGGCTGAAGTTGGTGGGAACGATTAGTTGAAGCCGGGACCCGGGACTCGGGACTCCGGACCCGGGAACGCAACGGTCAGTAATTGGAATAGACAAATGAATGCTCGCAAACACATCCACGTCCAAACGGCATCGCAAGGGGTGACCTCCAAGCTGCCCGGTCCCCAGTCCCCAATCCCGAGTCCCGCTCCGAAGGTGCCCGCATGAAAATCAAACGCTTCGTAGCGCCCGACATGCGCACCGCGTTCCGCATGGTCCGCGACGAGCATGGCCCGGATGCGGTGATCCTGTCCAACCGGCGCACCGACGAGGGCATCGAGATCGTCGCCGCCAGCAACTACGACGAGACGCTGGTGCAGCAGGCCCTGAACGCGGTGCGTCCGGAGGAGGCGGCGCCGCGGCCGCCGGTGGCCGCCGCCAACCCGGCACCGCGTGCGGCCAAGGCCGGCGCCGCGACCAACCCGGCGATGGCGATGATGGCCGCGATCAGCAAGCGCCGCAGCGCGCCGGCCGCGCTCGCCGCGGCGATGCAGGCCGCACCGGCGCGGCCGCTGACCCAGCCCGCCGCCCTCGCCATCTCGGCGATGCCGGCCGGCACGGCGTCCGCGCCGGCCGCTGCGGCGCCTGCGCCGCGGGCCCCTGCCCCGGCCGCCGCGGCCGAATTCCGCATTCCCGAGGACGTATTCCGCAACGCGCCGATCAGCGTGCCGCTGCCAAGCCCGTTCGCCGCCCCGGCCGCCGCGGCCAGCGCCGCCGCCGTGCCAGCCTGGCTCGAGGACGTCGCCGCGGTATCGCCGACCCCGGCCGCCGCGACGGCGCCCGTGGTCGCGCCGCCGGTACCCGCCGCGCCCAGCGCCGGGATCCCGGCGCTGCCGGCCCTGGCGCCGGTGCCGAGCTTCCCCGCGATGCAGAACGACGAACAATTGACTCAGCTGCGCGACGAACTGGCGCTGATGCGGCAGATGATCGAGCGCGAGATGAACCGGCTCACCGACGAACGCCTGCGCGGCTCGCCGGTGCGCGCCCAGGCGCTGGAACTGATGGACGACTACGGCTTCGACAGCGGCATCACCCGCGAGGTGGTCATGCAGATCCCGGCCGACCTGGAACTGCACCGCGGCCGCGGGCTGATGCTGGGGTTGCTGTCCAAGCGCCTGCCGATCGCGCCGCTGGACCCGATCGAGGAAGGCGGCGTGATCGCCCTGATCGGCCCCACCGGCGCCGGCAAGACCACCACCATCGCCAAGCTGGCCTCGCGCTTCCTGCAGGGCCACGCCGCCCGCGACGTGGCCCTGGTCACCACCGACACCATCCGCGTCGGCGGCCGCGAACAGCTGCACAGCTACGGCCGCCAGCTCGGCATCGCCGTGCACGAGGCCGACAGCGACACGGCGCTGCAGCAGCTGCTGGAGCGCCTGCGCGACTACACGCTGGTGCTGATCGACACCGCCGGCATGGGCCAGCGCGACCGCGCCCTGGCCGCACAGCTGCACTGGCTGCGCGCCTCGCGAGTGGTCCGGTCCTTGCTAGTACTGCCTGCCAACGCGCATTTCTCCGACCTGGACGAGGTGGTGCGCCGGTTCGCCGGCGCCGATCCGCAGGGGGCGATCTTGACCAAGCTGGACGAAACCGGGCGGTTTGGCAGTGCCCTGTCGGTGGTCGCGGACCACCGGCTTCCCCTCACCTGGGTGACCGATGGTCAGCGCGTGCCGGACGACCTGCACCGTGCCAACGCCGCCAGCCTGGTATTGCGCCTTGAAGATTTGCGGCGCGCTGCCGATAAGCCCTGTACTCCGGAGCAGACCCATGCCGTCGCGTGATTACGTCAATCTCACCAATGCCTTCCCCCTGTCGGCGACGCGCAGCGAACCGCTGGGCCCGGTGCGCACGATCGCCGTGACCGGCGGCAAGGGCGGCGTCGGCAAGACCAACATCTCGGTCAACCTGTCGATGGCGCTGGCCGACATGGGCAAGCGCACCCTGCTGCTGGACGCCGACCTCGGCCTGGCCAACGTCGACGTGCTGCTCGGGCTGACCCCCAAGTTCACCCTGGCCGACCTGGTCGCCGGGCGCTGCACCCTGGAAGAGGTGCTGGTGGACATGCCCAACGGCCTGATGGTGGTGCCCGCCGCCTCCGGCCGCCGGCACATGGCCGAGCTGCCGCCGGCCCAGCACGTCGGCCTGGTCAACGTGTTCTCCGAGCTGCAGCGCGAACTGGACATCATGGTCATCGACACCGCCGCCGGCATCACCGACAGCGTGCTGACCTTCTGCCAGGCCGCGCAGGACGCGGTGGTGGTAGTGTGCGACGAGCCGGCCTCGATCACCGACGCCTACGCCCTCATCAAGGTGCTCTCGCGCGAGCGCGGCGTGGACCGGGTGCAGATCGTCGCCAACATGGTCCGCGACCTCAACGAGGGCCGCCTGCTGTACGACAAGCTGAGCCGGGTGTGCGAGAAGTTCCTCGGCGACGTGTCGTTGAACTACCTGGGCTGCGTGCCGCAGGACGACTGGCTGCGCCTGGCGGTGCAGCGCCAGCAGCCGGTGGTCAAGGCCTACCCGTCCAGCCCGTCGGCGCAGGCGATCGCCGAAATCGCGCGGCGCACCTCGCGCTGGCAGGCGCCGACGGCGGCGCGCGGCAACGTCGAGTTCTTCGTCGAACGGATCATCCAGCAAGGGGTCGCCGCATGAACGCCGCCGCCCAGTACCGCGCCGTACAGCGCAACAGCGCCAACGACTACATCGCCCAGCATTCGGACCTGGTGCGGCGCATCGCCCACCACCTGGCGGCGCGGCTGCCGGCCAGCGTGGAGATCGACGACCTGATCCAGGCCGGCATGATCGGTCTGATCGAGGCCTCGCGCAGCTACGACGCCGACCAGGGCGCCTCGTTCGAGACCTACGCCTCGATCCGCATCCGCGGCTCGATGATCGACGAGATCCGCCGCGGCGACTGGGTGCCGCGCTCGGTGCACCGCCGCGCCCGCGACGCCGCCTCGGCGATCCGCAAGATCGAGCAGAGCACCGGCCGCGCCGCCGCCGCCAACGAAGTGGCCGCGGCGATGGACATGCCGCTTCCCGAATACCTGCGGTTGATGGAAGATGCCGCGCGCGGCCAGGTGCTGAGCCTGGAGTCGCGCATCGAGGACCACGGCGAGCTGGACAGCATCGCCAAGGGCGGCCCCAACCCGCAGCAGATGCTGGAGCGCAGCGAATTCGGCCGCGAACTGGGCAAGGCGATCGCGCAGTTGCCCGAACGCGAGCAGTTGGTGCTGTCGCTGTACTACGAACAGGAATTGAACCTGAAGGAAATCGGCGCGGTGCTCGGCGTCAGCGAGTCGCGCGTGTGCCAGATCCACGGCCAGGCCACGGTACGGTTGCGCGGGCGCCTGAAAGCGTTCGAAGCGGCCGACGCCGGCCTGGAAGACGAAGAATAAGACCCAAGGGAGTTAGCGGTGAACAAGAACATGCGGATTTTGATCGTGGACGATTTCTCGACGATGCGGCGCATCGTCAAGAATCTGCTCGGCGATCTGGGCTTCACCAACACTGCAGAGGCCGAGGACGGCAACAGTGCGCTGGCGGCACTGCGTTCGGCGCCGTTCGAGTTCGTGGTCACCGACTGGAACATGCCCGGCATGACCGGCATCGACCTGCTGCGCAACATCCGCGCCGACGACAAGCTCAAGCACCTGCCGGTGCTGATGGTGACCGCCGAGGCCAAGCGCGAGCAGATCATCGAGGCCGCGCAGTCCGGCGTGAACGGCTACATCATCAAGCCGTTCACCGCGCAGACCCTGCAGGAGAAGCTCGGCAAGATCTTCGAACGCCTGGGAGCGACCGCCTGATGAAAGCGACCGCCGAACGTAGGGCCCTGATCGAACGCCTGCAAGGTGCGCTGGACGCACTGGAACGCGGGGACGAAGCCGGCTGGCGCAAGGAAATCGACACGCTCGCCGCCTGGCGCACGCGGCCGATGATGCAGGGCCTGAGCCGGCTGGCGCGCGACCTGGGCCAGGCGCTCGGCGAGCTGCCCACCGTCCCCACCGAGGCCGGCGAGCTGGACGATGCCTGCTCGCGCCTGGACCACGTGGTGGCGATGACCGAACAGGCCAGCCATCGCACCCTGGACCTGGCCGAGGAATGCCGCGCGCTGGCCGAACAGCTGCGCGCCGGCGGACTGAGCGGCGAGCAGGGCGAGATCCTCGACAAGATCCGCCACAACCTCACCGAGATGGCCCTGGCGCAGAGCTTCCAGGACCTGACCGGGCAGATCATCCGCCGCGTCGCGGCGATCGTGCGTCGCGTGCACGAGGGTTTCGGCGCGCTGGGATTGCCGCCGAAGGACGACAACAAGAAGGCCGACGGCGGCCTGGCCGGCCCGGCGCTGGCCGGCCTGGACCGTCACGGCGTGTCGCAGAACGACGCCGACGACCTGCTGTCCGGACTGGGGTTGTAGGACCTGCCTACGCGATTGGAATAGGCCACGCCGCGCTTTGGTGCGGGCGGGGCAAGGAAGAATGAGGGAATTTATGCCGATAAACGACCGAATGATGACGCAGCACCGCGCGCACCAAAGCGCGGCCCTTCGGGTTGCCGTGTCCGGCCCCCAGGCGGCTGCGCGCGGCTTGAACAGGCGGCCAGCCTGTCGCTGCGCCGTGCACAACCACCTGGGGGCCGGACACGACAACGCGGCCTATTGCAATCGCGTGGGCAGGTCCTAGTCATGAGCGCCGTGCCCGACGACATCGCCGCCGATTTCATCATCGAGGCCCAGGAAATCCTGGACCGGCTCGGCGAGCAACTGGTGTCGCTGGAGCAGGCGCCGGAAGACAGCGCGCAACTCAACGCCGTGTTCCGTGGTTTCCACACGCTCAAGGGCGGCGCCGGCTTCCTGGCGATCAACGCCATGGTCGAGCTGTGCCACGCCGCCGAAGACACCCTCGGCCAGGCCCGCGCCGGCCAGGCCACGCTGCAGGCGCGGCACTTCGACGCCGCGCAGCAGTCGCTGGACTATCTGCAGTCGATGCTGGACGCGTTCGGCAACGGCAGCGAACCGCCGCGCGCGCCGCCGCAGTTGATCGCGCAGTTCGCGACCAGCGGCGAGGAGACAGCAGTGGTGTCGGGACGCGGGAAAAGCACTGCGCCTGCAGTGGCCGGCTCCGCTGATTCGGACCTGATCGGCGACGACGAGTTCGAAGCGCTGCTCGACGACTTGCACGGCAGCGCCGCGCCTACCGCCAAGCCGCAGCTTTCGCGAGTCCCGAGTCCCGAGTCCCGAGTCCCGGCGGCGCCGAAGGCCGCCGCGCCCGCCAAGGCCGCCGAACCCGAGCACACCGTGCGCGTGGACACCAAGCGCCTGGACGCGATCGTCAACCTGATCGGCGAACTGGTGCTGTCGCGCAACCGGCTCAAGACCCTGCGCGTGCGCCTGCGCGACGAAGAACTGGACCGCGCGGTCAGCAGCCTGGACATCGCCACCGCGCGCCTGCAATCGGCGGTGATGCGCACCCGCATGCAGCCGGTCGGCAAGGTGTTCTCGCGCTTCCCCAAGGTGGCGCGCGACGTCGCCCGCTCCTTGAACAAGGAAGTGGAACTGGAACTGATCGGCGCCGACACCGAACTGGACCGCAACCTGGTCGAGGCGTTGGCCGATCCGCTGGTGCACCTGGTGCGCAACGCGATCGACCACGGCGTCGAGGCGCCGGCGCTGCGCGAGGCCAGCGGCAAACCGCGCGGCGGCCACGTGCGCCTGTCGGCGCAGCAGGAAGGCGACTACGTCAGCATCGAGGTGCAGGACGACGGCGCCGGCATCGACCCGGAACGGCTGCGCGCCAAGGCGCGCGAGAAGGGCCTGATCGATCCGGAAGCGGCCGCGCGCCTGACCACCGAGGAATGCCTGCACCTGGTGTTCCTGCCCGGCTTCTCGACCAAGTCCGAAATCACCGACATCTCCGGCCGCGGCGTCGGCATGGACGTGGTGCAGTCGCGCATCCGCGAACTCAGCGGACAGATCCAGATCCAGTCCGAACTGGGCCGCGGCAGCCGCTTCCTGATCCGCGTGCCGCTGACCCTGGCGATCCTGCCGACCCTGCTGGTGCAGGCCGGCGACACCGTCTATGCGCTGCCGCTGGCGCGCGTGGTCGAGGTGCTGCACGCGCCGCTCCGCTCGCTGGGCTGGTTCGACGGCCGCGCCGTGCTCGACCGGCAGTCGCATACCCTGCCGCTGGTGGACCTGCGCCAGTGGCTGAACATCGACGCGCCGCAGCTGCCGCTGCTGACCGTGGTGGTGCTGCAGGCCGGCGAATCGCGCATGGGCCTGGTCGTGGACCAGGTCCGCGGCCGCGAGGAAGTGGTGATCAAGCCGCTGCCGCGCGCGCTGCGCGGCCTGCCCGGCTACGCCGGCGCGACCCTGATCGGCGATGGCCGGCTGGCGCTGATCCTGGACGTGGACGGGCTGAAGCGCTGAGCGGGACTCGGGACTCGGGACTCGGGACTCGGGACTCGGGACTCGGGACTCGGGACTCGGGACTCGGGACTCGGGATGATGTCCCGGCACAAATCGCTGTCAAGCGATTCGACGAAAAAAGTGCTTTTTTTTGCAAAGAAAGCGGCTTTTCCTACAGTGCCGGTCCAACCGCTTTCTGTGGGAAGGACTTCAGCCCCGACGCCTTACCGGTAACGCGTCGGGGCTGAAGCCCCTGCCACCCATGCACTGCGCACGCGAAGCCCGGGGCCCAGGCTCCCGGACCGCAAGTCCCGGCTCCCCATCAAGTCCCCGGCCTCGATGCCGATACCTCCTGCATGGACAAACTCAGTCTCATCGGTCTGCTGCTGGCGATCGCCTCGCTGGTCGGCGGCAGCATCCTCAAGGGCGCCGGCATCTCGGCGCTGTGGTCGCCGGCCGCGTTCGTGATCGTGATCGTCGGCACCGTCGCCGCGATCCTGGTGCATACGCCGCCGGCGGTGTTCCGGCGCGCGTTCCAGATCGCCAAGTGGATCCTGCATCCGCCGGCCAGCGACCGCCCGGCGCTGCTGCAGCAGATCGTGGAGTGGAGCAACATCGCCCGCCGCCAGGGCCTGCTCGGCCTGGAGAATCAGGTCCAGCAGCAGGACGACCCATTCGTGCGCAAGGGCTTGCAGATGCTGGTCGACGGGGTGGAGCCGGAATCGATCCGGCACATGCTGGAGATCGACCTCGACGGTCAGGAACACTGCGACCTGGCCGCGGCCAAGGTGTTCGAGGGCATGGGCATCTACGCGCCGACCCTGGGCATCATCGGCGCGGTGCTGGGCCTGATCGCGGTGATGAAGAATCTGGCCGACCCGAGCAAGCTCGGCCACGGCATCGCCGCCGCGTTCACCGCCACCATCTACGGCATCGCCTCGGCCAACCTGCTGTTCCTGCCGATGGCCAGCAAGCTCAAGAGCGTGATCAAGCACAGCAGCGGCGAGCGCGAAATGGTCATCGAAGGGCTCATCGCCATCGCCCAGGGCGAGAACCCCCGCAACATCGAATCGAAACTGGCCGGTTTCTTGCATTGACCTCCTCATGGCCCGCAAGCGTCCCCACGAAGATCACGCCAACCATGAGGCATGGGCCATTCCCTATGCCGACCTGATGACGTTGCTGCTCGCCTTCTTCGTGGTGATGTACGCGCTGTCCACGGTCAACGAGGCCAAGTACCGGGTCATGGCCGACGCGATGAGCACCGCCTTCGGCGGCGCGCCGCGGACGATGCGCCCGGTGCAGGTCGGCGAGCGTCTGATGCAGGGCCAGGGCGGCGAGCGCCCGACCCCGATCAAGTCCAGCCCGGCGCTGTCCCTGCCCGATCCGAACCGATTGCCGTCGGCCTCGCCCATGCGCGCGGCGAGCGGCGCGTTGCGCGACGAGGAACAGTTGCGGCGCGCGCAGCGCCAGCTCGACAGCATCGCCATGCGGCTCGGCACGGCGCTGGCGCCGCTGATCGAGAAGAGACTGATCACCATGCGCCGCGCCGGCCTGTGGATCGAGGTGGAGATCAACAGCGACATCCTGTTCGGGGTCGGCTCGGCCTCGCTGGACCAGAGCGCCCGCGCCACCCTGGCGCAACTGGCGCAGGTGCTGCGGCCGGTGCCCAACGGCGTGCGCGTGGAGGGCTACACCGACGACAGCCCGATCGCCACCGTGCAGTTCCCGTCCAACTGGGAGCTGTCGGCGGCGCGCGCGGCCAGCGTGGTGCACCTGTTCGCCGACCAGGGCCTGCAGCCGTCGCGGCTGTCGATGATCGGCTACGGCGAATTCCGCCCGCGCGCCGACAACGACAGCCAGGCCGGCCGCAACGCCAACCGCCGCGTGGTGCTGGTGATCCTGGCCGACGCCGGCGAGGCCGAGCCCGCCGCGCCGCCGCGCCCGTTCAGTGCCGGCGCAACGCCGGCGACCCCGCCACCCCCCGCCGCGGCGGCCGCCGGCATTGCCGGCCCGACCCGCGCCGTACCTGCCGCCATTGAAGGAGTGAACTGATGCGCATCTGGGCGATTGCCAACCAGAAGGGTGGCGTGGGCAAGACCACGACCACGCTGGCGCTGGGCCGCGGCCTGGCCTTGCTCGGCCACCGCGTGCTGATGCTGGATCTCGATCCGCACGCCTCGCTGACCCGCGCCTTCGACGTGCCGCAGGACCCGCCGCCGAGCGGCGTGCTCGACCTGTTCGCCACGCCGCCGGGCGAGCTGGCCGCCGTGGCCCGCGACAGCGCCATCGACCGCCTGAGCTACGTCTGCGGGCAGACCGCGCTGGCCACCCTGGAGCGGCGCAGCGCCAACCAGCCCGGGCTGGGCCTGGCGCTGCAGCAGGCCATGGCCCGCCATGCCGGCCAGCACGACTACATCCTGCTCGATTGCCCGCCGACCCTGGGCCTGCTGATGATCAACGCGCTGGCCGCGGCCGACCGGGTGATCATCCCGACCCAGGCCGAGCCGCTGGCGCTGCACGGCCTGGCCAGCATGATCCGTACCGTGGACATGGTCGAGCGCTCGCGCCGCCGTCCGCTGCCCGCCTCGATCCTGCCGACCCTGTTCGACAAGCGCACCCGCGCCGGCAACGACACCCTGCGGCAGATGCACGACAGCTACGGCGAGCGGGTCTGGGAAGACGCGATCCCGGTCGACACCAAGATCTGCAACGTCAAGGTCTTGACCGTTGCCGGCGACCCCGGCGACTACCCCGGCCGCGGCCTGGCCGCCTACCGCCGCGCCCTGGAATGGCTGATCGCCAGCGATGCGACGCCGATGGAGCGGGCCGCATGAACACGCCCGGAGTCATCGACGACTATCTGGAAGGCTTGCTGCACGACGTGATCGCCGAGGAGCAGGCCGCCGAACGGCAGGCGACGCGCGACGCGGCCAGCGCCGTACAAGCGCCAGAACCGGCGCGCGCCGCCGCGGCGCCAGCGCCGGCCGGCCCCACCCCGCAACAGATCGCCGCCGCCGTGCTCGCCGAAGCCGACTCCGACCCGGCCCTGGCCGGCATCATGTCGCAGCAGGCGCCGGCGCCCGCGCCGGCCGGCCCCACCCCGCAACAGATCGCCGCCGCCGTGCTCGCCGAAGCCGACTCCGATCCGGCCCTGGCCGGCATCATGTCGCAGCAGGCGCCGGCGCCGGCGCCGGCCGGCCCCACCCCGCAACAGATCGCCGCCGCCGTGCTCGCCGAAGCCGACTCCGACCCGGCCCTGGCCGGCATCATGTCGCAGCAGGCGCCGTCCGCGGCCAAGCGCCAGGCCGATCTGGAGGTGGTCGCAGCGATGGAGATGCAACGCGCGCCCACGCCGCCGCGCGACCTGGCCACCGAAGACGATGCCGCCGCTGCGCGCGCGACCAAGCGCCCGCCGATGGCGGTGCCGCCCGAACGCCGCGCCGAGGCCGAGCGCGCGCAGGCCACGGGGTCGCGGCTGCCGCCCAACCTGCAGGCGTTCATGGCCCCGAGCGCGGCCCACGAAGCCTCCCCGCACCAGCGCCGCGCGCCGGATCGCAGCACACGCTGGCTGCGCCTGCGCTGCGGCGAACAGGCCTACGCGCTGGAACTGCTGAAGGTCCAGGAAGTGGTGTTGCCGGTGCCGTTGCTGGCGCTGCGCGGCACCCCGCCGGCGATGCTGGGGATCATGAACCTGCGTGGCCAGGTGGTGCCGGTGATCGATCTGGGCATCCACCTGGGCGCCGCGCCGATCGAGATGGACATGCTGACCCGGGTGGTGGTGCTGGAGGAGAACGGCGAGACCCTGGGCCTGCGCGTGACCGCGGTCGAGGACGTGGCCAGCCTCACCGACCAGCAGATCGAACCGCCGGACAACGCACGCATCTGCCGCATCTCCAACCATCTGTTCCGCGGCGTGGCGCGTCTGGCGCAACAGCCGATGATCCTGCTCGACGCCGAACAGCTGCTGCACTGAGCCGCATGGCCGCGCGGCAATTGCCAACCATGCCGCACTTTCCGATGCCACGCTAAAGCTTTTCACGCATCGGCCGTTATCTGCGATAGAACCATTGGTGCGGAGCAATGATGAGCACAGTCCCTCTTGGCGAAGATCTCGGCATCGAGACCAGCGCCGACCTGAAACAGCGGCTGACCCCGTTCCTGGCGTCGGACGGCGTGCTGCGGCTGGACGCCGGCGAGGTCCGCCGCATCCATACCGCTTCCGTGCAGGTGCTGTGCGCCTTCGTCGATGCGCGCCGCCAGGACGGCAAGCGCACCGTGTTCGAGGCATGCAACGACACGTTCCGCGACGCGGCACGTCTGCTAGGGGTCAGCGCATCGCTGGGCCTTCCCGCAACCCCTGACAATCTGAAATCTGTGGAGAACGCCGCATGAGCGCACGTATCTTGGTGGTGGACGATTCGGCGTCGATGCGCCAGATGGTCGCCTTTGCCCTGACCTCGGCCGGTTTCGCGGTGGAGGAAGCCGAAGACGGCCAGGTCGCCCTCGGCCGCGCCCGGGGCCAGCGCTTCAACGCGGTGGTCACCGACGTCAACATGCCGAACATGGACGGCATCTCGCTGATCCGCGCGCTGCGCCAGCTGCCGGACTACAAGTTCACCCCGATGCTGATGCTGACCACCGAGTCGGCGGCGGACAAGAAGTCCGAAGGCAAGGCCGCCGGCGCCACCGGCTGGCTGGTCAAGCCGTTCAACCCGGAACAGCTGATCGCCACCGTCCAGAAAGTCCTGGGCTGACTCTCCCCCCTTTTCCCGGATTCCCCGCCCATGAGCATGGACCTGCAACGTTTCCACGCCACCTTCTTCGAGGAGAGCCGCGAAGGGCTGGACGCGATGGAAGCCGGACTGCTGTCGCTGGAAGATGGCAACCGCGACCCCGAAACGATCAACTCGGTGTTCCGCGCCGCGCACTCGATCAAGGGCGGCGCCGCCACGTTCGGCTTTGAGGCGATGGCCGGCCTGACCCACGTGCTGGAGACGCTGCTCGACGAGTTGCGCTCGGGCAAGCGCGACGTGGAAGCGCATGCGATCGATGCGATCCTGGGCTCGGTGGACGTGCTGCGCACCCTGCTGCGCGAAGCCGAGCACGGCACCCCGGCCGATCCGGTCGCGGTCAAGGCGGTGCACGAGCGCCTGCAACACGCCCTCAATGGCACCGCCGCCGCGCCCGCCGCGACCCCGGCCGCCAACCAGCCGGCCGAACCGGAAGCCTGGCAGATCGGCTTCACCCCGGCGCCGTCGCTGTTCATGAGCGGCAACGACCCGCTGCGCATCATCCGCGAACTCGAACACCTCGGCCCGTTGCAGGTCGCCTGCCGCAGCGCGCGCCTGCCGGTCTTCAACGACCTCGATCCGCTCGAGGCGTACCTGGCCTGGGACCTCGGCCTGGCCGGCAAGATCCCGCGCAGCGCGATCGAAGACACCTTCGCCTGGGTGATCGACGATTGCGAACTGGACATCCGCGCGGTGCCGCCGCCGAGCCTGGCTGCCGCCCCGGCACCGGTGCTGGCGCAGGGCCCGGCCACCGCCACCGCCGCGCCGGCGGCCGCCGTGGCCGCCAATGCGCCGGCCGGCAACGCCGCCGCCGCGCACGAAGCGGAAAGCTCGATCCGGGTCAGCGTCGACAAGGTTGATGCGTTGATCAATCTGGTCGGCGAACTGGTCATCACCCAGGCCATGCTCAAGCAGGTCTCCGGCGACCTCGATCCGGCCCATGCCGAACGCCTGTTCGCCGGCCTGGATCTGCTCGAACGCAATACCCGCGACCTGCAGGAAGCGGTGATCGGCGTGCGCATGCTGCCGGTGGACGCGGTGTTCCGCCGCTTCCCGCGCCTGGTCCGCGACCTGTCCACGCGCCTGGGCAAGCAGGTGCGGCTGCGCACCATCGGCGAGGGCACCGAGCTGGACAAAGGCCTGATCGAGAAGATCGCCGACCCGCTGGTGCACCTGGTGCGCAATTCGATCGACCACGGCCTGGAAATGCCGGAAGCGCGCCGCGCCGCCGGCAAGGACGAGACCGGCACCATCACCCTGGCCGCCTCGCACCAGGGCGGGCACATCGTCATCGAAGTCAGCGACGACGGCGCCGGCCTCAACCGCAACCGCATCCTGGCCAAGGCCGCCGAGCGCGGCCTGGCGGTCGTGGACAACCCGACCGACGCGCAGGTGTGGGACTTGATCTTCGCCCCGGGCTTCTCCACCGCCGACGCGGTCACCGACCTGTCCGGCCGTGGCGTGGGCATGGACGTGGTCCGCCGCAACATCCAGGGCCTGGGCGGCGAAGTGCAGCTGGAAAGCGCCACCGGCCGCGGCACCCGCGTGCTGATCCGCTTGCCGCTGACCCTGGCGATCCTGGACGGCATGACCGTGTCGGTCGCCGGCGAGACCCTGATCCTGCCGCTGGCCTACGTGATCGAGGCGCTGCAACCACAGCCCGACGACATCCGCAGCATGGCCGGCGAAGGCCGCGTGCTGCGGGTCCGTGGCGAATACCTGCCGATCCTCTCGCTCAGCGACTGCTACGGCTACGGCCGCACCGAACAGAGCGAACCGCTGGTGGTGGTGGTCGAGGCCGATGGCCAGAAGATCGCGCTGGAAGTGGACGAACTGGTCGGCCAGCAGCAGGTCGTGGTCAAGAACATCGAAAACAACTACCGCCGCATCGGCGGTATCTCCGGCGCCACCATCCTCGGCGACGGCCGCGTCGCGCTGATCGTGGACATCGGCGGCCTGGTGCGGGCGCTGCGGGTGCCGCAAGCGGCCTGAGCCACCGCGCCGGGCACCCGGCCGGCGGCGATCGCAGCGGCCGCATACGCCGCTGCCGGCGGGAGCGCACCTGCGCAGACCAATGCGCAGACCACGCCGGCCGCCCCCATGTGGCGCGCCCCTGGTGCACGCAAAACGGGACGGTGCTCCACGGCCAGCACACCCCAGCGCGTGACCGTTTCGGGCGCAGTGCCCTATCGCGGTGAGGCCGTCTGCACGGCCGGCATCGCCCTGTCCGCGCCCTGTCCGCGCCCACGCCCGTGCGGACGCCGTCCGCGACGGCGACGTGTCATCAGCCGCCGTGGTTTCGTCGTCGAATGGTTCGATCGCACCGAAGAATTGGCGCTGGAAAAGGAAATCGCCGACATCGTGCGCGGTGCGGTCGCCGGCGACCTCGCCGGCCGCGTGCGTCTGGACAACAAGCAAGGCTTCGTCCTGCTGCTGGCCGAACGGATCAATGCGCCGCCTCGCAGGAGCAGTACGCCGGCATCGAGCGGGTCAACCAGACCGTCGCCCAGATGGACCAGGCCACCCAGCAGAACGCAGCGCTGGTGGAGGAAGCCACCGCGGCGGCACGCTCGATGCAAGAGCAGGCCGAGCGGCTGACCGAAGCCGTGGCCTTGTTCAGGCTCGACGCCGCCGTGGCCAGGCCCGGCGGCGTGGACGCCGCGCCGGCGGCGACCACGACCGCGCCGGCCAGGCGCAGGCAGGTGCCGGTACGCGCGGTGTCGGACAGGCCATAGGCGCGGACGAGGCGCAATGGCCCGAGTGCCGAGCCGCCGGGTTGGCCTGCGCGGCACGGCCGGCCGCATGCGTCGGCGCATGCAGCATGCGATGGCGCGGCAGCCGCGACCTGCCGGGTGCAGCCACACTGTTCTGGCGATGACCTTTCCAGGCCGCCGGTAGGACATGTTTAAAGAAATGTCGGACTTGGCCGTTAACTCGATCAGCCAATGCCGATGCGGCGGTACCTCCGCTCTGCTCGCCGTTGCAGGAACAAGGCCGGGCGTACCCCTCGGCTTTTTGCCGGCCTGTCGAGATCCAAGCTGAGACATCGCACTGAATACGCTGGCCATGGAGAGCACCTTCCTCGGTTGCGCGCAGCCGGCCCGGTGCAGCCGATCAACCGCAAGCCGAATCGAAACAGTGTCCTGACATGAACGCACTCCTGCAACGCTACAACGTCGGCCGCCGCCTCGGCGTGGCTTTCGGCCTCCTGATCCTGCTGTCGGGATCGCTGGTGGCCGTCGGCCTGTCGACCATGGCCAAGGCCCGCTACGAACTGGAGACCATCGTCAACAGCAACATGGAGAAGATCAGGCTATCCAGCGAAATGCTCGATGCCAACACCAATGTCGCGATCGGCTTGCGCGATATCATCCTGGTCGACGGCGATGCGGCCAACCAACGCGCGCTGGACATGGTCAACGCCAACCGCACCCGCTACAAGGCCGCGCACGATGCGCTGGCGGCGCTGCCGAGCAGCGCCGCCGAAGACCAGGCCATGGCCTTGATCGGCACGCGGCGCGATGTCTCGGTCAAGCTCAACGACCAGGTCCTCAAGCTGGGACAAGCGGACGACAACGTGCATGCGCAAGCCCTGCTGCTGGGTGCGGCGGCGGTGGCGATGGACCTGCAACAGGCCGCGATCCGGGCCAATGCCGATCTGCAGCGACGCCTGAGCAAGCAGGCCTACGCCGCGACGTTGGCGTCGATGAACCAGGGCCGGCGCAACCTGATCGTCGGTGGCGTGCTGGCACTGCTGATCAGCGGCCTGCTCGCCTGGTCGATCACCCGCAGCCTGACCGGGCCGCTCGGCCGCGCGACCCGCGCCGCGGAGGCGATCGCCGACGGGCGCCTGGACAACGACGTACGGACCCAAGCGCGCGACGAGCCCGGGCGCCTGCTCAACGCGATGCACCGCATGCAGATGCAGCTGAACCGCTTCTCCAGCGAAACCTCGCGCATGATCGAACTGCACGCGGACAAGGACATGGCGCACCGCATGCCGCAGGACTTCCCCGGGGTGTACGGCGAGTTGAGCAAGGGCATCAACACGATGATGTTCGAGCACCTGGACGCCATCGCCGATGCGATCGCGGTGCTCAACGAGTACGCCAACGGCGACCTGCGCCGCGACGCCCGGCGCCTGCCCGGCAGCCGCGCAGGGCTGCACGAATCCATGGACGCGGCCAAGACCAGCCTGCTGGCGATCAACACCGAGATCAAGCGCCTGGCCGCGGCGGCGGCGGTCGGCGATTTCAGCGCCCGCGGCGATGCGACGCACTTCCAGCACGATTTCCGGCTGATGGTGCAAGACCTCAACGCGATGATGGAAGTCAGCGATCGCAACCTGGGCAAGCTGTCCGCGTTGCTGCATGCCATCGCCGCCGGCGACCTGACCGCACGCATGAGCGGCCAGTTCCAGGGCGTGTTCGCCTCCATGCGCGAGGACGCCAACGCCACCGCCGACCAGCTGAGCGGCATCGTCGGGCGCATCCAGACCGCGACCGTCAGCATCAATACCGCGGCGAGCGAGATCGCCGCCGGCAACGACGACCTGTCGCGGCGCACCGAACAGCAGGCCGCCAGCCTGGAAGAGACCGCCGCCTCGATGGAAGAGCTGACCTCCACCGTCAAGCAGAACGCCGAGCACGCGCGCCAGGCCAACCAGCTCGCGGTCGGCGCCGCCGCGGTGGCCTCGCAGGGCGGCGCGGTGGTCGGCCAGGTGGTCAGCACCATGAACGGGATCCAAGCCTCCTCGAAGAGGATCGCCGACATCATCTCGGTGATCGACGGCATCGCCTTCCAGACCAACATCCTGGCGCTCAACGCCGCGGTGGAGGCCGCGCGCGCCGGCGAGCAGGGCCGCGGCTTCGCGGTGGTCGCCAGCGAGGTGCGCATCCTGGCCCAGCGCTCGGCCGGCGCCGCCAAGGAGATCAAGGGCCTGATCGACGCGTCGGTCGCCCGCGTTGCCGAAGGCTCGGCGCTGGTCGACGACGCGGGGCGCACCATGCAGGAGATCGTGTCCTCGGTGCAGCGCGTCACCGACATCATGGGCGAGATCGCCGCCGCCTCGCAGGAGCAGTACGCCGGCATCGAGCAGGTCAACCAGACCGTCACCCAGATGGACGAGGCCACCCAGCAGAACGCGGCGCTGGTCGAGGAAGCCACCGCGGCGGCGCGCTCGATGGAAGACCAGGCCGGCCAGCTGAGCGAAGCCGTGGCGCTGTTCAAGATCGACGACGCGCCCGCGCCGGCAAGCCGGCGTCATCCGGCGCCGTCGGCATCGGTCGCCGCCATCGTCGAGGCGCAAGTGGCGGCCGCGACCCGAACCATGCGCAATGCCCCCAGGAATCCGGCCAACAGCGGCGTCGATTCCAGCTGGCAGGAGTTCTGAGCACGGCTCGCCATGCCGCACGTCGGCATGGCGAGCGCTTGAAGGCAACGCGGCCGGCAGCGAAGAGACGCTGCCGCCGGAGCGGCCCGCCAGACCACCGTTCACCGGCCAAGCAGTTGCATCGACGCGCCGCCCGATCGCGTTCCCACGCGCCGATGCAACGGGTCGTGCACGGTCGCGGCGCCTGGTGGCTTGCAGAACCTGCGCGTGCGCAACGTGCCGGGCGAGGCCCGCACCGACGCCGGCGACGGCGACCCGTCGCGGCGCACCGAGCAGCAGGCCGCCAGCCTGGAAGAGACCGCCGCCTCGATGGAACAGCCGACCTGGGCCGTCGAGCAGCGCACCGCGCGCGCAAGCCGACCAGCTCGCGGCCGGCGCCGCCGCGGTCGCCTCGCAGGACGGCGAAGCGGTCGGCCAGGTGGTGAGCACCCTGAGCGGCTGGTCGAGCAAGCCGCCGCCAGCGCGCAGCCGATGCGATGCCAGGCCGGCGAACGGGTGCGCGCGCGCCGCGTTCACCCGCGGCGGCGGCCGGCCGCGCCGGCAGCGTCGAACCGCATTCAGGCTACAAAAAAGCCGGAACCGGCCGATAGGAACGTGGGACGGGCGAAACCGGGCCGCCCCATTCATTCCATCACTTCCGTTGCGCACATGGCCGAAGGCATCTCCAGCGACTCCACCGAACCGTCCGCGCACGCGGAGCCGGACCAGGACGCCCGCTTTCTGTTGACCAACCGGCGGCAGGTCCGGCAGCTGCTGCAGTCGCTGATCAACCAGCGCTCCCAGGTCAGCGCGTATCTGGGCGGCCGCGACCTGTCGTTTTCGACCGCGCTGCTGGAATTGGACCAGGACAGCCTGCTGCTGGACCTGAGCTTCAACGAGACCAACAACCGCTCTGCCGAGCAGGCCGAGTACCTGCTGTGCTTCACGCAGCTGGACAAGGTCGGCGTGCGCTTCCGCATCCAGGGCCACGAACGGGTCGCGCACGGCGGCGTTGCCGGATTCCGCGCGCCGCTGCCCGATTCGCTGTACTACCGGCAGCGCCGCGAACACTTCCGGCTGGAAACGCCGATCACCGAACCGCCGCTGTGCGTGCTGCGGCTGGACGATGCCAGCCCGCCCACCGAACTGCTGCTGCGGGTGCTGGACATCAGCGGCGGCGGCCTGGCGCTGGCGTTGGCGCCGGGCCAGCCGCTGCCGCAGAACCGGCAGCACTATCCGCGCTGCGTGCTGCAGCTGCCCGACGCCGATGCGATCGGCCTGACCCTGCAGGTCTGCAACATGCATCCGCACACGCTGGGCAATGGCCAGCAGACGCTGCGGGTGGGACTGCGCTTCGTCGACCTGCCGCGCGGCGCGGATGCGGTGATCCAGCGCTACATCTTCCGCATCGAGCGCCAGCGCAGCGCGCGCAAGAGCGGGGTGCTGTCCTAGCTGCGCCCGGGCCTGCGGCGGACCGCTAAAGTTCTGCACCGGCGCGCCGATCTAGTGCATGCGCCGTTTTCCCCTTACCGCAATCCCGTGCGCACCAGGAGCACACGATGAACGACAAGAACACCTCCGCCTCCGGCGCCACCGGCGGCGAATTCCTCAGCTTCACCCTCGGCGAAGAGCACTACGGCGTCGATATCCTGAAGGTGCAGGAGATCCGTGGCTACGACTCGGTCACCCGGGTGCCGGACGCCCCGGAGTACATCAAGGGCGTGATCAACCTGCGCGGCACCATCGTCCCGGTGATCGACCTGCGCCTGAAGCTGCGGCTGAAGGAAGCGCGCTACGACGCCTTCACCGTGATGATCGTGCTCAATGTCGAGGACCGCGTGGTCGGCATCGTCGTGGACAGCGTCTCCGACGTGATCCCGCTGAACGCCGAGCAGATCCGGCCGACGCCCGAATTCGGCGCCGCGGTGGACACCCGCTTCATCTCCGGCATCGGCACCCAGGACGACAAGATGCTGATCCTGCTGGACATCGAGACGCTGCTCGACAGCGCCGACCTGAGCCAGCACGCGCACGTCGACGAAGCCGCCTGAGCCGCGGCCGCCCACGCGAGTCCCGACCCGCCGTCCCACCGGCGGGTTTTTTGTTCGGAACTGCGAACTGCTTATCACTTGTATAGGTCAAGTTCGGCCCCGCCACGCCGATACCTGGTAGGTGACCCACTGCAGCAACCGGGTCGACCCATTCGCCCCCCCCTACGGAGTTGTTTCCCCATGAAGCCGAACTTTCCCCTGCTGTTGGTCCTGCTGCTCGCCGCCAGCCCGGGCGCCTTGGCCCAGTCGCAGCAGATGATCCCACCGGAAATGGCGACACGTTTCGTCGGCAAGGACGGCATGGTCTGCGGCAAGGTCGAGAAGGCCAAGTATGCGCAGAACTCCGAAGGCGAGCCGACCTTCCTGTACATGGGCGGCATGTTCCCGCGCCATACCTTCTCCGCACGCATCGCCGGCGCCGACCGCGCCAAGTTCGGCTTCCCGCCGGAGACCCTGGAAGGCAAGGACGTGTGCGTGCTCGGCAAGATCGAACGCGACAGCTCGCGCGCCGAGATCCAGGTCAGCGCGCCGTCCAGCCTGAAGCTGGCCACGATCAAGTAGGACCAAGCGCCACCGCACCGGAACCTTTCGCGCGCCTGGCCGGGCGGCGCTTGCGTTTTTTGGTGTTCGCCGCCGTTGTTGAACCAAGGGGAAGAGTTCATGCAGTGGATAAAGAATCTGAAGCTGATGCCGAAGCTGATGCTGGCGTTCGGCCTGGTGCTGGCCATCATGGTGATCCAGGGGCTGGCCGCCTATGGCGGACTCAATTCGCTCAACAGGGTCGCCGACGACGTCTCCCGGCAGGTGGTGCCCAGCGTGCGCACCGGTGGCGAGATGCGCGGCATCCTGGGCGAATACCGCAATGCGGCCTACCAGGCCTTGATCCGCAGCAGCGCCTCGGTCAAGAAAGAAGCCGAAGCGCGCAGGATCGCGCTGAAGAAACAGATGGACGGCATCATCGCCGATTATCCGTCGCTGATCGGCAGTCCGCGGGAACGCGCCATCTATGAGCGCCTCGTCGCCGACTGGAAGAAGGCCAGCGACTCCTACCGGTCGGTCGAGGAGCTGCTGCAGCTGGAACTGCACGACGACGCGATCGACACCTTCGCCGGCGAGACCCGCACCCTGCACAATAAGATGGTCGCCGACGTGATCGAACTGATCGCCGAGAACGACCGACAGGCCAAGGCCGCCGCCAAGACCGCCGCCGGCACCTACCGCCAGTCTTCCGCCACCCTGCTGGTCTGCCTGCTGATCGGCGTCGCCGGCGCCGTGGGCCTGGCCTGGCTGTTCGGGCGCATGCTGGCCAACAACGTGCGCAGCGCGGTCAAGATCGCCAACGATGTCGCCGGCGGCAAGCTCGACGGGCACATCGACGCCAGCGGCAAGGACGAGATCGGCGAACTGCTGCAGGCGCTCAAGCGCATGCAGCAGGACCTGCGCGAACGTACCGAGCGCGACGCGGCGGTGGCGGCGGAGAACCTGCGCATCCGCACCGCGCTGGACAACTCCTCCACCGGCATGTCCATCGCCGACCTGGACTACACCATCGTCTACGCCAACCCGGCGATGCAGGGCATCGTCGACAAGTACGCCGACCAGATCCGCAGCGTCGCCCCGGCGTTCGATTCGAGCATGCCGCTGGTCGGCTCGCCGCTGTCGGTCCTGGAACAGGGCAACCAGATCGATACCCGGACCATGGCCACGATCGAGAAGCAGGGCATCGCCGAGCGCGAGATGGTGTATGGCCATGCCCACATCGCCCAGATCGTGTCCAGCATCCGCGACGCGCACGGCAAGCATGTCGGCTTCGTGTGCGAGTCGCGCGACCGCACCATCGAGGTTCAGGTCGAACAGGAAGTGGCCAGGATCGTGCAGGCCGCCGCCGCCGGCGACCTGTCCGGGCGCGTCGCCACCGATGGCAAGCAGGGCTTCTTCCTGCAGCTGGCGCAGCAGCTCAACGGCCTGCTACAGGCCAACGGCGACAGCATCGCGCAGGTCTCGCAGCTGCTGACCGCGCTGTCGCAGGGCGACCTGACCGCGCGCATGCACGGCGATTTCCAGGGCGTGTTCGCAACGATGCGCGACGACGCCAATGCCACCGCCGGGCAGTTGGCCGGCATCGTCGGCCGCATCCAGCATGCCGCGCTCGCGATCAACGCCGCCGCCGGCGAGATCGCCTCGGGCAACGGCGACCTGTCGCGGCGCACCGAGCAGCAGGCCGCCAGCCTGGAAGAGACCGCCGCCTCGATGGAAGAACTGACCTCCACCGTCAAGCAGAACGCCGAGCACGCGCGCCAGGCCAACCAGCTCGCGGCCGGCGCCGCCGCGGTCGCCTCGCAGGGCGGCGACGTGGTCGGCCAGGTGGTGAGCACGATGAGCGGCATCCAGACCTCGTCGAAGAAGATCGCCGACATCATCTCGGTGATCGACGGCATCGCCTTCCAGACCAACATCCTGGCGCTCAACGCCGCAGTGGAAGCCGCGCGCGCCGGCGAGCAGGGCCGCGGCTTCGCGGTGGTCGCCAGCGAAGTGCGCACCCTGGCCCAGCGCTCGGCCACTGCCGCCAAGGAGATCAAGGCCCTGATCGACGCCTCGGTCGGCCAGGTCGCCAACGGCTCGGCGCTGGTGCGCCAGGCAGGCCAGACCATGAGCGAGATCGTGTCCTCGGTGCAGCGCGTCACCGACATCATGGGCGAGATCTCCGCCGCCTCGCAGGAACAGTCGGCCGGCATCGAGCAGGTCAACCAGACCGTCACCCAGATGGACGAGACCACCCAGCAAAACGCGGCGCTGGTGGAGGAAGCCACCGCGGCGGCGCGCTCGATGGAAGAGCAGGCCGGGCAGCTGACCGAGGCGGTCTCGATCTTCCGCGTGGAGCGGTCCGCGGCCAGCGCGCCGGTGGCGCCGCCGCATCCGCATCCGATCCGGACGGCGGCGAAAAAGCCGGTCGCAGTGGCATCGAGCAAGCCGGCCGTGGCCGTGCGCGCCAAGCGGTCCGAACCGGCACTGGCCGATTCGGACTGGCAGGAGTTCTGACGCGGCAGCGGCAGCGCGACGTTGCGGCTCTCCCCGATCCCCGGCCTGGCGCCGGGGATTTTTTGCCATGGGCCGCTCCGGCGTGCACCGGCGGCAGACGCGATCCAAGTCGCAACCTTGCCGCCGCTGCGCCGTCAAAACGTTCGGAATCGCTCGAAGGCATTCTTCGTGTCGCATGCTTGTCCGATCTGCCACCGCGCCGCACCGTCGCCAGGCACACGCTCGGCGGTCGCCGAAACGGACCGGGCACAGCTCCGATCACGACTGCCCCGCTTGCAGACCAGGACTGGCATCCCAGTTGCCCGGATGCGCCCACGGACCGGCTCAAGCGCGCCGCCGCAGGGTCGATAACTGTTCAACGACACATGGACGCAATGCGCTTGATCGGGTCCGTGTCGTCGCCGTTGCCGCCTTGGGAGCACGAGATGCCACGCCACATCGATCTGAAATCCTCGTTGATCGCCTCGCTGCTGTGCCTGCTCGGTGCCGGCGTGGTCGTCGCGGCCGCACGCCTGAGCACGCACACGCTCGACGAGTCGCGCGAACGGCTGCAGCGGCTGCAGATCCACCAGGCGCCGTCGGCGATGGCCCTGCGCGAACTGCGCGCGCAGCTGGCGGAACTGGGTCTCTACGAGATGGCGCAGATCGCCTGGACCGGCGACGCCGCAGAGGTTGCCGATCACGACCGACGCATGCAGCGGGTGCTGCAGGGAGTACGCGAGCAGTTGGCGATCTACAAGGCGACCACGCCCGATGGCGAGGAAGCGCGCCGCTTCGCCGAGATCCAGGCCAAGCTGGACCGCTATCTGCAGCTGCACCGGCAGCTCGGCGCCACGGTGCATGCCGGCGACCGCGACCGCGCCGGCCGTCTGGCCGCGCAGCAACTGCTGCCGTTGCGCCGGACGCTGTTGGCCGACCTGATGGAACTGAGCGACCTCAATGCCGAGCGCGCGCAGCAGTCCGCCGCCAGCGGGCTTGCCTACGCCGTGCGCTAGCCGCACCAGCCGACCAGCGCCTCCACCCCATTCCCCGGCTGCACACGGAAATGCCATGAACTTCTTCAAGCAACTGAAAATCCGCGACAAGCTGATCTTCGCCTTCATCCTGATCACGCTGCTAACCGTGATGCTGGGTACCTTCACCTACTCGCGCACCACCTTGTCGGTGAACGAACTCAGGCGCATCCGGGTCGACTGGGTGCCGGTCGCCCAGGCACTGGTCGAGGTGCGCGCGCAGCTTGGCGAGTTCCGCACCTACGAACTGGAGCAGATGGCGCAAGCCAACGATGCGGAGGCAGTGGCCGACTACGGCAAGCGCATGCTGAAGGTGCGCGCGGAAATGGCGAAGAACCAGGCGATCATCGAGAAAATGACACTGGGCCCCGAACAGGCGCAGATGTATGCCGGGGTCAAGGAAAAGCTGGAGGCGTACCTGCATACCAACACCTTGATGGGCGATGCGTTGCGGACCGGCGACATCGCCGGCGCGCAGGCGGTCTCCGACACCCGGTCGCGGCCGCTGCGGCGCGAGCTGTTCGAGCGGATCGTGGCGCTCACCGCCTACAACCTCGTCCAGCTGAACCGGGAAATGGACCGGACCAGCGCCCAGCTGTCGCAAACCAAGGTGTTGATCCTGGCCCTGCTGGGGCTGACCATCCTCGCCGCCGCCGGTGTCGGCTGGCTGATCTCGCGCGGCATCGTACAGCAGCTGGACGCGGCGCGGCAGCTGTCGCAGGCGATCGCCCGCGGCGAACTGGACAGCGTGGCGCGGCCCCGCTCCAACGACGAGGTCGGCCAGTTGATGGGCGACATGCTGGACATGCGCAACCGCATTCGCCAGGTGATCGAGGCGCAGAACGAGATGGCGCTGCGCCACGAGCAGGGCACGATCAGCTACCGCATGGACGAGGCGGCCTTCCCCGGCGACTACGGGCGCATGGTCCGCGGCAGCAACGCGCTGGTCGCAGCGCACATCGCGGTGAAGATGCGCCTGGTGCAGATCGTCCAGCGCTATGCGGTCGGCGACCTGTCCGAGGACATGGAGCGCCTGCCCGGCGAGAAGGCGGTCGTCACCGAGGCCGTGGACACGGTCAAAACCAACCTGCTGGCGATGAGCCGGCAGCTCAAGCATCTGGCCGAATCCGCCGCGGCCGGCGACTTCAGCGCGCGCGGCGACGCGGATCGCTTCCAGTACGACTTCCGCGCCATGGTCCAGGATCTCAACGCGATGATGCAGGTCAGCGACCGCAATCTGGGCGAGCTGTCGACCCTGCTGCAGGCCATCGCCGCCGGCGACCTGACCGCGCGCATGCACGGCCAGTTCCAGGGCGTGTTCGCCTCCATGCGCGAGGACGCCAATGCCAGCGCCGGGCAGCTGGCCGCCATCGTCGGCCGTATCCAGAACGTCGCGTTGAGCATCGACCAGGCATCCGGCGAGATCGCCGCCGGCAACGACGACCTGTCGCGGCGCACCGAACAGCAGGCCGCCAGCCTGGAAGAGACCGCCGCCTCGATGGAAGAACTGACCTCCACCGTCAAGCAGAACGCCGAGCACGCGCGCCAGGCCAACCAACTCGCGGTCGGCGCCGCCGCGGTGGCCTCGCAGGGCGGCGCGGTGGTCGGCCAGGTGGTGACCACCATGAGCGGCATCCAGACCTCGTCGAAGAAGATCGCCGACATCATCGGCGTCATCGACGGCATCGCCTTCCAGACCAACATCCTGGCGCTCAACGCCGCGGTGGAGGCCGCGCGCGCCGGCGAGCAGGGCCGCGGCTTCGCGGTGGTCGCCAGCGAGGTGCGCACCCTGGCCCAGCGCTCGGCCGGCGCCGCCAAGGAGATCAAGGGCCTGATCGACGCGTCGGTCGCCCGCGTCGCCGAAGGCTCGGCGCTGGTCGACGACGCGGGGCGCACCATGCAGGAGATCGTGTCCTCGGTGCAGCGCGTCACCGACATCATGGGCGAGATCGCCGCCGCCTCGCAGGAGCAGTACGCCGGCATCGAGCAGGTCAACCGGACCATCGCCCAGATGGACGAAGCCACCCAGCGAAACGCCGCGCTGGTCGAGGAAGCCACCGCCGCCGCGCACACCATGCAGGCCCAGGCCAGCCAGCTCGGCGCGGCCATCGCCGAGTTCAAGCTGGACCCGCGCGGCGGCACGGCGGCGGCGCCTGCCGCGCCGGCCGCGCCCGCCGCAGCGCCGGTCCGGGCCAAGCCCAGATCCGTGGCGAGCGCGCCGCGGCCGGCGCCGCGCCTGCGCAGCGCCGCGAATCCGGCGCGCGTCGCCGCCGAGGAGGGCCAGTGGCAGGAGTTCTGACCTCGGCGGCGGCCGCGTGCGCTGCCGCGGTCAATTTCGCCTTGCGCCAGCCGATAACTCGATAGACCGACCAACGCTGCGAACCATGGCCACTCCAACGTCCTCCCTGCCCCATCCCGGTGCCGATAATCGCGATTTCGAATTCAGCGATCGCGACTTCAAGCGGGTCTGCGACCTGATCTACCAGAAGGCAGGCATCGCGCTGGCCCCGGCCAAGCGCGACATGGTCTACGGCCGCCTGTCGCGGCGCCTGCGTACGCTCGGCCTGCGTTCGTTCCACGAGTACCTGGACTGGCTGGAGCGCGACGGCGGCGACGAGTGGGAGGCGTTCACCAATGCGCTGACCACCAACCTGACCTCGTTCTTCCGCGAGCCACACCACTTCGAACGCCTGCGCGAGGAACTGCACGCGCATGCCGCCGCGGCGCCGCTGCATATCTGGTCGTGCGCCGCGTCCACCGGCGAAGAGCCCTACTCGCTGGCGATCACCGCCTGCGAGGCGTTCGGCACGCTGACCCCGCCGGTGCGGATCCTGGCCACCGACGTCGACACCCAGGTGCTGGCCACCGCCTCGCGCGGCGTGTACGCGCTCGATCGCATCTCCAGCCTGGACCCCTCGCTCAAGCGCAAGTACTTCCAGCGCGGCAGCGGCGCCAACGAAGGCCAGTGCCGGGTGGTGCCGGCGCTGCGCGATCTGCTCCAATTCCGCCAATTGAACCTGCTGGAACCGCGTTACGACGTCAGCGGCCCCTATCTGGCCCTGTTCTGCCGCAACGTGATGATCTATTTCGACAAACCGACCCAGCGCGGCATCCTGTCGCGGCTGATCCCGCACCTGGACGAGGACGGCATGCTCTACACCGGCCACTCGGAGAACTACCTGCATGCGGCCGACCTGATCCAGCCCTGCGGCCGCACCCTGTACCGTCGCGCTGCCAAGGTCCACGCATGAGCCCCGCCGCGATGGCCGCCGACCAGGTGATGCGCTACCACGACACCCGCTTCCAGACGATCGCGGCCAAGCTGCTGCCGACCCAGTACCTGGTGGTGGACGACGACACCGCGCTGACCACGATCCTGGGCTCGTGCGTGGCCGCCTGCCTGCGCGACCCGCTGCTGAAGATCGGCGGCATGAACCATTTCATGCTGCCCGACGGGCAAGTGGGCGACGGCGCCCCGGCGCGCTACGGCAGCTACGCGATGGAACTGCTCATCAACGATCTGCTCAAGCGCGGCGCCAACCGCGGCCGCCTGCAAGCCAAGGTGTTCGGCGGCGGCAACGTGCTCAAGGGCTTCACCAACAACCCGGTCGGCACCCGCAACGCCGAGTTCGTGCTGAACTACCTGAAGGCCGAGCAGATTCCGGTGGTGGCCGAGGACCTGCGCGGGATCCATCCGCGCAAGATCTGGTTCTTCCCCGCCAATGGGCGCGTGGTCGTGCAACGTCTGCCGCATGCGCACGAGGAAGCCGAAATCGCCGCCGCCGAATCGGCGGTGCGCGCCCGTCTGGCCAAAGCGCCGGTCACCGGAGCCGTGGAGTTGTTCGAATGAATACCGACCCCCCTTGCCGCGTGTTGATCGTCGACGATTCCGCGGTCGTGCGGCAGATGTTGACCGAGATCCTGTCGCAGGCGCCCGGCGTCGAGGTGGTCGGCGCGGCCGCCGACCCGATCCTGGCCCGCGAGAAGATCAAGCGGTTGAACCCGGACGTGATCACCCTGGACGTGGAAATGCCGCGCATGGACGGCCTGGCGTTCCTGGAAAACCTGATGCGGCTGCGGCCCACCCCGGTGGTGATGATCTCCTCGCTGACCGAACGCGGCGCCGACACCACGCTGCAGGCGCTGGCGCTGGGCGCGGTCGATTTCATCTCCAAGCCCAAGCTCGACGTGGCGCGCGGGCTGGAGGAATACGCCGATGAAATCGTCGGCAAGGTCAAGGCCGCGGCCAGGGCCAAGGTCCGCGCGCTCGACCGCCCGGCCGCACCGCGGCCCGCCGGCAGCGCGGCCCCGCCCAGCGCCGCGTCCACGCTGAAGTTCCGCACCACCGACCGGCTGATCGCGATCGGCGCCTCCGCCGGCGGCACCGAAGCGCTGCGCGTGGTGCTGGAAGGCATGCCGGCCGACGCGCCGGCGGTGGTCATGACCCAGCACCTGCCCGCCGGCTTCAGCGCCGCGTTCGCCGACCGCCTCAACCGGCACTCGGCGATGGCGGTGCGCGAGGCCAGCGAAGGCGAAGCGATCCTGCCCGGCCATGCCTACCTGCCGCCCGGCGGCAAGCACCTGCAGGTGGTCCGCGACGGTGCGCGCTGGCGCTGCAAGATCGACGACGGCCCGCCGGTCAACCGGCACAAGCCGGCGGTGGACGTGCTGTTCCAGTCGGTGGCGCGCAACGCCGGCGCCAACGCGATCGGCGCGGTGCTCACCGGCATGGGCGACGACGGTGCGCGCGGCCTGCTGGAAATGCTGCAGGCCGGCGCCAGCACGCTGGTCCAGGACGAGGCCAGCAGCGTCGTCTGGGGCATGCCCGGCACCGCATTCCGGCTCGGCGCCGCGCAGGAGGTGCTGCCGCTCGACAGGATCGCCGAGCGTCTGATCGCATTGTCCAGCCAGGCGCGCTGAGCTCGCTCACTGCGATCCAGAGAGGCCTGGCCGCGCTTGGTTGCATGCGCGGCAGGCAAGAACCAGGAACCCCGCCGACCAGCGAGCGACGGCCCTGTCCCGTGCACGCACGGGCACACCGCGCCGGGGTGCCGGGTGCTGCGGCGCGCGGGCGTCCGGGCGCGGCCTGGACCGCCCCGGCCCGCCGCGGCATTGGCGAAGGCGGCGTGGTCCTGCCCGACCGCGTTGCCGGGCGCTGAGTGCATGCCGTGCCAGCGCACCCGCACGCCGATGGCGTCCAGCGATGCCGCCGCGGCCGCGCTTCCGCTTCTGTGCGGCGCCGAGGCAGGCCCTGCTGCGCCACCTGCAGCAGGCGTCCGAGCGCGTGGTGGTGATCGACGCGCAGGCGCGCATCCTTGCCTTCGATCAGACCGCCGAGGCGCTGTGGAGCCTCGCGCAAGTGCTGGGGGGTTCGCTCGGCGAACGGGTGCCGGACGGTGCGCGGGCCGGCTTCCTTGCCAGGTGCATGCGGCCCGGCACAGAACGTATCGGCAGGATGCGTTGCACGAATTTTGGGTCGGCGCTTATGGGCCGAAGCCCTTCCCGCACGGCAGCCGGCCAACGCGTGCACGCTCCTGCAGGAGCGGCTCTACGTGGCCTCGGGCCATCAACCGCGACGAACGCCACCGACACGCCGCCGGCCCCACATCACCGGTCGGGGCTGAAGCCTTCCAGCAGGCGATACGGCCAGGCCAGCGCCACAACGCGGAAGCCCGGCCTTGGCCGGGCTTCCGTTGCAGCGTCCGACCGCGCCCGATCAGGCCGCGACGGTGTCGGCCACGTCCTGGTAGTCCTGGATCTGGTCGAAGTTCATGTAGCGGTAGATCTGCTCGCCGCTGGTCTTGATCACGCCCACCTCGGCCATGTACTCCTCCCGGGTCGGGATGCGGCCCAGGCGCGAGCAGATCGCCGCCAGTTCCGCCGAGCCCAGGTACACGTTGGTGTTGCGGCCCAGCCGGTTGGGGAAGTTGCGGGTGGAGGTGGAGAACACCGTGGCGCCCTCGCGCGCCTGCGCCTGATTGCCCATGCACAGCGAGCAGCCCGGCATCTCCATGCGCGCGCCGGCCGCGCCGAAGGTGCCGTAGTGGCCTTCCTTGGTCAGCTCGGAGGCGTCCATCTTGGTCGGCGGCGCGACCCACAGCCGGGTCGGGATGTCGCGCTTGCCTTCCAGCAGCTTGGCCGCGGCGCGGAAGTGGCCGATGTTGGTCATGCACGAACCGATGAACACCTCGTCGATCGCCGCGCCGGCGACCTCGGACAGCGTCTTGACGTCGTCCGGATCGTTCGGGCAGGCCACGATCGGCTCGTAGATGTCGGCCAGGTCGATCTCGATGACGGCGGCGTAGTCGGCGTCGGCGTCGGGCTCGAGCAGCTGCGGATCGGCCAGCCACTCCTCCATCTTCTTGATCCGGCGGCCCAGGGTGCGCGCATCGGCGTAGCCCTCGGCGATCATCCAGCGCAGCAGGGTGATGTTGCTGGTCAGATATTCGATGATCGGCGCCTTGTCCAGGCGCACCGTGCAGCCGGCGGCGGAACGTTCGGCCGAGGCGTCGGACAGCTCGAACGCCTGCTCCACCTTCAGGTGCGGCAAGCCTTCGATCTCCAGGATGCGGCCGGAGAAGATGTTCTTCTTGCCCTGCTTGGCCACGGTCAGCAGGCCGGCCTGGATCGCGTACAGCGGGATCGCGTTGACCAGGTCGCGCAGGGTCACGCCCGGCTGCATCTGCCCCTTGAAGCGCACCAGCACCGACTCGGGCATGTCCAGCGGCATCACCCCGGTGGCCGCGGCGAACGCGACCAGGCCGGAGCCGGCCGGGAACGAGATGCCGATCGGGAAGCGGGTGTGCGAGTCGCCGCCGGTGCCGACGGTGTCGGGCAGCAGCATACGGTTGAGCCAGCTGTGGATCACGCCGTCGCCCGGGCGCAGCGACACGCCGCCGCGGGTGGAAATGAACGCCGGCAGGGTGTGGTGGGTCTTGACGTCCACCGGCTTCGGATACGCCGCGGTGTGGCAGAACGACTGCATCACCAGGTCGGCGGAGAAGCCCAGGCAGGCCAGGTCCTTCAGTTCGTCGCGGGTCATCGGGCCGGTGGTGTCCTGCGACCCCACCGAGGTCATCTTCGGCTCGCAATAGGTGCCCGGGCGCATGCCCTGGCCTTCGGCCAGGCCGCAGGCGCGGCCGACCATCTTCTGCGCCAGCGAGAAGCCCTTGCCGGTATCGGCCGGCACCATCGGCAGGCGGAACAGGTCCGACGGCGGCAGGCCGAGGAACTCGCGCGCCTTGGCGGTCAGGCCGCGGCCGACGATCAGCGGGATGCGGCCGCCGGCGCGCACCTCGTCGAACAGCACCTCGGACTTCATCGCGAACTCGGCGATCACCTGCCCGTCCTTCAGCGCCTTGCCCTCGTAGGGACGCAACTCGACCACGTCGCCGTGCTCCATCTGCGACACGTCCAGCTCGATCGGCAGCGCGCCGGCGTCTTCCATCGTGTTGTAGAAGATCGGCGCGATCTTCGAGCCCAGGCACACGCCGCCGAAGCGCTTGTTGGGGATGTACGGGATGTCCTCGCCGGTCCACCACAGCACCGAGTTGGTGGCCGACTTGCGGCTGGAGCCGGTACCGACCACGTCGCCGACGTAGGCGACCAGGTGGCCCTTGTCCTTGAGATCGGCGATCGCCTGGATCGGCCCGCGCTTGCCGTCTTCCTCGGGCACGAACGCGGCGCCGTCGCGCTTGTTCTTCAGCATCGCCAGCGCGTGCATCGGGATGTCCGGGCGGGTGGTGGCGTCCGGCGCCGGCGACAGGTCGTCGGTGTTGGTCTCGCCCGGTACCTTGAACACGGTGACGGTCAGGCTCTGCGGCACTTCCGGCTTGCTGGTGAACCATTCGGCCTGCGCCCAGCTCTGCAGCACCGCCTTGGCGTGCGCGTTGCCGGCCTCGGCCTTTTCCTGCACGTCGTGGAACGCGTCGAAGATCAGCAGCGTGTGCTTCAGGCCCTCGGCCGCGACCGCGCCCAGCGCGGGATCGTCCAGCAATGCGATCAGCGGGTGGATGTTGTAGCCGCCCAGCATGGTGCCGAGCAGTTCGGTGGCGCGCGTGGGCGAGATCAACGGGGTGTGCTCGGTGCCGAAGGCGACCGCGGCCAGGTACGAGGCCTTGACCTTGGCCGCGTCGTCCACGCCGGCCGGCACGCGCTGGCTCAGCAGTTCGACCAGGAACTGTTCCTCGCCGGCCGGCGGGTTCTTCAGCAGTTCGACGACGTCGGCGGTCTGCTGCGCGCTCAGCGGCAACGGCGGGATTCCGAGCGCGGCGCGCTCTGCAACGTGGTGGCGGTAGGCTTCCAACATGCGGGTTCTCCGGAATTTCGGTAGGGACGAGCGGTAAACGGATGAGCGGCGTCAGGCCGGCTTGGGAACGATGATCTTCAGGCCCTTGAAGTAGTCGCGGAAAAAGCCGTCGTCGCGGGTGATCAGGCCATCGCATTGCAGCAACGCATGGGCGCCGATCAGGAAATCGGCCACCACCCGCTCGCGCTGGCCGCCGCGGGCGCGGAAGCGGCGCTGCATCTCGCCGGCACGCAGGGCCGACTTGGCCTCCAGCGCATTGAAGCGGATGCTCATGTCCTCCAGCACCGACAGCGCCTCGGCGCCGTCGCGTAGCGCGCCGCAGACCTCGGACAGGACGATGTCGCACACCACCACCGGGCCGTTGCTCAGGCACTGGCGCAGGCAGGCTTCGGTGGCATCGGCCTGCGGGCCGTCGGCCAGCAGGTCCACCAGCACCGCGGAGTCGATCGCGATCATGCCGTGGCGTCGGGTTCGAACGGATCGCCGGGCGCGCGGCCGCGGATCGCACGCATCGCTTCGTCGGTGCTGGCGAAGCCGTCGAGCTTGAAGCGGCCGCGTGCGCGCGAGATCGCATCGTCCACGCTCTTGCGCAGGATGATGCGGCCGCCGTCCAGCTCCACCTTCAGGATGGTGCCCTTGCTCAGGCCCAGCGCGTCGCGCACGGCCTTGGGCAAGGTGATCTGGCCGCGCTCGGCGACGGTGGCTTCCATGGGCGGGCTCCGCGAGGTATGCAAGAATTTTACATACTTCAGGCGTCATACTCAAGGCCGCATGCCGCGCCGGTCACACCCTGCGTACACACTGAATCGGTCAGACTGGGTGCAGTCCCTACAGCCGCGACGCCATAGGAGTTCCACGATGAACGATTCCTTTTCCACCCGCACCTCGCTCGAGGTCCACGGCAAACGCTACGCCTACTACAGCCTGCCCAGACTCGCCGAGCGCTTCGACATCGCCCGCCTGCCCTACTCGCTGAAGATCCTGCTGGAGAACCTGCTCCGGCACGAGGACGGTGGCGTCACCGTGGGCAAGGAGCACATCGAGGCGGTGGCGACGTGGGATCCAACAGCCGAGCCGGACACCGAGATCGCATTCATGCCGGCACGGGTGGTGCTGCAGGACTTCACCGGCGTGCCCTGCGTGGTCGACCTGGCCGCGATGCGCGACGCGGTGGTCAAGCTCGGCGGGCGCCCCGAGCAGATCAACCCGCTGATCCCCTCGGAACTGGTGATCGACCACTCGGTGCAGGTGGACGTGTTCGGCAAGGCCGACGCGCTCGACCTCAACGGCAAGATCGAATTCCAGCGCAACCAGGAACGCTACGGCTTCCTGCGCTGGGGCCAGAAAGCATTCGACAACTTCAAGGTGGTGCCGCCCAACACCGGCATCGTGCACCAGGTCAACCTGGAGCACCTGGCGCGGGTGGTGATGACCGGCGAGCGCGACGGCAAGGCGATCGCCTACCCGGACACGGTGTTCGGCACCGACAGCCACACCACCATGATCAACGGCATCGGCGTGCTCGGCTGGGGCGTGGGCGGCATCGAGGCGGAGGCGGCGATGCTCGGCCAGCCCTCGTCGATGCTGATCCCGCAGGTGGTCGGCTTCAAGCTGACCGGCAAGCTGCCCGAAGGCGCCACCGCCACCGACCTGGTGCTGACGGTGACGCAGATGCTGCGCAAGCACGGCGTGGTCGGCAAGTTCGTCGAGTTCTTCGGCGAGGGCCTGCAGCACCTGCCGCTGGCCGACCGCGCCACCATCGGCAACATGGCGCCGGAATACGGCGCCACCTGCGGCATCTTCCCGGTCGACGCCGAATCATTGACCTACCTGCGCCTGTCCGGGCGCAGCGAGGAGCAGATCGCGCTGGTCGAGGCCTACACCAAGGCGCAGGGCCTGTGGCACGACGCCGACAGCCTGCACGCCGCCTACAGCGCCACGCTGGAGCTGGACATGGGCCAGGTCAAGCCGTCGCTGGCCGGCCCCAAGCGGCCGCAGGACCGGGTACTGCTGGAAGACATGCAGCGCAATTTCCGCGACAGCCTGGTGTCCTTCGCCGAAGAGCGCAACAAGCGCCACAGCGACGCCAAGCAGGAAGACCGGCTCAAGAACGAGGGCGGCGGCGGCACCGCGGTCGGCGCCAAGGCGTCGCAGGCCGAGAGCCGCGCAGACAGCGGCGCCGGCTGGCGGCTGCGCGACGGTTCGGTGGTCATCGCCGCGATCACCTCCTGCACCAACACCTCCAATCCGGCGGTGATGCTCGGCGCCGGCCTGCTGGCGCGCAACGCCGTGGCCAAGGGCCTGAAGGCGCAGCCGTGGGTCAAGACCTCGCTCGGGCCGGGTTCGCTGGTGGTCACCGACTACCTGAAGAAGGCCGGGGTCATGGACGACCTGGAGCAACTCGGTTTCTACGTGGTCGGCTACGGCTGCACCACCTGCATCGGCAACTCCGGCCCGCTGCCGGACGACGTGTCGGCGGCGATCGCCCGGGACGACCTGGTGGTGGCCTCGGTGCTGTCGGGCAACCGCAACTTCGAGGGCCGCGTGCACCCGGAAGTGAAGATGAACTATCTGGCCTCGCCGCCGCTGGTGGTCGCCTACGCCATCGCCGGCAGCACCGACATCGACCTCACCACGGAGCCGCTCGGCACCGGCCGCGATGGCCAGCCGGTCTACCTGCGCGACATCTGGCCGAGCAACAAGGAGATCGGCGACACCATCGCCGCCACCGTCGGCCCGGAGATGTTCAAGCAGAACTACGCCGACGTGTTCAAGGGCGACAGCCGCTGGGCCGCCATCGCCTCGCCCGACGGCGAGCTGTACGCATGGGACGCGGCCTCCACCTACATCAAGAACCCGCCCTACTTCGACGGCATGACCATGCAGGCCGGCAGCATCGACGACGTGCACGGTGCGCGCGTGCTCGGCCTGTTCGGCGACTCGATCACCACCGACCACATCTCCCCGGCCGGCAACATCAAGAAGGACTCGCCGGCCGGCCGTTTCCTGCAGGAACGCGGCGTGCAGCCGGCCGACTTCAACAGCTACGGCAGCCGCCGCGGCAACGACGAGGTGATGGTGCGCGGCACCTTCGCCAACATCCGCATCAAGAACCTGATGTTCGGCGGCGAGGAAGGCGGCAACACGCTGTACCGCGCGCCCGGCGGCGCGCAGCCGGAGAAGCTGGCGATCTACGACGCGGCGCTGAAGTACAAGGCCGACGGCGTGCCGCTGGTGGTGATCGCCGGCAAGGAATACGGCACCGGCTCCTCGCGCGACTGGGCGGCCAAGGGCACCAACCTGCTCGGGGTCAAGGCGGTGATCGCCGAGAGCTTCGAGCGCATCCACCGCTCCAACCTGGTCGGCATGGGCGTGCTGCCGCTGCAGTTCCTGGACAACGAGAACGCGCAGTCGCTGGGCCTGGACGGTTCGGAGGCGTTCGACATCACCGGGCTGCAGGATGGCGCCAGCAAGCGCGCCACGGTGGAAGCGAAGAAGGCCGACGGCAGCGCCAAGCGGTTCCAGGCCAAGGTGCTGCTGCTGACGCCGAAGGAAGTGGAGTACTTCAAGCACGGCGGCCTGCTGCAGTACGTGCTGCGCCAGCTGGCGGCGCGCAAGGCGGCCTGAGGCCGCCCAGATGCACGGCGTCCTGCGTGGGCGCCGTGCGCGCTCGCGCAGGTACGCACTGGCGCTCGCGTACGCGCTGCCTGCGCATCGGCGCGAGGTTTCGAAGTACGCGTCTGTCCCCGCCAGACCTCCTGTATCGAATCCGCCCCGTTCCCGAACGGGGCGATTGCCGTTTGGCGCGCACGCGCCACTTGCTACGGCGCCGCACTCCATTGCGCATGCCGCAGCCGCCAGCGACCGTCCTGCTCGCGCCAGCCGGTGACCACCGCATAGCGTTGCATCCGCTCGGGGAGCAGGCGCGCGTCGCCGCCGCTGACTACCGCGTCGAAACGCACGGTGGCGTCGTCGCCCTGCAGCGCGATCGACAGCGGCCCGGTGCTCACCCCGATCCGCGCATTGGCCAGGAATTGCGCGCGCAATAGGTTGTGCAGCGCAGCACGATCCATCCCCGCCTCGCCCGCGAAATCGTCGGCCACGGCGGCCATCGCATCGCGCGGGCGATGTTCCTCCACCGCCTCCTGCAACGTGGCGATGTCCTTGCGCAGCCGCTGTTCCGCCGAATCGCGCTGGCAGCCGGGCAATACCAGCGCCAGCGCGCAACCCCATCCCCACACCCATGCCTGTCGCATCGGGATTCCTCCTCGACTTCGCCTTTTTCATGCGGAACGGTATCCTGCCACTCGCCACGCCGCGGCGTTGCGTCGGCATGCGGCAGCATTCCACACGAGGGGGGAGTACATGAGTCAGGAACGTCCGTGGTTGCAGAGTTATCCGGCCAGCATTCCCGCCGAGATCGACGTCAACGCGTACCGATCCGTCGCCGCCGTCTTCGAAACCTCCGTCGCCAAGTTCGGCGACCGCCCGGCCTACTGCAACTTCGGCAAGACCCTGACCTACCGCGAGGCCGGCGAACTGGCCCGGCACTTCGCCGCCTACCTGCTGGGCGAGTTGCAGCTCAAGAAGGGCGACCGCGTCGCGCTGATGATGCCCAACTGCCTGCAATACCCGATCGCCATCTTCGGCGTACTGCTGGCCGGCATGACCGTGGTCAACGTCAATCCGCTGTACACGCCGCGCGAATTGCGCCACCAGCTGGTCGACTCCGGCGCCAGCGCGATCGTGGTGATCGACAACTTCGGCAAGACCGTGCAGGAGGTGCTGGCCGACACGCCGCTCAAGCACATCATCACCACCGGCTTGGGCGACATGCTCGGCTTCCCGAAAGGCGCGCTGGTCAACTTCGTGCTGAAGTACGTCAAGAAGCTGGTGCCCGACTACGACATCCCCAATGCGGTCCGCTTCCGCGACACGCTGGCGCTGGGTCGCCTGCACGCGCTGCCGCCGCTGGACATCGAGCCCGACGACATCGCCTTCCTGCAGTACACCGGCGGCACCACCGGGGTGGCCAAGGGCGCGATGCTGACCCACCGCAACCTGGTCGCGAACATGCTGCAGGCCAGCGTTTGGATCACCGCGACCGGCGAACTGGAGGAAGGCAAGGAAGTCATCATCACCGCGCTGCCGCTGTACCACATCTTCGCGCTGACTGCGAACGGCCTGGTGTTCATGAAGATCGGCGGTCTCAATCACCTGATCAGCAATCCGCGCGACATGCCCGGCTTCGTCAAGGAATTGAAGAAGACCCGCTTCACCGCCTTCACCGGCGTCAACACGCTGTTCAACGGCCTGCTCAACACGCCCGGCTTCGAGCAGGTGGATTTCTCGGCGCTGAAGTTCACCCTGGGCGGCGGCATGGCGGTGCAGCGGGCCGTGGCCGAGCGCTGGAAGCAGGTGACCGGGATGGCCCTGGTCGAGGCCTACGGCCTGACCGAGACCTCGCCGGCCGCCTGCATCAACCCGTTGACGCTGACCGAGTACAACGGCGCCATCGGCCTGCCGCTCCCGTCCACCGATGCCTGTGTCAAGGACGACCAGGGCCGGATCCTGGCGCAGGGCGAGGTGGGCGAATTGTGCATCCAGGGCCCGCAGGTGATGAAGGGCTATTGGCGGCGACCGGAGGACACCGCCGCCGCGGTCGATGCCGACGGCTGGCTGCATACCGGCGACATGGCGCGGATGGATCCGCAGGGCTTCTTCTATATCGTCGACCGCAAGAAGGACATGATCCTGGTGTCGGGCTTCAACGTGTACCCGAACGAGGTCGAGGACGTGATCGCGATGATGCCCGGCGTGCTGGAAGTGGCCGCGGTCGGGGTGCCGGACGAGAAATCCGGCGAGGTGGTCAAGGTGGTCATCGTCAAGAAGGACCCCAACCTCACCGCCGAGGACGTCAAGGCCCACGCCCGCGCCAACCTGACCGGGTACAAGCACCCGCACATCATCGAGTTCCGCAAGGAACTGCCCAAGACCAACGTCGGCAAGATCCTGCGGCGGGAGCTGCGCGACAGCGCCCGGAACATCTGAACCCGGTTCCCCCGGGTCTGGCCCATTGCCATGCAGGCGCAGCCCACGCCGCCGCGCCGGACCCGGGTCCGGCGCGCCGACCCCGGCGGTCGTCGCGCCCCCGCAGACATGCGCGCAAACGTGACCGATTTCCGTCTCCAGCAGCCTGCAAACCCTCTGTTTATGGAGGTGTAGCATCGGTTCGCGTGCCGCTCAGCTTGGCGCACGCGGTTCGCTGTCCACCAAACCGAGGAAGTCCCATGAACGTCGACAAACGTTTGCTCACCCCCCGTTTTTCCACCATCCGTGTCGACTCCAGCGTCGATGGCGATGTGCATTGGATGTTCATGCACAACGATGCCGCCAGCGGCGCGCGCCCCTGCTTTCGCGGCGACCTGCTGGACGACATGTGGAGTTTCACCGACGCCATCACCCTGAGCGGGGGCAGTCCGCTTGCACGCGGACAACTTCGGCATTTCGTCCTCGCTTCGGATGCGAGCGTCTTCAACCTCGGCGGAGACCTGGAACTGTTCACGCAACTGATCCGGTTGCGGGACAAGAACGGCTTGCTCGCCTATGCCAGGCGTTGCGTGGAGGGCGTGCATACCCTGCATGCCGGACTGGGCGGCGACGTGCGCACCATTGCGCTGCTGCAAGGCGACGCCTTGGGCGGAGGCCTGGAAATGGCCCTGGCCTGCCATACCATCGTGGCGGAGGAAGGCGTCGGGCTGGGTTTGCCGGAAGTGTTGTTCGGCCTGTTTCCGGGCATGGGCGCCTATTCGTTCCTGTGCCAGAGGGTCTCGCCGCAGCTGGCGGAGCGGATCATTCTGGAAGGAACGGTCTACAGCAGCGAGCAGATGCACGCCCTCGGCGTGGTCGATGTCCTGGTTCCCAAGGGCCATGGAAAAGCCGCGGTCCAGGAGCTGATCCGCAATCAAAGGCGCAGCAAGCTCTCCCATCTGGCAATGAACGCCGTGCGCAGGACCTCGCGGCAGGTTCCATTGCACGAGCTGATGGCGATCACCGAAATCTGGGTGGACACCGCGCTTGCGCTGGACGACAAATCGCTGCGGATGATGGATCGCCTGGTACGTGCCCAGAGCCGACGCGCGCAAAGCGTCGCCGCACTCGCGTAGAGACATCAATCCGGAAGGGGGCCGGCCCGGCCGCGGGCCGGGCTTTCCTCAGCGCGACTCGTTACCGTCTTGCTGCCCGCTTTGCAATGCCCGCAAATCCAGCACCTGCCTGCCTTCGGTCAGGCTGGCGTTGAGCGCGGCGAGGCACTGCCGCCATTCGCTGCGCATCTGCCAGTCGGCCATTCGCATCAGCTCGCCGCCCAGGCTGGCCGTCTTCACCAGGCCCAGGTTGCTCGCCACGCCTTTGACCGCGTGCGCATGTTCCCGCAACCGTTCCCAGTTCTCGGCCTCGCCGGCCATCTGCACGCCGCCGAGGCAGCCCTTTGCGTCGTTGAGGCATTGGGAGATGAACTCACGCTCGAACCCATCGCCCATGCCCAGGCCCGCCAGTTCGTCCAGGACCGACGCATCCAGCACGCCTTCCGCGGCGAACCGAGGCGGTGTCTGCGCCTCGGAGGGACGCAGTCTGCCGTCGGTCGCAATATCGGCCAGCGTATCCAGCAACCTCGACGCCACCACCGGTTTTGCCAGGAAGGTATGTGCGCCGGCCTGCTCGCAACGCTGGATCGACTCCGGCGTGACGTCGGCGCTGAGGACCACCACCGGGATACGCGGTCGGCCGGCCTGCATGAGCCGCAACTGCTTGAGCATGTCCAACCCGCTCATCCCGGGCATGTGCAGATCGACGATGACGGCATCGAAATCGGTTTCGGCAAGCGCATCGAGCACGGCTTCGGCGCCATCGAGACAGACGACGCGATGGCCAGCCTTCTGCAGCAAGCGTTGCAGCACCATGCGATTGGCGGCATGGTCGTCGGCAACCAGAACGCGCATGCTGCGCACGCGCGCGCGATGCCGCAGGAACGGGTCGGTGAACGCGATGATGTTGCCGCCTGGCGCGACGGCCTCTTCGGCCGCAGCGTCCGCAGGCTGGGTGGGCAGCGACGAAGCGGCCGCTGCCTCGAACGGCAACTCGAACCAGAAGCGGCTCCCGCGCGGCGGGCTTTCCTGGTAGCCGATGCTGCCGCCCATCGCCTCGACCAGGCCCTTGGCGATCGTCGTCCCCAACCCGGTTCCCTCGTAACGCCGGGACAGGCCCCCATCGACCTGCTCGAACGCCTCGAACAGGCGCGGACGCATCGCCGGCGGCAAACCGATGCCGGTGTCGACAATGTCGAAACTCAGCCGGTGCGGCTCGCCTGCGGCGTCGCGCTGAATCCGAACCCGGATATCCACACGCCCCAGGTTGGTGAACTTGATCGCGTTGCCCGCCAGATTCAGCAGGATCTGCCGCAGATGGCCAGCGTCGCCACGCACCTGGTCGGGAACGTCGTCGGCGACCTCCAGGTGGTAGCCGAGGGCCTTGGCACGGGCTTGCGGCTGCAGGATCAAGCCAATCTGCGCCAGCGTCTCGCGCAACGAGAAGTCGTGTTTCTCGGTCCGGACCTTTCCCGCCTCGATGGCCGAAATGTCCAGCACCTCTTCGACCAGGGAAAGCAGGCTGCGCGCCGATGCCTGGATGGTACCGACGCACTCGCGTTGCTCCGCGTCCAGCTTGGTCGTCGCCAGCACCTCGGTCATGCCCGACAGCCCGTTCAACGGGGTGCGGAACTCATGGCTCATGTTGGCCAGGAAACGGCTCTTGGCTTCGCTGGCGCGCCGGGCCTCGGCCGTCGCCTGCGTCAACTGGCGCAACAGCCCCGACAGGTACATGGGAATGGCGACGAGGCCGGCCCATAGCCCGACCCCGAGCGTGACGTTCTCGCGCCAGTAACCATTGAGCAGAACCACGCAACCGAAGCTGACGCACGCAGAGACGACGGCACCGATCAAGTAGCGGTTTCCGTAGCGCAGGCCATTGCCGATCGTGACCCACATGAGAATCACGTACAGCCAGGCCAGCGGCTCTCCCAGCAGAATCATCGCCGCCGTCATCAGGCCATAGTCGGTCGCCATGCCGACGATGCGGCGCAGATTGGACTTGCCGGGCGCGACCAGGATCGCAGCGAACAGGGCCGCGCCGACCAACACGCCGACGCCGCTCATCAGCACCGATGTCATGTATACGTCGGGAGCGAGCCGACCGAGAGTCTCCGCGATCGTCATGCAGGCGATGACACCCAGAAAGATCACGACCCGGATCAACGTCTGCCCGTGTTCGGTATCGGTGCGCTGCCGCAGGCGATTCCTGACCCATTCCAGCCGACCTTTCACTTGGACACCCCCGGCCGGACCGAGGCCGTCGAGAACTTCTCGCAGATCATGCGCAACTGCTCGCGCCCGCGGAACAGCGCATCGACGCAACGCGGATCGAACAGGCGGCCGCGTTTCGCGTAGAGATAGGCCAAGGTCGCGTCCATGGTCCATGCTTCCTTGTAGGGACGCGGCGAGATCAGCGCGTCGAAGAAGTCGGCGACCGCGACGATCCGCGCCTCCAGCGGAATCGCTTCGCCGACCAGTGCGTCGGGGTAACCGCTGCCATCGTAACGCTCATGGTGGCGCAGCGCGATCAACGCGCCGACCTGGATGCAGTGATTCTGGCTGCCGCTGAGCAGCTCGTAGCCGATGCGCGGATGCATGCGCATCACCGCCATCTCCTCCTCGCTGAGCTTGCCGGGCTTGAGCAGCACCGCGTCGGGGATGGCGATCTTGCCCATGTCGTGCAGGCTCGCCGCCATCTCGATGACCCGCACCTCGTCCTCGGACAGGCCGAGCTGCTCGGCGATCAGGCCGGCCACGTGCGCCATCCGTTCCAGGTAGGCGCCGGTCCCGGCATCGCGGTACTCGATCGCGCGCGCCAGCCGCGACAGGGTCTCGCGCTCGCGTTCCTCGACCTCGCGCATGCTGGCCAGCAGGCGCTGTTCCAACGACATGGCGCGCAGCTTGATATTCTCGCTCTGCAGGCGCAGCTGCAGCAGGTTGCGGCAGCGCGCGCGCAGTTCGCGCGGGCGGATCGGCTTGACCAGGAAGTCGATGACGCCGGCTTCCAGTGCCGCCTGGCGGATCGGCTCGTCGCCGACCACGGTGATCAGGATGATCGGGATGTCGCGGTGCTTGGGCAGGCGCCGCAGCCGGCGCGCGAACTCCAGCCCGTCCATGCCGGGCATGCGATAGTCGAGCAGCAACAGGTCGACCTTGCTGGACTCGCACCAGGCCAGCGCGGCCTGCGAGTCGCCGAAGTCGCGGACGGTGAGTTCCGGAGCGACGTCCTCGATCACATGGCACAGCATCGTGCGCGCGGACGTCTGATCGTCGACGATGACGATGTTCAAGCAGTTGTCGGCCCCGTCCACCCAATCTGGGCGATCCCCAGGGGAGGATACTCCGGACAGGCTCATGCTGGCATCTTGCATCTGCGATCCTCCCGCCCGGTGCATCGGGCTGCCGAGACAACAACGGGAAACACGGCGATCGCCGCGCACCGCCATCGCCGTGTTTCCGCTTGCTTGCCGATGTCCTATGCAAGAACCACGCCAAGGTCACCGTGCCGTGGATAGATTAAGCCTCTGGGCGCATGTACGGGAACAGCAGCACATCACGGATCGAACCGCTGCCGGTGAGCAGCATGACCAGCCGGTCGATGCCGATGCCCAGGCCGCCGGTGGGCGGCAGGCCGACCTCCAGCGCGCGGATGTAGTCGGCGTCGAAGTGCATGGCCTCGTCGTCGCCGCCCTCCTTCGCCGCCACCTGGGCCTGGAACCGGGCGGCCTGGTCCTCCGGGTCGTTGAGCTCGGAGAAGCCGTTGGCGATCTCCTTGCCGTTGATGAACAGCTCGAAGCGGTCGGTATACCCCGGCTCGGTGTCGCTGGAGCGCGCCAGCGGCGACACCTCGACCGGATGGTCGGTGATGAAGGTCGGCTGGACCAGGGTGTGTTCCACGGTCGCCTCGAAGATCTCCAGCAGCAGCTTGCCCCAGCCGTAGGACGGCTTGGTGCGGATCTTCAGCCGCTCGCAGTGGCGCAGCAACGCGGCGCGGTCGGTGCAGTCGGCGGGGCCGATCTGCGGATTGTGGTGGCGCACCGCCTCGTCCATGCGCCAGCGCCGGAACGCCGGCGCCAGATCGATGTCGGCGCCGTCCCAGCCGAGCGCGGTGGTGCCCAGCACCTGCTGCGCGGTGTCGCGGATGAGGTGCTCGGTCAGGTCCATGATCTCGTGGTACGTGGCGTAGGCCTCGTACAGTTCGAGCATGGTGAATTCCGGGTTGTGGCGGGTGGACACGCCTTCGTTGCGGAAGTTGCGGTTGATCTCGTAGACCCGCTCCAGGCCGCCGACCACCAGCCGCTTCAGGTACAGCTCCGGCGCCACGCGCAGGTACAGGTCCAGATCCAGCGCGTTGTGGTGGGTGGTAAACGGCTTGGCGGTGGCGCCGCCGGGGATGTAGTGCATCATCGGCGTCTCCACTTCCAGGAAACGGCGCGCGTCCAGCCAGGCGCGCATCGCGCGGATGATCTTGGAGCGCTTGACGAACACCTCGCGCGCCTCCGGCGACACGATCAGGTCGACGTAGCGCTGGCGGTAGCGCTGCTCCACGTCCGACAGCCCGTGCCACTTGTCCGGCAGCGGCCGCAGCGCCTTGGTCAGCAGCCGCAGCGCGGTCGCCTTGACCGACAGCTCGCCGGTCTTGGTCCGGGTCAGGCCGCCCTCCACGCCGACGATGTCGCCGATGTCCCACCCCTTGAACGCGGCGTAGGCGTCGCCCAGCACGTTGCCCTGCAGGAACAACTGGATGCGCCCGGACTCGTCCTGGATCTGCGCGAAGCTGGCCTTGCCCATCACCCGCTTGGCCAGCAGGCGCCCGGCCAGGCGCAGGCCGCGGCCTTCGGCCTCCAGCGCCTCGGCGCTCCAGCGCTCGGCGTCGACGAACGCGGCCTGCAGGTCGCCGGCGAAGTCGCTGCGGCGGAAGTCGTTCGGATAGGCCACGCCCTGCGTGCGCAACGCCCCCAGCTTGGCGCGGCGTTCGGCGATGAGGCCGTTCTCGTCGACGGAAGGGGGTGGCGCGGAGGTGTGTTCGGTCATAGGAATGGGTACGCGGGAATGTAGGAAAAGGATGCAACAGGAGGCGCACGTTGTGCCCGTGGCCGGGCTGCGCCGCAGCGGGCGCAGGCGCCCGGTTCAGGCGTCGCTGCGTTTGGCGCCGGCGTCCAGGCCGGACTTGAGGCTGGCCTCGACGAATTGGTCCAGGTCGCCGTCGAGCACCTTCTGCGTGTCGGTGCGCTCGATGCCGGTGCGCAGGTCCTTGATCCGGCTCTGGTCGAGCACGTAGTTGCGGATCTGGCTGCCCCAGCCGATGTCCGACTTGGTCGCCTCGACCGCATCGCGCTCGGCGTTGCGCTTCTGGATCTCCAGCTCGTACAGCTTGGCGGCGAGCATCTTCATCGCATTGTCGCGGTTCTGGTGCTGGCTGCGCCCGGTCTGGCAGGCGACCACAATGCCGGTCGGCACATGGGTGATGCGCACCGCCGATTCGGTCTTGTTGACGTGCTGGCCGCCGGCGCCGGAGGAGCGGTAGACGTCGGTCTTCAGGTCGGCCGGGTTGATGTCGATGTCGATGTCGTCGTCCACCTCCGGCGACACGAACACCGAGGTGAAGCTGGTGTGGCGGCGGTTGTCCGAGTCGAACGGCGACTTGCGCACCAACCGGTGCACGCCGGTCTCGGTCTTCAGCCAGCCATAGGCGAAATCGCCCTCCACGCGCAGCGTGGCCGACTTGATGCCGGCCACTTCGCCGCCGGACACTTCCATCAATTCGGTCTTCCAGCCGCGCGACTCGCACCAGCGCAGGTACATGCGCAGCAGGATCTCGGCCCAGTCCTGCGCCTCGGTGCCGCCGGCGCCGGCCTGGATGTCGACGAAGGCGTTGCTGGCGTCCATCCGCCCGGAGAACATGCGCTGGAATTCCAGCTTCTCCACGTGCGCCTGGAAGCGCCCGACATCGGCCGCCACCGCCAGCGCGGTGTCCTCGTCGTCCTCGCTTTCGGCCAGTTCCAGGAACTCCAGCGCCTCGCTCAGCCCGTCGAGCACGCTGGCGATGCCGCCGACGGTCTTCTCCAGGTTGGCGCGCTCGCGGCCCAGGCCCTGGGCGCGCTCGGGGTCGTTCCAGACATCGGGGCTTTCCAGCTCCCGGGTCACTTCCTCCAGGCGTTCCTTCTTGACATCGTAGTCAAAGAAACCCCCGGAGCGACAGCACCCGATCGGACAGATCGGCGATGCGGTGGCGGATGGGATTGAGTTCGATCATGGCGGCATTCCGGCAAACGGCAGACAAGAGCGCGATTCTAGCAATTCCGGCCGCTGCGCCACAGCGCGCGCCGACGGCCCGCCCAGGCCGAGCACCGTGCCGATCACGCGGCGAGCGCCGCCTCGCCCTCCCCGGCCGCCGCGCGCAGGGCGGCGCGGCAGCAAACGGGAGCAGAGACTGGCGCTCGGCGATTCGGACACGCCGCATATTCCGATGCGCAGCGAAAGCAATCGATAGCCCACTTTGGCAAGCGTCGCAGGGCAAAAAATCGGCAGGCGCTTATCGCCCACCGGTAACAATCATGCCAACACCATAAAATCTCAACCAAACACAGAGATGAATCGCTACGACGTCATAGCTCCAGAGATCGCGCATAGCCTACGCGCCGGTGATCCGCGTGGTGCCAGGCAGGATGCATCCACGACGCTTCCGAACCGGTGTTCTGAGCACCGAACGGAACCGAGTTTTCGGACCCTCCGAAGCTACTCATCGCATCGATCAAGGCACGCAGCTCGCGCCCACTATCGTATTGCCCCGCAGCAACCGGGCTTTCCAAATAGCGTCCATCACGACGCCGATCAACCTGCGCAGCAACAATGGGTTCAGCAAGGCCCCACTCCGAGCCCGAGCTAAAAAGCATTGAAAAAGATTCGAGTTCCCCACTCGAAATACCATGCGGAACCGATTCGGCCGTCGCGCCCTTCCTGCTCGACGGCGTCGGATTGCTTCCAGCCACAAGAAGCCCTTCGGTGGTCTCAACCGATCGATGCAACACCGTAGTCTGATCAGGACGGAGGTGGACATCATGAGCAGAACAGTCAGGGTTTGGCGCCATTTGTCGGCAGCGGACCGTGAACAGCTATGGACGCGCTGGCAGGCGGGCGAGCCGCCGAGTGTTATCGCCAAGGTGCTTGAGCGGGATGAAGCGTTGGTTCGGTACGTCCTTCGGCAGCGCGGTGGGTTTGCGCCGCGACCGTGCAAACGAGCGGCACGAGCACTCCAGCTGGCTGAGCGCGAGGAGATCTCGCGCGGCCTGTGCCAAGGCCGTTCCCTGCGCCAGATCGCTCAGGCCTTGGGCCGGGCGGTCTCGACCATCAGTCGGGAGATCGAGCGCAACGCAGGCTGTGAGATCTACCGCGCGACACACGCCGACGAGCGCGCCTGGTCGCAAGCCAAACGGCCCAAAGCCTGCCTGCTTGCCCGCTGCGGGGTGCTTCGCCGCCTGGTCGCCAGCAAGCTGGCCCGTCGCTGGGCGCCGCAGCAGATCAGCGGATGGCTTGTCCGCCGTTATCCAAACAACGACAGTATGCCGGTGTCGCACGAAACCATCTATCGAAGCCTGTTCGTTCAGAGTCGCGGGGTGCTCAAGAAGCAGCTCTTGGCCCAGTTGCGCACGCGTCGACTGGTGCGTTATCCGACCGCTCAGGGACGCCACGGGAAGAGCCGCAAGGGCGCCCGCAACCTGATGATAGATGCCCTGCCGATCAGCCAGCGTCCGGCCGAGGTGGACGACCGCGCGGTACCTGGGCACTGGGAAGGGCGACCTGCTGATGGGCACGGTGAACACGCAAATCGCCACGCTCGTGGAGCGGCAATCGCGCTTTGTGATGTTGATCAAGCTTCCTTCACGCGACAGTGCCACCGTGGTGGACGCGGTCGCCAAGCATATCCGGCGGTTACCTGCTCAGCTGAAAGGTTCCCTGACCTGGGATCGCGGTGCCGAAATGCACAAGCACCAGCGCTTCACCCTGGCGACAGACGTGCAGGTCTTTTTTTGCGACCCGCATAGCCCGTGGCAGCGCGGGTCAAACGAAAACACCAATGGCTTGCTCCGCCAGTATTTCCCCAAAGGACAGGACATTAGCCACTACACCCAGGTCCAACTCAATGCCATAGCCAGGGAACTTAACCAGCGTCCTCGGCAGACGCTGGACTTCCAGACCCCTGCCGAGGTACTAAATCAAGCTGTTGCATCGACCGGTTGAGACCGCCCAAAGCCTGTTGTGCGATAGCGGCTATACCGGAGAACCGTTCGCCGAAGGCGTACGAGAGATCCTGGGCAAGCAAGTCACGGTGCAGATCGCCAAACGCAGCGAACTGCACACCTTCAAGGTCATGCCCAAGCGCTGGAGCGTCGAACGCAGCTTTGCGTGGCTGGAAAAGAACCGAAGGCTATGGAAGAACTGCGAGCGTAAGCTCAACACCAGCTTGCAGTTCATCCACCTGGCATTCCTGACACTACTACTCAAAAGATCGTGAACAGGTTCTGAGAGCGGGCGAATCAGCTCTGCAGCGCCTTTCGTCGCCTCGAAGACGGCATGGAAATAGTTTGCGTCCAGCCACTCGGCGCGGCAGTAGTTCAGCACTTCCGCGTGCACGACGCGACGCTCCAGCGCGGCCTTGAGTGGTCCCGCACGGGCTCGCGCGGCATCGAACGTTGTGGCCTTGTCTGTGTGCGCGACCTGGCCATCTTCGCGCACGTAGAAGCCGGAAGTGGCCAGGACGACGTTGAGTTCGTCTCGCCGCCATGCGAACGCCGCAGCGTGACGAACTTAGTTCACCGGGTTCATCGCGCGGTTGATGGACATGATGAGGTGGTTGCCGAGCTGACGCTGGTTCTGCGCACCGGCCAGCGCGTTGAACCTGCGGCAAATCGTTCCCTTGACCAAGCGACGCTGTTCACATGAGCATCCAAGGCGGCTTTTGCGGCGTCGGGCCAGGCATCTTCATGTCACCTTGCATTGACATTTCACGGAAGTCACGGAGCCGCGCGCTCAGACCGGCCCAATGCAAGACTCCAGCTTCGCCGAAGAGGCGCTACCCAAAGGCCGCTCTCTATGCGAGAACGGCCTACGCGTTGGTGCCCGAGGCCGGAATCGAACCGGCATGACCGTGAGGTCGAGGGATTTTCTTACCACTTCGGCTTTCGCCGCCAACGCTGAGCGCCGTTCGTGGTCTGGAGCACGCCTTCACCATAGCCTTGCGGCCTTAGGTGCCCGCCGTCTGCTCTCTACACCTTCCCTCGAACCTTTCGATCCAGGGCTTGGCTCGGCGTTGGCTCGGACATCTGCATGTCCAGGGCGTTCACCGAATTTGACGGGCTTCACCTTCGGAGTTTCCTCCGAAGGGCTCAAATTGCTTCAAGTCCCTTGTGTCTACCAGTTTCACCACTCGGGCTGGCTTGACTCGCTACCTATCCATTTTTGCCCGACTACCACCGGGCTTGCTCCAACTGCACCGCTTCGCTTGGCCCCTAGCTGGCTCCTAGCCTACCAAGGGGCCACCTCGGACTTCGTCCCCAAATGCCCGGAAACCCGCGTCGTTCCTAGTTCCGAGGGCGATTACCGCACAAGCGAAAAGACTTGACAAAGGAGTTTTTAAGTCCGATGCGTCTACCAGTTTCGCCATCCGGGCCTGGTGCCGCTAGCGTGCCTGATCGCATGCCGATTGTGAACCGCGGCGCGGGCGACAGCGCGTGCAACGCGGCGCGCGGCAGGCGGCGAACCCCGCGTCGGCGCCGCGCCCACGGCCTGCCGGCCGCGCTCAGGTCGCCCGCCAATAGCGCACGCCCTGCGCCGGCTGGCGCAGATAGCGGTCGAAGCACATCGCGATCAGGCGCCGCAGCGGGCGCCCGCGCGCGGTCGCCTGGATCGCCCCGTGCGATGCTCGGCCAGGCCGTCGGCGCACAGCGGCGCCAGCGCCTGCAGTTCGTCGCGGAAGTAGCTGGCGAAGTCGATGCCGTGGCGCGGCGCCAGCGCCGCGACATCGGCGTGGCCCTGGCACATCAGGTGCTGGATCGGCCCCGCGCGCAGCACCGGACTGTCGTCGGCATCCACCGCCGCCTCCCAGGCCGGCAGTTCGCGCTGGTTCTGGCTGTGGCTGGCGCCGATGCGGCTGATCGCACCGACGCCCAGGCCGAGCAGGTCGGTCTCGGCATGCGTGGTGTAGTCCATGAAGTTGCGGTGCAGCCCGCCCTGGCGCTGCGCGTGCGCCAGGTCCCCGTGCGGCAGCGCGAAATGGTCCATGCCGAGCCGCCAATTCGGCTACACGCTCGGCTTCTTCCTGTTCTGGTTGGCGACGTTGGCGTCCAGCCTGCTGACCGGCTTCCTGCTGCGGCCGCCGTCGCATGCCGACGACGCCGGCGACGAGCCGTTGCCATGAGCGGAGCGCGCCTGCGCTGCACCATTCCGCCGCGCCTGGCGCGCACGCGCCGCTGCGCCCTATGGCTGCTGTTGGCCGCGTTCTACCTGCTGCCATGGCTGCGCCGGGACGGCCGCCAGGCGCTGTTGTTCGACCTCCCCGCTCCGCGCCTGGACCTGTTCGGCTGGACCCTGTGGCCGTACGACATCGGCTGGCGGCGGCTGGCGCTATGCGCCGCGGCCGCCGCATTGGCGGTGACACCACCCTGGGCGGACGTGTCTGGTGCGGCCTCGCCTGCGCACAGAAGACGGTATGGAGCCAGGCGTTCGTCTGGCTGGAACGGCGCTTCGCGCCCTGGCCCGCGGCCGCACGCCCGTGGCCTGGGCGGCGATGGCGCCGTGAACCGGCATCGGCTTCATCGGCTGCTTCACGCCGATCGCCGACCTGGTCTTGCAGCTGCGGCCCTTCGCCTGGAGCGGCTGTGAAACGTTCTGGCTGCTGTTCTACGCCGTCGCCACCTGGGGCAATGCAGCTTCCTGCGCAGCCAGGTATGCAGATATCTGTGCCACTACGCGCGCCTGCAGCCACTGCTTGTGCGACCGCGACACGCCGCTGATCGGCGACGACGCGAAGCGCGGCGAACCCCGTGGCGCGCTTGCCTGAGGCGGCCCGGGCGGCATCAAGCGGCGCGGACGCCGCCTGCTCGACGCCGGCACCGCTCGCGACTGCGCACTGCGCACCAGCATCGCCCGCCGCGGCCACGCGCTGGCCGCCTACGCCGACACCCTGCCCAAATTCAATGCCGAACAACTCGACGACTGCATGGACTGCAGCGCCTGTGTCGATGCCTGCCCCGCGCGCATCGACCGGCGCAACGGTCCGCACACTACGCCTGCGGCGATTGCGTGGCCGCCTGCGACCGCAGCATGGACCGCCACGGTCTCGCGCACGGCCTACTGCGCTGGACCGGCGCCAACGCGATCGACCGCCAGCCGCGGCGCAGGCCGCGGCCGCGGCCGCTGGCCGGCGCCGCGCTATTGCTGGCAGCGTTGCGCGCCGTGGGCTGAGCGGCGCGTCCCCGCGCCAGACCCGGCGCAGCGGGGCCGCCCGCCGCCGTGGCGCGGCGCGGCAAGCGGCAGAACTGCCGGCGATCTGCGGCCGACGCGGGACAGCCACGCGCACACCGATGCAGGGCTCGCCGCCGATCGCCCTGCACCTGCAGGCCCGCCGCCCGGCAGCGCCGGATTTTTTGCCGGTAGGCTGGCGCGACGCGCAGGAGGACTGTAGGATGCTCAGGCGCCAAGCGGGAATAGCTCAGTTGGTAGAGCGCAACCTTGCCAAGGTTGAGGTCGCGAGTTCGAGTCTCGTTTCCCGCTCCAAATATTGATCTACAGACTTCCACTGGCGTCTGTAGGTTGTTGAAAAGAGGGGCTTCGGCTCCTTTTTCATTCCAGCAAAAGCCACTGGGATCCAGCGACAGCTAGCGTTTTTGAGGCCAGAATTGAGGCCAAAGAATACGGGCGGTGCCGGTTCCGGGTTGTTGCTGGGGTTGGATCGGGAAGACCAGCAGCATCGAGCCTAAGTCTCACGACTTAGGAGTTTGATGATGGCACTCTTTGATCTGACCGTGCGGCAAGCCAAGGCCGCCGAGAAAACCTACAGTATCCCCGACACCGACGGCCTAGGCCTGGTGGTCACACTACCGGTGGCAAATCGTGGCATCTGCGCTACTACTGGCTCGGTAAGCAAAAGCGCATCTCTCTGGGCACCTACCCTGAGATCGGACTGCGTGAAGCACGCAGCTTGCGTGATGAAGCTCGCGCGCTCCTGGCAAAGGGTATCAATCCGCACGCTGACCGCAAACGTAAGCGACACGCTGTCAAGCTGGCCTCGGACTACACGTTCAAGGCGGTCTTCAATGCCTGGGTCGAGCATCGCACGAAGGAACTCAAGGAAGGCAGGAACAGCACGCTTACGCAGATCAAGCGAATCTTCGTGAAAGATGTGCTGCCCAGCCTTGAAAAGATGTCGATCTACGACATTCGCCGGCCTCAGCTCCTGGGCGTCTTGGCGCGGATCGAGGGGCGCAAGGCTTTCACTACTGCCGAGAAGGTCCGCACCTGGCTGGGCCAGTTGTTCCGCTACGCCTTGGTCATCGTGGAGGGCATGGAGGCCAATCCGGCTACCGACCTCGACGTGGTGGCGGAGCCCAAGCCTCCGGTGAGCCACAACCCCTACCTGCATCTGCCCGAACTGCCCGGCTTTCTCCAGAAGCTCAGGCTCTACAACCCTCGTGGCTGGCAAACGCAACTCGGCATTCGGCTGCTGCTCCTGACCGGGGTACGTACCGGCGAGCTACGGCTGGCCACCCCGGACCAGTTCGACCTCGACCGCGGTCTTTGGATTATTCCGCCGCAGATCGTCAAGCAGCTTCAGGAGGAAATGCGCAAGGCCGGCAAGCGCCCGCAGGATGTTCCGCCTTACATCGTGCCGCTGTCCCTTCAGGCCATTGAGATCGTGCGCTACCTCTTGGGGATCATGCGGCCTGCTCAGCGCCACTTGCTGACGCACCGCAGCGAACTCAAAAAGCGCATCAGCGAGAACACTCTCAATGCCGCCTTGAAGCGGATGGGCTACGAGGACCAACTGACCGGCCATGGCATCCGCGGGACTATCTCGACAGCGCTCAACGAGATTGGCTATCCCAAGATTTGGGTGGATGCGCAGCTTTCGCACGCTGATCCAAACAGGGTGAGTTCGGCTTACAACCACGCCAAGTATGTGGAGCCGCGACGCCGGATGATGCAAGACTGGGCCGACCGTCTCGACCTACTTGAGCAGGGCCAGGTGGAGGCTGCTAGCGCTCACCTCACCATTCATATTGAAGGGGTGCCAGCGATGGCAGAAGAGGAAGGGCCTTTCCGCATCGTTGCGGCGCCCCTTGAAGCTTCTGTATCGCCCATGGCAGCTCGTAGCGTTGTGACGCCGAACCACGCGGGTATCGCGTTTCAGCGGCTGTCGCAGTTGCCTCCGCCCCCGACGCATGCACAGGAGCCGGAAGTGTCCGCCATCCAGCGCGAGCGCGAAGAAATGCTGGTCATCTACGAATCGCCAAGCAGCCTGCCGGTTCCCCTGTACGGCAAGCTGGCGGGGAAGTCCAAGGATCAGATCAACCGCGAGCTGAAGGCAGGCAAGCTGCTGTCCATCAGCCTGGGCAATCGGGGGCAGCGTGTTCCCGACTGGCAGTTAGCGCCACTCAAGCAAAAGCTGGCCCAGGTGCTTAGAAACCAATGCCCGCACGCGGATGCGTGGGATCTATATCGTATGCTGACCCAACCGCACCCGGATCTTGGTGATCATGCAGCGATCGATGTAGTCACGCCGAGCAATGTCCCTGCGATCATTCGGACCATCATGTGCGGCCAACACCAGTCAGCGTCTTCTAAGGGCGTCGCGCCGCAGGCTATCCCCCGAAGATGTGCGGCAGACCGTTCATAGAATGGCGGATGGCGCAGCGGTTTACGAGGGCATATAAGCGACAGCGCTGTGGCCTGTTGACCGGAAGGGGGCGGTCAACAGGTTTGGACCGGCCAGATTTCCGTAGACACTCAGTCGCCGCTCTGCGCGTAGCGCCTTTCAAACTCTACCGGTGACACGCCGCCAGCGGAACCATGCCGGCGGATCGGGTTGTAGAACATCTCGATATAGTCGAACACGTCCGATGCCGCCATGGCGCGTGTCGGGTAGATCCGACGCTTGATACGTTCCTTCTTCAAGACGCTGAAGAAGCTCTCGGCCACGGCGTTGTCATGGCAGTTCCCGCGTCGGCTCATGCTCGGCACCATCCGGTGCGCCTTCAGGAACGACTGCCAATCGCTGCTGGTGAACTGCCAGCCCTGGTCGGAGTGCACCATCACGCCAGGACCGGGCTTGCGCCGCCACGCCGCTGCCACCAGTGCCTGCAGCACCAGATCGCTGGTCATTGTCGAAGCGGTTGCCCAACCCACGATCTGGCGCCAATACAGCTCCATTACCGCTGCCAAGAACAGCCAGCCCTCGTAGGTGCGGAGATAGGTGATGTCCGTGACCCAGACCTTGTTCGGGGCCTGCGGAATGAAGTCCCGGTTGAGCACATTCGCCACCACGCCGACCGGACCTCCCCGCTAACGCGGCTTGCTGCCGTAGCCAACCTGCGCTCGCAAGCCTTCGGCCTTCATCAAGCGCCGCACCCGGTGACGGCTGCAACGCTCGCCGGCCTCACGCAGATCCAGGGTGAGCTTGCGATAGCCGTACACCGCGCCGCTGGCCAGCCAGTGGTGCTTGATCAGGCCCAGCAAGCGCTGGTCCTCGCGTTCGCGGACGCTGGTGCCGTTGCGCAGCCAGGCCTAGTAACCACTGCGATGCACGCCCAGCACCCGGCACATCGTCGCCAGACGAAACTCCCGGACGTGCGCACGCATGAACGCGTACTTCGCCCTTACCCCTTGGCAAAGTACGCGGCGGCTTTTTCTAGAGCGTGTTATGAACTTTGAAGGATGGTAGCGGCGTTGCTGAGCATGAGCACGGTGAAGACGACGAAGTGCAAGCCAGCCAAGGTTTCCGGCAAGCGCTCATAGTCGCGTGCCAATCGTCGGAATCGGTTGACCCAGCCGAAGCTGCGTTCGACGACCCAGCGCCGAGGAAGCAAGACGAATCCTTTCTTGGCTTCGGGAAGTTTCACCACGTGCAGTTCGATTCCTTCTGCCTGCGCGGCTTGCGCCGGCTCCTGCCCGGTGTAGCCTTGATCCACGAACGCCAGTTTTACCGTATCGCCCGTGACATGTTGCACCTCTTGCGCCAGCGAGCGCACCTGAGCGCGTTCTTGCTCGTCGGCAGGTGTGACTTGCACTGCAAGCAAATATCCGAGCGTGTCCACCGCCATATGCACCTTGCTGCCCTTCTTGCGCTTATAGCCGTCGTAGCCTGCACGTGTGCCGCTCTCGCAGGTGGATTGCAGCGTCCGCCCGTCCAGGATGACAGCACTGGGTTGGCCATGTCTGCCTTGGGCAACACGCAGGATGGAACGCAGGTCGTTGACCATGGCTTCAAAGCAGCCCGCCTGCAGCCAGCGTTGTGTCTGTTGGTAGACCGCTTCCCATGGCGGGAAGTCCTTGGGCAAAAGGCGCCATGGCGCTCCAGCACGTGCCATCCAGCGCAGCGCATTGAACATTGCCCGCAGCTCGTACTTGCGCTGCGGAGCGTGCTCGGTCATCAGGCTCAGGTAAGGCGCTGCGAACGCCCACTCTTCGTCGGAAATGTCGGTCGGATATGGGCGTTTGCTCTGCATCCCGCTACGATAGCCGGATCGACTCAAAGTTCATAACACGCTCTAGGATGTCGCGCTCCTCGGTTACCCGCCTCAGTTCGGCCTTGAGCCGGCGAATCTCCGCTGAGTCGGTCGACGCCGCTGCAGCGCCGGCTGCCGGCGCCATCTTCCTGGCGGCCTGCACCCACCCGTATAGCGTGTGCTTGGGAATCCCGATTCGGGAGGCCACATCCACCACCGTGAAGCCGCGTTCGATCACCTGCTTCACCGCCTCGGCCCGGAACTCATCCGTGTACTGCTTGCTGTTGCCCATAAACACCTCGGTCATTGCCATCAATTATGGCGTCCGGATGTCTACGAAAGGCTGGCCGGTCCAAAAAGTAAAGACTGGTCATGCCGAGGTCACCGTCCAGCAAGGAAATGCATTTGGTACGGCATCTACAAACGGCATATCAATGAATGGCAGCGTGGGCTTCAAGACCACACAAGACCATTTTGAGTTCAGTGCATCGTTCACGCCAGGAGGCGAACTGAACGGCTCGGGCAGGGTCACTGTCGGCGCTGTTTCTTACGAGTTTTCAAACAGTTCGGTTGGGACGAAATTCAACTTTGATAACGGTGCGAGTGCGTCCATTAGCAGAAATTTCGATGGAGCATGGAACGCAAACTGGTCATCGCCGACAATTGGCGGCTTTCAAACCTCATTGGGCTTCGGTAGTAGTGGGGGAAGCTGGTCTATTAACGCCAATTTCACACTTAAGCAAAATTGATTTGCTAGGTTGATGCGCCCCTCGATTTTTGCTGGCTAGGGGGGCGCTCCTTAACCATCAATTTACTTAGAAATGCTAAACCCATCCCAAATTCTCCGAGTGTCAGCATCTAGCGTTTTTATGGTGGTACTCACTAGTTGTGCATCGATACAAGGCGGTTTGGATCGCTTCGATGATTGGCTAGGCCAGAGAAGCTCTCATGATGGAAGGTATTTGGCCAGTTGCTACGAGCCTGGCAACACCTTCGACGACACGACAGCCCCGCCATGCGAACTCAGTATCAGAAGGCACTGCCCGAATGGATTCACGATATTGAGCGTTGGGGCCACGGAAAATCCTAACCCTCGCAGCTTCACCGAGAAGTACGACGTCACGGCCGTCGCTCAATGCAAGTGAAGTGCACTTGGATCAACGCGTGATGTCGACCTTCGAACCGCCGCCGAGCCATCATGTCATGGGGCTGTGCATTGCTATCGGTGGTCACGATGTGCGAAGTATGGCGGTCATTCGACCGCCCTGTTAGACGAGCGCGATGCTCCCTGTGGGACGATCTGTAGCACTGCGTGTTCAGCCATTTCCCACAACGGAACGCCCTTACTGCAGGATCTACCTGTAGCTCTGACAGCATCCGATCAGTGGTACCGGAACTACCTGGAAACGGTGACGACGGAGCAGCTGCCAGAGTCGATCCCCTTCGCGTTCACGGATGGTGACAAGGGGCACATGTCGAGAGAGGAGATGCTGATTCACCTTGGCACGCACAGCGGTTACCACTGTGGCGAAGCCGGGCGCATCATGTCGAGGCTGTCTCTTCCTCTACCGTGGGACACCTTCGCGGTAGATCTCCATCGGACCGAGCCGTCACGCCGTCTGGCTACACGTCCCCTGCAGCACGGATTAAGGGACCTTGCTCTTCCACCGAAAGGTAAGCGCAAGCGCAGCGTCGAAGGCGCAGATCGATACTGATACAGCAGAAAGGTGGTCCGCCGCACCCGGGCGAAGGCGACGCATCGAATGGTTTCAGCGGCGATCAATCCGTCGCTCGCTCTGTCGTCGCCTGCAGCGCGTCGATCACGCCAGGCTCGAGGAACACGCATGCTCATCGACCGCGATCTGCACGTTGAACACCGCGGCGAATACATTGCGCTTCAAGTGCGCCAACTGGCGTGTCCGGTACGCCTGTTCCGGCGAAACGCGACCAGCCCTCGACGATGAGCCGCTACGTTGCGGTCGTAGCTTCTGTAGGGATGTGCTCTGCGTCCGTTGCGATGGCGTGGATGGCAGTCCTTGAGCATTAAGGATGGTCTGAACAACTCCCTCTGATCCTGCGACAATCGTACAAAGCCCAACAGGACAACGACGATGCAATTGTCTTTCGGCGACGCGGAGTACAACGGCAAGCGCAAGCAGACGCGGCGCGAAAGGTTGCTGGCCGAGATGGATCAGGTGGTGCCGTGGAAAGACCTGCTGGCGCTGATCGCGCCGCACTATCCGAAGTCGGGCCATCCGGGCCGTCAGCCGTACCCGCTGGAGACAATGCTGCGCATCCACTTTCTGCAGCAGTGGTACGCACTGAGCGACCCGGGCGCGGAAGAAGCCTTGTACGACACGGCGTCGATGCGCCGTTTCGCCAGGATCGGCGGGTTGGATGAGGTGCCGGACGAGACCACGATCCTCAACTTCCGCCGGTTGCTGGAGACGCACGATCTGGCGCGCACGCTGTTCAACCGGGTCAACGCGCACCTATCGCGCAAGGGCCAGAGCCTGCGCGGCGGCACCATCGTGGACGCCACGATCATTGCCGCGCCCAGCTCGACCAAGAACAAGAACGGCGAGCGCGACCCGGAAATGCACCAGACCAAGAAGGGCAATCAGTACTACTTCGGGATGAAAGCGCACATCGGCGTGGACGATGAGTCCGGGCTGGTGCACCACTTGGAATGCACGGCGGCCAACGCCGCAGATATCACCCAGGCGCACAAGCTGCTGCACGGCAAGGAAGACACGGTATGCGGCGACAGCGGCTACACCGGGCTGGCCAAGCGCGAGGAGATGGCGAGCAAGCGCAAGCTGCGCTATCTGATCGCGGAGAAGCCCTCGAAGCTGAAGCAGATCAAGAGCAAGCGCGAATTGAAGTGGGCACAGCGCTGGGAGCACGCCAAGGCCAGCCTGAGGGCGAAGGTGGAGCATCCGTTCCGGGTGATCAAGCGCCAGTTTGGCTACGTCAAGGTGCGCTATCGCGGCCTGGCGAAGAACACGGCGCAAGTGCTGACGCTGTTTGCGCTGTCGAACCTGTGGCTGAAGCGAAAGCAGTTGCTGCCTGTCGTGGGGAGGGTGTGCCTGTAATCCGGGAAATACCCCGGAAATGCGCCGGAAACGGCGAAAAACCGAGGGTCTGAGCGCCGTGGGCGTGGTCGATATGGCTTGCCTCATCCTCCGACCGCGTTGATCAGACTATCCTTAATGGAAGTCTTTGGACGAACCTTGTTGCCTGGGCTCAAAAACAAGGCTATAATTCAGGCCTTCGCTAAACACAGAGGCGAAAAAAAATGACTGGGAATCAATGACTTAGCGCTCTAGTGCATGACTCGTTTCCCGCTCCAGATTTTGATCTGCGGATGTCCACTGGCCAATGTAGATCGTGGAAAGAAGAGGCTTCGGCCCATAAGCGCCAACTTCTGGTTGAAGTTGTGCCGAACCTGCGCGCCATGGAAGACGAGCAAATCCAAGCAGGCTACGAAGATCAGTGTTGTGCACTGAGCGAACTGTCGGCGGACCGGCCGGCGTGGGAGGTGGTCGAACACCTGCTGCCAGCAGGCTGTGAACAGGCCGCATGCGATTGCCGGGCCATGATGTACCCCCCATGGCAGCATCACCTCGGCGTCGGTGTTGTTGAGGGTGCTGCTCATCCATCTGCTCGACGGTTGCTCGCTGCGTGAGACGGCGGCACGCGCCCGCCAGGGCGGCCTGGCCGATGTCTCGGACGTAGCCCTGCTCAAGCGACTGCGCAGCAGCGGCGAATGGTTTGGCTGGATGAGCCAGGCGATGATTGAGCGGCTGTCGGGTTCGGCCAGGCCGGTGCTGGCCGGGCGGCCGCTCAAGCCGGTCGATGCCAGCGTGGTCAGCGAGCCCGGGGCGACCGGCTTGACCGGGCGCCTGCACTACGCGCTGGACCTGGCCACGCTGCAGTGCGAGCAGGCGCACGTCGCGCCGATCGGCGTGGGCCAAGGACGGGCGCGCTTGAAGTCAAGCCCGGTGACGTGCCGATGGGCGATCCAGACCTGGCTCACCGGCGGGGAGTGCGACACGTCGCGCGCGCGACCCTGAGATGCATCAGACCAATCGAGCCAACTGTCCCCCTCATCTCAGCGGTGCTGATTGAAGCTGAGAGATGCTGGTTAGTTGTTCAGGCTTTCCCTACCGTGCTCGCAAGCCACTGCGGCTTAACGGCCTGCCGCACTCCGCTCCAAGAAGCTTGCACCCGTATCGAGGCGCACGATGAAGAAATGGCTGGCCTTGCTGTTCCTTGCCCTGCTCGCGCTCGGCGGCTACGTCGTCGCCGGGCCGTACCTGGCGATCCACGGGATCGGCCAGGCGCTGGAACAGCGCGATGCGGCGGCGCTGGAGCGCTACGTCGACTTCCCCACCCTGCGGGTCAACCTGAAGGCGCAGGTCGACGATGCGCTGCTGCGCCGCGCCGGACCGGAGCTGCAGACCGGCCTGTTCGGCGGCGCGCTGCTGTCGCTGGCCGGCAGCGTCGGCGGCATGGGCGTGGATGCGATGGTCACCCCGGCCGGGATCGGCGCGTTGCTGCAGGGCGATGCGCTGTGGAAACGCGTCCGCGGCGACACCGTGGGCGGCGACACCTACGCCGCGCCGCGCCCGTTGCAGCCGCTGCGACAGGCCGAGCACCGCTTCGAATCGACCTCGCGCTTCGTCGCCACCGTCCATACCGCCGACAGCACCGCCGTGCCGTGCGTGTTCACCCGCGACGGGCTGCGCTGGAAGCTCAGCAACATCCTGCTGCCGTTGTAGGAGCGGCTCCTACAGGGGCCGTGATCGCTCAGCGACGCCGGGCGGTGGTCGCGAACGCCTGCTGCAGGCGCCGGAACGTCGGCCGCAGCTGCCAGCGCGCCGACCAAGGCAGGCGCGCCAGCGCGGCGCGCTCATCCAGCGCCCGCACATCGCCGGTCCAGGCGAACACTACATGGTTGTCCATCTCCGGCTCGTCCATGCGCAGCACGCGTTTGCCGAAGATCTTGCGCAGGTGCGCCACGTGCTGGCGGGTGTCGGTGTCGTACAGGTTCACCGCCAGCACGCCGTCGGCCGCCAGCGCGGCATGGCAGGTCTCGTAGAAACCGCGCGTGCGCATCGCCGCGGGGATGCCCTCAGCGTCGTAGGCATCGAGCAGCAACAGATCGTAGCGGCCGCGGCGTTGCGGCAGCAACTGCACGCCGTCGCCGTGCAGCGCCTGGAAACGCGTGGCGTCGGCCGGGATGTGAAAGGCGTCGCGCAGCGCCAGTATGTCGGCATCGGCCTCGATCGCCTCGATCCGCGCCTGTGGCAAGTGCCGATAGCAGAACTTGGCCTGCGAGCCGCCGCCCAGGCCGACGATGCCGATGCAGCGCGGATCCGGCCGCAGCAGCAGTGCGCCGAGCATGCTGCGGGTATAGCCCACCTCCAGCACGTGCGGCCACCAGGTGAGCATCCGGCTCTGCGTCACCTCGCCCTTGAACTGCAGGCTGGTGTAGCGCCAGCCGCGTTCCAGGTACGGCCGCCCCACGCGCACCGCCTGCGCTTGCGAGCCGCCGGGCCACAGCAGCTGGCGCAGCGTGGCCCAGCGACCGCCTGCGCCGCCGTTGCCGCCGGACGCCGCGCTCACGGCTTGGCGATGGCGTTGGCCACGCCGTGCGGCACGTGGCCGGCGGCCACGCGTTCGCGCGCGGCGCTGTCGATGTTGTGCTGCGAATCATCGAAGAAGATGTCGGCGCCGAACGCCTGCAGGAACGGCCCCTTGTGGCGGCCGCCGAGGAACAGCGCCTCGTCCAGGCGTACGCCCCATTCACGCAGGGTGCGGATCACCCGCTCGTGCGCCGGCGCCGAGCGCGCGGTGACCAGCGCGGTGCGGATCGGCGAGGCCTCGCCGGCCGGGAACGCCGACTGCAACGCGTGCAGCGCGGACAGGAAATTGCGGAACGGTCCGCCGGTCAGCGGCTCGCGCGCGTTCTCGCGCTCGTAGCGGCCGAACGCCTCCACGCCCTGCTCGCGCGAGAAGCGCTCGCCCTCGTCGCCGAAGATCACCGCATCGCCGTCGAAGGCGATGCGCAACTGCGTGGACAGGCGCTCGGAATCGATCGCCCCGGCCGCGGCGGCCGCCTCCTGCGCATGCTCGCCCGGCGGCTTGGGCAGGATCGTCGCCGCGGCGATGCCGTGGCTGAGCGCGCGCCGCACCGATTCCGGATTGGCCGACAGGAACAGGTCGGTGCCGAACGGCTTGACGTAGGGCCAGGTGGCCTCGCCAGAGGTGAAGGTGGCACGGACGATGCCCAGCCCGTAGTACTGGATCGAATTGAAGATGCGCAACCCGGTATCGGCGGAATTGCGCGACAGCAGGATCACCTCCACCGGCGGCGTCTGCGGCGGCGTGCCCTGGTTCAGCGCCAGCAGCTTGCGCACCACCGGGAACGCCACGCCCGGCGCGAGCACATCGTCCTCGCGCTCGCGCTGGTAGGCGCTGTATGCCTCCACCCCCTGCTGCTCGAACAGCGCATGGCCCTCTTCCAGGTCGAACAAGGCGCGCGAGGTGACCGCGACGGTGAGCAGGCGGGGGGAGTTGTCGGACATTTCTTCGGGACTCGGGACTGGGGACTCGGTAAAAGCAAATACTTCTCCGCGTGTTTCTATTGCATTACTGGTGCCAGCCAAACTTCCGCCATGGGACGCTTTTCGAGTCCCGAGCCCCACTTTCACACCATGAACTGCTCGCTCAGGATCCGCTCCTCCAGATTGTGCTCCGGATCGAACAACAGAGTGACCAGGCGGTCGCGCGATTCGCGGATGGTGACCTCGACCACGTCGCGGGTCTCGTGCGAGTCGGCGGTGACGCTGACCGGGCGCTTGTACGGGTCGAGCACGCGCAGGCACACCTCGGTGTCGGCCTTGAGGATCGCGCCGCGCCAGCGCCGCGGCCGGTACGGGGCGATCGGGGTCAGCGCCAGCGTATGCGAGCCCAGCGGCAGGATCGGGCCGTGCGCCGAGGAGTTGTAGGCGGTGCTGCCGGCCGGCGTGGCCACCATCACCCCGTCGCAGATCAGTTCGTCGACCCGGGTCTGGCCGTTGAGGTCGATGCTGATGTGCGCGGCTTGGCGGGTCTGCCGCAGCAGCGATACTTCGTTGTAGGCCAGCGAACCGGTGGTGGTGCCGGATTCGGTCTGCGCCAGCATCTCCAGCGGCCGCAGCTTGGCCGGCTCGGCCTGCGCCAGACGCGCGGCGAGGTCGTCGTCGCGGAACTGGTTCATCAGGAAACCGACCGTGCCCAGCTTCATGCCGAACACCGGCTTGCCCAGGCCGCCGTGGCGGTGCAGGGTCTGCAGCATGAAGCCGTCGCCGCCGAGCGCACACAGCACATCGGCCTCGGCCGGCGCGCAGTCGCCATAGCGCACGCCCAGCTGGTCGCGCGCCTGCAAGGCCGGCGGCGCGGCGCTGGCAAGAAAACAGATACGGGGAACGGCCGGCAGCATGGAAGCATTCATGGCCCCGATCATACCCGGTACACCGTGACCCGCGCGCCCTCGCGTCAACGGGGGGACGGTCTCAAGAATCAAGTGCAACACGATGATCTGAATTGGAGGATTTCCTTCTCCACAGCCGCGGCCGGTGTAGCCCAACCCAGTGTCTGGCGCGCACGTCCATTCATCCGCTTGGCCAGGTGATTGAGGTATTCCTGACGGGCCTGCGACAGGTCCACGCCCGTGGGCGCATGCCCGTGGCGTGCAGTTACGGCTGATCCAACCCGGCAAACCGAACCAGAACGCCTACGTCGAATCGTTCAACGGCCGGCTGCGCGACGAATGTCCAACGAGCACTGGTTCCCAACCCTGCTGCATGCGCACACTGAGATCGAACGCTGGCGACGCGAATACAACCAGGACCGACCCAAGAAGGCGATCGGCGGCATGACGCCGTCCGCTTATGCCGAACATCTTGCCAACACCCATATCATTAGCGCAGGACTCTAAACCCGACCACTACGCAGGGCGGGGGGACGTCGCCGCCACAAGACGCAGCGGGCGGCCGACTTTCTCACCTCGCATCGCAACGTGCGTTGGCACGCCACGCCGACTTACTCGTCGTGGCTCAACCAGGTGGAAAACTGGTTCTCACGCATTCGGCGTGATGTGATCGCCCGCGGCGCCTTCACGTCGGTGAAGGATCTGGATCGAAAACGGATGCGTCATATCCGCGAGCACAACCAAAACCCGACACCCATCAAGCGGAAATAGGACGATCCTTCCCGTCCGATTCGACGGGCGCCAAGTCAATGACGCAGTGGACTAGTGTTATGAGTTCGAAGTTCGTTGAACTATTGTTTGACGTTGAAGTCCGTTGTGTCCGTGGCGTACTCGACGAGGCAGCGATGAGCGGACGACCCAAGGCACTTTTGGTTTTGACCGAGACGCAGCGCGAGGAACTGGTGGCGTTGACACTGCGCCGCAAGACGGCGCAAGCGCTGGCGCAGCGCGCCCGGATCGTACTGGCCTGCGCTGACGGGCTGGACGACAAGGTCGTCGCGGCACGGCAGCGCGTCACGCCGCAGATGATCAGCAAGTGGCGGGCGCGCTTGGTTGAGCATCGACTTGAGGCACTGCTGGATGCCCCACGGTCGGGCGCTCCGAGAACCATCGACGCACGCGCATCGACGCCGTGATCGCCAAGACGCTGGAGAGCGTCCCCGTCGGCGCCACGCACTGGAGCACGCGCAGCATGGCGCGCGCGATGGGGCTGTCGCAGACCGTGGTGTCGCGCATCTGGCGTGCCTTCCGATTGCAGCCGCGCCGCCAGGAGACCTTCAAGCTCTCCACCGATCCCATGTTTGTCGACAAAGGTAGGCGACATTGTCGGCCTCTGCATGAACCGGCCGCTGAGGGCGATGGTGCTTTGCGTGGACGAGAAGAGCCAGATCCAGGCGCTCGACCGCACGCAGCCTATGCCGCCCTTGGCGCCTGGCATCCCCGAGCGGCGCACCCATGACGACGAGCGGCACGGTACGACGACGTTGTTCGCGGCCTTGGACATGGCCACCGGACGCGTCATCGGCCAGACCCACAGGCGTCATCGCAGCAGCGAGTTCCGGCAGTTTTTAGGACGCTTCGTCCTCCGATCCAACCAGGCCGGGGTCGGGCTCCACGCCGATGCGATAGTTGGCAACGAAATGCGGCCAGTCTGCATGGTCAACCAGGTCGATGTCCTCGATGACACTGATCTTCGCCTTCGCACGCTCGAACAGCGCGATGCTCGCAGCAGGATAGTTGTTGTGCGAGGGATAAAGCACCCCGTCGAACAGCGGCAGGCTGTCATCTCCGAGCATTGCATGCGCCTGGGCCGACACCTGCTGCGTATGCGTGTAGTCCCGGCAGGCCAACTGCTCCAGATTCAAGCCGAAGTGGCCCGCCATGACGCCGGGTGCCGTGAGATCGGCCAGACGCAGGTCGTTCAGCACGCCTGCGGCGCGCACCATCCGGCTCTGGACTTCCTTCAGCGCGATCGAGCGCTTCGCGTCTACGATCCACTGGTGTGTGTGAAACACCGACTCCATCAACGCCGTGGGCAGGTCGCGGCCCAGATAGAGCACGCCGTAAGCCCGTGCTGGGCCATTGTAGCCATTGCTGCTGCTGCGGCCGTAGTACAGCAGACTGCCCCGATACGCAATGCGGCTCACGTGCTGGAGCAGTTCACCTGCATCGATCAGGAACGACGGCAGCTCACGGCTCATGGCAGTCTCGCTTCAATGCACGTGCACGCCCAGCACGTTGAACACAGCGCTGGCCACGTCGTCGATCGAGCCGGACGTCACCGCGTCCACCGGCGAGCGCCCGCCCAGGCCTTCGAGCGGTTCGGACAGCGCACGGTAGATCGTCCAGTGGTCGATGCCCTCGGCCTCCTGAAGCACGGCTTGGGTCAACCGCTGCTTCACCGGGTCGAGCTGCCAGTCGGGCAGCTTCTGACCACGCGGCCCCACGTTCAGCGCCAGTAGCCGACGGGCAACGATGTCCTTGTAGATCTGCTGGCGCGACTTGTCCGCCAGCTTGGCGAAGTTGGCCAGCGGCAGGTTGTGCGGCTGCTCGAAGGCCTCCAGCAAGACGGCGCGGCCGCGCTGGATGTCGGTTTCGCCGGGCGCCCAGCGCGTGCCGGCGCGCAGGGCAGCCGCCTTGCGGGTCAGGGTCTGCTCCACCGTCTCCATTTCCAGGCTGGCGGGAAGCTCCACCGCCTCCACTCGCTCGTGGACGAACGCCTGCAGTTCGGCCGCAAAAGCCCCGGCATCCCGGATATCGACGGTGGTAGCAAAGCGACTTACGTCCTCCACGGTGACGCGCGGCAGGTGGTCGGTAATGAATTCGAGCGTCTTGGGCATGGTCATCCCCGATAGGCAAGATTGAGACAGGAGCCACTACGATCTCTTATGTCTCACTTATCAATTTTGACAACCAACCAGGTCTACAGCGACCTGCTGGCCCGCCATGGCGCGATTGCCAGCATGAGCCGCCAAGGCAACTGCTGGGAGCGCGCAGCCTGCCCTCGGGGCACAACGCAGTGATGCAGCGGTTCTTCCTGAATCTGAAAATGGAGCGAGTCTGGCAACGGCGCTATGCCAACCCCCGCCGAGGCCATCGCCGACATTACCCACTCCATCGTCGCCTCCTACAACACCCACCGCCTGCACTCCACCCTCGGCGATCGATCACCCGCCGACTGCGAGAAAGCCACAGCCTGAAATCGCTTATCGCGGTATCCACCAAAACTTGACCACAACAGTCGGGGCTGAAGCCCTCCTACAGGGAGGCCCGGCGGCTCAGCCCGCCAGGCTCTGGCAGTGCTCCACCAGCAGTTGTATCGCTTGCCCGCCGCGATAGTCGTCGGCGACCAGGCGGTAGGCGATGTGCACGCGGCGGCCGGGTTCGCTGCCGCGCCAGCCGTTGAAGTGGATCGCGTTCAGCGCGTCGCCGCGGCCGTCGCAGCGCAGGCTCAGCTTGAGGTGGCGCTCCTTCAGTACGCGCCATTGCAGCACCTCGAACTCGCCGTCGAACAGCGGTTCCGGGAAGCCCTGCCCCCAGGGCCCGGCCAGGCGCAGCGCCTCGGCGTGGCGATGGTCCAGCTCGTGCGCGTGCAGTGCACCGTCGCTGAGCAGTTCGACCTGCAGCAGTTCTGCGTCCAGGTTGTCCAGCGCATGTTCGCGGAACAACTGCTCGAATTCGGCCAGGGCGTCCTGGCGCAGGCTCAGCCCCGCCGCCATCGCATGGCCGCCGAACTTGTCCATCAGCCCGGGCCGGCGCGCCTCCACCGCCGCCATCGCGTCGCGGATGTGGAAGCCGGGAATCGAGCGCGCCGAACCGCGCAACTGCGCGCTGCCGGGCTCGGCCGGAGCGAAGGCGATCACCGGACGATGCAACCTGTCCTTCATCTTCGAGGCGACCAGGCCGATCACGCCCGGATGCCAGTCGGCATCGAACAGGCACACCGCCACCGGCGGCGCGTCCGGCGCGTCCAGCAAGGCCCGCGCCACGGTGGCCTCGGCCTCGTCGGTCATCTGCTGCTGCACGGCGCGGCGCTCGCCGTTGATCTGTTCCAGCATGGCGGCGATCTCGCGCGCCGGCGCAGGGTCTTCGCACAGCAGCAGTTCGATGCCCAGCGCCATGTCCTCCAGGCGCCCGGCGGCATTGAGCCGCGGCGCCAGCGCGAAGCCGATGTCGCCGGCGCTGAGCCTGGCCGGATCGCGGCCGCTGGCCTCGATCAAGGCGCGCAGGCCGACGCAGCCGTCGCCGCGCTGCAGGCGGCGCAGCCCGGCCGCCACCAGCGCGCGGTTGTTCGCGTCCAGCGGCACCAGGTCGGCGACGGTGCCGACCGCGACCAGGTCCAGCAGCACCGTCAGGTCCGGCGCCTGCGCCGCGAACGCGCCGCGCGCGCGCAAGTGCCGGCGCAGCGCCAGCAGCACGTAGAAGATCACCCCGACGCCGGCCAGCATCTTGCTCGGGAACGCGTCGCCGGCCAGGTTGGGATCGACGATCGCATCGGCCGGCGGCAGCACGCTGCCCGGCAGGTGGTGGTCGGTGATCAGCACCTGCCAGCCCAGCGCCTTGGCCGCGGCCACGCCGGCATGGCAGGCGATGCCGTGGTCGACGGTGACTAGCAGGTCCGGTTGCAGCGGCGCCAGTTCGGCCACCAGCGCCGGCGACAGGCCGTAGCCATGCACCATGCGGTTGGGCACGGCGTGCAGCACCTGCGCGGCGCCGAGCAGGCGCAGCCCGCGCACCGCGACCGCGCAGGCGGTGGCGCCGTCGCAGTCGAAATCGCCGACCACCAGGATGCGCTTGCCGGCGCCGATCGCCGCGGCCAGCAAGGCGACCGCCGCATCGATGCCGCTGAGCGCGTCCGGCGGCAGCAACTGCGCCAGTTTCGGCTGCGCCAGGCTGGGGTCGTGGGCGCCGCGCGCGGTGTAGATGCGGCGCAGCAACGGCAGCACGCTGTCCGTCCACGGCCCGCCCTCGGCGGCCGGGCGCCGGGTGATGCGCAGCGCCGGACTCATGCGTCCAGGCGCGCCAGCGGCCGCCGCCAGAACCGCCAGCGCTGCTCGCGCTGGATCCGGAAACGCACGCCGTCCTCGAAATCCAGCAGCAGTTGCTGCAGCTCGCCGCGCTGCAGCGCTTCGAGCAGCGGCTGCATCACCTCGCCGACGAACTGCTCGGGCGTGCGCAGCTGGCGCAGATCCACCAGCGCGTCGACGCGCGGCGCCTGCTCGGCGTCGATCCCGGCCGCCTGCACCAGCGCGCGCAGCAGCGGCTCGCGGCTGCGCACCTGCGCGTGCGCGGTGGTCACCGCGGCCGGCAGCGCGCCGCCGCCCCAGAACCACAGCGAGTTGATCGCCGGCTGCCCACGCGCCACGCGCTCGCGGTTCCACGGATGCTGGTGCAGCACCACCTGGGTCTCGGTCAGCAGCGCGCGCCAGCGGCGCCCGCCCTCGCCCTGCGGCAGGTGGTCGAACAGGTCGGCGCCGAGCACCTGCGCCGGCGCGGCGAACTCGGGCAGCGCGCTGCCAGGGTCCAGGCGCAGATACCAGCGGGTCGGTTCGGCGGCGTCCAGCACCAGGCCGACCTCGGCGAACACCTCCTGCAACGACGGCAGCAGCGCGGCCAGATCGATGGCGTCGATCGCGAGCATGTCGCCATGCGCCATCAGCCGCGCGCCCTGCATGTCCGGCACCACGTAGGCCGGATCGGCGCGCAGCCACACGCCGTCGCCGGCATCGCCGGCATCCAGCTGCCGGGTCAGCGCCGCCACCGGCAGCCGCCCGGGCGGCAGCGCGAAATGGCGGCGCAATTGCGCGTCGGTTCCGGGCTCCAGGCGCTCGCGCTCGGCGCGGCCGAACGCGCGCGCCACCTCGCCGGTCAGCGGCGGACCGGTCAAGCGCGCCCGCTCCGGCAACAGCAAGGTGGCGACCGCCACGGCGTCAGCCGACGTATTCGACGCTGACGATCTCGTACTCGCGACGCCCGGCCGGGGCGTCGATGCTGACGCTGTCGCCTTCCAGCTTGCCGATCAGCGCGCGCGCCAGCGGCGAGGAGATCGCGATCAGGCCCAGCTTGATGTCCGCTTCCAGGTCGCCGACCAGTTGGTAGCGCTTCTCTTCGTCGGTCTCCACGTCGGCCAGGGTCACGGTCGCGCCGAACACCACTTTGCTGCCGACCGCCAGCTTGCTGACGTCGATCACCTCGGCATGCGACAGCTCGCTCTCCAGCTGCTTGATGCGGCCTTCGATGAAACCCTGCTGCTCGCGCGCGGCGTGGTATTCGGCGTTTTCCTTCAGGTCGCCGTGCGCGCGCGCCTCGGCGATCGCGGCGATGACTTCCGGACGCTTGACCGACTTCAGCTGGTCCAGTTCCTCGCGCAAACGCTGCGCGCCTTGCATGGTGATCGGGGCTCTCATGCTTCCAGCTCCTTGTGCAGTTCCTGCAGCGCCCAGACCGGACCGGTGCCGCGGAATGCCAATGAATGCACCAGCGCACGCGCGCCGGCGACGGTGGTCGAATAGGTGACGCGCTGTTGCAGGGCTTCGCGCCGGATCGAGAACGAATCGGAGATCGCCGCACGGCCCTCGGTGGTGTTGACGATATACACGATTTCGCCGTTCTTGATCAGGTCGACGATGTGCGGGCGGCCCTCGGCCACCTTGTTGATCTGGTCGCACTGCAGGCCGTGCTGGCGCAGCCACGCGCAGGTGCCGCTGGTCGCGACCAGGGTGTAGCCGCGCTCGACCAGCGCCTGCGCCACCGGCAGCACGCGCCGCTTGTCCGGGTCGCGCACCGACAGGAACGCCTTGCCCAGCGGCGGCGCCTTGATTCCGCCGGCTTCCTGCGCGCGCGCGAAGGCGGCGCCGAAGCTGCGGCCCACGCCCATCACCTCGCCGGTGGAGCGCATCTCCGGGCCGAGGATCGGGTCCACGCCCTGGAACTTGGCGAACGGGAAGATCGCTTCCTTCACCGAGTAGTAGTCGGGCACGACCTCCTGCAGCGCGCCCTGCTCGGCCAGGGTCTTGCCGGCCATGCAGCGCGCGGCGATCTTGGCCAGCGCCATGCCGGTGGCCTTGGACACGAACGGCACCGTGCGCGAGGCGCGCGGGTTCACTTCCAGCAGGAACACGATGTCGTCGCCGGCCTCGTCCACCTGCACCGCGAACTGGGTGTTCATCAGCCCGACCACGTTCAGGCCCTTGGCCAGCATCACCACCTGGCGGCGCAGCTCGGCCTGGGTCTTGGCCGACAGCGAGTACGGCGGCAGCGAGCACGAGGAATCGCCCGAATGCACGCCGGCCTCCTCGATGTGCTCCATCACCCCGCCGATCAGCACCTGGCCGTCCTTGTCGGCGATGATGTCCACGTCCACTTCCACCGCGTTGTCGAGGAAGCGGTCCAGCAGCACCGGCGAATCGTTGGAGACCTTGACCGCGTCGCGCACGTAGCGCGCCAGGTCCGATTCGCCGTACACGATCTCCATCGCGCGGCCGCCGAGCACGTAGCTGGGGCGCACCACCAGCGGGTAGCCGATCTCGCGCGCCAGCACCAGCGCTTCGTCGGCGTTGCGCGCGATGCGGTTCGGCGGCTGCTTCAGGCCCAGCGTGTCGACCAGCTGTTGGAAGCGCTCGCGGTCCTCGGCCAGGTCGATCGAATCGGGGCTGGTGCCGATCACCGGCACGCCGTTGGCTTCCAGCGCGCGCGCCAGCTTCAGCGGGGTCTGCCCGCCGTACTGCACGATCACGCCCTGGGGCTGCTCCAGCTCGACGATCTCCAGCACGTCCTCCAGGGTCAGCGGTTCGAAGTACAGGCGGTCGGAGGTGTCGTAGTCGGTGGACACGGTCTCCGGATTGCAGTTGACCATGATGGTTTCGTAGCCATCCTCGCGCAGCGCCAGCGCCGCGTGCACGCAGCAGTAGTCGAACTCGATGCCCTGGCCGATGCGGTTGGGGCCGCCGCCGAGGATCATGATCTTGTCGCGGTCGCTGGGCTTGGCCTCGCACTCGTCCTCGTAGGTCGAATACAGGTAGGCGGTGCCGGTGGCGAATTCGGCCGCGCACGAGTCCACCCGCTTGTACACCGGGCGCACCTTGTGCGCGCGGCGCAGGGCGCGCACCGCCGCCTCGTTGGTACCGCACAGCTGCGCCAGACGCGCATCGGAGAAGCCTGCGCGCTTGAGCGTGCGCAGGCGCGCGGCGTCCAGCGCCCCCAGGCCGTCGGCGGCCAGCTGCTGCTCCTGCGCGATCAGGTCCTCGATCTGGTCCAGGAACCACGGATCGATGAACGACAGCGCATGCACCTGTTCCACGTTCATGCCGGCGCGGAACGCATCGGCGACGTAGAACAGCCGCTCCGGACCGGGCGCCTTCAGCTCGCGCTTGAGCGCGGCCAGATCGTCCTCGCTGCCCAGGTCCAGCCCGGTCGGGTCGAGCCCGATCTTGCCGGTCTCCAGGCCGCGCAGCGCCTTCTGCAGCGATTCGGAGAAGGTGCGGCCCATCGCCATCACCTCGCCCACCGACTTCATCTGCGTGGTCAGGCGCGCGTCGGCCTGCGGGAACTTCTCGAACGCGAAGCGCGGGATCTTGGTGACCACGTAGTCGATCGACGGCTCGAACGAGGCCGGGGTCAGGCCGCCGGTGATCTCGTTCTTCAGTTCGTCCAGGGTGTAGCCGACCGCCAGCTTGGCGGCGACCTTGGCGATCGGGAAGCCGGTGGCCTTGGAGGCCAGCGCCGAGGAACGCGACACGCGCGGATTCATCTCGATGACGACGACGCGGCCGGTCTGCGCGTTGATGCCGAACTGCACGTTGGAGCCGCCGGTGTCCACGCCGATTTTGCGCAGCACCGCGATCGAGGCGTCGCGCAGGCGCTGGTATTCCTTGTCGGTCAGGGTCTGCGCCGGGGCCACGGTGATCGAGTCGCCGGTATGCACGCCCATCGGGTCCAGGTTCTCGATCGAGCAGACGATGATGCAGTTGTCCGCGGTGTCGCGCACCACTTCCATCTCGAATTCCTTCCAGCCCAGCACCGATTCCTCGACCAGTACCTCGCTGGTCGGCGACAGTTCCAGGCCGCGATTGACGATGTCGATCAGTTCCTCGCGGTTGTAGGCGATGCCGCCGCCGCTGCCGCCGAGGGTGAAGCTGGGGCGGATGATGGTCGGATAGCCGACCCGGGTCTGGATCTCCAGCGCTTCCTCGAGGGTGTGCGCCACCGCCGCCTTCGGGCACTCCAGGCCGATCTGGCCCATCGCCACGCGGAACAGCTCGCGGTCCTCGGCCATCATGATCGCTTCGCGCTTGGCGCCGATCAGCTCCACACCATACTTCTCCAGCACGCCATGGTCGGCCAGGTCCAGCGCGCAGTTCAGCGCGGTCTGCCCGCCCATGGTCGGCAGCAGCGCCTCGGGCCTTTCCTTGGCGATGATCTTCTCGACCATCTGCCAGTTGATCGGCTCGATGTACACGGCGTCGGCCATGTTCGGGTCGGTCATGATCGTGGCCGGGTTGCTGTTGACCAGCACCACGCGGTAGCCCTCCTCGCGCAGCGCCTTGCACGCCTGCGCGCCGGAGTAGTCGAACTCGCAGGCCTGGCCGATGACGATCGGACCGGCGCCGATGATGAGGATGGTTTTTAGATCGGTGCGCTTGGGCATGTCAGCTCCGGGACTCGGGACTCGGGACTCGGGACTCGGATTCGAGCTTCTGCAGCAAGCTGCGATGCAGCTTGTACAGCATGCGGCCGACCCGGTCACACGTCGATAAGGCTTCTTCGATTGCTGCTGCGTCGCCCAGGAAAAGTTCCAGCGCCAACAGCAATTGCGTTTGCAATTCGGCGCAGGACCCCTGCGCCACGGAAACGAATCTTGCGTAGTCACGCGCGCCGTGGCGCGCGTTGCCTTCGGCAATATTCGAAGGAATGGATACGGCGGAACGTTGCAGTTGTGACGTCAACCCATAACGCTCTTCCCGCGGAAAATCCGCGGTTATTTCGTAAACCTGCTTGGCTAACGCCATCGCCAACTGCCAAACATCGAGTTCTCGAAAATGCGAGGGACTCACTGCACCGAACTCGAGTCCCGAGTCCCGAGTCCCGAGTCCCGCATCAGCGCGGTGAAGCGATCGAACAGCGGCGCCACGTCGCGCGGGCCCGGCGAGGCTTCCGGGTGGCCCTGGAAGCCGAAGGCCGGCGCGTCGGTCAGCTCGATGCCCTGGTTGGTGCCGTCGAACAGCGAGCGGTGGGTCACTCGCACGTTGGCCGGCAGCGACGCTTCGTCGACCGCGAAGCCGTGGTTCTGCGAGGTGATCATCACCCGGCCGCTGTCCAGGTCCTGCACCGGATGGTTGGCGCCGTGGTGGCCGTGGCCCATCTTCAGGGTCTGCGCGCCGGCGGCCAGCGCCAGCAGCTGGTGGCCCAGGCAGATGCCGAAGGTCGGGAGCTTCCGGGCCACGAATTGCTTGATCGCGGCGATCGCGTAGTCGCACGGCGCCGGATCGCCCGGGCCGTTGGACAGGAACACGCCGTCCGGGTTCATCGCCAGCACCTGCGCGGCGGGGGTCTGCGCCGGCACCACGGTGACCTCGCAGCCGCGTTCGGCGAGCATGCGCAGGATGTTGAGCTTCACCCCGTAGTCGTAGGCCACCACCTTGTACTTGGGCGCGGCCTGGGCGAAGGCGTTGCTGTCCAGGTCGAGCTGGCCATCGCGCCACGGATACGCCTTGTCGGTGGAGACCACCTTGGCCAGATCCATGCCCTTCAGCCCGGGGAACTTGCGCGCCGCTTCCAGCGCCGTGTCCACGTCGGCTTGCCCGAGGGGAGCGGCGCCGGCCATCAGCGCGCCGTTCTGCGCGCCCTTCTCGCGCAGCAGGCGGGTCAGCCTGCGGGTGTCGATGCCGGCGATGGCGACCACGCCGCGCTGGGTCAGCCAGTCCGGCAGCGACACCTGGCCGCGCCAGTTGCTGGGACGGCGCGGCACGTCGCGCACGATCAGGCCAGCCGACCAGACCTGGGCGGCCTCGTCGTCCTGGCCGGTGCAACCAGTGTTGCCGATGTGGGGATACGTCAGGGTGACCAACTGGCGGGCGTAGGACGGATCGGTCACGATCTCCTGGTAACCGGTCATCGCGGTGTTGAACACCACTTCGCCGACGGACAGGCCGACAGCGCCTACGGATTCGCCCTCGAACACGGTGCCGTCTTCAAGGACAAGGATTGCGGGTTGAGTCACGGGGTTCGCCTTGGGGAGAGAGGAACCCTGCCCCACCGACTTGCGGCTGCAAGAAACCGCGAACTCGGCGCTTCTCCGGGTCCGTGACGATGGGTAACAGGCGAGCGAGAATTGTACCGACGCGGACCTGTCCGCGCCAGACGTTCATGTGAAAGCGCCGTTCAGCCGAGCAGGTCGCGCAGCCGGTAGGCCGCGGGCGCGCGGCCCGGCAGGCGCGCGGCGGCGTGCAGCGCGCCGCGGGCGAAGATGTCGCGGTTACTGGCGCGATGCACCAGTTCCACCCGCTCGCCGAGCCCGGCGAACTGCACCAGGTGCTCGCCGACGATGTCGCCGGCGCGCAGGCTGGCGTAGCGCGGCCGCGCGCCGCCGTGCGCGGCCGCCTCACCCAGGGTCAACGCGGTGCCGGACGGCGCGTCCTGCTTGTGCGCGTGGTGCGCCTCGACGATGTCGCAGTCCCAGCCCGGCAACGCCGCGGCGGCGCGTTCCACCAAGTCGTGCAGCACCGCCACGCCGAGGCTGAAGTTCGATGCCCAGATCAGCGGGATGCGCGCGGCCGCGTCGGCCAGCGCCTGCCGCTGCGCCGGGTCCAGGCCGGTGGTGCCGGACACCAGCGCCGCCCCGCGCGCCACGCACAGCGCCAGCACCGGGTCGAAGCCCTGCGGCAGGCTGAAATCGATCGCCACGTCGAACGCCGGCGTCCCGCTCAGTTCGGCCGCGGCGAAGTACGGCACCCCGTCCACGACCCGCTGCACCGGTGCACGGCCGACCACCGCCGCCGCCAGCTGCAACGCCGGGTCCTGCGCGGCCAGCCGCAACAGCGCCTGGCCCATGCGGCCGGATGCACCATGAATCAACACACGCACGGGGGAAATGGTCATCGCACAAGGCTAGCGGTTTGTGGCGGTGGACGACAGGGGTACCGGGCTGTGGCATTGATCCGCGACGGACGCCGTTCGAGCGTCGACGGCAGTCAACGCCCGAGCGCTGCTTGTCGAACTGTGCGGCGCTGGGCAAGCGCCGGCGCCCGTCGTCGTAACCGCTGGCCGACATCCTCAGGCAGCGGCACATCCGTCGAACCGCAAACTCATCGCGGCAACGTTCGATCACCTGATGCCTCAGGATGATCCCTTGACAAAGAACCTCGCCGCTTCTCGCAAAAAATCCCGCTCCTTTTGCACCCGGGCCAACTCCTCGTCCCGCCACGTCCCACTGCCGCCGAAAGCCACCTTAAGCTTTGGCTCTGGGCCTCCCGCTTCCAGCCGGTCAGCAACGTCTCCCCGATCCCAAGCTCACGCGCCACCTGGGCGCAGCTCACACCCGGCCGGCCGCCCTGCTCAACCGCACCGCGCTTGAACTCGGCGCTGAATTTCCTTCGCTTCTGCATGAACACTCCTCAGGGCCTCAATTGCCCTTCTTGTCGGTGTCCGTGAAATCGGAGGTGAACCCGCCGGCGAAGGAGATCACCTCCGGGCGTTCGGTGACCTTGAGGATTTCGCGGATCGCCGAACCGCTCAGCGCCTGCGCATGGCGGGAAAGCTGCAAGGAGATGGTCATCGTCGCGGCGGCCACCTGCGCCCAACCGCGCGCGGCCCGGGGGTGCACGCCGCACCCTCTGGGTGCTGCCGCCGGCAGGTCGCCGCAACCCAAAAACACCGCGCGGCCAGGCGGGCACGGCCGTTCTTCCCGCGCCCGGAAACGCCGCGCCTGCCCGACTCGGGCGCAAGGCGGCGGCAGCCAGGCTCAGTGCCGCCGTGGCGGCGCCGAAGCGCAGCTGTCGCAGCCGCCGCAGGCGCCGGCGCCAGCGCCTGCAGTGGCGGCAGGCGCGATCTTGCGCCCCACCGCCTGCAGCCAGGACGCGCGGCCCGGCTTGAGCAGGCGCAGGGCGACGGCGCCGCGCAGCTTGCGCGCGGTACCGGGCAACTGCTTCTTCAGCACCACCCAGGCGCTGAGCAGCACCGCCAGCGTGATCACCATGTACTGCAGCAGCAGCGAGGCGCTCATCTAGCCGGCTCCCAGCGCCACCGCGACCTGGTAGGTGAGCAGCGAGGCCAGATAGGCCAACGCGAACAGATACAGCGCGGCGAAGCTCATCTGCTTCCACGAGTTGGTCTCGCGCTTGATCGTGGCCAGGGTGGAAATGCACATCGGCGCGTAGATGTACCAGACCAGCAGCGACAGCGCGGTGGCCAGCGACCAGCCGTCGCCGATCAGCGGCGACAGCGCCTGCGCGGCGGCATCGTCGTCGGCCGCCGACAGCGCGTACACCGTCGCCAGCGACGCCACCGCCACCTCGCGTGCGGCCAGGCCAGGGATCAGCGCGATGCAGATCTGCCAGTTGAAGCCCAGCGGCGCGAACACCGTGGTCATCGCATGGCCGATGCGGCCGGCGAAGCTGTAGTCGATCGGCGGCAGCCTGGCATCGGCTGGCGCGGCCGGGAACGACAGCAGGAACCACAGCAGGATGGTCAGCGCCAGGATGATGCCGCCGACGCGCTTGAGGAAGATCGCCGCGCGCTCCCACAGGCCCAGCGCCAGGTCGCGCAGGTGCGGCACGCGGTACGACGGCAGCTCCAGCAGCAGCGGATGCTCGCCCTTGTCGCGGCGCCATTTCTTCATCGTCCACGACACCGCCAGCGCGCTGGCGATCGCGGCGAAATACAGCCCGAACAACACCAACCCCTGCTGGTTGAACACGCCCCATACCTGCCGCTGCGGGATGAACGCGCCGATCAGCAGCGCGTACACCGGCAGCCGCGCCGAACAGGTCATCAGCGGAGCCACCAGGATCGTGGCCAGGCGGTCGCGCGGATCCTGGATGCTGCGCGTGGACATGATCCCGGGCACCGCGCAGGCGAAGCTGGACAGCAGCGGGATGAACGAGCGCCCCGACAACCCCGCCGCGGCCATCGTGCGGTCGAGCAGGAACGCCGCGCGCGGCAGGTAGCCGGATTCCTCCAGCGCCAGGATGAAGGCGAACAGGATCAGGATCTGCGGCAGGAAGATCACCACGCCGCCGAGGCCGGCGATGACGCCGTCGACCAACAGACTGTTGAGCGGCCCCGCCGGCAACGTGCTGCCGACCCAGGCGCCGAGCGCCTTGCCGGCGGCGTCGATCAGCTCCATCAGCGGCGCGGCCCAGGCGTACACCGCCTGGAAGATCAGGAACATCACCACCGCCAGGGTCAGCAGCCCGGCGACGGGATGCAGCAGCCAGCGGTCCAGGGCGTCGTCGATGCGCGAAGTGCGGCGGGGCATCGACACCGCCGCGGCGAGGATGCGCCGCACCTGCTGGTGGTAGTCGCCCCGCCCTTCGGCCGCGGCCAGCGCCGGCGGCAGCGCCGGGGCCAGCGCATCGAGCCGTTCGACCAGCGCCCTGGCGCCGTGGCGGCGCACCGCCACGGTCGCGATCACCGGCACGCCGAGCGCGTCTTCCAGCGTCTGGCGATCGATCCGGATGCCGCGGCGCTGCGCGGCGTCGACCATGTTCAGCGCCACCAGCATCGGCTTGCCCAGCTCGCGCAGCTCCAGCGCAAAGCGCAGGTGCAGGCGCAGGTTGGTGGCATCGACCACGCACACCAGTACGTCCGGCGCCGGCTCGCCCGGATAGAAGCCGCGGCACAAGTCGCGGGTGATCGCCTCGTCCAGGCTGGCCGGCTGCAGGCTGTAGGCGCCGGGCAGGTCGAGCACCGCGAAGTCGCGCCCGGACGGCGCCCGGAAGCGGCCTTCCTTCCGCTCGACGGTGACGCCGGCGTAGTTGGCCACCTTCTGCTTGCTGCCGGTGAGCAGGTTGAACAGCGCGGTCTTGCCGCAGTTCGGATTGCCGACCAGGGCCAGTCGCAGCACCGCGCGTTCGGCACTCATGGCTGCGCCTCGGCAGCGGCGCCCACCTGCACCCGCGCCGCCTCGCTGCGGCGCAGGGCGAAGCGCGTATAGCCGACCTGGACCAGCAACGGCTCGCCGCCGAGCGGGCCGCTGGCCAGCACCTGCACCTGCTCGCCGGCGACGAAGCCAAGCTCGCGCAGCCGGCGCGCGATGGCGTCGTTGGGCTGGCGGTCGTGCACGGTCTCAACCAGGGCGATGCTGCGCAACGGCATATCGGACAACGTCACGGAGCGGTTCATCGATAAGAATGGTTATCAATTGTAGCATCGTCGCATCGCGTCATGGCGCCGCCGGCGCGGCCCGCTATCATCGTCGTATGGCTGCCGTTACCCCTCCGGAGAACCCGCCGATGAGCGATGCATTGCTGCTGGAGCGCTCCGGCAAGGTCCTGACATTGCGGCTGAACCGCCCGGAGGTGCGCAACGCCTTCGACGCCGCGCTGATTGCGCGGCTGACCGCGGCCCTGCAGGAGATCGGCACCGATCCGAAGGTCAAGGTGGTGGTGCTGGCCGGCGCGGGCGCGACGTTCTCGGCCGGTGCCGATCTGCAATGGATGCGCTCGATGGCCGCCGCCAGCGAGGCCGAGAACATGGCCGATGCGCTGCAGCTGGCGCGGCTGATGCGCACCCTGGACGAACTGCCCAAGCCGACCGTGGCGCGGGTGCACGGCGCGGCGTTCGGCGGCGCGGTCGGGCTGATCGCCTGTTGCGACATCGCGGTCGCCTCCAGCGACGCCCGCTTCGGACTCAGCGAGAGTCGCCTGGGGCTGTTGCCGGCCGTGATCTCGCCCTACGTGATCGCTGCGATCGGCGCGCGCCAGGCACGCCGCTGGTTCACCAGCGCCGAGGCGTTCGACGCCACTACCGCCACCCAGATCGGCCTGGTGCACCAGACCGTGGCACCGGACGCGCTGGACACGGCGGTGCAGCGCCAGGTGGAACTGCTCGGCCAGTGCGGCCCGCTCGCCGCGGCCGGGGCGAAAGCACTGGTGCGCCGCGTCGCCGCAGGCGACAACAGCGCCACCCTGGACTGCGACAACGCCGCGCTGATCGCGCGGTTGCGCGTCTCGGCCGAAGGCCAGGAGGGACTCGGCGCATTTCTGGACAAGCGCGATCCGGACTGGATGGGCGAATGGTGAGCCCGCCCGCACCGCCGGTTCCGGCCCGACTTGGCATAGGCTGCAGGTTGCAACCGATCGCGAACGACATGCAGCCGTCCACTGCCCAAGGAGTGCCTGTGATCGCCAATCCGCCGCTGCATACCGCGTGCCACACCGCAGCGCCCGCCTCCGCGCTGCGCCGGTCCAGGCCGGGCCGATGAACGACTTCGTGCGCCTGGTGGAAGTCGGACCGCGCGACGGCCTGCAGAACGAGCGGGCCTGGATCGCCACCGCCGACAAGATCGCGTTGATCGCGCAGCTGTCGCGCACCGGCCTGCACAGCATCGAGGCGACCAGCTTCGTCAGCCCGAAATGGGTGCCGCAACTGGCCGACGCGGCCGAGGTCTATGCCGGCATCGTGCCGGCGCCAGGCGTGGACTATCCGGTACTGGTGCCGAACCTGCAGGGCTACGCGCGCGCGGCGGCGGTCGGCGTGCGCGAGGTCGCGGTGTTCACCGCGGCCTCGGAAACCTTCAACCGCACCAACACCAACGTCGGCATCGACGCATCGCTGGCGCGCTTTGCGCCAGTGCTGGCGCGCGCGGCGGCCGACGGGGTCAAGGTGCGCGGCTATGTCTCCACCGTGCTCGGCTGCCCCTACCAGGGCACGGTGCCGCTGGCCGACGTGGTGCGGGTAGCGCGGCGGCTGCACGCCATGGGCTGCTACGAGATCTCACTGGGCGACACCATCGGCATCGGCACCCCGGCCAAGGCCCGCGCGATGCTGCGCGCGGTCGCCGCCGAGTTGCCGATGGCGGCGCTGGCGGTGCATTTCCACGACACCTACGGCCAGGCCCTGGCCAATATCGCCGCGTGCCTGGAGGAAGGCGTGCGCGTGGTCGATGCGGCGGTGTCCGGCGCCGGTGGCTGTCCCTACGCCAAGGGCGCCAGCGGTAACGTGGCCAGCGAGGACGTGGTGTACTTGCTGCACGGCAACGGCGTGGCCACCGGCATCGACCTCGATGCGCTGGCCGCGACCGGGCGCTGGCTGGCGCAGAAGCTCGGACGGCCGACCGGCAGCAAGGTCGGCCAGGCGCTGGCAGCGGCATGAACGGCAGCGGCGCGGCCACCGCAGCGGGCGAACCGGCGCCGGATGCCGGCGCGGTCGACGCGCTACTGGCCGAACTGGAGGCGCAGGCGCTGACCGCCGGCGCCGACCACCGCGACCTGCTCGAGCGCACGCGCCAGGCGCTGCGCGCGACGCTGGCCGAACGCGACCTGGCGCAGCTGCGCTATGCCGCGCTGTTCGACGCGGTGCCCGATCCGGTCAGCGTGCTCAGCGAGCGCGGCATCGTGCTCGACCTCAACCGCGCCGGTGTGCTGGCCTACCAGCGGCCGCGCGAGGAGATCGTCGGCCAGCCGATCGAGGCCTTGAATCCGGACCTGCCGCCGCACCACCTGGAGCCGGTCTGGGACCACCTCGACCGCGGCCAGACCTGCGTCGTCGAAGCGACCAACATGCGCGGCGACGGCAGCCGCTTCCCGGTGGAAGTGCACTCGGCCGGGTTCGAATACCGCGGCCAGCGCTGCATCGTGGCGGTGACGCGCGATCTCAGCCGCCGCTGGCAGGCCGAGTCGCGCTACCGGCTGCTGCTGGAATCGATCGACAAGGGCGTGCTGCTGTTCGACCGGCAGGGCGGCATCGTGTCCTCCAACCCGGCCGCGCAGCGCATCCTCGGCCTCGGCGCGGGCGAGCCGCTGAACGCATTGCTGCGGGCCGAGGACTGGATCATCGTGGACCAGCACGGCCAGCGTCTGGCGCAGGACGCCTGGCCGGTGGTGCGCGCGTTGCGCAGCGGCCAGACCATCCCCAGCACCACCATCGGCCTGTACCACCGGCCGCGCGCGCGCATGCTGTGGATCTCGGCGACCAGCGTGCCGGTGTTCGGCGCCGGCTGCGCCGAGCCCGACCATGTGTTCAGCCTGTTCAGCGACATCACCGAACGCAAGCGCGACCATGCGCTGTTCGAGCGCGCGCAGTCGCTGGCGCGCATCGGCGGCTGGGAATGGGATCGCGGCCGGCAACGCCTGCACCTGACCGAGGAGACCCGGCGCATCCTCGGCCGGCATGCGCCGCCGCAGAGCATGGCCGCGTTGCTGGCCAGCCTGCGCGGGCCGGACCAGCACCGGTTGCAAGCGGCGCTGTCGGCGGCGGTCGAGCGCGGGATCGGGTTCGCGCTGGAGCTGCAAGGCCAACGCGGCGACGGGCATGCGTTCTGGGTGCGGATGATCGGCGAGGTCGAGCCGGGCGACCTGTCCGCCTCGCGCATCGCCGGCACCGTGCAGGACGTCAGCGAGCGCAAGCAGGCCGAGGAGAGGCTGCGCATGCAGGCGCGCACCGATCCGTTGACCGGAATCATGAACCGCGACGCGGTGCTTGCCGAGCTGGATGCGCGCCTGGCCACGGCGGCCGACGCCGCGGTGGCGGTGCTGTACATCGACCTGGACCGGTTCAAGACCGTCAACGACGTGCTCGGCCACAACGCCGGCGACGCGCTGCTGGTCGAAGCCACCCAGCGCATCGCCGCGGCGATCGGCGGCGCGGGCCTGCTCGCGCGCTTCGGCGGCGATGAATTTTTGGTGGTCTGCGACACCCGCGACGTGCCCGAACAGGCGCAGCGGCTGGCCACGGCGATCACCGCCGCATTCGCCGAACCATTCCGCTTCGGCAGCGACGAATTCTCGGTGACCGCCAGCATCGGCATCGCCCGCGCGCCACAGGACGGCCACCGCCCGCAACAGCTGATCCAGAACGCGGACGTGGCGATGTACGACTGCAAGCGGCGCGCGCGCAATGGCTGGCAGTTGTTCACCCCAAACCTGGCGCAGCACCAGCAGGACCGGCTGCAGATCGAAACCCAGTTGCGTCGCGCGGTGGACCAGAACGAATTCCGCCTGGTCTACCAGCCGCAGGTGGACCTGCGGCTGGGCCGGGTGGTCGCCGCCGAAGCGCTGATCCGCTGGCAGAACCACCAACTGGGCGAACTGCGGCCGGACCTGTTCATCGGCCATGCCGAGAACACCGGCGACATCGTGCGCATCGGCAACTGGGTGTTGCACGAAGCCTGCCGCCAGATCCGCGACTGGCACGCGCACGGCCTGGGCATCGTGCGCGTGGCGATCAACGTGTCCTACCGGCAGTTCGTCGGCGAGGACCTGGCGCAGAACGTGCGCGAGGCGCTGCAGCGCTACGGCCTGCCCGGTACCGCCCTGGAACTGGAGTTCACCGAGCGCGTGCTGATCGAGGACGCGCCGGCCACACTGCGCACCTTCGCCGAACTGCGCCAGATGGGCGTGCTGCTGACCATCGACGACTTCGGCGAAGGCTACAGCGCGCTGAACTATCTGCGCCGGCTGCCGATCCATGGGCTCAAGCTGAGCCAGCTGTTCGTCGAGGGCGTGCCGGGCAGCCGCTCGGACGTGGCGGTGTGCGAGGCGGTCTGCGGCATCGCCCGCAGCCTGGGTCTGGGCTTGGTCGCCGAAGGCGTGGAATCGGAGAACCAGCGCCAGTTCCTGCTGCGCATGGGCGTGCCGGTCGGCCAGGGCTTCCTGTTCGCGCCGGGCCTGTCGGCGGACGAGTTCGCGCGCCGGCTGAACTGAGCGCGGCACATGCCCTGCCCCGCGGAAGCGGCAGCCGACGGCTGTGGCGGCGGCGCGCCCGAAGCCGGGGCGCGCGGCGCCGGAACTCCGCAACGCGGGCGAGCACGGCCGCCCCGCGCGTTGCCTCCGGCGACCAGCGACCGGCCCGGCGAGTCGGCTAAGATGCGCGCTTTGCCGGGAGGGAGCATCCATGCAGTCTGCCGATATCCGTGCAGTGATCAGCGGCGGCGTTTCCGGCCTCGGCCTGGCGGTGGCGCAGCGCCTCGTCGCCGACGGCGGCCGGGTCGCGCTATTCGATCTCAACGACGCCAAGGGTGCGGCGGCGGTCGCCGCGCTCGGCGCGGCGCAGGCGTGCTACCTCCGCACCGACGTCGGCGACGAGGCGCAGGTAGCGTCGCAGCTCGGCGCCGCGCGCGCCTTCCTCGGCGGGCTCAACGCCGCGATCAACTGCGCCGGCGTCCTTGGCGCCGGCCGCGTGCTCGGCAAGGACGCGCCGATGGCGCTAGCCACGTTCCAGGGCACGGTGATGGTCAACCTGGTCGGCAGCTTCAACCTCGCCAAGGCCGCCGCCGACCTGATGCAGCACAACGCGCCGGGCGAGGACGGCGAGCGCGGCGCGATCGTCAACACCGCCAGCGTCGCCGCCTACGAAGGCCAGATCGGCCAGGCCGCGTACGCCGCCTCAAAGGGCGGCGTGGTGGCGATGACCTTGCCGATGGCGCGCGAACTGGCGCGCTTCGGCATCCGCGTCAACACCATCGCCCCGGGCATCTTCTGGACCCCGATGGTGGACGGCATGCCCGAGGCAATGCAGCAGTCGCTGGCCGCCTCGATCCCGTTCCCGCCACGGCTCGGCCGCCCGGAGGAATTCGCCGACACGGTGATGTTCCTGCTGCGCAACCGCTATCTCAACGGCGAGGTCGTCCGCCTCGACGGCGCGGTACGCCTGGCGCCCAAGTAGCCGGGATTCGGGATTGGGAATCGGGGATTGGCAAACGCCCCGCCCCGTCGTCCCTGCCCTGCTCTTTCCAATCTCCCATCCCGACTCCCCGATCCCGGCCCGCAACCCATGAAAGCCAACGAAATCAAGAAAGGCAACGTCGTCGAGTACAACAACGGCGTGTACCAGATCCGCGACATCGAGCGCAGTTCGCCGCAGGGCCGCGGCGGCAACGTGCGCTTCCGCTTCGTGATGTACGGCGTGCCGGGCGACAACAAGCTCGACGCCAGCTTCGACGGCGACGACGACCTGCGCGAGGTCGAGCTGATGCGGCGCCAGGCCACCTTCTCGTACAAGGACGGCGAGGCGTTCGTGTTCCTCGACGACGAGGACTACACCCCGTACACGTTGGATGTCGACGTGATCGGCGCCGCCGCCGGCTACATCACCGAGGGCCTGACTGGCATCTACGTGCAGGTCATCGACGACCAGCCAGTGGCGGTGCAGTTGCCGCAGAGCGTGGCCTTGGAGGTGATCGAGACGCCGCCGGAGCTGAAGGGCGGCACCGCGACCAAGCGGCCGAAGCCGGCCAAGCTCAGCACCGGTCTGGAGATCATGGTGCCGGAGTACATCGGCAACGGCGAGCGCGTGCTGGTCAACACCACGACCGGGGAATTCGCCGGGCGTGCGGACTGAACCGCCGCGGGATTCCAGGAGGCTCCAACTGTTGAGAGGATGGCGTCATGAGCAAGCAGGCAGTGACGTATTGCCCGGATGTGCGGGAGCGGGCAGTTGGGATGGTGCTGGAGCATCAAGGCGAGCACAGTTCGCCGTGGGCGGCGCTCGCGTCGATTGCCGGGAAGATTGGGTGGCCGATCCCGGCGCTCGCCCGGATCGCTGGTGGCGCGACCGGGCGCTGGAGGCGCAGATCCGGCGTGTCCGGGACCAGAACCGCCAGGTCGACGGTGTGCGCAAGGTGTGCAAGCAGTTGCTGCGGGAAGGCCGGCAGGTGGCGCGGTGCACGGTGGCGCGGCGGATGCGCCGGCTGGGCCTGCGTGGCGTGGTCGGTGGCAAGCCAGTGAAGACCAGGCACAGCGACAAGGCGCCGCCGTGTCCGCTGGACCGGGGGAACCGGCAGTTCCAGGCCGACCGCGCTGTGGGTCAGCGACTTCACCGACGTCTCGACGTGGCAGGGCAGGGTGTCCGTGGCATTGGCGCTCGACGTGTCCGCGCGGCGGATCGTGGGCTGGCAGGCGTCGGGCTCGATGACCACGGACCTCGCGCTCGACGCCCTGGAACAGGCGCTGCACGCGCGGCAGCGGGAGGGCGTACTGATCCACCCCTGCGACCGCGGTTCGCAGTCTGTGAGCATCCGCGACAGCGAGCGGCCGACCGAGGCGGATCGAGCCGTCGGTGGGCCGCGTGGGCGATTGCTATGAGCGCGAAGCCTGCCCTTGGGGCACACCGCGCTGGCCGAGACGATCGATGGCCTGTACAAGGCCGAGGGGATCCACCGCCGATCGTGGCGCAAGCGCGAACAGGTGGAACTGGCCACGCTGGACTGGGTGCACGGGTTCAACCACAAACCACGGCTGGGGCCGATCGGGCACGCCCGGCCAGCGGAAGCCCAAGCGCTTACCCTCGGCAGCAAGCCGGTCAGGCCAAGGCGGCCTGACTCAAACCAAACGGTCTTCAAGAAAGTCGGGGTGGTTCAGTTCATCACCGCGCATTGCCCGCAGCAGAACGGGAGGGTGGAGCGGGTGATCCGCACGTTGAAGGAACGATGCGCACATCGCCACCGATTCGAGAGCCAGGCCCATGCCCTACGCGTGATCGGCGACTGGATCGGCTTCTGCAACCGGCAACGGCCCCACCAGGCACTGAAGATGACGACACCTGATCACGCCTAGGCCGCTACATTAACCGCATGACCTGTGCACAAACCGATGGATCATTGCCTGCGCACGCTAGGCCAGGTGTGCCTGCCGATTGGAGCAAGGGCATGGATCGGGGCATCCAGCCCCCTGTATGCCGCATAACCGAGAGCAAAGGGACCTTTTCAGGCCCGCTTGTCCGACCGTCAATGGCCGCAGGAATCGATAACACTCCGGTCGGCAGTACTTGGATGTTGGTAGTTCAGCAGCTGCTAATCTGGCACGCATGAGCCCATTGCGCTTCGACAACCGTTTCACCGCCGAGCTGCCCGGCGATCCCGAGCGCGGCCTGCGCCTGCGCGAGGTGCAGGGCGCATTGTGGTCGGAGGTCGAGCCGACCCCGGTGGCCGCGCCGCAGCTGTTGGCCTACTCGCGCGAGGTCGCGGCCTTGCTCGGCCTGTCCCGGCAGGACGTGCTGGCGCCGCAGTTCGCCGACGTCTTCGCAGGCAACGCGCGCTACCTGGGCATGCACGCCTACGCGACCAACTATGGCGGGCACCAATTCGGGCACTGGGCCGGGCAGCTCGGCGATGGCCGCGCGATCGCGCTGGGCGAGGCGCTGGGCACGGATGGACGGCGCTGGGAACTGCAGCTCAAGGGCGCCGGGCGCACGCCGTACTCGCGGGGCGCCGACGGGCGTGCGGTGCTGCGCTCGTCGATCCGCGAATTCCTGTGCAGCGAGGCGATGCACCATCTCGGCGTGCCGACCACGCGCGCGCTGAGCCTGGTTGCCACCGGCGAGCGCGTGGTGCGCGACATGTTCTACGACGGTCATCCGCGCGCCGAGCAGGGCGCGGTGGTGTGCCGGGTGGCGCCGTCGTTCGTGCGTTTCGGCAGTTTCGAGCTGCCTGCCGCGCGCGGCGACCGGGCCTTGCTGCAGGCGCTGGCCGACTTCGTGATCGACCGCGACTTTCCCGAACTGCACACGCGCGGCGCCATGCGCTATGCCGACTGGTTCGGCGAGGTCTGTGCGCGCACCGCGACGATGGTTGCGCACTGGATGCGGGTCGGCTTCGTGCACGGGGTGATGAACACCGACAACATGTCGATCCTGGGACTGACCCTGGACTACGGCCCGTACGGCTGGGTCGACGACTACGACCCGGACTGGACGCCGAACACCACCGACGCGCAAGGCCGCCGCTACCGCTTCGGCACCCAGCCGCAGATCGCCTATTGGAACCTCGCACGGCTGGCGCAGGCACTGGCACCGCTGTTCGCCGACACCGCGCCGCTGCAGGCCGGGCTCACCCGCTACCGCGAGAGCTACGCGCAGGCCGAACGCGACACCGCCGCCGCCAAGCTCGGCCTGGCCGACTGCGGCGAGGCCGACCTGGCGCTGATGCAGGACCTGCTGCAGTTGCTGCAGCAGGGTGAGGTGGACATGACCTTGTGGTTCCGCGGCCTGATCGCGCTGCCGCCGCAGGCACCGGCGCGGGCGGACTTGGCCGCTGCGTTCTACGACCCTGCCAAGCTGGCCGCGCAGGCGCCGGCGTTCGAGGCCTGGCTGGCGCGCTATGCGCAGCGGCTAGCTGCCGATCCACTGCCGGCGCCCGTGCGCATGGCGAAGATGCGCGCGGCCAACCCCTGCTATGTGCTGCGCAACTATCTGGCGCAGCAGGCGATCGACCGCGCCGAGCAGGGCGACGCCGGCGGCATCGCCGAGGTGCTGGAGGTGATGCGGCGGCCCTACGACGAGCAGCCGGGACGCGAGGCGTTCGCCGCGCGGCGCCCGGACTGGGCGCGCGAGCGCGCCGGTTGCTCGATGCTCTCGTGCAGTTCCTGATGACGCGCAACGTACTGTAGTAGGCGGCCCCGACGCCTTGCCGGTAACGCATTGGGGTTGAAGCCCCTCCTTCGAAAGCGGTAGGGTCGTCGACACATCGCCGCGACCGGGCTGCTCTGCGGTGTCGGGCTCCGGCACTGCATGCAGCCCGCGCAAGGCGTGCCTGCCGCAATCGCGTTACCACGCCCTGGGCGCGGCGTCAGCGCGACGGGCGGTGCGATAGCGCCAGGCGGCGAGGAAGCTCGTCACCACTTCCGCCGCCAGCGCGTGCTGGGCGTCGCGGTCCGGCGCGCGTCCGTTGAGCATCGCGCCCGGATAGGCATGGCCGATCGCCGCGCCGATGAAGGCGCTGGCGGCGAGCTGCGGGGATGCCACGCGCACGGCACCGCGCGCATGCAGCATCTGCAGCAGGTCGCCAAGACGCTGGCGCAGGCGCCCGGTACGGCGCTGGTGCATCGATTGCAGCAGCTCCGGCATCTGCGCGGTGGCCTGCACCAGCAGGCGGTGCAGGCGCAGCGAGGACGGCGCGTAAAGATGCGACTGCACGGTCAGCGCGATCTGCAGCAGCACGCGCGGCAGGTCCTGCGAGGCGGCATCGCCGATGTTCTCCAACTGCGCCTGCAGTTCCTCGTTCAGCGCCTCGAAGACCTGCATCAGCAGATCGGCCTTGCTGGAGAAATGGTTGTACAGGCTCTGCCGGGTGAGCCCGGCATGCAGCGCGATCTGCTCCAGCGAGACCTCCAGGCCACGCTCCAGCAGCAGTTCGCGGGCGGCGCGCAGCAACCGCGGCCGCGCCAGCGGCGGCCGCCCGCGTTGGCGCTCGGCCGGCGCCAACGCGGGCGCTTCGGGTGCCGGCCGGGCGGCGCGAGACCGCGTGGCGCGGGCGGTTGTGCGAGCCTTCATGCTTATTTATTTGTCTTTGAGTAAATTAAATGATCGTCCCCGCCGCCTCCAGGATCAAGTGCATGCCCGCGCCTTTCGCCCAGCGTTTTCGCCGCACGCTGCCGCTGCTGCTGTCCGTCTGCCTTGTCGCGCTCGCCGGTTGCGGAGGCAAGCGCGATGCGGCGCCGGCGGCGACCAAGACCGTCGCGGTGCTGACGCTGCAGCCGCAAAGCGTGCCGCTGAGCGTCGAATTGGCCGGGCGCACCGCCGCGTCGGAGGAATCGGAGGTGCGCCCGCAGGTCGGCGGCATCCTGCGCAAGCGGTTGTTCGAGGAGGGCGCGCTGGTGCGCGCCGGGCAGCCGCTGTTCCAGATCGAGCCGACCCTGTACCAGGCCGCGGCCAACGAGGCGCAGGCCAATCTGACCACCGCCGACGCCGCATTGGCCGCCGCCCAGCTGCGCGCCGAGCGCTATCGCGAGCTGGGCAAGACCCGGCTGGCCGCGCAGCAGGACGTGGACGACGCCCAGGCCAGCTACAAGCAGGCGCTGGCCAGCCGCGACGCCAACCGCGCCGCGCTGGAGACCGCGCGCACGCGGCTGCGCTTCGCCACCGTGGAGGCGCCGATCAGCGGCCGCATCGGCCGCGCGCGGGTGACCCCGGGCGCGCTGGTCACCGCCAGCCAGACCGACGCGATCGCCAAGATCCAGCAGTTGGATCCGATGAACGTGGACATCACCCAGTCCGGTAGCCAGTTCCTGGCGCTGCGCCGCGCGATCGCCGGCGGCGGGGTGCGGCCGGCGAGCGCCGAGGTGCGCCTGAAACTGTCCGACGGCAGCGACTATCCGCTGCCGGGCACGCTGCAGTTCGCCGACATCGACGTCGAGGAGACCACCGGCAGCGTGACCCTGCGCGCGCGCTTCCCCAATCCCAACGCGCAGTTGCTGCCGGGCATGTACGTGCGCGCGATCGTCGGCCAGGGCATCCGCCAGCAGGCGCTGCTGGTGCCGCAAGCGGCGGTGGATCGTACCCCGCGCGGCGACGCGCAGGCCTGGGTGGTGGGCATGGACAATGTGGTGCGCCAGCGCCAGTTCACCACGCTGCGCGCAGTCGGCGACCACTGGCTGGTCGGCAAAGGGCTCAAGCCCGGCGAGCGGGTGGTGGTGGAGGGCAGACAGGGACTCAGCGACGGCGCCAAAGTGACGGTCAAGCCGGCCGCCAATACCGCCAATGCCGCCAGTCAGGGCTGAGCCGGCATGCTCGCGCGCTTCTTCATCCACCGCCCGATCTTCGCCTGGGTACTGGCGATCTGCATCATGGCCGCCGGCGCCATCGCCGTGTTCACCCTGCCGGTGGAGCAGTATCCGGACATCGCCCCGCCCACGGTCAACGTCACCGCCACCTACAACGGCGCCTCGGCGCAGACGGTGGAAGACAGCGTCACCCAGGTGATCGAGCAGCAGATCAAGGGCATCGACCACCTGCTGTACTTCTCCTCGACCAGTTCCTCGTCCGGACAGGCGCGGATCAGCATCACCTTCGACCAGGCGGCCAATCCCGACATCGCCCAGGTGCAGGTACAGAACGCGGTCAACCAGGCCCTGAGCCGGTTGCCGCAGGAAGTGCAGCAGCAGGGCGTGACCGTGGCCAAGTCGCAGGGCGACAGCCTGATGGTGGTGGCGCTGTACGACAGCACCGACAAGCTCGACAACGTCGACATCTCCGATTTCCTGGTGAGCACGCTGCAGGACCCGATCAGCCGCATCAACGGCGTCGGCGAGATCAACGTGTTTGGCGCGCAGTATGCGATGCGGATCTGGCTGGACCCGCACAAGCTCAACGCCTACAAGCTGATGCCCGGCGACGTGCGCAGCGCGATCCAGGCGCAGAACACTCAGGTCACCGCCGGCGAACTCGGTGCGCTGCCGACCGGCGCCGAGCAGGCGCTCAACGCCACGGTGACCGCGCAGTCGCGGCTGCAGACCCCCGAGCAGTTCCGCCGGATCATCCTGGCCACCCAGCCGGACGGCTCCAGCGTGCGCCTGGGCGACGTGGCACGGGTGGAGATCGGCGCGGAGAACTACCAGAACAGCAGCTGGCTCAACGGCCATCCGGCCTCCGGCTTCTCGGTGACGCTGTCCTCCGGCGCCAATGCGCTGGCCACGTCCGATGCGGTGCGCGCCGCGATCGAACGGCTCAAGCCCACCTTCCCGCCGGGCATGGAGGTGGCCTATCCACGCGACGGCACGCCGTTCGTACGGGTCTCGATCAAGAGCGTGGTGCACACCCTGGCCGAGGCGATCGTGCTGGTGGTGGTGGTGATGTTCCTGTTCCTGCAGAACGGCCGCGCCACGCTGATCCCGGCGATCACCGTGCCGGTGGTGCTGCTGGGCACGTTCGGCATCCTTGCCGCGGCCGGCTTCACCATCAACACGCTGACCCTGTTCGCGATGGTGCTGGCGATCGGCCTGCTGGTCGATGATGCGATCGTGGTGGTGGAAAACGTCGAGCGGATCATGCACGAGCAGCACCTGCCGCCGCGCGAGGCGACCGAGCGCTCGATGGGCGAGATCACCGGCGCGCTGGTCGGCATCACCGTAGTGCTGGGCGCAGTGTTCCTGCCGATGGCGTTCTTCGGCGGCTCCACCGGCATCATCTACCGCCAGTTCTCGATCACCATCGCCTCGGCGATGGCGCTGTCGGCGCTGGTCGCGCTGACCCTGACCCCAGCGCTGTGCGCGACTCTGCTCAAGCCGGTGGAAAAGGAGCGTGCGCCGGGGCGGTTCTTCCACTGGTTCAACCGCGGCGTGGAGCGCGGCCAGCAAGCCTACCAGCGCCGGCTCGGCACGCTGTTGCGGCAGCCGCGGCGCTGGATGGCGCTGTACGCGGCGATCGTGCTGGCGATGGCGGCGCTGTACGCGCGCATGCCGACCGGCTTCCTGCCAGTGGAGGACCAGGGCCAGGCGCAGATCCAGTTCACCACGCCGGAAGGCACGCCGCTGGCCAGGACCGAGGCGCTGGGCCATCGCATCACCGATTACTTCATGACCCACGAGAAGGACAACCTCGCCGCGATCTTCATGGTGATCGGGCGCAACAACGCCGGGACCGCACAGAACGCCGGCCAGGCCTTCGTCGCGCTCAGGCCCTGGGACGAGCGTGATCGCGACAACACCGCGCAGGCGATCATCGACCGCGCCAACGCGCATTTCCGCGGCATCGCCGATGCCAAGATCAGCGTGCTGTCGCCGCCGGCGGTGCGCGGCCTGGGCCAGTCCAGCGGCTTCGAGTTGTGGATCCGCGACAGCAACGGCGCCGGCCGCCCTGCGTTGCTGAAGGCACAGCAACAGGTGCTGCAGGATGCCGGCGACGATCCGCAGCTGACCGCGGTGCGGCTCAACGGCCTGGGCGACAAGGCGCAACTGCAGGTCGACATCGACCAGGCCCAGGCCAGCGCGCTGGGGCTGACCCAGAGCGCCATCAACGCCACCCTGTCCACGGCGTGGGGCGGCAGCTACGTCAATGACTTCGTCGACCGCGGCCGGGTCAAGCGCGTCTACGTGCAGGGCGATGCGCCGTACCGCTCGCTGCCGCAGGACATCGGCCAGTGGTATGTGCGCGGCGGCAGCGGGCAGATGGCGCCGTTCGCCAGCTTCGCCAGCACCCGCTGGACCCGCGGCCCGCAGCTGCAGCAACGCTTCAACGGCCTGCCCGCGGCGCAGATCCAGGGCAGCGCGGCGGCCGGCAGCAGTTCCGGCGAAGCGATGCAGCGGATGCAGGCGCTGGTCGCCAAGCAGGACGGCTTCGACCTGCAGTGGAGCGGCCTGTCCTACCAGGAACAGCTGTCGAGCAACCAGACGCTGTGGCTGTACACCGCCTCGATCCTGTTCATCTTCCTGTGCCTGGCGGCGCTGTACGAGAGCTGGTCGATCCCGGTGGCGGTGCTGCTGGTGATCCCGCTGGGCGTGCTCGGCACGGTCACCGCGACCACGCTGGCCGGCTTCGTCAACGACATCTATTTCCAGGTCGGCCTGCTGACCACGATCGGTCTGTCGGCGAAGAACGCGATCCTGATCGTCGAGTTCGCCGAGGCCGAGCAGAAGGCCGGGCGGCCGCTGCTGGAGGCGGCGATGGAAGGCGCGCGGTTGCGCTTGCGGCCGATCGTGATGACCTCGCTGGCGTTCGTCGCCGGCGTGTTGCCGCTGGCGCTGTCCACCGGCGCCGGCGCGGCCAGCCGCCGCGAGATCGGCGTCAGCGTGATCGGCGGCATGCTCTCGGGCACGCTGCTGGCGATCCTGCTGGTGCCGCTGTTCTTCGTGCTGGTCCGGCACCTGCTGCACGGGCCGGCGCCGCACACCGGGAGCGCGCCGGCGGGGTGAACCGTGAACCTGGAACGTGCGCAGGGCCGCCCTGCGCCTAGAATGGACGCCTCCCCCCTCACGACGCCCCGATGAACGACTCTTCGTGCTGCGACGCGCCCGGTGCCGCACCCGCGCACTGGTCCAACCACATCCGCGACATCGCCGATTTCCCGAAGCCGGGGATCGTGTTCAAGGACATCACTCCGCTGCTGGCCGACGGCCCGGACTTCGCCGCGGCGCTGGACGCGGTGGCGCAGCCCTGGCGCACCACGCCACTGGACGCGGTGCTGGGCATCGAGTCGCGCGGCTTCATCCTGGGCGCGGCGCTGGCGCACGAACTGCGCATCGGCTTCGTGCCGATCCGCAAGCCGGGCAAGCTGCCCGGCAAGACGGTGACCCAGGACTACGTGCTGGAGTACGGCAGCGACCGCATCGAGATGCATGCCGACGCGCTGCCTGCCGGCGCGCGGGTGCTGATCGTCGACGACGTGCTCGCCACCGGCGGCACCCTGCGCGCGGCGCTGTCGCTGGGGCGGCAGCTGGAACTGGAGATCGTCGGCGCGGTGGTGCTGGTGGAGCTGCAGGCGCTGCAGGGCCGCGCGCGCTGGAGCGACGACGTGCCGCTGCTGGCGACGCTGACCTACTGAGCCGACGTTTGCGCTGCCGCTGCAACTGCGCCGCCGCCGGCTTGGCGGTGCGCATCCCCACGGCGGGCATGGTCGCGCAGCATGCGGCCGCGCTGAGCCAGAGCCGTGCGGCGTAGCGGCGCCGGCCAGCGTGCGCGACCGCCCGGCGTGGATGGACTCCGCTTCCAGGCGCGGGTCGGCGTACGCGTCGGCATGGCCCAGGCGGCCATCGAAGGGGCCGAGCTTGCAGATCCGGCCTTCCTGGGCGAACACCAGGTGCAGGCCGTGTTCCTGTTCCCAGTCGCAGTCGCACTCCAGACCGATGCGGACGCCGCCATCGCGATAGCGGCTGGCATCGGCCCCGCAGCCGAACCGGACGCGCCGCCACATCTGCGCAGGCTCCTTGATGTGCGGCCAGGCCGGGCCATGGGCGTGGCGCAAGGCCTTCGCGCGCCGGTAGTAGGCGAATGCGGCAGCCGCGAGCAGCGCCCGGCCGATGCGCAGGAACGCCCCGATGGCGGCGCGGAAGTCGGCCTGCGCCGGGTCGGCGGCGTAGCCTTCGAGGACCACGCAGCAGTCGCCCCGCATCCAGCGCACCGGCACCTTGTCGCTCCAGGCGTTGCCGTCCTGGTCCTCCTCGAGCGCCCCCAGGACCTGCCGCATCGCGCTTACAACGTGCCGATCCGGAAGCGGCGGCCCTTGATCTTGCCGGCCTGCAGCTGCACCAGTGCCTTGCCGGCCTGGGCGCGGGCGACGGCGACATAGGAGCGGGTGGGGTAGATCGCGATCTTGCCGATCGCCGCGCCCGACAGTCCGGCATCGCCGGTCAGCGCGCCGAGGATGTCGCCAGCGCGCAGTTTGTCGGTCTTGCCGCCGTCGATGCGCAGCGTGGTCATCGCCGCCTGCGGCAGCTGCACCGGGCGCGCGGTGGCCAGCGGCGCGCGCGACCAGCGCAGCGGCTGGCCCTGTTCGGCCTCCAGCGCCTGCGCGCGCGCCAGTTCGCGCGGCGCCACCAGGCTCAGCGCCAGGCCGCGCTTGCCGGCGCGCGCGGTGCGGCCGATGCGGTGGCGGTAGGTCTCCGGATCGGTCGGCAATTCGTAGTTGACCACCGCCGCCAGATCCTCCACGTCCAGCCCGCGCGCGGCGACGTCGCTGGCGACCAGCACGTTGCAGCTGCGGTTGACGAAGCGCACCAGCACCTCGTCGCGGTCGCGCTGCTCCATGTCGCCATGCAGCGCCAGCGCCGAGAAGCCGAACTGCTGCAGCGAGCCGGCCACCTCGTCGACTTCCTTGCGGGTGTTGCAGAACACCACGCTGGAGTCGGGGGCGAAACGCAGCAGCAGTCCGGCCACCGCCTTCTGCCGGTAGGTCGGGTCGACCTCGAAGAACTGCTGTTCGATCTCCGGCGCGCTGTCGGTGCCTTCGATGGTGACTTCGGCCGGCGCCTGCAGCAGTTCGCGCGCCAGGGTCCGGATCGCGTCCGGGAAGGTGGCCGAGAACAGCAGGCTCTGGCGATGCTTGTCGCAGCGGCTGGCGATCTCGCGGATCGACTCCTCGAAGCCCATGTCGAGCATGCGGTCGGCCTCGTCCAGCACCAAGGTGCGCACGCCGCCCAGGTGCAGCGCGCGCTTGCGCGCCAGTTCCTGGAGGCGGCCGGGGGTGCCGACCACCACCTGCGGATCGTGCGCCTCCAGCGAGGCCAGCTGCGGGCCGAGCGGCATGCCGCCCGTCAGCACCACCAGCTTCATGTTGGGAATGCCGGTGGCCAGCTTGCGCAACTGCTTGCCGACCTGGTCGGCCAGTTCCCGGGTCGGGCACAGCACCAGCGCCTGCGCGCGGACCAGCGCCGGGTCCAGCTTCTGCAGCAGGCCCAGGCCGAACGCCGCGGTCTTGCCGCTGCCGGTGGGCGCTTGCACGATGACGTCGCGGCCGGCCAGGATCGGCGGCAGGCTCTGCGCCTGCACCGGGGTCATCGTGGTGTAGCCGAGCGCGTCGATGCCGGGCGCAAGCGCCGGGGAGAGGGACAGGGTGGCGAAATCGTTCATGGACTATTTTAACCGGGACGCGGGACCCGGGACCGGGGACTCGGCAAATCCAGAGCAATGCGCCGCGCCAAACGCGGCCGGTTGCGCGCTTGGTCCTGAGTCCGCAGTCCCGAGTCCCGTACAATTCCCCTCATGCCTCTTATCACTCTGCAGAACGTCGACTACAGCGTCGGCGGCCCCTTGTTGCTGGAAAAGACCGAACTGTCGATCGAGCCGGGCGAGCGCATCGCCCTGATCGGCCGCAACGGCGCCGGCAAATCCACCTTGATGAAACTGATCGCCGGCGAGCTCAAGCCCGACGACGGCGAGATCCGCGTCCAGCAGGGCGTGCGCATCGCGCGGCTGGAGCAGGAGGTGCCGCACGGCGCCGCCGGCAGCGTGTTCGACGTGGTCGCCGACGGCCTGGGCGAGCTCGGCCACTGGCTGGCCGAGTTCCACCGGCTCAGCCATGCCGCCGAGTTCGACGGCGATGCGCTGGGCGCGGTGCAGTCCAAGATCGACGGCGCCAACGGCTGGGCGCTGGACCAGCGGGTCGACGAGACCCTGACCCGGCTCGACCTGGACGGCGACGCCGAGTTCGCGCGGCTGTCCGGCGGCATGAAGCGGCGCGTGCTGTTGGCGCGCGCGCTGGTGTCGGCGCCGGACCTGCTGCTGCTGGACGAGCCGACCAACCACCTGGACATCGAGGCGATCGATTGGCTGGAACTGTTCCTGAAGGGCTGGAACGGCAGCGTGGTGTTCGTCACCCACGACCGCCGCTTCCTGCGTGCGCTGGCCACGCGCATCGTCGAGATCGACCGCGGCCAGGTCAGCAGCTGGCCCGGCGACTGGGCCAACTACGCGCGCCGCCGCGAGGAGCGGCTCAACGCGCAGGCGCAGGAGAACGCGCGCTTCGACAAGATGCTGGCGCAGGAAGAAGTGTGGATCCGCCAGGGCATCAAGGCGCGCCGCACCCGCGACGAAGGCCGCGTGCGGCGCCTGGAGTCGATGCGCAACGAGCGCACCCAGCGCCGCGAACTCGGCGGCAACGTGCGCATGGAGGCGGCGCAGGGCGAGGCCTCGGGCAAGAAGGTGATCGAGGCCAAGGAGCTGAGCTTCGCGTTCGGCGCGCGGACCATGGTGCGCAATTTCTCCAGCACCATCCTGCGCGGCGACCGCATCGGCCTGATCGGCCCCAACGGCAGCGGCAAGACCACGCTGCTGAAGCTGCTGCTCGGCGAACTGGCCCCGGCCGGCGGCGAGGTGCGCACCGGCACCAACCTGCAGGTGGCGTATTTCGACCAGTACCGCGCCACCTTGCGCGAGGACTGGAGCGCGATCGAGAACGTCGCCGAGGGCCGCGACTTCATCGAGGTCAACGGCAAGCGCAAGCACGTGCACGGCTACCTGCAGGATTTCCTGTTCACCCCGGAACGCGCGCGCGCGCCGATCACCCGCCTGTCCGGCGGCGAGCGCAACCGCCTGCTGCTGGCGCGGCTGTTCGCGCAGCCGTCGAACCTGCTGGTGATGGACGAACCGACCAACGACCTGGACGTGGAGACGCTGGAACTGCTGGAAGAGCTGCTCGGCGACTACACCGGCACCTTGCTGCTGGTCAGCCACGACCGCGACTTCATCGACAACGTGGTGACCTCGACCATGGTGATGGAAGGCGACGGCCGCATCGGCGAATACGTCGGCGGCTACAGCGACTGGGTGCGCCAGCGCGCCCAATCGCCGGCCAGCGCGATGGCGGCGGCCAAGGCCTCGGCCACCGCCGCGGCGACCGCGCCTGTCGCGGCGGCGGCCGCCACTGTTGCTGCGCCGGCCGCCAAGCGCAAGCTCAGCTACAAGGATGCGCGCGAACTGGAGCAGTTGCCGGCGCGGATCGAGACGCTGGAGCAGCAGGTCGCGGCATTGACCGCGGCGATGACCGAGCCGGCCTTCTACCAGCGCGATGCGGCGGCGCTGGGCGCGCATACCCAGGCGCTGACCCAGGCCCAGGCCGAGCTGGACGCGGCCTACGCGCGCTGGAGCGCGCTGGACGCATAAGCGCCGCCGGCGGCCGGCCAAGCGCTTTTTCGTCTACAGGCGCTTGCCGCAGCGCTGCTGGGTGCGCTGTAGGAGAGGCTTCGGCTCCCGACCGGTTCCGAAGTCGGCAGGTCTTCCTGCCTCGTTGGTCGCGGCTGAAGCCGCTCCTACAGGTGACATGGTCTGGCGAAAAGGCGCTGGCCGCGCGACGAAGCAGCCGGTGCTCACTCAGCGCGCGGCGGCTTCGTCGTCGTCCTCGGCCAAGTCGTCGCCGTCTTCGCTCTGGTGGTCGCCGCCGCCGAGCAGGCCGACGAAAGCGACGAAGGCGATGCCGTCCTGGGCCCATTCCTTGGCCACGTCGTCGAGGATTTCCAGCAACACCTCGAAATCCTTCTTCGCCACCGACTGCAGCTCGGCGGCGTCTTCCAGCAGCAGCGCGTAGCCGCCCTTGGCCGGCAGCCAGGACAGGTCGCGCAGGCCATCCATCAACGCATCCCAGTTGCGGCCGAAGCCGATCGGGAAGTCCAACTGCGCGGCCAGGCGCATCAGCAGCATCGGCTTGCTGTTGCAGCCTTGCAGGTCGATCCGGCACAGCCGCAGCCCGGCGTCGCGGCCGAGCGCGGCGATGCTGTCGAGGTCGCCGTTGGCGACGCGGTAGACGCCGGAGGCGGCCGGCTCGGCCATATTCAGCGAAAAGTTGAAGGTATTCATGGCGACGGCCTCCCGGAGGCGATGCTGAAACTGCGGAAACTGGCGTAGTGGTCGTCGCTGTAGTACCAGACGTCCGGCGGGTCGCCGCCGGTGACGATGCGCCGCGTCCCGCGGTGCTCCAGCCCCGGCGTGTCGACGGTGTACTCGCGATAGTAGCCGCGCGGGCGTGACGGCAGCCGGTTCTCGCGGTTGCCGAACACGCTGCCGTCCTGGCGATGCGGGAACGGACCGCCGCGCTGAATCAAGGCGATGGCGGCGTGCGCCTCGGGCGGCAGGAACGGCGGCAGCGCGCCGGCGTCGGCGGCCGGCGGCGCAGGCCGTCGCGCCGGCGCAGGCGCGGCAAAGTCGCTGAGCGTGGGCGCGAACTGCGGATGCGGCGGTTGCTGCAACGCGCGGATGCCCCACAGGCCGGCGGCGAGCAGCACGATCGCGGCGATCAGTAACACGGGCTTGCGCATGCAACGGCTCCAGCGGGAACGGCGGGTGCCGCGCTCGGCCGGCACGGCAGCGGCACAGTATGGGCGAGCATGCCTGTTCGTGCTTGCTCTGAAGGGTAGACAGGCTCAACTTCCAAGTGCAACACGTTGCCGAGTGTAGAGTGTTGGCATGGGAAAACAGTACCGTCATCGGAGTGCGGAGGAACGCGCAGTGCTGCAGATCAAGCGTGATGGAGGGAGGAGTCTTCGTGCGATCGGTCGCCGCCAGGCAGACGTAGTGCGTCCACGCCGAGCCGCGAGATCCGCGGCCTGCACCGTGTTGTGCACTCGGCGCACACAGCGACGCTCGGTTATCGAGCCCGGCCATTACGCGGCGTCCGCCCGCTTCGCCTGGTTGAAGGCATGGCCTTGTTGCGATTCGTCCATGACCGGCGGGTGTTGGATCGCCGGTCTCCGCAGCACACTGCCAGCCACACTGCCGGCCATGCATCAGACCGCAGAGCCGCAACGCACACACGACCAGCAGCGCGCTCCGCCGTTGTCGATGTAGTCAGCAGCGGGGATCTGAATCCTAAATTCGGAGCGACGGCGCGCCGAACTACCAGAGGCGTGGAAGAGATTTGATCCGGGGACTTGGCCAGCCCCGCAAAAGTAGTACATAATAGACGTCTTCCAATCGAGGTTTGCCTGACAAACCTCCTATGGATCAAGGAGTTGGATCGGAATCGAGTGTCTCGTTTCCCGCTCCAGATTCAACGGAGCCCCGTCAGCGGGGCTTTGTTTTGTCGGACACCGTCGCTGGCGGTTTCGGCTGGAATCCCGTCCACCGGCCTGGTGGCAGAGTGGTTATGCAGCGGACTGCAAATCCGCGTACGCCGGTTCAATTCCGACCCAGGCCTCCATATCTGACGGGCTTCTCCGCGAAGCCCTGTTTTCCGCAACCCGCGCGAATTTCCGCAATTGCTCGATCCGAAAGTGGTCAGGCGCCGGCCCGGCGCTGCTCAGGCGCCACGCGGGTTGAGCGGCCATTGGGCCCGCATCCGGCATGACCAGGATCGCGCGGCGGCCGGTCTGGCGGTATCGGCGAAGCGGCCGCCGGCGGGTAGAAAACTCCTATTTCAGCAACTTCAATATCTGCTCGGCGATGATCTTGTGCCCCTTCGCGCCAGGGTGGTTGGGCTGGGCCATCAAGTCTTGGGGACTTCCTTTGTAGGCTCGGAACGCCGCATAGCTGTCCGCCAATGGCACTTTCTCAGTCTTCACCAACGGGCGGATCATGTCCACCTGCTCGATCAGCGTCGATTTGAACGATGGCGGATCTCCTTGAAGGTCCAGGCTCGGCGTCAACAAGATGGCGCAGGCGTTCGCCCTCCGGGCTTCGCGAATCATGTTCAACAAATTGGCACGCGACTTCTCTATGTTCAGCGCACGATCGTTGAGTCCGTAGTCGATCGTCGCCACGCGCGGGGAGTGGCCGAGAACCTGTGCGCGGAAGCGCTGCGCGCCCTGATCGGAGGTCTCTCCACCGACGGCCGATGTTATGACGTTCAACACCGCTGTGGGGTATGCCTGCGCCAAGCCATCGGCGACCAACCTTGGAAGGCTTCTCGGGTGTGGACGTATGGCGTCGCAAAGTAGCCCGCCGGAACGCTATGGCCGAACGCTACGATGTTGATCGTTTGGTTCTGCGGCCAGGCCAACCGGAGATCGTGCTTCACCTCTGCAAGGCAATTATCGGCCTCAGGCAGGCCGACAGCGGCCGCTGCGAAAGGGGCGGCGAGGAAACACAGCAAGACAATGATCTTCATCCCGCAGATTGTGCCTTGCCGCGCTGGATCACGCATCCCCCAGGAATTCTGCAATGGGCTCGGGATCCATGTTGTAGACGGTTTCCTCGGCATGCCCGCCATGCATCTTGCGTAACTCGCAGGTCGCGCCGACTGCTTCCGCAAATTGCAGGACGAACTCGGGCTCGCCCAGCGTGTCCATGTCCCCGCACCACAACTGGATCGGCAGGCCCGCCAGCTTACCTGCCTTGGCTATCGTCAGAGGGCTGTGCGTGGGACCATCGCGTTCCTCCACGTACGCACCGCCATAGGCTGTGTCATGTGCGCGCGGTAATTTGCTGTTGGCGGCGATCTCTTGGATGTTGAGAGCGGGGATCAGCAGCACTACGCGACTCACGCGCGCACGGTTCGCAGCGGCCCAGGCGATGCCGCCGGTTGCGCCCATCGACTGACACAACATGCCCACCGGCTGTTGGGCGACGCCGGGCTGGGCCAGCAGGACGCCTTGCGCTTTCCCGATCGCATCGACGACTGTCGAGTTGCCCCAAGTGGCATTGCCGCCCAGATCGGAGCTGATGGTCGTTGCGCGCCGGGATACCGCCTGCATGATCGGCCAGCGGCCTCGCAGGGTCGTCCACGCCAGGCCGCCGGGCGTTCCGCCCTCTGCGCCATGGACGTAGATCACGCCCCGCGCCGTTGGCAGCACAGCCGCCAAACTGCCGCCGCGGACCTGGTTCTTGGCCATGTCCCTGCTCGCCCAGCACAAGAACGGCCTCTCGGCCCTGGCCTGGCGCCGGCAACTGGGCGGCGGCGACAACACCGCCTGGCTGCTCAAGCACAACCTGATGCAGGTCATGGTCGAGCGCGATGCCGACCGGCCCTTGCAAGGCGATATCCGGTTGCACCACGCCTACCGGGGCGGCGAGCGTCGCGGACAGGGCCGCGGCCGGGCCAGTCCGGGCAAGACGCCCTTCGTGGCCGCCGTGCAGTGCAGCCCTGAAGGCCATCCGATCGCCATGCGCATGGAACGGCTGGCCGGTTTCCGCACAGCCGACCTGGCAATCGCGCGCTGCTGCCCGGTAGCCGCGGGGCGTCCGACCGGCTGCGCAGCGTTGCGGCGATTACCCAGGCCCGCTGCCTGCGCACGGCCATCGTCACCGGCAGCGGGGGGGCCGACCGAGCCGGCCTTGGCCTGGGTCAATACCTTAGCTGGGCAACGTCAAAAGCGCCTTGCATGGCACCTATCATGCACGGCGGCCCAAGGACCTGCAGCGCTGCCCGCTGCCTGTCCGAATTGTGCTGCCGCTTCAACCGGCCCTTGGACTTGGCCGCCATGGTGCGGCGATGGATCTTCGCGGCGGGGCCTACGCCACCGCTGCCGTATCCAAGGGCAACGCCGGATGCATGATGTGGGGAATCAGGAACGACTTTGAACAGGCTCTTACACGGAAAACACTTCGACAGCCAAGTTGCTACATAGTTCATATTATTTGTGAGACACCACACTAGCGCCCCCGCCAGCCGCTTTGAGCGGCTCACATTACGAATGTCCCCGACTTTTACTGTCTGCGCCGTGAGCGCGGCGGCGGCCTGCTTGCGCAAGGCGCCACACGTGTGGGTGGCGCGTGGCAGGTATCCATGCCCGGCTTGCGCTTGCGCGCGCAGACAGCGTACATGCGCAGCTTGGCATAATGCGGGTTTCACCGAGGAGCCTGCGATGACGGCGACACCCTTCGACCTGTTGATCAGCGACTGCGACGGCGTGCTCGTCGACAGTGAGGTGCTGGCCGACCGGGTCATGCTCGATGCGCTGGGCGCGTATGTGCCTCGGGCCGCGTTGGAGGCCTTCCTGGCCGGCAGCTTCGGCCAGATCGCGCAAGAGATCGTGGAGCGGGTGCAACGGCATTTCGCGGTGCGCTTGCCGCCAGGCCTGTTCGACGAGATCCGTACGCGCTCGGAAGCCTTGATCGCCGCCGAGGTGCAGCCGATCGCCGGCGTCCGCGAGGCGCTGCTGGCGATCCCGCTGCCGCTGGCGGTCGCTTCCAACAGCCTGCGCCACAGCGTGGTGGCGTCGGTGGCGCGTGCCGGACTCGCCGAGCGGGTGGGCGGCCACATCTTCAGCGCCGACATGGTGGCGCGGCCGAAGCCGGCGCCGGACGTCTATCTGCTGGCCGCGCGCACGCTGGGCGCGGCGGCGGCGCGTTGCCTGGTGATCGAGGACAGCGCCACCGGCGCCAGCGCGGCGCTGGCGGCAGGGATGACGGTGATCGGCTTCACCGGCGCGGCGCATATCCCCTCGGGCCACGCCGAAACGTTGCGCCAACTCGGCGTAGCCGCGGTCATTGGGCATATGCGGCAGTTGCCGGAAACCTACGCTGCATTGGTGCGTGCCGCAGCGGCGTAGTGCGGCGTGCAGGCGTTGGTGCGGACGCGGGTTGCTGCGGGTCCCTGGATTTTCGCGAATGCGCAGCATGTGCGCTTTGTCTGTAGGAGGGGTTTTAACCCCGACGCCCCATCGGTAAGGCGTCGGGGTTAAAACCCCTAAAAACAGCGGTTGCGCAACAAATCGAGCTGCCGCTTCTGTTCAAGACATGGCGCTTTTCATCGAAAGCGCTTGACTACGACCTGCCGCCAGACAGCATCCTGCGAGTCCCGAACTTTCAACAGCAGCGAAACCCGCTCTTGCCGCCATAACGCGCCTCCTGGCGCTCGCGGAAGAAGCTCTTGTAGTCCATCGGCTGCCGCTCCGGGTGCTTCTCCAGCACATGCCGCACATAGTTGTCGTAGTCGGGGATGCCGCAGCACAGCCGCGCGGTCTGCACCAGGCGCCGCCACAGCCGGCGGTGCGCCTGATAGTGCCCGACCGGAACCAGGTCGTTGCTCATCACACGTCCGCCATCTGGTGCGGCTGCAGCGCCACGTACGCGGTCTCCTTGTCGCTGCGCTGCGGGTTGCGGCGCGCGGCGAGGATGGTCTTGACCGCGTAGATCAGGATCGAGAACACCACGAACAGGAACAGCGCGGTCAGCCCGGTGTTGACGTAGGCGTTGGTGACGATCTGCTGCATCTGCGGCAGCGTCTTGGCCGGCGCGGTGATGGTGCCGCTGGCGATCGCGTCCTGGAACTTGTGCGCCTGCGCCAGGAAGCCCTGCGCCGGATTCGGGTCGAAGATCTTGATCAGCCCGGCGTAGGTGGTGCAGATCAGCAGCCACAGCGCCGGCACGATGGTGACCCAGGCGTAGCGGTCGCGCTTCATCTTGAACAGCACCACCGTGCCCAGCATCAGCGCGATGCCGGCGAGCATCTGGTTGGAGATGCCGAACAGCGGCCACAGCGTGCGGATGCCGCCGTACGGATCCTTGACCCCGGTGTAGAGCAGGTAGCCCCACAGCGCCACGCAGCCGCCGGTGGCGACGATGTTGGCGGCCCACGACTCGGTCCGCTTCAGCGCCGGCACGAAATTGCCGAGCAGGTCCTGCAGCATGAAGCGCCCGGCGCGGGTGCCGGCGTCGACCGCGGTGAGGATGAACAGCGCCTCGAACAGGATCGCGAAATGGTACCAGAACGCCATCATGTCCTCGCCCGGCAACAGCTGGTGCAGGATCTGCGCGATGCCCACCGCCAGGGTCGGGGCGCCGCCGGCGCGGGCCAGGATGGTGGTCTCGCCGATGTCGCGGGCGGTGGCTTCGAGCACATCGGGGGTGATCGCGAAGCCCCATTCGCTGACCTTGGCCGCGACCGCGACCACGTCGCTGCCGACCATCGAGGCCGGCGCGTTCATCGCGAAATACACGCCCGGCTCGATGATCGAGGCGGCGACCAGCGCCATCACCGCGACGAACGACTCCATCAGCATGCCGCCGTAGCCGATGTAGCGCATGTGGCCTTCGTTGGCGAGCAGCTTGGGGGTGGTGCCGGAGGAGATCAGCGCATGGAAGCCGGACACCGCGCCGCAGGCGATGGTGATGAACAGGAACGGGAAGATGCCGCCGGTCCACACCGGGCCCATGCCGTTGTGCGCGTACTGGGTCAGCGCCGGCATCTTCAGGTCGGGCATGACCACCAGGATGCCGATGGCCAGGGCGATGATGGTGCCGATCTTGAGGAAGGTGGACAGGTAGTCGCGCGGCGCCAGCAGCAGCCACACCGGCAGCACCGAAGCGACGAAACCGTAGCCGATCAGCATCCAGGTGATCTGCACGTCGGTGAAGGTGAAGGCCGGACCCCAGGTCGGATCGGCGGCGACCTTGCCGCCGAACCAGATCGCGGCCAGCAGCAGGATCAGCCCGACGATGGAGATCTCGCCGATCCTGCCGGGGCGGATATAGCGCATGTACACGCCCATCAGGATCGCGATCGGCATTGTCGCGATCACCGTGAACATGCCCCATGGACTCTCCGCCAGCGCCTTGACCACCACCATCGCCAGCACCGCCAGGATGATGATCATGATCATGAACGCGCCGAACAGGGCGATGGTGCCGGGCACCTGGCCCATCTCCTCGCGCACCAGGTCGCCGAGCGAACGGCCGTTGCGGCGGCTGGACAGGAACAGCACCACGAAGTCCTGCACCGCGCCGGCGAACACCACGCCGACCACCAGCCACAGCAGGCCGGGCAGGTAGCCCATCTGCGCGGCGAGCACCGGGCCGACCAGGGGGCCGGCGCCGGCGATGGCGGCGAAGTGGTGGCCGAACAGCACGTGCTTGTTGGTCGGCACGTAGTCCAGGCCGTCGTGGTTGACGACCGCCGGGGTGGCCCGCGTGGGGTCCAGTTGCATCACCCTGGTGGCGATGAACAGGCTGTAGAAGCGGTAGGCGATCAGGTAGATCGAGACCGCGGCGACCACGATCCACAGCGCGTTGATGTGTTCGCCGCGGCGCAGGGCGATGGTGCCCAGGCAGAACGCCGCCAGCACCGCGAGCGCGGCCCAGGCCAGTTTGGAAAACCCTTTCATGCGATCGCTCCCCACAGGATTCCAGCAAGGGTCGCCGCGATGGCCTGAGGGGTCAATCCCGGCGCGCGCCGCCGCGCTAGTACTTTGGTCGTAGGGCGGATGCGCCGGAGGCGCGGCATGCCGCCGCCGCGGCGCGCAGGCGATGGAACGATGGGTTGCGCCGATCGCGGTTGGCCGCCGCCGCGGCCACGCCCATATCGGGGGCTTCACCAGGAGATTGCTGCCATGACCGACACCACGACCGCCGTACCGGCGCGCATTTTGCGCGCGATCCGTGGCCACGCCACCGCCGATGGCGACGGGGTCAAGCTGACCCGCGTCATCGGCGGCGCCGAACTGCCCGAGTTGGACCCGTTCCTGCTGCTCGACGAATTCGGCACCGACCGCGCCGAGGACTACATCGGCGGCTTCCCCAGCCATCCGCATCGCGGCTTCGAGACGGTTACCTACATGCTCGACGGGCGCATGCGGCACCAGGACAACCACGGCAACGAAGGCCTGCTCACGCCGGGCAGCGTGCAGTGGATGACCGCAGGCCGCGGTCTAGTGCATTCGGAGATGCCGGAGCAGGAGTCCGGGCGCATGCGCGGTTTCCAGCTGTGGGTGAACCTGCCGGCGCGCGACAAGATGGGCGCGCCGCGCTACCAGGAGTTCGCCCCCGAGCGCATCCCGCTGACGCAGCCGGCGCCGGGGGTGGCGGTCAAGGTGATCGCCGGCCAGGTCGGCGACGTGGCCGGGCCGATCGCGCAGCCGGCCACCGATCCGCTGTACCTGGACATCGCCCTGGCCGCCGGCGTGCGTTGGGACTACGTGCTGCCGGCCGGGCACAACGCCTTCGCCTATGCGTACGAGGGCGCGGCGACGCTCGGCGAGGGCGAGTCCGCGCGCGCGCTGCCGGCGCAGACGCTGGCCGTGCTCGGCGGTGGCGACCTGCTGCAACTGCAGGCCGGGGCCGCCGGCGCACGGTTGATCGTGGTCGCCGGCCGGCCGCTGCGCGAGCCGGTGGCGCGCCACGGGCCGTTCGTGATGAACACGCGCCAGGAACTCATGCAGGCCTTCGTCGATTTCCGGGAAGGGCGCTTCTAGTGTTCCTTGGCAGTGCAGGCAACGCGATTCCTGAACGCGATGCCTGCAGGAACGGCTCTGGTGGCCCGAGGCCACCCAGAGCCGCTCCTGCAACGTCGTCGCAGCGGTTCGGTGTGCACAACACCGGCCGCGGTCGGCCCGCTGCATGCCGCCTTCGCCGCCATGCGCCGCCGCGGCGGACAGCGGCGCTCAGCGGTCCAGCGCCAGGCTGGTCGGACGCACGTCCAGTCCCTGCACCAGCGCCTGCAGCGATTGCAGTTCCTGCGCATCGCTGGCGTCGATCCAGATCTGCGCGTAACGGTCCTTGCCCAACTCGACCACGGCGACCCGGCGCGAAGCCAGGCCCGGCAGGTCGGCGCCGCCCAGGTCGGGCCGGTACCAGTGCGCGCTCTCGCCGGCGATGCTGGTCTTTTCCTCGCGCAGGTTGCGCGCCAGCGGGATGTTCGGGTCGCGCGAGGTCAGCATCATGCCCAGCACCTGGCGGCCGTCGGCCGCGGTCGCCCGGCACACGATGAAGCCGGTGTCGCTGCGCTCGTTCCACTGCAGTTTCGCCCGTGGCGGCAGCGGCGGGCAGTGCTGCGCCATGGCGCTGGCGGCAGTCAGCACGGCAGGCAGTCCCAATAGGCCGGTGAGCCAGCTTGCAACCCTCATTCGCGATGTCCCCATGCGTTCGCCGCAAAGCGGCGGCATCGATCCTCAGCGTGCGCTGGCGCAGGTCGAACGGCACGGCACCCGAGTCCGTTGCGGCCCCCGTGCAGTGCATGCTTTTGCGCAATGCGCGTCCCGTGCGGCTGCAGTCGCCCCCGCCGCAGCCCCAACCATAGCCCAGGCGGCGGCGCTTGACAATTGGAATGGGCATCCAGGTCCGCGCGCGGCGGCATCGGTGCGCAGGCGCGCGCCGCAGGGCCGGCGCCGGCGCCGGCGCCGGGACCGGCCGGGCCGCCGCGCTGCGCCGGCAGACCTAACGGCCCGGCTCGGGCAGCGGGATGAATTCCTGGTCGTCGCCCGGAATCAGGCCGAAGCGGCCCGCGCGCCAGTCCTGCTTGGCCTGCTCGATGCGCTCGGGGGAGCTGGCGACGAAGTTCCACCACAGGTGGCGCGGCCCGTCCAGCGGCTCGCCGCCCATCAGCATCGTCTTCAGCGGGGTCTTGGCGCGCAGCCGGCCGCGCGCGCCGCGCTCGGGAAGCACCAAGTGGCGCGCGGGGATGTCCACGCCGTCCAGCTGCGCCTGGCCTTCCAGCACATACAGCGAGCGCTGCGCATGGCCGCTGTCCAGGTCGAGCTCCGCGTCCGCGTCCAGGTCCAGCGCCACGTTCAGCGTGTCGGCGAATACCCGCACCGGCGACTCCTCGCCGTAGGCGCGGCCGGCGATCACCCGCAGCCATACGCCATCGCGGCGTTGCTGCGGCAGGCTGGCGACGGCGTGATTGTAGAACGCCGGCACGGTCTCTTCGGCCGATTTCGGCAGCGCAACCCAGGTCTGCATGCCGTGCAGCGGATGCGACCGGCTGCGCTGCGGCGCCGGCGTGCGCTCGGAGTGGGCGATGCCGCGCCCGGCGGTCATCCAGTTGACGTCGCCGGCATGGATCACCTGGTCCGAACCCAGCGTATCGCGGTGGCCGATCTCGCCCGACCACAGGAAGGTCACCGTGGCCAGGCCGATGTGCGGGTGCGGGCGCACGTCCATGCCGCGGCCGGGTTCGAAGACCGCCGGACCCATGTGGTCGACGAACACGAACGGGCCGACGCTGCGCGCCTGCACGCTGGGCACCGCGCGGCGCACTTCGAAGCCGCCGATGTCGTGGACGCGGGGAACGATCAGGGTGGGCATGCGCGGCCTCGCGGAGCTGGGAACAAGGGGCACGAGCTTCGCATGCGCGGTGGCCGTGGTGGGAGCGTGGCGGCAACACGGACTGTCCCGGGCCCTGGCGTTTCCTGCATCGCGTGGAGCGATGCCGCACAAGGCTGCGATGGCGCCGCGCCGCAAACGGCATGCGTGGCCGGCATGCCGGACAGGCGAAATCGCATTGTGCAGGAGGGCGCACGTTTCTTGTCTGCAAATTTGTAACTTTTGGTGAAATTATCGGCGGCGAACGGGAATAATCGAGCGCTGCCGCCGGGACCAGCCCGGCCGCAGCGTTGCAGCGCGCTTGCTGCATCCGTCCCCCCAAGAAGCGAGAACATCCTGATGATCCGTTCGTCGAAATCCAGCAACACCGTCAAGACCGTGCTGCCGATCGTGGCGGCGCTAGCGTCGCTGGCGCCGTTTGGCGCGCTGCAGGCACAGGTGCAACCCGCCGACACGAATGTCACCACCGTGATCGTCAATACCCTGTCGAGCGCCAAGGCGTTGAAGGTGTTGGGAGGAAAGGCCAACGAATGCTATCCGGTTGGCAACGGCAGTGTCGTTGCAGGCCCGACGCTGCACGCCAACAAGCATTACACCGTGACCGGCACGGCCTCGGCCAACTGTGCCGACGGAACCAGCCTGGCCAGCGTCAACCGCCAGTTCTTTGCGCGCCCAAGCCAACACGGCATGTATATCAAGATCGCCGCCGATGGCCATATCTCCATCGGCAACCAGTAGCCGCCGCTGACGCCTGCCTCCGGCCATGCGCGATTGCCGCGCGGCCGGCGGCCCGCCGCGTCGCCATGCTCATGGTCGATGCGTTGCGCTGTCGTCGCACGCGATGCGGGCCGCCGGTAGCGTCCGCCGTCTCGATAGACGGCCGCCACATTCAGAACAGCTGCCCGGCGCCGGCGGCCTGCACCGCGACCTCGCCGCGGCGCGAGGCCAGCCGGTCGGCCAGGCGGGTCGGCTCCGGCAGCCGGTAACCGCGCAGGTAGCGCAGGGTCCAGTCCAGCGCACTGTCCACCGCGACGCGGTGCCCGGGCGAGACGATCAGCGGATTGCAGCGCGGCTTGCTGCGCAGCGCCCAGCCGACGGTCTCACCGCGGTGCACGATGGGGCTGCGGTCGCCGGCCTGCGGCCCGGGTTCGTCGTAGCGCCCGGCCAGCAGCTTCTTCGCCACGCCGATGCCGGGCAGGCCGCTGACCACGCCGAAATGCGCGGCGATGCCGAACCGGCGCGGATGCGCGATGCCCTGGCCGTCGACGAACACCAGGTCCGGACGCTGCCGCAGCAGCGCCAGCGCGGCCAGCAGCGCTGGCAGTTCGCGAAAGCTCAGCAGGCCCGGCACGTAGGCCATCGAGGTCGGCACCCGGGCGATTTCGGCCTGCTGCGGCAGCAGGGTTTCGGTGTCGATCAGCACCGCTGCGGCGCGGGTGATGCGGCCTTCGTCCTCGAAACCGACGTCGAACCCGGCCAGCCAGCGCGGCAGGTCGGCCAGCTCATCCTGCAGCCGCACCTGTCGCGCCAGCGTGGCCTGCAGCGCGCGCGCCTGCACGATGCTGCCGTCCCAGTCGCCGAAGACCTTGTGCAAAGCAGTGTCCATGCGCCGATGATCGCGCGGCGGTCGTGGCTGTGGCGTGCAGGCAGGCGTGGCTGCTATTGCTGGAGAATGTCGGCTTGGGGATTTGCAGTTAGCGACGTGGGGGGGGGGAGCGACGTCAGTCGCGACTGACGTCGCTTGTGTCTTATATGGGTCTATCGTTGAGGTGAGAGCGGAGTGCGGCAGGCCGCTGAGTCGCCGTGCCTAAGAACCTGTTCACGATCTTTTGAGTAGTAGTGTCAGGCATGCCAGGTGGATGAACTGCAAGCTGGTGTTGAGCTTGCGCTCGCAGTTCTTCCATAGCCTTCGGTTCTTTTCCAGCCACGCAAAGCTGCGTTCGACGATCCAGCGCTTGGGCATGACCTTGAAGGTGTGCAGTTCGCTGCGTTCGGCGATCTGCACCGTGACTTGCTTGCCCAGGATCTCTCGTACGCCTTCGGCGAATGGTTCTGCGGTATAGCCGCTATCGCACAACAGGCTTTGCACGTGTCCCAGGTTCGGCTTGCAACGATCCAGGGATTGGAGCGCGCCTTTGCGGTCGGTCACTTCCGCCCTCGTCACCGCGACCGCATGCGGCAGGCCTTGGGTATCGACGGCGATGCGACGCTTGATCCCCGAGACCTTCTTGCCCGCGTCATAACCCTTCTGGCCGGCCGTGTCCGTGTTCTTCACGCTCTGTGCGTCCACGATCAAGAACGTGCTGCAAGCGTTGCGCCCCTGTCCCTGGCGGGCCGCGCCAACCTGATTTTTTGAGCGCCCGCTCCAGCAGGCTCACTCCTTCATCGTCTGGTTCGCTCCACTTGGCAAAGTAGCAGTGCACGGTGCGCCACTTCGGGAAGTCGCTGGGCAGCGCTGGCCACTGACAGCCGGTGCGCAGCAGGTACAGCACCGCGCACCACACGTCCTACAGATCCACGGTCCGTGGCTTGGTACGCTTGCGCGCCTGCTCCAGAATGGGGCGGATCTGCTCGAACCGCTCCCGGCTCATGGCACTCGGATACGTCTTTGTGCGCGTCCGCAGAGTTTGCACTACCCGGGAAAGATCGTGAACAGGTTCTTACGAGCATGAGTAGGAGTCAGGGCCGCCGCACTGCGTTTCTCCTGCCCTACAAACCCGAACCGTTGCCTGAGCTGCGAGCTCGAACCGACAAGCATGGGCATCGGCAGGAGATCTCTGGCCCATGAGTCTACTGCGGAGAACATCCACATCCATGCACCTTTTGTCGGGATCGATGTCGCCAAGGCCGAACGCGTCACGCATGTCTTGCCGGACGCCCTGGCCTGGACCCAGGCTAGGGCGTCCGAGAAGCATGCCTTGCTGGCCGAACGCCTGGCCCCGATGGGATGCGAGCGGATCGTGCTGGAAGCCAGCGGTGGCGACGAACAGGCCGTGCTGCAGGCGCTGGCGCAGGCCAGTCTGCCGGTGATGCCGCTGCCTGCCCAGCTCCCCCGGGCGCTGGCGCGCGCGTTGGGCCTGAAGGCCAAGACCGATGCCCTGGATGCGCGCTTGCTGGCCGTGGCGGCCCAGTGCATCCACGCCCCGCCCACCGCCGTGCTCCCTGCGCCGTTGCAGGCGCGGCGCGAACGGCTTCACCTGCGGCCGCACCCTGCTCGCCCAGCGCGATGCGCAGTGCCGCTGCCTGGCGCAGGTCACCTGCCAGGCCGTGCGCGGCCAGTGGTTCGAGGGGATCGCGCTGGTGCAACATCGTCTCCGTGACGTGTCCCGACAGATCCCACAGGCGGGGGCGGCGTGTTCTCGCCTGCCCAAACTGCCCGGGCTGCGCGCCACCCTGGCGGCTCGGCTTCCTGAGCTGGGCACCGTGCATCCGCGCAAGATCGCCAGCCCTGGTCGGGCTGGCGCCGTTCAATCGCGCCAGCGGCCGCTGGCGCGGCCAACGCCGCATCCAGGGCGGGCGCGCCGACGTGCGCCAGGTGTTGTCCATGGCCATCTGGGCCTGGATCCGCGCCGGCTCCCCGCTGTCCCACACCTACGCCCGCCTCACCGCCGCAGGCAAGCCCGCCAAGGTCGCCATCGTCGCTGCATGCACAAATACCTGCGCTGGCTCAAGGCCATCGCACGCGATCAGGCTCCTTACTGCCCTCCTGCGATCGCTTCTGCATGACAGTTGACTCCTACAAGTGACATCCAAGGATCTGGATCAAAATGCGCTAGTGGATCGGCGGCGCCACGGCATTCCCGGACGGCGATCCCGTTACAATCCAGAACCGCACGACCCACGCATTCGACCCACGCATTCCCCCAACGGAGACCGTCGCAGTGACCCGCAGACTCGTACTGTTGCGCCATGGCCAGAGCCAGTGGAACCTGGATAACCGCTTCACCGGCTGGGTGGACGTGGACCTCACCGAGCAAGGCCGCCAGGAAGCCGTTGCCGCCGGCCGCTTGCTGCGCGAGGAGGGGCTGCAGTTCGACGTGGCGCACACCTCAGTGCTCAAGCGCGCCATCCACACCTTGCAGGGCGCGCTGAAGGAACTGGACCAGGACTGGTTGCCGGTGCACAAGAGCTGGCGCCTCAACGAGCGCCACTACGGCGGGCTGCAGGGCCTGGACAAGGCCGAGACCGCGGCCAAGCACGGCGAGGAGCAGGTCAAGATCTGGCGCCGTTCCTACGACATCCCACCGCCACCGATGGACGCGGACGATCCGGGCCATCCGCTGCACGACCGCCGCTACGCTGGCCTGGACCGCAACGCACTGCCGGCCACCGAGTCGCTGGCGACCACGCTCGAGCGCGTGCTGCCGTACTGGCACGATGCGATCGCGCCGCAGCTGAAGGCCGGGCAGACCGTGCTGGTCACCGCACACGGCAACTCGCTGCGCGCGCTGTACAAGTATTTGAACGGCGTCTCGCGCGAAGCGATTCTGGAACTCAACATCCCGACCGGCATTCCGTTGCTGTTCCAGCTGGACGATGAATTGAAGGTGCAGTCCTATCGCTATCTCGGCGATCCGGAAACGGCGAAGAAGGCCGCCGAGGCCGTGGCCAACCAGGGCAAGGCGAAGTAGTCGGCCCTGAAGAACCTCACAGAGGCGGCAGGACAAGGCTTTCGGCGCTTCGAAGGCGTGCCGGATCGCCGGTTTTCGCTAGGCTGAGTGCAGTTTTCTTGCAATCTACGAGCATGCGCCTACGCCGCCCAGCCGCCGCAGACCGTCCAGCCGAAGACCTGTTCCGCTCGCGGCTGTAGAACCAGATCGAGCTGCGCCATCGGCTGGCGCAGTTGGCCGGGAAGATGCCGTGGACTGAACCGCCCCGACTTTCGCGGAGGCTATTTGGTTTAAGAACCTGTTCACGATCTTTCCCGGGTAGTGCAAACTCTGCGGACGCGAACAAAGACGTATCCGAGTGACATGAGCCGGGAGCGGTTCGAGCAGATCCGCCCCATTCTGGAGCAGGCGCGCAAGCGTACCAAGCCACGGACCGTGGATCTGTAGGACGTGTGGTGCGCGGTGCTGTACCTGCTGCGCACCGGCTGTCAGTGGCCAGCGCTGCCCAGCGACTTCCCGAAGTGGCGCACCGTGCACTGCTACTTTGCCAAGTGGAGCGAACCAGACGATGAAGGAGTGAGCCTGCTGGAGCGGGCGCTCAAGAAATCAGGTTGGCGCGGCCCGCCAGGGACAGGGGCGCAACGCTTGCAGCACGTTCTTGATCGTGGACGCACAGAGCGTGAAGAACACGGACACGGCCGGCCAGAAGGGTTATGACGCGGGCAAGAAGGTCTCGGGGATCAAGCGTCGCATCGCCGTCGATACCCAAGGCCTGCCGCATGCGGTCGCGGTGACGAGGGCGGAAGTGACCGACCGCAAAGGCGCGCTCCAATCCCTGGATCGTTGCAAGCCGAACCTGGGACACGTGCAAAGCCTGTTGTGCGATAGCGGCTATACCGCAGAACCATTCGCCGAAGGCGTACGAGAGATCCTGGGCAAGCAAGTCACGGTGCAGATCGCCGAACGCAGCGAACTGCACACCTTCAAGGTCATGCCCAAGCGCTGGAGCGTCGAACGCAGCTTTGCGTGGCTGGAAAAGAACCGAAGGCTATGGAAGAACTGCGAGCGCAAGCTCAACACCAGCTTGCAGTTCATCCACCTGGCATGCCTGACACTACTACTCAAAAGATCGTGAACAGGTTCTAAGTTAAAAGCCGGGGGCTTATTGGGTGAGCGCCTCAAAGGCGCCATGACAGCGTGAGCCGCCTGAAGGCGGCTGGCTACACGCCCAACTTCATCTGGTCGTAGCGCTCGTCCTGCTGCTCTTGATTCCGGATGTACGTCCGAACCATCGCTTCGTCCAAGCCTACCGTCGATACAAAGTACCCTCGCGCCCAAAAGTTCTCTCCTGTGAAGTTCCGCTCCCGTCCTCCAAACTGCCGCGCGATCATGATCGCGCTCTTCCCCTTGATGTATGGACCGGCCAGCCTTTCGTAGACATCCGGACGCCATAATTGATGGCAATGACCGAGGTGTTTATGGGCAACAGCAAGCAGTACACGGATGAGTTCCGGGCCGAGGCGGTGAAGCAGGTGATCGAACGCGGCTTCACGGTGGTGGATGTGGCCTCCCGAATCGGGATTCCCAAGCACACGCTATACGGGTGGGTGCAGGCCGCCAGGAAGATGGCGCCGGCAGCCGGCGCTGCAGCGGCGTCGACCGACTCAGCGGAGATTCGCCGGCTCAAGGCCGAACTGAGGCGGGTAACCGAGGAGCGCGACATCCTAGAAAAAGCCGCCGCGTACTTTGCCAAGGGGTAAGGGCGAAGTACGCGTTCATGCGTGCGCACGTCCGGGAGTTTCGTCTGGCGACGATGTGCCGGGTGCTGGGCGTGCATCGCAGTGGTTACTAGGCCTGGCTGCGCAACGGCACCAGCGTCCGCGAACGCGAGGACCAGCGCTTGCTGGGCCTGATCAAGCACCACTGGCTGGCCAGCGGCGCGGTGTACGGCTATCGCAAGCTCACCCTGGATCTGCGTGAGGCCGGCGAGCGTTGCAGCCGTCACCGGGTGCGGCGCTTGATGAAGGCCGAAGGCTTGCGAGCGCAGGTTGGCTACGGCAGCAAGCCGCGTTAGCGGGGAGGTCCGGTCGGCGTGGTGGCGAATGTGCTCAACCGGGACTTCATTCCGCAGGCCCCGAACAAGGTCTGGGTCACGGACATCACCTATATCCGCACCTACGAGGGCTGGCTGTTCTTGGCAGCGGTAATGGAGCTGTATTGGCGCCAGATCGTGGGTTGGGCAACCGCTTCGACAATGACCAGCGATCTGGTGCTGCAGGCACTGGTGGCAGCGGCGTGGCGGCGCAAGCCCGGTCCTGGCGTGATGGTGCACTCCGACCAGGGCTGGCAGTCCACCAGCAGCGATTGGCAGTCGTTCCTGAAGGCGCACCGGATGGTGCCGAGCATGAGCCGACGCGGGAACTGCCATGACAACGCCGTGGCCGAGAGCTTCTTCAGCGTCTTGAAGAAGGAACGTATCAAGCGTCGGATCTACCCGACACGCGCCATGGCGGCATCGGACGTGTTCGACTATATCGAGATGTTCTACAACCCGATCCGCCGGCATGGTTCCGCTGGCGGCGTGTCACCGGTAGAGTTTGAAAGGCGCTACGCGCAGAGCGGCGACTGAGTGTCTACGGAAATCTGGCCGGTCCACTGTGACTTAAGCTCTCAAACTCATCCATCTCGGTTTCTCCGTCTCGTGTGCTTGGCCGCTCACGTTGCGGAGTCTCCGGGATGGACTCCCGGATACGTCAAACTTCTACTGCCTCCCCGGCAGAGCCGGGGGAACTCTCAGGTTGGTTTAGACCAGGACAGGGCACACGTCAGCGCCGTGCGGTCGCACGTCGTGCCCGTGGAGCGCTTGATGACCTTGCGTCCCAACCTCGCCTGCAAATCGGCCGGCACGCGCAAGCGAACATAAAAGCGGCCGGTTTCGCCGCGCGTGAGGTAGTGCGCAACTCGCATGGAAGTGTCCAAGCGAGGGTCCAAGGTCAGGAAAAACAAAAACGCCCACAAACCATTGATTTGCGGGCGTTTCCTAACATCTGGCGGAGTGAGAGGGATTCGAACCCTCGATAGAGCTTTTGACCCTATACTCCCTTAGCAGGGGAGCCCCTTCAGCCACTCGGGCATCACTCCGGATTTATGCGTTGCGGATACTCCGCGACCGGGCGCGAAGGATACCGGTTAGTGGGGCCTCAGGTAAACCCTTTCGATGCATCAATCGGAAGATTGATCTCCATGACCGCCGGCGCCGTGCGAAGTGGGCTCGTCGCCGCGCTGGATGCGCTGATAGATCTCTTCGCGGTGGACCGCGACATCCTTCGGGGCGGTGATGCCGATACGCACTTGATTGCCCTTGACCCCAAGCACCGTCACGGTGACCAAATCGCCGATCATCAAGGTTTCGCCTACCCGGCGAGTCAGGATCAACATTTTCAGAATTCTCCAGAGAACCGATGATTCCCATCGGTAGGCGTCCCGACAATGGGCGCCCTATAACGAAAGGGAAAAGAGGGTCGATGTTAAGGGAAGCTGCACCCTGGCAGCAAGGCGGCGCGACTTCGTGTTCAGGGGAGATGTTGCTTGACCCAGGCAGATACGCCCTCAAGCGCAAGGGCAAGAGCGGGCCCGTCCTCTCCACCACCCTGGGCGAGGTCCGGGCGGCCGCCGCCCTTGCCCGAAATCCGACTGGCGATATGGCCCAACAGTTCCCCGGCCTTGACCTGTCCCATTGGACTGCCGTTCACCCCCGCGACCAGGGCCACCTTGCCCTCGCTGGCCCCGGCCAACACGATCACGCTGTCGCCCAGCTGTTGCTTCAGGCGGTCCATCGCCTCGCGCAAGGCCTTGGCATCGAAGCCCTCCAGGCGCACTGCGAGCACCTTCACGCCCTCCACGTCGACCGCCGCGGCGGCCAGATCGGCGGTGGCGCCGGAGGCCAGCTTGGCCTTCAGCGCCTCCAGTTCGCGCTCCAGACGCTTGTGTCTGTCGCCCAACTGGCGAATCTTGTCGAGCATGTCGCCGACACTGCCGCCGACCAGCTCGGCGGCCTCGCGCAGCCTGGCCTCTTCCGCCGCCACATGGTCCAGGGCGCCCTGCCCGGTCACCGCCTCGATGCGGCGCACGCCGGCAGATACGCCGCCCTCGCCGGTGATCTTGAACAGACCGATGTCGCCGGTACGCGCGACATGGGTACCGCCGCACAGCTCGGTGGAGTAGTTGCCCATCTGCAGCACGCGCACGCGTTCGCCGTACTTCTCGCCGAACAACGCCATCGCACCGAAATCCAGCGCTTCCTGCATGCCCATGTGGTGCACTTCGACCGCATGGTTGGCGCGCACCTGCGCGTTGACCTTGCGTTCGATCACCGCCAGCTCTTCGGTGCTCATCGGCTGGAAGTGCGAGAAGTCGAAGCGCAGCCGGTCCGGCGCGACTAGCGAACCCTTCTGCTGCACATGGGTACCGAGCACTTCGCGCAACGCGGCATGCAGCAGGTGCGTGGCGGAATGGTTGAGAATGGTGGCGCCGCGGCGAGCACTGTCGACCTGGGCCGACAGGATGGCGCCGATCTGCAGGCGGCCATCGCGCAGGCGGCCGACATGGCCGTGGAACTGGCCGGCGAACTTCTGCGTCCCATCAACCTCGAATAGCACACCGGCCGCGCTCAGCTGGCCCAGATCGCCGACCTGGCCGCCGGATTCGGCATAGAACGGGGTGCGATCGAGCAGCACGATCGCCGCATCGCCGGCCTCGACCGACTCGACCGGGCGTCCGTCCTGCAACAGCGCCACCACCTGCAGCGCATCGGCCTGCAGGGCGTCGTAGCCAAGGAACACGGTGGGAACCAGCTGCGCCACCAGGGCGGCGGGCAGTGTGGTGCCGCCACCGAACTTGCCGGCCGCGCGCGCGGTCTCGCGCTGGCGCGCCATCGCACGCTCGAAGCCGGCCATCTCCACGTCCATGCCGCGTTCGCGCGCGATGTCCGCGGTGAGGTCAACCGGGAATCCATAGGTGTCGTACAGGCGGAACGCGTCCGTGCCGGGGATGCTGCCGCTGGCGCGGGCGGCGATCTCGTCGAAGATCTTCATGCCGGCGTCGAGGGTCTCGGCAAAGCGCTCCTCCTCCGCCTGCAGCACCCGCTGTACGGTGGACAGTGCTGCCGGCAGTTCCGGATAGGCCTCGCCCATCAGCGCGGACAGCGTGGCCGCCATCTTGTGGAAGAACGGCTGCCGCACCCCGAGCATCCAGCCATGGCGCAGGGCGCGGCGGATGATCCGGCGCAGCACGTAGCCGCGGCCCTCGTTGGACGGCAATACGCCATCGACGATCAGGAACGAACAGGCGCGGATATGGTCGGCGATCACGCGCAGCGACTTGTTCTCCAGGTCGGCCATGCCGGTCAGTACGGACGCGTGGCGGATCAGCGCCTGGAACAGGTCGATCTCGTAGTTGCTGTGCACGTGCTGCAGGATCGCGGCCAGCCGCTCCAGGCCCATGCCGGTATCCACGCACGGCGCCGGCAACGGCACCAGGGTGCCGTCGGGCTTGCGGTCGAACTGCATGAACACCAGGTTCCATATCTCGATGAAGCGGTCACCGTCCTCGTCCAGCGAACCCGGGGGGCCGCCGATGATGTGCGCGCCGTGGTCGTAGAAGATCTCGGTGCACGGGCCGCACGGGCCGGTATCGGCCATCTGCCAGAAATTGTCCGAGGCGTACGGCGCGCCCTTGTTGTCGCCGATGCGCACGATCCGCTCCGGCGGCACCCCGATCATGTCGCGCCACAGCGCGTAGGCCTGCTCGTCGGTGTGGTAGACGGTGACCAGCAGGCGTTCCGCCGGCAGCTTCCAGACCTGGGTCAACAGTTCCCAGGCCCAGCCGATCGCCTCTTTCTTGAAGTAATCGCCGAACGACCAGTTCCCCAGCATTTCGAAGAAGGTGTGATGGCGTGCGGTATAGCCGACCGAATCCAGGTCGTTGTGCTTGCCGCCGGCGCGCAGGCAGCGCTGCACATCGGCCGCGCGCGCGTAGCTGCGCTTCTCGGCGCCGAGGAACACGTCCTTGAACTGCACCATGCCGGAATTGGTGAACAGCAGCGTCGGATCGTTGCCCGGCACCAGCGGCGCGGACGGAACGATGGTGTGGCCCTTCCGGTTGAAGAACTCGAGGAAGTCGCTGCGGATCTGGGAGGTGGAGAATTTGGCGGATGCGTTCATTGGCTGGCTATAGACGAGCGGACGGATTCACGAGCGTATGCCCTCAAGATAAGGGCATGCGGAAACCGGACAAGACAATCCGCCAAGGTTAGCAGGCCCGGCCCGCTCAGTCCTCCGGCTCGTAGCGCGTGGCCGCGCGGATGCTGTCACTGTCGAACCCGCGCCGCGCCAGCAGATCGGCGGCTTTACGCAGTTGTTGCAGGTCCACCGGGCCGGCCGTGCCGAAGCGCCGCTGCACCAGGTCGCGGGCGTTTTCGCTCCAATCGCCTTCGAATGCGGCCATCGCGGTGGCGATGGCTTCGCTGTCCAGGCCGTGGGTGCCCAGTTCGGCGCGAATGTGCACCGGTCCGTAGCCGGTATTGGCACGGCTGCGCACCAGCAGTTCGGCGAAGCGGCCATCGTCCTGCCAGCCCTCCCCCGCCAGGCGCTCCACCGCGGCGGCGGCGGCATCCGGCTCCACGCCGCGCAGCTGTAGCTTGCGGGTCAACTCCTTGCGCGAATGCTCGCGGCGCACCAGCAGGCCCAAGGCCCGCTGCAGCGGAGTCTGTTCAGGCTGCCGGTGGCGCCGGCGCTGCGCCTGTGCTTGTGCTTGTGCTTGTTCGTCGTCGCGCATGCAGTTTCAACACCACGGTCAATGTGCCGTCCCTGGCACCCGCCCTCCTGGCTTGCTCAAGACTGCCGAGGAAGACGAGCGGCACTGACTCCACCGCTCCCCCGGCAGAAACCCTCACGCCTCGGCGTCGGCGTCGGCGTCCTCGGCCGCGCTCGGCGCGATTTCCGTGGGCTGGAACTTCTCGCGCAGCTCGCTTTCCAGCTTCGCCGCCACTTGCGGGTTGTCGCGCAGGTACTGGCGCGAATTGTCCTTGCCCTGGCCGATGCGCTCGCTGCCGTAGCTGTACCAAGCACCTGCCTTCTCCACCAGCTTGGCTTCCACGCCCATGTCGATCAGTTCGCCTTCGCGGCTGATGCCCTCGCCGTACAGGATCTCGGTGATGACCTGCTTGAACGGCGGCGCCAGCTTGTTCTTGACCACCTTGATCTTGGTCTGGTTGCCGATGATCTCGTCGCCCTTCTTGATCGCGCCGATGCGGCGGATGTCCAGGCGCACCGAGGCGTAGAACTTCAATGCGTTGCCGCCGGTGGTCACTTCCGGGCTCTGGCCCGGCATCATCACGCCGATCTTCATGCGCAGCTGGTTGATGAACACCACCAGCGTGTTGGAGCGCTTGATGTTGCCGGTCAGCTTGCGCAGCGCCTGGCTCATCAGGCGCGCCTGCAGGCCCGGCAGCTGGTCGCCCATCTCGCCTTCGATTTCGGCCTTCGGGGTCAGCGCGGCGACCGAGTCGACGACCACGATGTCGACCGAACCCGAACGCACCAGCATGTCGGCGATTTCCAGCGCCTGCTCGCCGGTATCCGGCTGCGACAGCAGCAGTTCGTCGACGTTGACGCCAAGCTTGGCCGCGTAGACCGGGTCCAGCGCGTGCTCGGCATCGATGAACGCCGCGGTGCCACCTTTCTTCTGGCACTCGGCGATCGCCTGCAGGGTCAGCGTGGTCTTGCCCGAGGATTCCGGGCCGTAGATCTCGACCACACGGCCCTTCGGCAGGCCGCCGATGCCCAACGCGATGTCCAGCATCAGCGAACCGGTCGGAATCACCTCGACGGCTTCGATGATGCGATCGCCCATTCGCATCACCGAGCCCTTGCCGAACTGCTTCTCGATCTGGCTCAGGGCAGCGGCGAGCGCGCGCTTCTTGTTCTCGTCCATTTTGGTGTCCTTCGGAGGTGAGGGTGATTTTCGGGGTAGGTTCAATTTAGCGGCCAGGTATCGCACGGGCTGAGACGGTGTGCGGCGAAGAAAAAATAATCCGTCCGAGCCCATGTACGGCAGCGGCGAATGGCGGTGTGCCAGGTCGGAAAAATCCGGCTGGCGGTGTGGTGCATCCCTTGCTCGCGCAAGGCGTTCAACGACTGGGCCGCAGTAGCCCGCAATACAGGCCTTCGATGGCGAAGTCCTGGTCGGGCAGGACCTCGATCGGCGCGTAGTCGGGGTTGCGCGGCAGCAGGCGGATGCGGTCCTTGCCGATCTTCAGCAGCTTGACCGTGATCTCCTCGTCGATCCGCGCCACCACGATCTGCCCGGAACGGGCGTCGCGGGTGCGGTGCACGCCGATCAGGTCGCCGTCGAAGATGCCCTCGTCGCGCATCGAGTCGCCCTGCACCTTGAGCAGGTAGTCCGGTGCCGGCGAGAAGAACACCCGGTCCAGCACCACGAAGTCGTCCGAGCCGATCTCGGCGCCGATCGGCAGGCCGGCGGCGACCCGCCCCAGCACCGGCAGCCGCAGGATGTCGGCGCTTTCCACTTGTGGCGCCGGCGCCGGTGCGGCCGCGCCGCTCACCAGCCGGATCCCGCGCGCCTGGCCTGGCACGCGGCGGATCGCGCCAGCCTGCTCCAGGGCTTCCAGGTGATATTGCGCAGCGCGCACGCCCTTGAAGCCGAAGGCACGGGCGATCTCGGTCTGCGAAGGCGGCGCGCCGTCGTGCTCGATACGCTGGGCGATCAGGTCGAGGATCGCTTGCTGGGTTTCGGTCAGCTCCATGGTTAGTAGTAATACTACTAAAAACGGAAATGAGCAACTCTCGCCCAGCCCGCCGCCCGGCTTTCCCTCGGCGGCGCAGCGCTCCGCTCAGCGCCCGCTGCGCCAGATCGAGATCAGGATCCACACGCCCGACAGCGCCGCGCCGATGAAGCCGCCCACGCCGATCGCCAACAACCATCGGCTGGAGACGCCGCCGACGCTGTTCATCACGATCGAGGACCCAATGATCAGCGCCGCGGTGACGATGCCCATGGTCAGCCGGTTGGCGGCACGGTTGACCTGGTCGCCGAAGCCCTTCAGCGAGGTGGTCTGGACGTTTAGCTGCAGCCGCCCGCGGCGTGCCGCCTGCAGCAGCCGGCGGGTATCGCGCGGCAAGTCGCCAAGCAGCTCCAGCGCGCCGAGCACGGTGCGGCGGCCGCGCTTGGCCATCACGCGCGGGGCGAAGCGCTGCAGCATCACCCGCTCCAGGTACGGCGCCGCGGCGCCAGCCATGTCGAAGTCGGGGTCGAGCTGGCGCCCCACCCCGTCCAGGGTCAGGAAGGTCTTGATCATCAGTGCCAGGTCGGCGGGCAGCGCCAGCGCGTGCTGGCGCAGGATCGCGGTGACGTCGCCCAGCATCGCGCCGATCCGCAGCTCCTTCAGCGGCACGCCGCGGTACTGGTCGACGAAGCCGGCGATCTCCAGCTGCAGCCGCGCCTCGTCGATCTCGACGGCGCCGTCGTTCCATTCCAGCAGCACGTCGGCGACCGCCTCGGCTTCCTGTGCGACCAGCCCGTGCAGCAATTGCACGACCTGATAGCGGCGCTGCTCGGAGATGCGCCCGACCATGCCGAAATCGATCACCGCGATGCGCTCGCCCGGCAGGTAGAAGATGTTGCCGGGGTGCGGATCGGCGTGGAAGCAGCCGTCCTCGAGCACCATCTTCAGCACGATGTCGGCGCCGACCCGGGCCAGGCGGCGCCGGTCCAGGCCGGCCGCCTCGACCCCTGCCAGATCACGTCCGCCGATACCGGCGACGAAGTCCTGCACGTTGAGGGTCTCGCAGGTCCACTGCCAATGCACGCGCGGGATCACGATCTCGTCGTGGCCCTGGAAGTTGGCGGCGATGCGCTCGGCATTGCGGCATTCGCCGGCGAAGTCCAACTCGCGCCGCAGCGACAGGGTGAACTGGTGCACCACTTCCGCCGGGTGGTAGCGCTTGAAGTCGGCGGCGCGCGCCTCGACGATGTCCGCCAGCCGCGCGAGCAGCCGCAAGTCGGCCTCGATCACGTCGCCGATGCCCGGACGGCGGACCTTCATCACCACCGGGGTGCCGTCAGGCAGCCAGGCGCGGTGGGTCTGCGCCAGCGACGCGGCGGCCAGCGGGGTTTCCTCGACCTGGGCGAACACCGCCGCCGGCGTCTCGCCCAGCGCCTCGATCAGCTGCGGCAGGATCTGCGCGTAGGCCAGCGCCGGCGCGGCGTTCTGCAGTTCGCTCAATTCGTCGATCCAGTCCGGCGGCAGCAGGTCCACGCGCGTGGCCAGGACCTGGCCGAGCTTGACGAAGGTCGGGCCGAGATCCTGCAGCGCGCGCCGCACCCGCTGTGGCGCCGACATGCGCAGCATCTCCTCGGCGTTGTGCCAGTGCAGCAGGCGCCCGGCGCGCTCCAGCACGTCGGCCATGCCGATGCGGCGGACCACGTCGCCGAAACCGTAGCGGATGAGAACCGAGGCGATTTCCTGCAATCGCCCCAGGTCGCGGACCGTGCTCAGCGCCTCCCACATCGCCGTGGCCATCTACCGTCCGGGCGCGCTCACAGCAGCGCGCCAAGCCCGCGCAGCGCTGCGGCGACCGTCTGCCGGCGCACCGCATCGCGGTCGCCGTCGAAGTGGAACAGTTGCGCGCTGGCGTAGCCGCCGCGCCGCTTCCAGCCGATCCACACGGTGCCGACCGGCTTGTCGGTGGAGCCGCCGCCGGGACCGGCGATGCCGGTCACCGCCACCGCGATGCTGGCGCCGGAATTGACCAGCGCGCCGGACACCATCTCGATCACCGTCTCGCGGCTGACCGCGCCATGGTGTTCCAGCGTCTGCGGGCGCACGCCCAGCAGTGCCTGCTTGGCCTCGTAGCTGTACGCGACCATGCCGCAGTCGAACCAGTCCGAGGAGCCGGCGATGTCGGTCATGGCCTTGGCAATCCAGCCGCCGCTGCAGCTCTCGGCGGTGACCAAGCGCTCGCGCGTGGTGCGCAACTGATCGCTGAGCGCGGTGGCGAACTGCAGGATCTGCGGATCGGTGGGGACGTTCATGGCGCTGCTCGGGAAACCAATGCGTTTTGTAACCCAATTCGCCACGGCTGTCGCGTCTGCCGCGCACGCGGCCATGCGTGGCCTGGCGATCGCGGTGCAGGTCGCCGCGCGTGCAGCGGCAGGCGCAGCTGACGGCGGCGCCTGCGCCGGGGTCTTGGTCGCGCACCGCGGAAGCGCTGCGGCGGGCGGACTGGCCTGTGCGGACCCGGCGTCACCTGCGCTGTCGGGCCGCCGCACGTCACAGCGCCGCATGACGCGCTCCGGTGCCAGGCGCGCCACCGCATGCTCCGCACGCCGCAGCTCACCCCCAAGGGAGTTCCCCCGGCTTTGCCGGGGTGGCAGTAGCCGTTTGCCGTTTACAGGAGTCCATCGCGGAGACAGCGGTTGTGAGCCGCCAAGCACACGATCGGAGAGTCGGAGATGGACAGGCATCAGAGTCTAAGAACCTGTTCACGATCTTTCCCGGGTAGTGCAAACTCTGCGGATGCGCACAAAGACGTATCCGAGTGCCATGAGCCGGGAGCGGTTCGAGCAGATCCGCCCCATTCTGGAGCAGGCGCGCAAGCGTACCAAGCCACGGATCGTGGATCTGTAGGACGTGTGGTGCGCGGTGCTGTACTTGCTGCGCACCGGCTGTCAGTGGCCAGCGCTGCCCAGCGACTTCCCGAAGTGGCGCACCGTGCACTGCTACTTTGCCAAGTGGAGCGAACCAGACGATGAAGGAGTGAGCCTGCTGGAGCGGGCGCTCAAAAAATCAGGTTGGCGCGGCCCGCCAGGGACAGGGGCGCAACGCTTGCAGCACGTTCTTGATCGTGGACGCACAGAGCGTGAAGAACACGGACACGGCCGGCCAGAAGGGTTATGACGCGGGCAAGAAGGTCTCGGGGATCAAGCGTCGCATCGCCGTCGATACCCAAGGCCTGCCGCATGCGGTCGCGGTGACGAGGGCGGAAGTGACCGACCGCAAAGGCGCGCTCCAATCCCTGGATCGTTGCAAGCCGAACCTGGGACACGTGCAAAGCCTGTTGTGCGATAGCGGCTATACCGCAGAACCATTCGCCGAAGGCGTACGAGAGATCCTGGGCAAGCAAGTCACGGTGCAGATCGCCAAACGCAGCGAACTGCACACCTTCAAGGTCATGCCCAAGCGCTGGAGCGTCGAACGCAGCTTTGCGTGGCTGGAAAAGAACCGAAGGCTATGGAAGAACTGCGAGCGCAAGCTCAACACCAGCTTGCAGTTCATCCACCTGGCATGCCTGACACTACTACTCAAAAGATCGTGAACAGGTTCTAAGTCAGGGCACCGGCCATTCGGGCATCACCTTCTTCAATCGCGGCGGCGGAACGGTGACGTTCGATCCGTTGAACCGCCTCGACCGGCAGATGAACGCGCACCTGTTCCTGTTCGGGCCAAGCGGCTCGGGCAAGAGCGCCACACTCAATAACATCCTCAATCAGGTCACCGCCATCTACCGGCCGCGGCTGTTCATCGTGGAGGCCGGCAACTCGTTCGGACTGTTCGGCGACTTCGCTGCGCGGCTCGGGTCGACCGTGCATCGCGTCAAGCTGTCGCCGGGTTCCGGCGTGAGTCTCGCTCCTTTCGCCGATGCCTGGCGCCTGGTCAATACGCCCAGCCAGTTGCAGACCCTCGATGCCGACGCGCTGGACGAGGACCAGCCGGCCATGGAGGACGCCGAAGGCGACGAACAGCGCGACGTGTTGGGCGAACTGGAGATCACCGCGCGTCTCATGATCACCGGCGGCGAGGACAAGGAAGAAGCACGCATGACCCGCGCTGACCGTAGCCTCATCCGTCAGTGCATTCTCGACGCTGCACAGCGCTGCGTCAGGGAACACCGCGCGGTCCTGACCCGCGACGTACGCGATGCGTTGCGCGAGCGTGGCCGCGACGCCACCCCGCCGGAAAGGCGGCGGAGCTCATGCTCAATATGATCGAGTGGTGGATCTGCCTGTCCATGCCGCCGGATGAAGTGGAAAAAATCGCCCGGTTCCGCGAGCTCAATGCCTCGCAGAAGGCATTGATGCTGTCGGCGCGCAAGAAGGCCGGCAAATTCACTGAGGGCGTGATCCTGTCCAAGTCCATGGAGATCCTGTTCCGCGCCGTACCGCCGAGCCTATATCTCGCCCTACAATGACCGAGCCGGAGGAAAAAGCCGAACGCTTCCAACTGATGCAGGAGTTCGGCATCAGCGAACTGGACGCCGCCTTCAAGGTGGCCGAGAAGATCGATCGCGCCCGCGGCATCGAGTCGCTGCCGTTGGATGCTCTGGACTGACCACCATCCGCGCTGCCTCGGGATCGATCACCGTGGAGGCGAGCAGCTGAAAGCGCAATCAGCGTCTCGCAGGGGGAGCAAGCGTGTGCAATGCACCGTCTGGATCGTAGACGCGCAGTTGCGATGGGGATCGCTCAGAACTGCGATAGATCACCAGGTTGGTTCCGCCAGGACGCGCTTGCGACGGAAAGAGAATACCGTCCAATCCGGCAGCGACGACATCATCGGCCATATACCAGGTCGGGGGCTCAACCGCTTTACCGAACCATTCGGCGCGCCAATCCACGGCAAAGTCGGCCCATAACGGCGGCCATCGCGCAGAATCGAAACCGGCGCTGAAATCGGCCACACGCAGTTGCCTGATGAAGAACGTGCAGATGGTGCCCGGGGGGAGCCACGGATTGTCCTGCTTGTATTCGGCCAGCGCCGTGGCGTCGTCGACGGACAGGTAAAACGCTTCCTGTCCAGGCCGGTTGAAGCGACCACCTTGGCGGGCGGCACCCATACCCGACAACGGGATACCTGCGTAAGCAGGCACGATCACGCGGTAATGGGCTTCATCGTCGCCCTCTCCGATTGTCGCCTCGATCATCCAGCGGCACCGCCTGCCAACGATTCGAGATAGGCGATCACCGCCTCGGCCTTCCCTTCTTGAACGAGCGTGTCGGCGGTTTTATAGCCAAACGCGCGTAGCGGCTCGTTACGCAGCAGGAAGGCCGCCCGCTCGACATCGCCAGTCATCTCGGTGGCGACAGCCAGCACCCGGATCATCTCCTGCAAATACTTCTGCAGTTGCGGCGCCTGCGGGCGTGTCGTCGGGGTATTGCGATGCACATGCGCACGCTCCGCCAGTTCCTGCACCCGAAATCCGAAGAAGTCCCCGACCCTTGCAGGAGACAGGTATTGGGTGTCGGGTTCCCGGAACCATTCAACGAAGGGCTGCTGCATCACGGTGCTCATAGCTCGATCCTCGCACTTAATTTGCACTAAATATGCACTTAAATTGCACGTGATGCAAGCTTTCGCAGGAGCCTGCGGCGATGTGGCGATGCCTCGCGGCTTCACTGGGGGGCAGCCGGAAGCGATTCGCAGGGCCAAGCCAGCACCTCGGTATCCGGCAACCGTCAAGAGGGGTGGCGCCGATGCCGGTTTGTTTGTGCCAAGACGCTCAGTCCTGTGGCCGACCATTGAACGAAGCGGCTGACGCAGACCATGCCGACGCCATACAAGGAACACGCGATGCACGTCCCCTCTGTCCTGCAACGACCTATCCCGCGTCGCCTTGCCGCAGCCCTCGGGCTATTGCTGGCAGCTCTGGTGATCTGGCATTTCACGGGTCAACCCGACGGACGCACACGTCCCAAAGAAAAAAGCGACGCTGCTCAGCGCACCCCTGCCGGTGACCACGATGTAGGGCGACTGAATCGCCCCGGCTTCCCTAGACATCCTCGAGCCTCAAACCTGAGGCCCAATAGGAGGTGCCATGACGAGCAAGTACCGCAAGCTGACGCTGGACATGCGTGATCTGGGTGAACGCTGTGGCAAGCACCGCGTGGCGCGTCTGCTCAAGCTGGAAGGGCTACGGTCGCAGACCGGCTACCGTCGTCGACCCGGCAGACGCGCAGGCAAGCCTGCTGTCGTGGCGCCCAACCCCCTGCAACGCCAGTTCACGGTGGCTGAGCCCAATCAGTCCTGGGTCACCGACATCACCTACATCCGCACTCATGAGGGCTGGCTCTACCTCGCAGTCGTGGTCGATCTGTTCTCGCGCCAGGGGGTGGGCTGGTCCATGGGCAGCCGCATCGATACGGGTCTGGTCCTCGATGCACTGCTGATGGCCTTGTGGCGTCGCCAGCCCAGTGGGCCCGTGACAGTGCATTCGGATCAGGGCAGTCCGTTCACCGGGCATGCCTGGCAGGACTCGCTGCGCGACCACAACCTGATCTCCAGCATGAGCCGCCGCGGAAACCACCACGACAACGCCGTCGCCGAGAGCTTCTTCCAGTTGCTCAAGCGCGAACGCATACGTCGCCAGATCTACCCAACCCGCAGCGATGCACGCACTGATGTCTTCAACTACATCGAGATGTTCTACAACTCCCGACGACGTCATTCGTCCGCTTCCGGCCTGGCACCGGTAGAGTGCGAACAGCGACATTCCCAACGGCTCAGAAGTGTCTAGGGAAGCCGGGGCGGTTCAAAACGGCAAACGGCTACTGCCACCCCGGCAAAGCCGGGGGAACTCGCTTGGGGGTTAGCTCGGATTCTCCAGCGAGAACAGGTCCGCCTGCTTGTCGTAGGCGAAGTATTCGGCGTAGCGCGCCCAGCTGGTCACCGCCTGCACGGTTTCCGCCGCATAGTCCTCGGACATGTGGTCCTCCAGCTCGTCGCGGAAGCGCCGCGCCGGCGCGTGGTGGGTCGGGCGTTCGTCGAGCACGCGGCGGATGTGCGCGGCCAGCGGCACGTAGGTGGCCAGGTGCTGGGCGAACATCCGCTTGCGCGCGTCGGTGCCGAGTTCGGCGAAGCGCTGCCCGGCCGGGGTCAGTTGCAGGTCGCCCTGCTCGAACACCGCCAAGCGCAGCAACTGCAGGGTCTCGGCGATCGGGAACAGTTCGTCCACTTCCAGTTGCAGGCCGGCCGCCAGCGGCGGCAGGTCGGCGCGGCCATGGTAGGGCTCGGCGGCCACCGCCTCCAGCAGGCCGGCCAACAGGTTGCTCGATACCCGCGGCAACACCATCGCGATGCCGCTGCCGGGGAACACGCCCTCGCGTGCTTGCGGCCGCTGCGGGCTGGCGGTCATGCGTGCGTAGATGTCGTCGACCAGGGCGCGGAACGCCGGCGCCAGGCGGTTGCGCGGCTGCGGCAGGTTCACCTGGATCTCGCCGATCACCCGGCCGGGATTGGCGCCGAAGATCACGATGCGGTCGCACATCAGCACCGCTTCCTCGATGTTGTGGGTGACCATCAAGATCGACTCGATCGGCATGCGCCCTTCCGACCACAGGTCGAGCAGGTCGGTGCGCAGGGTCTCGGCGGTCAGCACGTCCAGCGCCGAGAACGGCTCGTCCATCAACAGCAGTTTCGGCCGCACCACCAGCGCACGCGCCAGGCCCACGCGCTGACGCATGCCGCCGGACAACTCCTTCGGATAGGCACCCTCGTACCCGTCCAGGCCGATCAGGTCGATCGCCGCCAGCGCACGCCGGCGGCGTTCGTCGGCGGCCACGCCGCGCGCCTCCAGGCCGACCTCCACGTTCTGCAGCACGGTCAGCCACGGGAACAGCGCGAAGCTCTGGAACACCATCGCGATGTCGTCGATCGCCTGGGTCGGCGTGACGTCGCGGAACACGATGCTGCCGGCGCTGGGCTGCAGCAGCCCGGCGATGGCGCGCAGCAGCGTGGACTTGCCCGAGCCCGAGCGTCCGAGCAGGCCGACGATCTGGCCCGAATGCAGGATCAGGTCGACGTCGTCCAGCACCACCAGCGGCGTCGCGCCGCCCTTGTCGTAGCTCTTGCGCACGCCGTGCACGCGGACCAGCGGCGCGCGTTCGGGCGCGGTTGCGGAAAAGGTCATGGTCGGGTCTCCAGTGGTCAGTCGAAGCGCAGGCGGCGTTCGGCGAAGGCGTACAGGCGCCGCCACAGCGCCCGGTTGAAGAAGGTCACGAACAGCGACATCACCGCCACCCCGAGCAGCACCCGTGCGCCGTCGCCGGCGGCGGTGGCGCGGGCGATGTAGGCGCCGAGCCCGTAGGCCTGCACCTGGGTGTCGCCCCAAGTGGCCAGTTCGGCGACGATGCTGGCGTTCCAGGAGCCGCCGGAGGCGGTCAGTGCGCCGGTGATGTAGTACGGGAAGATGCCCGGCAGGATCACCCGCCGCCACCAGATCCACGAGCGCAGCCGGTAGACCGTGGCCGCCTCGCGCAGGTCGGTGGGGAACGCGCTGGCGCCGGCGATCACGTTGAACAGGATGTACCACTGGGTGCCCAGCACCATCAGCGGCGACAGCCAGATATTGGGGTTGGCGCCGGTGGCGACGATCGCCAGCACCGCGAACGGGAACAGCACGTTGGCCGGGAACGCGGCCAAGAACTGCGCCAATGGCTGCACCCGCTGCGCCAGCCCGGGCCGCAGCCCGATCCAGACCCCGACCGGCACCCACACCACGCTGGCCAGCGCGATCAGCACGACTACCCGCAGCAGCGTGGCCAGGCCGCCACCGAACGCCTCGGCCAGGTCGTGCAGATGCAAATGGCGGCGGCCGTAGTCGTACGCGAACCAGGCCGCGGCCAGCGCGGCGGTCGCCAGCGTGGCGCTCCACGCGCGCTCGCCCCAGGCGTTCGCAGCATCCGCCCGTGTCGCCGGCGCCGGCGCAAGGCGCCGCGGCGCCCAGCGCAGCAGCAACGCGCGCTGCCAGGCCCAGGCCAGCGGCGCGACCAGGCGCTTGGCCAGGCGGGTGCGCCGCAGCAGGTCGTAGAGCCACGACTGCGGCTTGTCCTGCGAGGCGGTGAGTTCGGCGCGGAACTTGTCCGACCAGGCGACGATGGGACGGAACAGCAACTGGTCGTACAGCGCGATCAGCACGCCCATCGCCAGCACCGCCCAGCCGACCGCGGCGAAGTCGCGCTGCGCGATCGCCAGCGCCAGGTAGGAGCCGATGCCGGGCAATTCCAGGGTGTGGTCGCCGACCGTGATCGCCTCGGAGGCGACGACGAAGAACCAGCTGCCGGACATCGACATCATCATGTTCCAGATCAGCGCCGGGGTCGCATACGGCGCCTCCAGCCGCCAGAAGCGCTGCCAGGCCGACAGGCCGAAACCGCGCGCGACCTCGTCCAGGTCGCGCGGCACGCTGCGCAGCGACTGGTAGAACGAATAGGCCATGTTCCAGGCCTGGCTGGTGAAGATGGCGAAGATCGAGGCCAGTTCCGCGCCGATCTGGCGTCCGGGGAACAGCGCCAGGAAAAAGGTCACGGTGAAGGTGAGGAAGCCCAGTACCGGCACCGACTGCAGGATGTCCAGCGCCGGCACGACCAACCGCTCAGCGCGGCGGCTCTTGGCCGCCAGTGTCGCCACCGCGAAGGTGAACAACAGCGAGGCCGCCATCGCCGCGAACATGCGCAAGGTGGTGCGCAGGCCGTACTCGGGCAACTGGCGCAGCTCCAGCGACACCGCCGCGGCGCCCGGCGGCGGCAGCGGCGCGCGCATGTCGGCGGTACCGTGCAGCAGCAGCACGCCCAGCGCCAGCAACAACGCGAACACCGCCAGGTCGTGGAGATTGGGCAGCACGCCGGGGCGTGCGGCGACATTGCCGGCCACGCTGCGGTCACGAGGGAATAGCGCCATGGGAAGTTTCCGGCAGGACCGCGACACTGGCTGCGCCGCGGGTGGTGGGAGAAGTGGAACGAAGCGGGAGGCGACTGCTCAGTCGGGCAGGACGACATTCAGGCCGGGCGTCAACCACTCCTGCGCCGCACCCGCACTGCGGCGCCCGGCCAGCGGGTCGGGGCCGGCCGCGCCGCTGAACGCATAGCGCACACCGGCTTCGGCCAGCAGCGCGGCGCGTTCGCGGTAGCAGTCGCCGAGCCAGATCCAGCCGCCGCCGGCGGCGCGCTCCAGGCCCGGGCGTCACGCCCGCTGCGCGGCTGCGACCAGCCCAGGTCGACGTGCAGCAGGGAGCGCCCCTGCCGATCCAGGGCAAAGCCCAGCGGCAGATTGAACGTGTTCTCGGCATAACGCGGCGAGCGCCCCTGCGCGCTGGCTTCCAGCGACAGCGCTGCGTCCCAGCCGTCCTGCTCGGGATCGCGCAGCGCGTGCTTGACGCCGAGCGCCAACGTCGTTGCGGCGTTGCCCGGGCCATGCCGCAGGGTCAGCCCGACTTCGGTCGATGCCCAGGCGCAGGCCGGGGCGGCGGCGAGTTCGGCGGCATGGCCGCTGCCGCGCCACCACGACTCCCATTGGCAATGGCCGGCGGGCGTGATCGCCGCGTCGTCCACCCACAGACTGGCCCCGGCATGCGCGCGGGCGACCGGCAGCGCCCACAAGGCGAACAGCAACGACAACAACAGACGCATGGGCGGCTCCGGTTATGGGAACGCCAGTGGCTACGCTCGGGGGCCTCGCGGATCGGGCATGCATACTGCGGAAATTGCGCCAGTGCCGGTGCGGCACTGGCGAACGATCCCGTCCTGAGCGGACGGGACCCGTCTGGGACGTCCCCAGACCTTGGCGGTCCTGTCAGCTCAACAGCTGCAGCGTCGGTCTAGGATGACTGTCCAAGGTAGTGGCCTCTGGCCGGGTGCGATGGGCGCGCAGTATAGCCAGCAATGCGGGACCGCACCAGCGTCTGGCGCGGCGGCGCGCATTCACTGCCCAGCAAGCACCAACTGCGGCGGCGCCGGCAGCGCGTTCTGGCGCGAGCGCAGCCATGCCGCAAGCTCGCGCGGCGGCAGCGGCCGCGAGTGCAGATAGCCCTGGATCTCGTCGCAGCCCTGTTCGCGCAGCAGGGTCTCTTCCTGCACCGTCTCCACGCCCTCGGCCACCACCTGCATGCCCAGCACGTGGCCCAGCTGCACGATCGCCTGGGTGACCTTGGCGGTACCGCTGTCGTGCAGCATGTCCTGCACGAAGCTGCGGTCGATCTTCAGCCGCTGCACCGGGAAACGGTTGAGGTAATGCAGGTTGGAGAAGCCGGTGCCGAAGTCGTCCACCGCCAACAGCACGCCTTCCTGCTCGAACAATTCGAAGCAGCGGCGCAGCGATTCGCTGTCGCGGATCAGCGCCGACTCAGTCAGTTCCAGTTCCAGCCGCTTCGGCGACCAGCCGTTGCGCTGGCACAGTTCGATCACCCGCTCGGCGAAGCCGCGGTCGCGCAGTTGCATCGCCGACACGTTCACCGACACGCGGTCGAAGTGCAACCCCGCCGCATCCCAGGCCGCGGCCTGGCGGCAGGCCTCGTTGATCACCCAGTCGCCCAGGCGCACGATCTCGCCGCATTCCTCGGCGATGGGAATGAACTCGGCCGGATTGCAATGGCCATGGCCGGGGCGATGCCAGCGCAGCAGCGCCTCCACCGCCGGCGCGCGTTCGCCGGCCGCGTGCACCAGCGGCTGGTACACCAGCGAGAACTCCTCGCGGTCCAGCGCGCCGTGCAGCGCATGCTCGATCTCCAGGCGCCGCTGCGCGCGCAGCAGCACATCCTGGCTGTAGTAGCAGCAGGTATTGCGGCCGGATTCCTTGGCCGCGTACATCGCCGCGTCGGCAGCGCGCAGCAGGCTGTCGAAATCCTGGCGCCCCTTCTCCATCAAGGCGATGCCGATGCTGGCGCCGATCTTGATCACGTTCTCGCCGTTGTGCAGCGGTTCGGCCAGCGCCGCGATCAGCTTGCGCGCCACGTGGCCGGCGTCGCCGGGCTCGGCCAGGTCGCGCAGCACCACCACGAACTCGTCGCCGCTGAAGCGTCCGAACAGGTCGCTGGTGCGCAGTTGCTGGTGTATGCGCACCGCCGCCAGCTTCAGCAGCACATCGCCGGTGGCGTGGCCGAAGGAATCGTTGATGCTCTTGAATCCGTCCAGGTCCACGAACAGCATCGCCAGCGTGTTGCCACGCTCCACTGCCTCGCGCATCGCCGTTTCCGCCTGCTCGCGCAGCAACTGCCGGTTCGGCAACCCGGTCAGCAAGTCGTAGTGGGCCAGCAGCTCGATGCGCTCGCTGGCCTCGCGCTCGCGAGTGATGTCGCGGAACAGCACCACGAAGCGCGGCGGCAAGCCTTCGCGGTCGTCCAGTTCGATCAGCGCCTGCACCCAGATCCGGTGCCCGGACGGCCGGTGGAAGCACAGGTCCAGTTGCTCCGGCAACCCACCATGGGCGATCCGCGCCAGCGCCGCCTCGAACGCGTCGCGCGAATCCTGGGTGTACAGGGCCAGCGCCTGGTCCAGGCCGATGCTCTCCTTGCGCAGGCCATGGATGCGATAGCATTCCTCGGTCCACTGCATGCGCCGGGTGCCGACCTCGATCTCGCAGCCGCCGATCTTGCCCAGCGCCGAGACGCGGTTCAGCAGCTCGGTGCGCCAGCGGATCAGCGCGTCGGTCTGGCGCTGCTCGGTGATGTTCTGCACCTGGCCGAGCACGCGCTGGATGCGGCCGTCGGCATCCAATTGCGGTTGCGCCCAGACCCGCAGATGCAGCGGCGACTCGCTGCGGCGTACCAGCTCGACCTCGAAGTTGGCCTGCTTGCCGTCGCCCTGCATGCGCCGCACGATCGAGATCACCTTCGCCGCCGACTCCCGGCTGAGCAAGCGCAGCCAGCCGCGGTTGGTGGGCATTTGGTCCTCGGACAGGCCGGTCACGCGCAGGAATTCGCGCGACCACCAGATCCGGTTGCGCGACGCACCCCACGACCAGCTGCCCATGCGGGTCATGCGCTGCGCCTCGCGCAGCAGGGTCTGCTGGTCGCGCAGGCGCTGCTCGAGCAGCTTCTGCTCGTGGATGTCGGTGTGCGTGCCGACCATGCGCAGCGGGCTGCCGTCGGCGGTGCGCGCGACGATGCGGCCGCGGTCCAGGATCCAGCGCCACTGGCCGTCCTGCTGGCGCAGCCTGAATTCGCAGACATAGGTCGGGGTGCGGCCCTCGAAGTGAGCGCGGATCGCCTCGCGCAGGTGCGCCTGGTCGTCGCCGTGCACCAGCGACAGCAGCGTGTTGAGACCGTAGTGCGGCGCCTCGCCCGCGTAGCCGAGCATCTGCTTCCAGCGCTCGGAACGGAAGATCGTGTCGCTGGGGATATCCCAGTCCCACAGGCCGTGTTCGGCACTGTCCAGGGCGATTTCCCAGCGCGTGGCGCCGTCGCTGTCGATCGGCTCGGGCACGCTCAGGGTGTAGGCCAGCAGCGCGCCGGCGTCGTCGCGCACCGCGCGCAGCCACCCGTCCAGGCGCCGCCCCGCGGTGCCGGGCAGCGCGCAGGCGAGCATGTCTTCGCCGCCGAGCAAGCGCTCGCGCACGTCGCGCAGCAGGTCGGCGTACGCCTCCACGGTACGCGGCAGATCCAGCGCCTGCGCCGCCCGGTTCGCGGCCAGCGGCCGCCCTTCTGCGTCCAGCAGGACCACAGCCGAGGTGAGCGGGTGCTGCAGCAAGCTTGCGATGACGCCCTGATCCACGCCGATGTGCTCCGTTTCAACCGCGCTGAGGCCGGCGGACGAAAGTGATAACGGCACCCGGCGGCATTAATTGAGCACGCTGCCGGCCGCGCTGGGCCGCGGCGATCGCTTGCCGCTAAGATGGCAATGGACGATTACCGCCGCACCAGGCTGTCGGGCATGGAACCACATTTCGATATTTTCCCGAACGCCCACCCATCGTCGGACATGCGCCTGGCGCAGCGGCTGGATCGCGGCATCTGGCGGGCGGCGTTGCTGTACCTGCTGGTCGCCCTGGCCTGGTCCTTGGGCAGCGACCTGCTCCTGGCCCGATTCGTGGACAACCCGCGAACGCTGGCCATGCTGCACGTGGCCAACGATGTGGCGTTCCTGCTGCTGACCGCCGTTGCCCTGTATTGCCTGCTGCGCCCGCTGGTGCGCGGCACGGTGCAGGCCCATGCGCGGCTGGCGCTGTCCGAGGCCGACTACCGGCAGATGTTCCAGGCCAACCCCAGCCCGATGCTTGTCTACGACATGGAAACACTGCGGGTCGTCGATGTCAATCCGGCTGCGGTCACCTTCTTCGGCTGGCTGCACGACGAATTCGTCGGGTTGCAGTTGGACCGGCTATGGCCGCCGGGCGCGCTGGAGGACCTGGACGCGGTGATCCAGGCGATCCGCGACACCCCGTCCAAGGTCTGCGTGGTGGCCGGCCCGCTGCGCCTGCGCGACGACAGCCAGCGCATGGTCGAGGCGCGCAGCACCCGGCTGGACTACCGCGGCCGGGACGCGCGGCTGGTGGTGGTCAACGACCGCAGCGCCGAGCACGAGGCGCAGCAGCGCCGCGACCAGGCCTTGCAGCGGCTGCAAGAAGCGCAGGCCATCGCCCGCCTCGGGTCCTGGCAACTGGACCCGGCCAGCGGCCTGGGCGGCTATTCCGACCAGGTCTACCGGATGCTCGGCCGGCGCGTGCCCGAGCAGCCGCGCCTGCATCGCCTGGAAGAACTGCTGGTACCCGCCGACCTGGCATCGCAGGGGCGCATCCAGCGCATGTTCGAGGAGCTGTGCGGCGCCGCACCGGTACATGTGGACATGCTGCTGCCGGTGCTGGCGGCCGACGGCCAGGCGCGCATGCTGCACCTGCGCGCCGAATCGGCCCGCGACGACGCCGGTGCGGCCTGCGTGCGCGGCACCCTGCAGGACGTGACCGAGCACGAACGCTCGCGGCGCCTGCTGCACGAGCGCGAGGACCAGTTCCGCGAACTGGTGCGGGTGCTGCCGGACGGGGTGGCGATCCTGCACCGCGACCATGTGCTGTACGCCAACGCGGCCTGCGCCGGGCAGTTCGGCTACGAGGGCGAAAACCTGCTCGGCGAACCGCTGCAGGGCCTGGTCCATCGCAACGACCTGCAGCAGGTGCGCGAGCAGATGCGCGATGCCGGCGACAAGGGCGAACGCGGCACGCCCGCGCGCATGCGCCGCCGCGACGGTTCGCTGTTCCATGCCGGGCTGTCGTTCGGCACGGTGCGCTACAGCGGCCGCGACTGCAAGCTGCTGATCGTGCGCGACCTGAGCGAGCCCGAGCGCATGCGCGACGCGCTGGCGCTGAGCAACCGCGAACTGCAGGCGATGGCGCGGCGGCTGTTCTCGCTGCAGGAGGACGAGCGTCGCGCGATCTCGCGCGACCTGCACGACGACATCGGTCAGGCGATCACCGCCATGAAGCTGTCCGCGCACGCGGCACTGGACGAATCCGACGCCGCGCGCCGCCGCGAGGACCTGAACGAGATCGTGCAACTGGCCGACAGCAGCATCACCAAGCTGCGCAACCTCTCCACCCTGCTGCGCCCGCCGCAGTTGGATGCGCTCGGCCTGGAGGCGGCACTGCGCTGGCAGGCCGGCATGCTGTTCCGCGCCTCGCCGGTGCGTCTGCAACTGGACATCGCGGCCTTGCCCGCGCGGCCCAGCGGCGAGGTCGAGCAGGCCTGCTTCCGCATCGCCCAGGAGAGCCTGACCAACGTGCTGCGCCATGCCTGCGCCGGCGAAGTACGGATGACACTGAGCGACGAGCGGCACCGGCGGCTGCGCCTGGAGGTGATCGACGACGGCGACGGCTTCGATCCGGCCGGGCCGCGCGGGCTGGGCCTGATCGTGATGCGCGAGCGCGCGCAGAGCGCAGGCGGTACCCTGCAGATCGACACCGCGCCGGGCGCGGGCACCCGGGTGACGCTGTGTCTGCCCTACACGATGGCGGCGACGCCGTCCCATCCACCTGGACCCTGAAACGATGTGGAATCCCACAGTCTCCGCGCCACTGGACGACGCCCTGCCGTCGCGGCTGGGCGCTGGCCATCCTGCACTGATCGGCATGATCGCCGAGGCGCTGGCCGGCGGGCCGGGGGTGATGCTGCTGCACATCGACATCGACCACTTCGCCTCGATCAACGAGAACATGAACGCGGAAGTCGGCGACCACGCGCTGGCGCTGCTGGCGCAGCGGCTGCAGGCGCACCTGCGCGGGCGCGGCCTGCTGTGGCGCCATGGCAGCGACGAACTGATCATGGCGGTGCCGCGCACCGCCGACGTACCGCCGCCGGAAGCCTTCGCCGAGGAGATCCGGCAGCAGATCGAGCTGCCGCTGTCGGTGCTGCCGTACACCTTGTTCATGACCGGCAAGATCGGCGCGAGCCTGTGCCCGGAACACTCCGCGCACCTGTCCACGCTGCTCGACTACGCCGAGGACGCCGTCTACCAGGCCGCGCGCGAGGGCGGCAACATGGTGCGCCTGTACGCGGCCGACGGCCCGCCCAGCGCGCACAGCGAGAGCATCATCTCGCGGCAGATCGTCGATGCGATCCCCAACGGCGAGCTGCGCCTGCGCTACCAGCCGATGGTCAGCGCCCGCGACGGCCGCGTGGTCGGCATGGAATCGCTGCTGCGCTGGCAGTCGCCGACCCTGGGCATCCTGGTGCCGGAGCGTTTCATGCGCACCGCCGAGCGCCTGGGGGTGATCGTGCAGATCGGCACCTGGGTGCTGGAGGGTGCACTGCGCCAGGCGCGCTTGTGGCGCGACCAGGGATTCGACGACTTCACCATCGCGGTCAACGTCTCCACCCTGCAGTTGCTGCGCCCGACCTTCTTCAACGAAGTGATGTCGGCGCTGCAGGCGGCCGGCGTGCCGCCGCAGATGATGGTGCTGGAGATCAACGAGAGCGCGCTGACCAACAACGTCAACTTCGTCCACGAGACCCTGGCCAACCTGTGCCGCGAAGGCATCAGCCTGAGCCTGGACAATTTCGGCACAGGCGATTCCAGCCTCAGCGCGCTGGTGCGCTATCCGGTGGACAAGCTGAAGATCGACCGCAGCTTCATCAAGAGCGCGCCGGCCGGCAACCGCGAGGCGGCGATCGCCCGCGCCATCATCGCCATGGGCCACCAGCTGGGCATGGTGGTGATCGCCAACGGCGTGGAGTCGCAGGCGCAGCTGGGCTTCCTGCGCCGCAACGACTGCGACATCTTCCAGGGCTACCTGTTCGGCGAGCCGATGTCGGCCGAGGCCGCGGGCATGGCGCTGCGGCGCCGCTACCTGCGTCCGGAGTCGTTCACCGAAACCCGCCCCAACCGCACGTTGCTGCTGCTCGACGACGAAGAGAACGTGCTGCGCTCGCTGGTGCGCCTGTTCCGCCGCGACGGCTACCGGATCCTGGCCGCCGGCAACGTGCGCGACGCCTTCGACCTGCTCGCCACCAACGACGTGCAGGTGATCCTGTCCGACCAGCGCATGTCCGACATGAGCGGCACCGAGTTCCTGGGCCGGGTGAAGATGCTCTACCCCGACACCATCCGCCTGGTGCTGTCCGGCTACACCGACCTGGCCACGGTCACCGACGCGATCAACCGCGGCGCGATCTACCGCTTCCTGACCAAACCGTGGAACGACGACGAACTGCGCGAGCACATCCGCCAGGCGTTCCGCACGCATGACGAGCAGCGGCGGGATGGGCAGATGTGAGGCCGGGACTGGGGACCGGGGACTGGGGACCCGGAAAAGCGTAAGGGCAACGGCGCAGCAGCGCCTGCGCGCCAGGAGCGCCGCTCTTCCGGGTCCCCGGTCCCCGGTCCCGGCTTCACTTCGGCTGCCGTACAGGAATCACGATGCGAAAGCTGGAGCCTTCGCCGACGGTGCTGGCCGCGTCGATGCGGCCGTGGTGCTTGTTGATGATGCCGTAGGAGATCGACAGGCCCAGGCCGGTGCCGCTGCCGACCGGCTTGGTGGTGAAGAACGGGTCGAAGATGCGCTGCAGCAGGTCCGCCGGGATGCCGGCGCCGGAGTCCTTGAACTCGATCCACACGTCCTCACCATCCTGGCCGGTGCTGACCGCGATGGTGCCGCGCTCGCCGATCGCCTGGCCGGCGTTGAGCAGCAGGTTCATGTACACCTGGTTGAGCTCGGACGGCAGACACTCGACCAGCGGCAGGTTGCCGTAGCGGCGGTCCAGGGTGACCTTGTACTTGAGTTCGTTCCAGATGATGTTGATCGTGGACTCGAGCCCGGCGTGCAGATCGACCAGCTTCCACGATTCCTCGCGGCCGGAATACGAAAAATCCTTCAGGTCGCGCACGATGCGCGTCACCCGCTCGATGCCCTCGCGCGATTCGGCCATCAGCTGCGGCAGGTCGCGGCTGATGAAGTCGATGTCGAAGCGGGTGCGGATGTCGTCGATCTCCGGGATCAGCGCCTTCGGATCGGACGCGCGCAACGCGCGCTCGTAGGCCTCGATCAGGGTGAACAGGCTGCGCAGGTATTCCTGCAGGCTGCCCAGGTTGGAGTGCACGTAGCCGATCGGGTTGTTGATCTCGTGCGCGACGCCGGCGGCGAGCTGGCCGATGGAGGCCATCTTCTCCGATTGCAGCAGCTTTTCCTGCGCGCCGTTGAGGCGCAGATAGGCCTGGCGCAGTTCGGCATGGCGCTGCTGCAGTTCCTGCTCGTAGTCCTGCTGGCCTTCGATGCCCTGGATCAGCACCAGGTAATGGCCGTCGTCGCGGTCGGCATGAAAATACAGGTGCGCCAGCACCACATGTTCCTCGGTCGGCAGGCTGCCGCTCCAGCGGCCGCTGCTGCGCGCCTGCGACAGCGCATCGCCGGGCAGCCATTGCGCCAGGCGTTCACCCAGCGCCTGGCCGTCATCGCCGGTCTCGGGACGGCACAGGTGCGCGCGCGCGGCGCTGTTGGCCAGCAGCAGGCGGCCATCGGCGCGGAACAGCAGCAGTCCTTCGTACATCAGTTCGCTCAGGGCGAGCAGGCTCTTGCGCGAGGGCAAGGGCACCGGATCGCTGGAATCGGGATCGGCGGAATTCACGAAAGCAGATGGGTGACGAGCGGGCGCTCAATCATACGCCGATGCCGCCGCCGCGTGCGCGACGCCGGCACGCGGCCGGCGCGGAATGGTCAGGCGATCGCCAGCGGGCGGCTGGTCCGCAACGTGCTGGACTGGCCGTGGGCGTCGTAGGACGGCGCGCTCTCGCTGCGGCCTAGGTGGCGCAGGGCCCAGTTGACCTCGCGCCGCCGTCGCGACAGCAGCGCGCCGTTGGCGCGGTTGGCGTCGGCCAGTTCGCGCAACTGCGATTCGGCCTCGGCGCCGGCCGGTACGTCGGCCTCCAGCGCGCGCAGCGCGTCCAGCTTGTCGCTGGTCGCCTGCATCAGCCGTTCCACGTTGTGATCCAACAAGGCCTGCCGTTCGCCGGCGAGCGCGTCGCTGAGCTGTTGCAAGAGGTTGGTCACGGGCATGTTCATGCGCTGAGCTGCTGATCCATGGCGAGCATGCGGTTGGCGATCGCGTCCGGGTCGATCTTGTAGCTGCCGCCCTGCAGCGAACTGCGCACCGACTCGACCCGGTTGCTGTCCACCGCCGGCGCTGCCGCCAGCTGGCGTTGCAGGGTCTGCAGGCCCGACGCTTCGCCGGTCAGGCTCAGGCTGTCGGAGGCGGCCGCGGCGTTGACCGCGCGCGTCTTGCCATCCTCGGACGCGGCGGATGCGGCCTTGGTGTTCACGGACGAAGGACGAAGGGTGGCCGGGGTGGGCGAATTCCCTTCAATTTTCTGGCTCATGACGAAATCCTGCTGCGGGTTCGATAAGGTTAACGGCGTTGCGGCAGGAGACTTTAGCCCGGATCTCACCGCGTCACAAAAACGTCGCCGTTTTGCGACACCGTTCCCTGAACGACACGACGCGACGACAGGTTCTCGACGGACACCCGCTCGTTTTCGCCAGCGTCGCCGAGCGCGCGACCGGCCATGCGCACTTCCAGGCTTCCGTTGCGTGCCACCAGTGCCACATTGTCGCCGCGCCGCACCAACCGCTGCGCGATCAGGTCGCTGGCCGTCAGCAGGCTTCCTGCCGACAGCGTGCGCCGCGCCACCTTGCCGATCGCCGCCGCCGGGTCGGTCATCGCCGCACCGACGATCCGCGCCGCGTCGCGCTTCTCGGACACCATATCGGCAGCGCCGAGGGTTTCTCCAGCGGCCAGGCCGCGGCTCAGCACCAAGACGTTCTGCAGGCGTCGCACCTTGACCGGCACGAACAGGCGCCAGCCGGCCTCGCGCGGGCAGCTCACTTCCACCGTGGTGGTGCCGGTGGGCTGCGCCTGCAGCGGCGCCGGGCACAGCGGCACGCGCACCGACGGATCCAACGTCGCCTCGGCCTCGGCGTCGGGGCCGATGGTGGACAGCGCTGCGGCGCGGATCGAGTCCACCGATTGGAAATCCGCGGCCCGGGCCGGCACGGCCGTCGCGAGAACCACTAGCAGGATCAGGCGCATGGCCGTCTCTTTGAAGGATGGTGATGTGGGCAGCTGCAAGCAAAGCCTGTGCCACCATGCGCGTGGCCGGTGGCCATGCCGCGCAGCGGGCTGTTTCCAGTGCAGCGTGCATCGGCCGCAGACGCGGCGCGCGGCGCGGCGGCGTTTGCGCCAACAGGGGCTCAAGTTCCGCCGCGCAGGCGCCGATATGAACGCCATGTCTCATGACCTGCTCAACCGAATCGACCAGCGCACCCGCTTGGCGGGCCACAACCGGCTTGCCCTGCTGCTGTTCCGGCTGGGCGGTCGTCAGCTTTTTGGCGTGAACGTCTTCAAGGTGCAGGAAGTGCTGCGCCGGCCGGAGCTGTTCCAGGTGCCGGGGCTGCCACTGCAATTCTCCGGCGTCGCCGATGTGCGTGGCCGCTCTGTGCCGGTGCTCGACCTGGGCCTGGCGATCGGCCACCCGGAACGCGAACCGCATGCCGACAAGGCGCCCGGCTACCTGGTGGTCACCGAGTTCAACCGCTCGGTGCAGGGGTTCCTGGTCAGCGGCGTGGAGCGCATCGTCAACATCGCGGTGGAGGACATCCACCCGCCGCCGGAACTGGGCGCCGAGTCCAGCTACCTGACCGCGGTGACCCGCTTCCAGGGCGAGCTGATCCAGGTCATCGACGTGGAAAGCGTGCTCGCCGACATCGCCCAGACCCGGGTCGAGGCGCAGATCGACCCCGCGCTGGCGCTCACCGGCTCGCAGCTGCAGGTGCTGGTGGTGGACGACTCGCGGGTGGCGCGGCAACAGATCCGCAGCGTACTCGACCAGCTTGGGGTCGGCGCCACCCTGCTGTCCGACGGCCGCCAGGCGTTGGACCATCTCCTGCAGATCCAGGCCAGCGGCGAGAACCCGGCCGACCGCTATGCCATGGTGATCTCCGACATCGAGATGCCGGCGATGGACGGCTATACGCTGACGACGGAAATCCGCCGCCATCCCGGTCTGGCCGGCCTGTACGTGCTGCTGCACACCTCGTTGTCGGGCGTGTTCAACAACGCCATGGTCGAACGCGTCGGCGCCAACGCCTTCGTCGCCAAGTACAGCCCGCACGAACTGGCCGACTACGTGCTGGCGCGGCTGCGGGTGGTCGCAGAAGCCCAGGCCGCCTAGGTTCCGCGGCCCCCGGCGCGACGCCGGCGGCCTGGCCGCCTGCCTCCCCCACCATGGCGGAGGCGATCCTCGCGCGGCGCGCGGCCCCCACGCCCCCGGTTTTGGCACAGGCCTTGCCTGTCTCCCTGCAACGATCCGCGGGAGCGTGCCATGACCAATCCGATTTCATCCTTCCTAGGTGTCCACGGCGACGCCCTGCCGCTGCGCGAGCAACGGATGAAGCTGATCGCCAGCAACCTCAGCAACGTCGACACGCCCGGCTACAAGGCCCAGGACCTGGACTTCGACGCGGCGATGCGCGCCGCGCAGGGCCAGCGCGACGGCAGCCAGATGGCCGTCACCGACAGCCGCCACATCGCGGTCGGCGGCAGCACCGGCCTGAATCCGTTTCAGGTCACCCGCGAGGCCAACCAGCCCAGCCTCGACGGCAATACCGTCGATGCGGATACCGAACGCGCCGCCTACGGCCGCGCCGCGCTGGAGTACCGCGCCTCGCTGAGCTTCGTCGAATCCAAGGTGCGCGGCATGCTCACCGCGATCACGGGCCAATAAGCATGAGCAATCTGCCGATCTTCGATGTCGCCGGTTCTGCGCTGCAGGCGCAGTCGGTCCGGCTGAGCACCATCGCCAGCAACCTGGCCAACGCCGACTCGGTGGCCGGTTCGGCCGAGGCCGCCTACAAGCCGATCGAACCGATCTTCCAGGCCGTACGCAACCCGCACGACAGCAGCCTGACCGCGGTCAACGTCAAGGAAATCACCCAGAGCAAGGATCCGCCGCTCAAGCGCTACGAGCCCGGGCATCCACTCGCCGATGCCGACGGCTACATCTACTCGCCGGACGTGGACCCGGTGTCGCAGATGGTCAACCTGATCTCCGCCTCGCGCAACTATCAGGCAGGCGTGGAAGTCCTCAATACCGCCAAGGAACTGGCGTTGGCCACCCTGACCATGGGCCGCTGAGCGCCCTTTCTCCCTACCGCCGCCTCACGGCCCAGGACGTACTGATGAGCACCGTTTCCAGCGATATCTATTCCAGCCTCGGATTGACCGCCTCCAGCGCCACCACCACCACCTCCAAGTCGTCGACGTTGAGTCAGGCCGACTTCCTGAAGCTGATGACCAAGCAGTTGCAGCACCAGGACCCGCTCAAGCCGATGGACAACAGCCAGATGGTCTCGCAGATGGCGCAGCTGTCCACCGTGCAGGGCATCGGCGATCTCAACAAGACCGTGACCGCGCTGTCGAACTCGATGAATTCCGACCAGATCCTGCGCGGCGCGGCGCTGGTCGGGCGCAAGGTGCTGGTGCCGTCGGCGACGATGCCGCTGGGCGCCGAGGGCGGCGCCACCGGCCTGGTCGCCGCGCCCAGCGCCGGCACCGTCAACTTCGCCGTCAGCGACGCCAACGGCAACGTGGTCAAGCAGATCAGCGCCAGCGCCAGCAAGGCCGGCGAAGTCAATTTCAACTGGGACGGCACCGACGCCGCCGGCAAGCGCCTGCCCGCCGGCAGATACAGCATCGCCGCCACGCATACCGACAGCAAGGGCGCCAACACCACGCTGTCCACCTACGTCCAGGCCCCGGTGGAAAGCGCGAGCGTGGGCTCCAACGGCATCTATCTCGATCTCACCGGGCTGGGCACCACCCCGCTCGCCAACGTGCTCCGCGTCAGCTGAGCCGGCCAATCCACAGGAGTCCATCATGGGTTTCAATACTTCGCTGTCCGGTCTCAAAGCGGCCAACTCCGACCTCAACGTCACCGCCAACAACATCGCCAACGTCAACACCACCGGCTTCAAGGAATCCCGCGCGGAATTCGCCGACCTGTTCTCGACCACCGGCTACGGCCTGGCGCGCAACGCGATCGGTGCCGGCGTGCGGGTCAGCAACGTCGCCCAGCAGTTCTCGCAGGGCAACGTCGATCCGACCGGGCGCAGCCTGGATCTGGCGATCCAGGGCGAGGGCTTCTTCACCCTGACCAACAACGGCGCCAAGGTCTATTCGCGCGCGGGCAACTTCCAGACCGACGCCAACGGCTACGTGGTCAATCCGCAGGGCGCCCGGCTGCAGGTGTTCCCGCCGGCCGCCAACGGCAACGGCTTCGCGGTCGGCACGCTGAGCGACCTGCAGTTGCTGACCACCGACAGCGCGCCGAAACAGACCAATACCGAGAACCTGATGTTCACCCTGCCCGGCAACGCCAAGGCTCCGACCGTGGCCCCGTTCAATCCTGCCGACGCCAAGAGCTACAACCACTCCACCGGCGGCGTCACCGTCTTCGATTCGTTGGGCGTCAGCCATACCCAGACCTCGTACTTCGTCAAGACCGGCAGCGCCAACCAATGGCAGGTCTACAACTACGTCGACGGCGCCGCGGTCGGCGCGCCAAGTACGCTGCAGTTCTCCGACAGCGGTGCGCTCATCGCCCCCGCCAACGGCAAGATCGCACTGGGCGCGTTCACTCCCGTCACCGGCGCCGGCACGCTCAACCTGACCCTGGACGTGACCGGCTCGACCCAGTACGGCGAGGCATTCGCGCTGCGCGACGCGCGCCAGGACGGCTACGCCAGCGGCAAGCTCACCTCGATCAGCATCGACGCCAACGGCGTGGTCTATGCGCGCTACTCCAACAACGCCGACAAGGCGCTGGGCCAGGTCGCGATGACCAACTTCGTCAACCCGCAGGGGCTGAGTTCGCTCGGCGACAACGTGTGGGCGGAAAGCTCCGCCTCGGGCAACGCGCGCATCGGCGCGCCGGCGACCTCGGACTTCGGCGGCATCCAGTCCGGCGCGCTGGAATCCTCCACCGTCGATCTCACCGAACAACTGGTCAACATGATCGTCGCCCAGCGCAACTTCCAGGCCAACTCGCAGATGATCTCGACCCAGGACCAGGTCACGCAGACCATCATCAACATCCGTTGATGGTGATGCCGGGACGCGGGACCAGGGACTAGGGACTCGGAAAAGCGTGGAGATCGGTAAGCTGGCGTTATTCCGCTGCCGCCCTTGCTTTTCCGAGTCCCGCGTCCCGCGTCCCGCGTCCCGGCTCCCAGGAGCTCCCCATGGACAAAGCACTCTACGTCGCCATGACCGGCGCCCGCGCTTCGCTGCAGGCGCAGGGCACGGTGTCGCACAATCTGGCCAATGTCGACACCGCCGGCTTCAAGGCGGCGCTGGCCAATACCGAGGCGTTCCGCATCAAGGGCGCCGGTTATCCGTCGCGGATCGACGCGCTGCACATCGACCAGGGCTTCAATCGCGACGTCGGCACCCAGCAGGTGACCGGCAATGCGCTGGACGTGTCGTTCAGCGCCGACAACTGGCTGGCGGTGCAGGCCAGCGACGGCAAGGAGGCGTACACGCGCGGTGGCGAACTGGCGCTGACGCCGAACGGCCAGCTGGTCACCTCCAGCGGCCGCGCGGTGCTCGACGACCAGGGCAATCCGATGGCGATCCCGCCGCACCAGGCGCTGGAGATCGGCGAAGACGGCTCGGTGTCGATCGTGCCGCTGGGCGAAGGCCCGCAGGCGATGACCGTGGTCGGCAAGATGAAGGTGGTGCAGGCGCCGGCCGAACGCCTGGAACGCCGCCCCGACGGGCTGATGCGCAACATCAGCGACGATCCCACCCAGGCCTTCGCCCTGGCCACCGGCACCGCGGTCCACACCGGCGCGCTGGAAGGCAGCAACGTCGATGCGGCCGGCGCGCTGGTGCAGATGATCCAGCTGCAGCGCCAGTTCGAAATGCAGGTGAAGGTGATCAAGCACGGCGACGAGAACGCGCAGTCGGCCAACACCATGCTGCGCCTGAACGGCTAAGCCCGCCACGGGCGCCGCGCCGTTGCCGACGAAAAGCCGGCGCATTTGTGGCACGGCACATGCATCAGTCCCCCTGCCCCTCGCGGATCTCGGGGCCACCATCAGAGGAATCGGGTCATGAATCAGGCTTTGTGGGTCGCCAAGACCGGACTGGATGCGCAGCAGACGCGCATGTCGGTCGTGTCCAACAACCTGGCCAACACCAATACCACCGGCTTCAAGCGCGATCGCGCCAGCTTCGAGGACCTGCTGTACCAGCAGGTTCGCCAGCCTGGCGGCGCGACCTCGGCGCAGACCCAACTGCCGTCGGGCCTGCAGCTCGGCACCGGCGTGCGCGTGGTCGCCACCTCCAAGGATTTCGAGCAGGGCAACCCGCAGCAGACCGGGCGCGCGCTGGACGTGATGGTCAACGGCCGCGGCTTCTTCGAAGTGCAGATGCCCGACGGCACTTCGGCCTACACCCGCGACGGCAGCTTCCAGATCAATGCGCAGGGCGAGCTGGTCACCAACAGCGGCTATGCGGTGCAGCCCGGCATCCAGGTCCCGGAAGGCGCGCAGTCGCTGACCATCGGCACCGACGGCACGGTCAGCGTGCAGGTCGCCGGCACCGCCGCGGCGCTGCAGATCGGGTCGTTGACGCTGAGCGATTTCATCAATCCCTCGGGCCTGCAGGCCAAGGGCGGAAACCTGTACGCCGAAACCGCCGCCTCCGGCCCGGCGCAGGCCGGCACGCCCGGCCTCAACGGCCTCGGCACCACCGTGCAGGCCTCGCTGGAAGGCAGCAACGTCAACGTGGTCGAAGAGCTGGTCAGCATGATCGAGACCCAGCGCGCCTACGAGATGAACGCCAAGGCGATCTCCACCACCGATTCGATGCTCGGCTATCTGAACAACAACGTCTGATCCTGACCCTTCTGGAAACCGCCATGTCGCGTCCATCCTCTCTTTCCCTCATCGCAGCGCTGGTCCTGCCCGCGCTGCTCGGCGGCTGCGCCGGCCTCGGCGTCGCCGCCGGCGACGTGCGCCCGTATGCGCCGATGGCGCCGATCGTGCCGGTGGTGGCACAGCCGGTGCAGCCCAGCGCAGGCGCGATCTACGCCGCCGGCCCGGGCCTGTCGCTGTATGCGGACCGGCGCGCCCGCGACGTCGGCGACCTGCTGACCATCACCCTGGTCGAAAGCACCAACGCCAGTTCCACCGCCAATACCAGCATCACCAAGAAGGACGCGGTGACGATGGCCACGCCGACCCTGCTCGGCGCGCCGCTGACGGTCAACGGCGTCAACGTGCTCAAAAATTCCACCAGCGGCGACCGCAGCTTCGCCGGCAAGGGCAACACCGCGCAGAGCAACACCATGCAGGGCAGCGTCACCGTCACCGTGATGCAGCGCCTGCCCAACGGCAACCTGGTGATCCAGGGGCAGAAGAACCTGCGCCTGAACCAGGGCGACGAGCTGGTGCAGGTACAAGGCATCGTCCGCGCCGCCGACATCGCGCCGGACAACACCATTCCGTCCAGCAAGGTCGCCGACGCGCGCATCGCCTACGGCGGCCGCGGCGCCGTCGCCCAATCCAACGCGATGGGTTGGCTGAGCCGCTTCTTCAACTCGCGCATCGCGCCGTACTGAGGTTTGCCATGAACCTTCTGTCCCTGTCCTGCCGCCTGCTCGCCGCGTTCGCGCTGTGCGCCGGCCTGGCCGCCCCGGCCGCCGCCGAACGCATCAAGGACCTGGCCCAGGTCGGCGGCGTGCGCGGCAACGCGCTGGTCGGCTACGGCCTGGTGGTGGGCCTGGACGGCAGCGGCGACCGCACCAGCCAGGCACCCTTCACCGTGCAGAGCCTGAAGAACATGCTCGGCGAGCTGGGCGTCAACGTGCCGTCGAACGTCAATCCGCAGCTGAAGAACGTGGCCGCGGTGGCGATCCATGCCGAACTGCCGCCGTTCGCCAAGCCCGGCCAGCCGATCGACATCACCGTGTCCTCGATCGGCAACGCCGTGTCGCTGCGCGGCGGCTCGCTGCTGATGGCGCCGCTGAAGGGCGCCGACGGCCAGGTCTACGCGATCGCCCAGGGCAGCCTGATCGTCGGCGGCTTCGGCGCGCAGGGCAAGGACGGCTCGCGGATCTCGGTGAACGTGCCCAGCGTCGGCCGCATCCCCAACGGCGCCACGGTGGAACGCGCGCTGCCGGACGTGTTCGGCAGCAGCGGCGAGATCACCCTGAACCTGCACCAGAACGATTTCACCACGGTGTCGCGGATGGTCGCGGCGCTGGAGAACACTTTCGGCCCCGGCAGCGCGCACGCCATCGACGGCGGCACCGTCGCGGTGCGTTCGCCGACCGACCCGAGCGCGCGCATCGGCCTGCTGGCACGCATCGAGAACGTGGAACTGTCGCCGGGCGCGGCGCCGGCCAAGGTGGTGGTCAACGCCCGCACCGGCACCGTGGTGATCGGCGCGCAGGTGCGGGTCAGCCCGGCGGCGATCTCGCACGGCTCGCTGACCGTCACCATCAGCGAAGGCACCCAGGTCAGCCAGCCCAACGCGCTGAGCAACGGCCAGACCGTGGCCGCGCCGAAATCGACCATCACCGCCACCAACGAAGGCAGCCGCATGTTCAAGTTCGAGGGCGGCACCTCGCTGGACCAGATCGTGCGCGCGGTCAACGAAGTCGGCGCCGCGCCGGGCGACCTGATCGCGATCCTGGAAGCACTGAAGCAGGCCGGCGCGCTGAGCGCGGAGCTGGAGGTGATCTGACATGCGTATCTCGGCCTCTCCCATCGAACTGAACGCGACCACCCAGAACGATCCTGCCCGGATCGACAAGGTGTCGCGCCAGTTGGAAGGACAGTTCGCGAACCTGCTCGTCAAGAGCATGCGCGACGCCAGCTTCGGCGATTCCCTGTTCCCGGGCGAGAACCAGACCTTCCGCGACATGTACGACCAGCAGATGGCCAAGGCGCTGACCGAGGGCAAGGGGCTGGGCCTGGCGGCGATGATCGCCAGGCAGCTGGGCGGCGGCAGCGCCGCCGCCCAGCTGCCCAACACCTCGATCGGCGCCGCGCAGGCAGCCAAGGCGTATTCGCTGGTGTCCGGCCAGCGCGCCGGCGCCAACTCCGCGGCCGCCGGCGCATCCGCGCTGGCCGATGCCGGCGCAGCGGCCAGCACCGCCGCCGGTGCCTGGAGCGGCATGGACGCGACGGACGCTCCGCAACGCCAGGTCGCGCGCGTGCTCGACCTGATCGCCGGCCGCGAGACCAGCGCGATGCACGACGCGCTGGGCACCAGCCCCGCCGACGGCAGTGCCACGCCGGCGTGGACCGGCGCCGACGACCGCTGGTCGGACCTGGCGGTCGCCGCGGCCGACGACGGCGCCGACATCGACGCCAGCGCCACCACGGCCGCCAATGCCGCCGCGGCCAGCCTCGGCGAACGCACTCCGGAAGGTTTCGTCGCGCAGATCTGGAACCACGCGCAGAAGGCCGCCAAGGAGCTGGGCGTGGATGCGCGGGCGCTGGTCGCACAGGCCGCGCTGGAGACCGGCTGGGGACGCCGCGGCATTTCCCGCGGCGACGGCGCCAGTGCCAACAACCTGTTCGGGATCAAGGCCACCGGCTGGAGCGGCGAACGCGTCACCACCGGCACCCACGAGTACGTCGACGGGGTCAAGCAGTCGCAGACCGCCGACTTCCGCGCCTACGCCTCGCCGGCCGAGAGCTTCGCCGACTACGTGCGCCTGTTGAAGACCAATCCGCGCTACCAGCAGGCGCTGAACGCCGGCACCGACATCCGCGGCTTCGCCCAGGGCCTGCAGCGCGCGGGCTACGCCACCGATCCTTCCTATGCGGCCAAGATCGCCGCCATCGCCGGCGGCCCGACCATCGGCCGCGCCGTCGCCGCGATCGGCAGCGCCGCGGCCAGCGGCATCGAGCGCGTGTTCGCCAGCAACTCCGATCCGTCCAGCACCGTCCGCCGCTGAGGTCGCCGCCCATGTCCGTCCTTTCCACCGGCACCAACGCCCTGATCGCCTTCCAGCGCGCCCTGGCGACGGTCAGCCACAACGTCGCCAACATCAACACCGACGGCTACAGCCGGCAGCGGGCCTCCTTCGCCACCACCACGCCGACCCAGTACGGCTCGAACTACATCGGCAACGGCACCAAGATCACCGACATCGCCCGTGTCGCCGACCAACTGGCGACGTCGCGGCTGCTGGACAGCGGCGGCGAGCTGGCGCGACTGAAGCAGCTGTCGAACCTGTCCGGCCGCGTCGACACGCTTTTTTCCGATACCGCGACCAACATCGCCGGGCAGTGGTCCAAATTCTTCGACGCCACCACCGGACTGTCCTCCAACGCCTCGGCCACCGCCTCCCGGCAGAACCTGCTGGACGGCGCCGGCTCGCTGGTGACCCGGTTCAAGCAGCTCAACGGGCAGATGGACGCGCTCGCCAGCGAGGTCAACAACGGCCTGCTGTCCGGCACCACCGAGGCCAATCGCCTGGCCGCCGAGGTGGCCCGGGTCAATGGCCAGATCGGCAACAACGCCGCCAGCGCTGCGCCGGACCTGCTCGACCGCCGCGATCAGTTGATCGGCCAGTTGATCGGCTACACCGGCGGCACCGCGGTCCAGCAGGACGGTGGCGCGATCAACGTCTATACCGCCGGTGGTCAGGCGCTGGTGGTCGGCACCACCGCCTCCACCCTGACCACGGTCACCGACCCCTACCAGCCGGGGCGTCTGCAGGTCGCACTGCAGGCGCAGGGCACCACGATCGCCCTGGGCGGCAACGCGCTGGGCGGGCAGATCGGCGGCCTGCTCGAGTTCCGCAGCAACGTGCTGGACCCGACCAAGGCCGAACTGGGCCGCATCGCCACCGGCCTGGCGGTCACCTACAACCAGCAGCACAAGGCCGGCGTGGATTTGTACGGCAACATGGGCGGCGATTTCTTCTCGCTGGGCGCACCCAGCGTCAACGCCAGCAGCGCCAACACCGGCAACGCCAAGATCGCCGCCAGCGTCGGCGACCTGAGCAAGCTCAACGGGCAGAATCTGCTGCTGAAGTTCGACGGCACCAATTGGACCGCCCGCCACGCCGACACCGGCGCCAACGTGCCCATGACCGGCACCGGCACCGCCGCCGACCCGTTCATGGTCGACGGAGTGGCGCTGCAGATGTCCGGCAGTGCGGCAGCCGGCGACACGTTCCTGCTGCAACCCACCGCCAACGCCGTCACCGGCATGGCGGTGGCGATCACCGACCCGTCGCGCATCGCCGCGGCCTCGCCGGTCAGCGCAAGCACCACCCTGGGCAACAAGGGCACCGGCAAGCTCAGCGACCTGCGCGTCGTCGATGCCAACAACGCCAACCTGCGCACGCCGGCCGCCATCGCCTTCACCGGCGCCAACCAGTACACCGTCAACGGTGCAGGACCATTTCCCTATACCGCCGGACAGACCATCAGCGCCAACGGCTGGAGCCTGACCCTGGATGGCGCGCCGGTCGCCGGCGACAGCTTCGCGGTCGGCCCCACCGGTGCCGGCTCCAGCAACAACGGCAATGCGCTGATCCTGTCCAATCTGGACGACGCCAAAGCGTTCAACGGCGGCACCATCACCCTCAACGGCGCGGTGTCCGGCCTGACCACCACGATCGGCTCGGCGGCGCGGCAGGCCGCGTACGCAGCCGACGCCCAGGATGTGATCCACACCAACGCGCAGGACGCGCGCGACTCGATCTCCGGCGTCAACCTGGACGAGGAAGCGTCGGACATGTTGCGCCTGCAGCAGGCCTACCAGGCCGCATCGCACCTGATCTCCACCGCCGACACCATGTTCCAGTCCATCCTGAGTGCGATCCGATGAGCAGCAACCGCATTTCCACTGGCATGATGTACAGCCAGTCGGTCAACAACATGCTGGGCAAGCAGGCCAAGATCTCGCACTTGGAACAGCAGCTCGCCAGCGGCAAGCGCCTGGTCACCGCCGCCGACGATCCGGTCGCCTCCGGCACCGCGGTCAACCTGGACCGCGCGGTGGCCGAACTGGCGCGTTTCGGCGACAACGCCAACAACATACAGAACCGCCTGGGCCTGCAGGAGAACGCGCTGTCCCAGACCGGCGACCTGATGGCCCGGGTCAACGACCTGACGGTGCAGGCGAACAGTTCGGCCTTGACCAACGACGACCGCAAGGCGATCGCCTCGGAGCTGAAGTCGCTGCACGCCAGCCTGCTGAGCCTGTCCAACAGCACCGACGGCAGCGGCCGCTACCTGTTCGGCGGCACCGCCGATGCCAGCGCGCCGTTTGCGGTGGTCGACGGCAAGGTGGTCTACAGTGGCGACCAGACCCAGCGCAGCGTGGAAGTGGCGCCGGACACGCAGGTCGCCGACGCCCTGCCCGGCAGCGAGATCTTCATGCGCATCCGCACCGGCGACGGCACCGTCGACGCGCACGCGGCCAGCGGCAATACCGGCACCGGCCTGCTGCTGAATTTCAGCCGCGACGCCGGCTCCGGCAGCTGGAACGGCGGCAGCTACAGCGTTGCGTTCACCGCCGCCGACGCCTATGAGGTGCGCGACGGCAGCGGCGCCGTGGTCAAGACCGGCACCTACAAGGCCGGCGAGGACATCAGCTTCGCTGGCCTGAAGATGCGCGTGGACGGTGCACCGGCGGTCGGCGACAGCTTCCAGATCGGCGCCTCGACCAACAAGGACGTGTTCTCCACCATCACCAATCTGGTCAACGCGCTGAGCTCCGATCCGGTCACCGCCGCCGACAAGGCCGCGCTGCAGAACACCCTGCAGTCGTCGATGCGCGACATCGGCCAGGCCTCGGCGAAGATGATCGACGCACGCGCCGCCGGCGGCGCGCAGTTGGCCGCGATCGACAATGCCGCCGAGCTGCGCGCCTCCAACGAGGTGACGCTGAAGACGACCCTGTCTTCGCTGCGCGACCTGGATTACGCCGATGCGATCGGCCAGTACCAGCTGGAACAGGCCGCGCTCAAGGCGGCGCAGACCATCTTCACCCAGATGCAGTCGATGTCCCTGTTCAACAAACTCGGCTGAATCCCGAGCCGGCCCCGCAAACAAAGGCCCGGAGCGCGGCGACGCCTCCGGGCCTTCCCCCGTTGTACCGAGTTCGTCGCCGCCGCCGGTCGCAGGCCGCGCCTGCGCCACAGCCCTAAAGTTCGGCAAACCGCGGCCGAAACAAACTCTTCGCCGCGACTGCCACAGGCTTGCGGTTCGCCGCATCGCGATGTTTTTCCGCAGCGAATCACTAAAGGTTGTCGACATCACGCCGTTATTTATCTCAGCAGCGGCAACGGCCAATTGATGGCCCCCCTGCGGAGGCTCCAGGCACCGATGGGTTGCCGGATAAATCGCTTAGAGGAGATATCAAAATGGCACAGGTCATCAACACCAACGTTATGTCGCTGAACGCTCAGCGCAACCTCAACACCACCAGCTCCAGCCTGGCGACGACGATCCAGCGTCTGTCCTCGGGCCTGCGCATCAACAGCGCGAAGGACGACGCCGCCGGTCTGGCGATCTCCGAGCGTTTCACCACCCAGATCCGCGGCCTGGACGTCGCCTCGCGCAACGCCAACGACGGCATCTCGCTGGCGCAGACCGCCGAAGGCGCGATGGTCGAAATGGGCAACAACCTGCAGCGCATCCGCGAACTGTCGGTGCAGTCGTCCAACGCCACCAACTCGTCCACCGACCGCCAGGCGCTGAACTCGGAAGTCAAGCAGCTGACCGCCGAAATCGACCGCGTCGCCAACCAGACCAGCTTCAACGGCACCAAGCTGCTGGACGGTTCGTTCTCCGGCGCGCTGTTCCAGGTCGGCGCCGATGCCGGCCAGACCATCGGCATCAACACCATCGTCGACTCCAGGGTCAATTCGCTGGGCAAGGCCGGCTTCGCCGCCACCCAGACCGGCTCGGCGGCCCTGGCCTCCGGCACCGCGACCGCCAGCGGCAGCTTCTCGGGCATGTCGGTCAACGGCGTCAACATCGCCTCGGTCGCAGTGGCGGTCGGCGACGCCGGTACCGACGTCTCCAAGAAGATCGCCGCCGCGATCAACGACAAGCTGGACCAGACCGGCGTCTACGCCTCGGTCGACAGCACCACCGGCGCGTTGAAGCTGGAATCGCTGAAGGCCGGCAAGGACTTCTCGTTCACCGCGGGCTCGGCCACCGGCGCCACCGGCATCACCTTCAGCAACGCCGGCATCAGCGCCTCGGCCACCGCCGTCGCCGGCACCAGCAACACCTTGAGCGACCTGGACATCTCCACCTTCCAGGGGGCGCAGAAGGCGCTGGAAATCGTCGACAAGGCGCTGACCGCGGTCAACTCCTCGCGCGCCGACATGGGTGCGGTGCAGAACCGCTTCACCTCGACCATCGCCAACCTGAGCTCCACCTCGGAGAACCTGTCGGCCTCGCGCAGCCGCATCCGCGACACCGACTACGCCAAGGAAACCGCCGAGCTGACCCGCACGCAGATCCTGCAGCAGGCCGGTACCGCGATGCTGGCGCAGGCCAAGTCGGTCCCACAGAACGTGTTGAGCCTGCTGCAGTAACCGCCCGCCCGACACCTACACGACGCCAAGCCCCTTCGCGAGAAGGGGCTTTTTTGCCGGTGCACAGCGAGGCGTGCTCACCAGGCATTACCGCACGGTGGTCGCGCCTCCTACGCCAACCCACAGAGCTTCACAGAGAAGTACCGCATCACGGCGATGGCTCCCTGCAAGTGAGGCCGTCAGACTTTTCCTAGGGATGGTCTGAACAACTCCCTCTGATCCTGCGACAATCGTACAAAGCCCAACAGGACAACGACGATGCAATTGTCTTTCGGCGACGCGGAGTACAACGGCAAGCGCAAGCAGACGCGGCGCGAAAGGTTGCTGGCCGAGATGGATCAGGTGGTGCCGTGGAAAGACCTGCTGGCGCTGATCGCGCCGCACTATCCGAAGTCGGGCCATCCGGGCCGTCAGCCGTACCCGCTGGAGACAATGCTGCGCATCCACTTTCTGCAGCAGTGGTACGCACTGAGCGACCCGGGCGCGGAAGAAGCCTTGTACGACACGGCGTCGATGCGCCGTTTCGCCAGGATCGGCGGGTTGGATGAGGTGCCGGACGAGACCACGATCCTCAACTTCCGCCGGTTGCTGGAGACGCACGATCTGGCGCGCACGCTGTTCAACCGGGTCAACGCGCACCTATCGCGCAAGGGCCAGAGCCTGCGCGGCGGCACCATCGTGGACGCCACGATCATTGCCGCGCCCAGCTCGACCAAGAACAAGAACGGCGAGCGCGACCCGGAAATGCACCAGACCAAGAAGGGCAATCAGTACTACTTCGGGATGAAAGCGCACATCGGCGTGGACGATGAGTCCGGGCTGGTGCACCACTTGGAATGCACGGCGGCCAACGCCGCAGATATCACCCAGGCGCACAAGCTGCTGCACGGCAAGGAAGACACGGTATGCGGCGACAGCGGCTACACCGGGCTGGCCAAGCGCGAGGAGATGGCGAGCAAGCGCAAGCTGCGCTATCTGATCGCGGAGAAGCCCTCGAAGCTGAAGCAGATCAAGAGCAAGCGCGAATTGAAGTGGGCACAGCGCTGGGAGCACGCCAAGGCCAGCCTGAGGGCGAAGGTGGAGCATCCGTTCCGGGTGATCAAGCGCCAGTTTGGCTACGTCAAGGTGCGCTATCGCGGCCTGGCGAAGAACACGGCGCAAGTGCTGACGCTGTTTGCGCTGTCGAACCTGTGGCTGAAGCGAAAGCAGTTGCTGCCTGTCGTGGGGAGGGTGTGCCTGTAATCCGGGAAATACCCCGGAAATGCGCCGGAAACGGCGAAAAACCGAGGGTCTGAGCGCCGTGGGCGTGGTCGATATGGCTTGCCTCATCCTCCGACCGCGTTGATCAGACTATCCCTAGGGCCTGTTGACACATCCCAAGCCCATCAACGACCAGGACGAAGCTGAGGAATCGGAGGAACATGACATCCAGCTTCTCCAAGCGTGAAAAAATCCAGCGGTCGCCTTTCAAGCGACGCAACAGCCCCTCCACTTCGTTGCGCCGCTTGTACATTTCCCGGTTGTACTCCAAAGGATCGACCCGATTGGACTTCGGCCAGACCACCGGCACGAAGCCAAGATCAAGCGCCAACTGGCGGGTTTCATTGCCTTCGTAAGCACGGTCCAACAGTACATGGATCGGCCGCTCCACTGGCCCCAGGTGTTCAAGCAATGTGCGGCCTGCCGGTGCCTCATGCGCGTTACCGGGCGTCAATCCGAACGTGATGGCTGTTTGAGCATCTGCGGCAACCATATGAATCTTGGCGTTCCATCCACCGCGCGACTTGCCGATGGACTGCGGGCCGTTTTTTTAATGCACCAGTGCCATCGGGATGCATCTTGATGCTGGTGGAGTCCAGCCAGACCGCTTCGATTTCGATGCGCACGATCTGGGACTTCTGCAATTGGGCCAACATCCGGTCCAGCACACCCGCCTTGGCCCAACGGTTCATGCGTGTGCACACCGTATGCCGGTTGCCAAAGCGCTTGGGCGGGCCGCGCCATTTGCAACCATGCTCGGCAACGTAAACGATAGCGTTGACCACTTGCAGGTTGGTCATGCCGACATTGCCGCGCTGCGCCGGCAGGCAATGTTCGATCAGGGAAAATTGCGCTGGCGTGATCTCCATGCCCGATAGTTTAATCGCCTAGGCCATTAGTGTTAACAGACCCTAGTCAAATGCCCGCGCCAGACTCGTTCCGTCCGTCGCGCGCAGACGTCGCGCGAGCATCCTAGCGTGAAGTGAATACGCCAGCGGGCGCGGCTTCTCCTGTCGAAGCCGCAGCACTTTGTGCACAGCTTACTCTGGCAGGGCACCGATCTCGCCCTTGGAGTAGCGTCCAGGCGGTATGCCGACGTACCTTGTAAATGCAACCCCAAACGTGCTGACCGTGCTGTAGCCGACGCGTTCGGCGATGTCCGAGATTGCGACGTCGTGTTGCCGAAGCAGTTGCTTCGCGAGCGCCATCCGCCAAGTCAGCAGGTATTCCATCGGCGCCATGCCGACAGCTGCGCTGAAGCGCTCGAAGAAGACCGAACGCGACATCGCGGCCTCACGCGCCAGCTGGGCCACCGTCCAGGGATCCGCCGGCCGCTGGTGCATCAGCCGCAGCGCCAGAGCCAGCCTGGGATCGGACAACCCGCGCACGAGACCGGAAGAACTCGACTGATTTGCCGTCGACCGCAGGGCTTCGATCAACAGCACTTCCAGCAAGCGCGCCATCACGATCTCGCGCGCGGGTCGGTCACTGCGCGATTCCTCGCCGACCAACTGCACCAAGGTCGACAGGCGCTGCTCGCCCCGGACATGCACCCATTGCGGCAGCAGCGTCACCAGCAGCGCTGCGTCCGGCGATCCGAAAACGCAGTTGCCGACCAACAGTTGGGTGTCGACGGGTCCGTTCGGGTCGCCAACGCGCGCGCCCCCGGGCATGGCGGCGATCGGCGTATCGACCGTGTCACCATCGCCCGGCGGTTGCCGGTCCACGCTGGAGGTCGCGAAGGAACGTGTCGACGGGATCAGTGTGAAGTCGCCTTCGTTCAAGGTGATGGTGTCGCTGCGTGTCGCGCTGTCGATGCGCAGGTAGCAACTGCCCTGCAGCACGACGAAGTAGAAGGGGCGACCTGTCTCGGTGCGGCGAACCGACCACGGCGCCGAGGCAATCACCAGCTTGGAGAACGGCGCGCCTGGCTGCAGCAGCGACACGACTTCGGCCAAGGGATCGGTCATTCGGACTAAATCAACAAAATAATGGATTCTCAAGTGTAGCCAGTCCAGGTCTTGGTGCCTATCGTGGGTGACATCACTTCCAGGAGTTCTTTCATGTCTCGCACTTCCACCGTCCTCATCACCGGCTGCTCATCCGGCTTCGGTCTGGAGACCGCCCGTCTCTTCCTTGACAAAGGCTGGCATGTCATCGCCACGATGCGCACGCCCCGCACCGACTTGCTGGCGCCTTCCACCAAGCTGCGCGTGCTGGCGCTCGACATCACGGATGCGCAAAGCATCCGCAGTTGCGTCGAACAGGCCGGGCCCATCGACGCTTTGGTCAACAACGCCGGCATCGGCTTGCTGGGGCCGCTGGAAGGCACCGCGATGGCCAGCGCACGCGAGGTTTTCGAGACCAACGTCCTTGGCACGATCGCGATGACCCAGGCCGTGCTGCCGCAGTTGCGCGAGCGGAAAGCCGGCGTCATCGTCAACGTGACCTCGAGCGTGACGCTCAAGCCGCTGCCGCTGTTGTCGGCCTACACCGGCAGCAAGGCGGCGGTGAACGCATTGGCCGAATCGCTGGATCTGGAGCTGGCGCCGTTCGGCGTGCGCGCTCGGCTCGTTCTGCCGGGCCGGGCTCCGGGCACGCGCTTTGGCGAGAACGCCCGCCGGCGGGTGGACGGCAGCACGCATGCAGCCTATGCCGACTTTACGCAGCAGGCTTTTGCTGCCATGCGTGACGGCAACTCGCCAGTCACGCTCGCGCAGGATGTGGCCGAAGCCGTGTGGCGAGCGGTGACCGACCCTGCAGCGCCCATGCGGATTCCAGCGGGCGCAGATGCAGTCGCCCTGGCCGGATGCTGAGCAGCGAAGACGCCACGTGAACTCGAAGCCTTGGGCCGTCGCGCGCCAGCCACCCAAATGGCGGGCGATCCGGCCCTGGCTGTGACCATGGCCTCAGTGACTACGCAAAGCTGCTCCGACGCGTTAGCTGCCCAGAGGAACCGCGATGCGGTTCGCAAACCGGGGCGACTCTGCCTCGTCCAGCATGGCAGCAGCGACCGTCGCACGACTGATCTGGGCCGGGAACCACCGCGTGGGCAGAGCCTCCAGCCCCACCGTGCGACGTGCGGCACTCAAGGGACCGTTCGACAGCGGCCCCGCATGAAAAACCGTCCCGCCGGCAGCCAGTACCGCCGAGTCGGCCGCAACCTTGTCAGCCAACTCGCGGCGCAGCACGATGCCGAGCACGCCGCGGGTCAACCACCCTGCGGCGCGCGCGGAGGCTCCCGTGCCAAAGGCGCCAAGCCAGATCACACGCTGAGGCGCTGCAGCCAGTACGGCTCGCGCCCCGGTGATGAGAACGCCTAGGCGCGCTGTTTTGGTGGTGCCGAGTGCGGAGATCAGCGTTGTCTCCGCATCCAGCGCGGCGGCCAGTGACTTCGGATCGTCCACATCGACGCGCTTTCGCATCAAATTCGGATGGTCGCCCGCGATGCGAGCGGGATCGCGCGCCATGGCAATGACCGTGTGGCCTCGCTCCAGCGCCTGGCGCACCAATTCCCGACCCGTTGCGCCTGTTGCGCCCAGCACAGCGACTCTCATGCCAGTTCCTCGACAGCATGCGCGCCCAGTGCGGCCACGGCCGATGCATGCAGCAGGGGCGCGCAGACCAGGATGTCGTCGCTGCCCGCCGTCCACGCGCTCCCGTCGATCCGGCTCACGGTGCCACCGGCTTCGGTCACGACAAGCCATCCCGCCGCAACACCGGGGAGGCTGGGCGCGTACTGCCAGAACACATCGCCTTGTCCGCTGGCCACCGCCAACATGGGGAAGGTCGAAGGCACCTCCATGCGCACGAGCAGTGCCCGGTGCAGCATCGCGGTCACCGACCTGCCGATGTCGCGGTAGGTGTTCGCTTGGCCGGCCTCCGCCTGCCCGGTCGTGGCGATCGCGATGCCGATGTCCGATTTGCTCGACGGCCGGATGGGCTTGCCATTGAGCCAGGCACCAGCGCCCAAGGCTGCCGTCCACGTCAGCGCCTCGAGCGGCTGGAACACGACGGCGGCAACGGGCCGGGCATCGCGCAGCAGGGTGATGCTGACCGCCCAGCCGGACCGCCCGTGAACGTGGTTGACGTTGCCTTCGACGGCATCGACGACCCACGATTCGCCTGCAGGCAGCGGGACGTCGTCGCACCACGCAGCGCCGGGCCGCAGCGATGCGAGCGGCCCACGCAAAGCGGCGCCGGAACGGTCTTCATTCTTGCGCAGGGCCTCCACCAGTTCGGCGCGACTGTTCAGTCGGGCGCCTTGGGAGAAGTCTTGCAGCAAGCCGCGGCCCGCGGCATGTGCCACGTCGACCATGGCGGCAAGCAGGGTGGACAGGTCGGGCTGGGAATCGATGGATGGGTAGGAATGCATGGCGGACCCTTCAGGAGTTGGGTTGCTGTCAGGGTTTTTTTGACAGGTCAGGACGCGATGATTGATGCCCGATGGCATGACGTCCAGTGCATTCTTTGCAAGCAGTCATTTACCATGACGCAATGGATCTCAACTTACTGACAGCGCTCGATGCCTTGCTGCAGGACAACAGCGTGACCGCTGCGTCCGCACGGCTCCACCTCACGCCGCCGGCCGTGAGCAGAATCCTGGCGCGCATCCGCCACGTGACGGGCGACGACATTCTGGTGCGCTCCGGGCGCGGCCTGGTACCCACACCTTACGCGTTGTCGATCAAGGACCAGGTACGCAGCCTGGTGCAGGAAGCGGCCGCGCTGATGAAGCCGCAGCGACACCTGGATCTGGCCAGCATCGACCGGGTCTTCACGCTGCGCGGACATGACGCGCTCCTCGGTGCGCTGGCGCCCGATTTGATCATGGCGGTCGCGTCGCTTGCGCCCCGCGTACGGCTGCGGTTTCTGGGCGAGCCGATGGGCGACGAGCAGGACACGATGCGCGACGAGGTCGACCTGGAACTGGGGTCGGCCGTGCCCAAGCGGCCGGAGATCCTGCACCAGGTCGTCGGTGCCGAGAACTTGGCCGTCGCGATGCGACGCGGACATCCGCTGGCGAAGGGACCATTGACTGCGAAGGACTTGGTGAGGTTCGCCCATATCAGCGTCTCGCGCCGCGGTCGCCTGCACGGCATCGTCGACGCCCTGCTGTCGGAAGCCGGCCTTGAGCGGTGCGTAATGACTTCGCTGCCGACCTCTGCGGCGGCGTTGGACGTGGTGTCGCGCACGGACCTGATCACCATCGTTGCGGAAACATTGCGGCCAGAGCAGTGCGAGGGCTTGGGTATCGTCTTGCGCCCCGTGCCTGTTCAGTTGCCGGCGGTCTCCATCGTGCTGTCCTGGCATCGCCGTTACCAGACCGATGTTGCTCACACCTGGCTGCGCGCTCGCGTCGGCTATGTGCTGGACTCAGTGTTGACGAATAGAAGGCGAACCGAGCCGGATTCTTGATAGGCCAAGCCGACCGGAGACTTCATCATTCACAAACACAGGACGCTGGCTTTGTAGCGAGCATCCTCCCAGGCAGCTCCAATCCTCAAGGCTGCGGCATGGCTTGTCCATGCTGATCGCACCAGTCCGCATCGCATCCACTCACCGCGAACGGACGGCACACCCGTGCCGGCGGATGCCCATGATCGTCAACCCCCGGGGGATTCCGTCCCCTGTGGGGCCGCGAACCTCCTTCATCCATCGGAGGTTCCATGTCCACGCACCTTGCCTACCTCGATCCGCCCCACTCCCCCTTCTCGCCTGTCTTTTCCGCCCCGGAGCGCCGTCTCATCCAGCGGGCCATTGCCCTGCTGGAACGTAAGATGTTCCAACGCGGCGTCCACCTCGACAGTCCGCAGGACGTGTTCGATTTCCTCCGCGTCCGCCTCCGGCTGGGCGGGGAAACCCACGAAGTCTTTGCAGCCATGTTCCTGGACTCCAAGCATTGCGTCATCGCCTTCGAGACGCTGGCCGACTGGCCCAGCTCGGCCTTGGCCTGGCGCAACTCATCGGAGGTGGTCACCGCGACTCGGTGGGCCACCCCGTCCTGGCCGACCTGATAGTGAACGATCGGGCTGTCGTAGGGGTTCTACCCCGAAATCACGGCCGGTTGTGAAAGGGTGGAAAACTTCAAATCCTCTCTGTCAATCCTTCGCCGCATCCTTGGGTTGTGGCGCCGCTCGATGTATTGGAACACATCGGCTCTTGCCGCATCGAGTGTCGGATAGGTCATGCGGTAGATCCGTTCGCGCTTGAGCAGGCCAAAGAAGCCCTCGCATGCGGCGTTGTCTGCGCAGTGACCCACGGCGCTCATCGAGCACACCAGGGTGTTGGTTGGACCGGCCAGCCTTTCGTAGACATCCGGACGCCATAATTGATGGCAATGACCGAGGTGTTTATGGGCAACAGCAAGCAGTACACGGATGAGTTCCGGGCCGAGGCGGTGAAGCAGGTGATCGAACGCGGCTTCACGGTGGTGGATGTGGCCTCCCGAATCGGGATTCCCAAGCACACGCTATACGGGTGGGTGCAGGCCGCCAGGAAGATGGCGCCGGCAGCCGGCGCTGCAGCGGCGTCGACCGACTCAGCGGAGATTCGCCGGCTCAAGGCCGAACTGAGGCGGGTAACCGAGGAGCGCGACATCCTAGAAAAAGCCGCCGCGTACTTTGCCAAGGGGTAAGGGCGAAGTACGCGTTCATGCGTGCGCACGTCCGGGAGTTTCGTCTGGCGACGATGTGCCGGGTGCTGGGCGTGCATCGCAGTGGTTACTAGGCCTGGCTGCGCAACGGCACCAGCGTCCGCGAACGCGAGGACCAGCGCTTGCTGGGCCTGATCAAGCACCACTGGCTGGCCAGCGGCGCGGTGTACGGCTATCGCAAGCTCACCCTGGATCTGCGTGAGGCCGGCGAGCGTTGCAGCCGTCACCGGGTGCGGCGCTTGATGAAGGCCGAAGGCTTGCGAGCGCAGGTTGGCTACGGCAGCAAGCCGCGTTAGCGGGGAGGTCCGGTCGGCGTGGTGGCGAATGTGCTCAACCGGGACTTCATTCCGCAGGCCCCGAACAAGGTCTGGGTCACGGACATCACCTATATCCGCACCTACGAGGGCTGGCTGTTCTTGGCAGCGGTAATGGAGCTGTATTGGCGCCAGATCGTGGGTTGGGCAACCGCTTCGACAATGACCAGCGATCTGGTGCTGCAGGCACTGGTGGCAGCGGCGTGGCGGCGCAAGCCCGGTCCTGGCGTGATGGTGCACTCCGACCAGGGCTGGCAGTCCACCAGCAGCGATTGGCAGTCGTTCCTGAAGGCGCACCGGATGGTGCCGAGCATGAGCCGACGCGGGAACTGCCATGACAACGCCGTGGCCGAGAGCTTCTTCAGCGTCTTGAAGAAGGAACGTATCAAGCGTCGGATCTACCCGACACGCGCCATGGCGGCATCGGACGTGTTCGACTATATCGAGATGTTCTACAACCCGATCCGCCGGCATGGTTCCGCTGGCGGCGTGTCACCGGTAGAGTTTGAAAGGCGCTACGCGCAGAGCGGCGACTGAGTGTCTACGGAAATCTGGCCGGTCCATTCGCCGCCAGATTGCCGCAAAACATCTCTAACAAATACTTGGCAATCATTGAAGCCAGGCACAAATATGCCAAGGTGCCGACCGGGTCTAATCAGCTTGTTGACCTTTTCTTCATTTGCTCCCTTTGCCACCTCACATTCTCGATCACCATTATCAGACCGATTGCTGTGATCAACCGTCTCAACTCTTGCGCCAAGGGGGTCATACTCATTGCCCGCATTCGCACCTGCCGCTGGTGTGCCCATACCGGCTGATTGGGTATCGGTCGTAATCCAGTTGTGCTTGATTCCACTTCCAAACCTGCCATTGAAAGCCGGGTCGCGACAAACTTTCACGACAAGCCCAAGTGGGTCCACATATCTAACCGGACTGCCAAGAGCATATATGTAAGAACTGATTCCTCCCTCCAATCCAATCGGATCACTCTGCGCATACCGCCCAGTACCTGGCTCGTAGTCGCGGAAGTAGTTATAGTTCAGCCCACTGGCCGCATCGTAGCGCTGCCCCGGGAAGCGCATGTCGAACACGAACGCGGTGCCGTCCTTGTCCGGGTCCTGGTCGGGCGAGGTGTTGCCGAAGGCTTCGCCCTTCAGGTCCCAACGCCAGATCGCCACGTCGCGCACCGGGTCGATCACCGCGCGCGGGGTGCCCAGGTGGTCCGGCTGCACGTAGCGCAGGCTGTTCTTGGCCAGTACGCCTACCGGCAGGTCGTCCAGCCAGATCGCTTGTTGCACGGGTACGCCGTTGCCGTCGTAGTCGCCCAGCCAGTGGCCGGCCTCGTCGTACACGGTGGTGGTGGTGGCTGCGCCGCTGCGCTGCACCTGTTCGCCGCGGCCGTTGTAGCGGTAAGTCATGACCACGTAGCGGTAGCTCTGCGTCGTCGTGTTGACCTTGGCGCTGAGACGGTTGCCGGTGGCGTCGTAGCTGTAGCCGTCGACACGGTGCCGGTCGGGCCGTCCTTGAACGCGGTCAGCCGGCCCAGGTCGTCGCGGTCCAGGCTGACCTTAGATATCAAGCCGACTTGGACCAACATTTCCCTGTCCGTGTCCATGCGAAATAAGTCAGGGCAATTTCCAATATTTGCCACCCCCAATATACATTGCCAGTATGAGCATTCATGACCGAGACAACAAAATGCAATATTATCAGAGCAGGAAGCAAGAGAAACACCGCGACAACAAAATGTGACCATCTACTTGCCGCCACCAAGGAAGCCAATAGGTATGCGCACAGAGTGGCGCCAGGAAAAAAAATCACATAACGCACATACCACGAAACCCCTACCCCACTATCAATCAGGTGCTGATTGGCGCCAATAGTATCATAGGCAAGCCCTAGAGCGACGCTTAATGATAATAAAATTACAATCCATTTTGCAATTTTCATTTGATCACCAATCGCAACTGCATTCGTTATCGCGCGACGCACCCACTGGGGATTGACCTAAGTATGACTGGATTAAGCTCTCAGAACCATCGCCGACCTGCGGAACATAATTCGGGTAAACGCCTCGCGGCCACAAAGACCCTCCATAAAACAAGGGACTTATCCCAGCCTCATTGAAAACCTTGCGATGATATTCATCAATCATGCTTCCGTATGGCTCTCGCACGACGCGTCCTTGCTCATCGCGAACCGAATAGCGTCTATCTTCACGAACAAGGCCATTTCTTATCTTATTCAATATTACACTTTCCGAATCAGAGGTGCGGTTTTTTAGCCACGCATACCTCATCCCCATTCTGATAGCCTCGTTGACAATTGTATTCTCACCTCTACAAGATTTCGCAGCCTGCTTATAGTAACAAGAGCCACTTTGGTCAACTAACGCCTGATAGTACTGACAGACAGAAGTATCTCCCGGACCATCGAAATCCCACTTCTTCAGTCCCAGTGGATCAACGCGGCTGAAAGGTGAAGATTCAACATAGGAAAACATTGAAATTCCGCCAGCGAAACCGATTGGATCAGGCTGGATATAGCGCCCACCGTCTGGCTCGTAGTCGCGGAAGTAGTTGTAGTTCAGCCCACTGGCCGCATCGTAGCGCTGCCCCGGGAAGCGCATGTCGAACACGAACGCGGTGCCGTCCTTGTCCGGGTCCTGGTCGGGCGAGGTGTTGCCGAAGGCTTCGCCCTTCAGGTCCCAACGCCAGATCGCCACGTCGCGCACCGGGTCGATCACCGCGCGCGGGGTGCCCAGGTGGTCCGGCTGCACGTAGCGCAGGCTGTTCTTGGCCAGTACGCCTACCGGCAGGTCGTCCAGCCAGATCGCTTGTTGCACGGGTGCGCCGTTGCCGTCGTAGTCGCCCAGCCAGTGGCCGGCCTCGTCGTACACGGTGGTGGTGGTGGCTGCGCCGCTGCGCTGCACCTGTTCGCCGCGGCCGTTGTAGCGGTAGGTCATGACCACTGCGCCGCCACGGGTGACCTGGCGCATCCTGCCGGTGTCGTCGTAGGCGTATTGCCGGGCCGCGCCGCCGATGGCGGTGGTGTTGCCGCTGGCGTCGTAGCTGCGCGCGGTGCCGGCCACCGCGCCCAGGCGGTGGCTGTCGGCCGGGTAGCGGTAGCTCTGCGTCGTCGTGTTGACCCGGGCGCTGAGCCGGTTGCCGGTGGCGTCGTAGCTGTAGCCGTCGATCACGGTGCCGGTCGGGCCGTCCTTGAACGCGGTCAGCCGGCCCAGGCCGTCGTAGTCCAGGCTCACCACCGGGGCGGTGTTGCCTGCCGCGGTCAGGGCGCTGAGGTTGCCGGCCGGGTCGAAGGCGAAGCCGGTATTCAAGCCGTCGCGGCGGGTGTCGCTGACCGCCAGCGGACGGTAGTCCTGGTCCAGCACGCGTTGCATCGGGCGGCCGTTGCCGTAGGACCAGCCCGCCACCGGGCCGAACGGGTAGTAGGTCGCATTGCCCAGCAGGACCTGCCGCGTGCCGCCGGCCGGGGTGACCCCCACTTCCGTGGCCTGGCCCTGGGTGTTGCGCACGTAGTCCACCGCGGCACCGTCGGGATAGGTCAGCCGGCTCAGTTGGCCCGCCTTGGTGTAGGCGTAGCGCAGCACGAATACCTTGCCGTTGGTGGTCTGCACCTTGCGCACCAGGTCGCCGAAGCGGTCGTAGCAGTAGTCGGTGTGGCCGCTGCCGTCCTGCATCCGGGTCAGGCGGCCGATGGCGTCGGTCTCGCCGCGGGCGCAGGTGCTCTGGCTCACGTCGTAGGTGTAGGCGACGTCGAGGCGGCTGGTTGGATAGGTCACTTGGGTCAGCCGGTTCAGGGCGTCGTAGCGGTAGGTGGTCTTGACGTTGCGCGCGTCGGTCTGGCTGGCGCGGTTGCCGGCGCTGTCGTAGGTGTACGTGGCGACGCCGGTGTCCGGGCTGGTCAGCTTGGTCAGGTCGCCCAGGCCATTGTAGGCGTAGGTGGTGTCCAGGCCCTTCGGGTCGGTGACCTGGGTCAGGTTGTCCAGCGCGTCGTAGCCGAACTTGGTCTCGGCCGCGATGCCGCCCACGTCTTGGAGCGTGCGCGCCAGGCGGTTGAGCGGGTCGTAGTCGTTCTGGGTCTTGTGCCCGAGCGCGTCGGTGACGGCGGTGGCGTTGCCGTTGGCGTCGTAGCCGAAGTCGGTCGGATCGCCCTTGGCGGTAGCCTGCGTGGCCAGCTGGCCGAGTTGGTTGTAGACGCGCGACAAGGTGCGCTTGAGCGTGCCACCGGCGTCCTTGGTGTCTTCCTTGACCCGGTTGCCGGCGTTGTCCAGGGTGTAGTGGACGGTGTTGCCGGCGTTGTCGGCGATATCGGTCAGCCGGTGTGCGGCGTCGTAGGTGAACGCGGTGAACGCGCCATCGGGCTGGGTCACCTGCTTGACCAGGCCGGTCGGCCAGTAGTCGATGCGGGTGATGCGGTCGCCGCTCTCGCTGGCGTCGTCGGCGCCGCGGACCTTGCTGGCGGTGAGCCAGCCGCGCGGGTGGTAGGTGGAGTCGGTGATGGTGCCGTTGGGGTCTCTCACCGACAACACGCGGCCGGCGCCGTCATAGGCCAGGACCTCGGTCACCTGGCCCAGGGGGTTGGTGACCTTCCAGAGGTCGCCTTTGCGGTGCGGGCAGGTGGCGGGCGATGTGGCGCAGGATGCGTCGTCGGAGGCGTAGTAGGTGTAGCTGGTGGTGTCGCCGATGTCGGTTCGTGGGCCATCGACACGTTTCAAGAGTCCTATCTTCGAGCAGTTGCTCGCCACATTGGCGGTGTCGGTGTCGGTGCAATAACGATAAGCGACCTGTCGAACGGAAGCCGGGGCGTCGGCCTGGGAACCGCACACATAGGCCGACGCAGTTGAAACCGACGTGTCGTATTGGCAGCGAAAAGCGACGAGTCCCGCACTGTAGACCGCGCGCGACAGTGAGAGTGCTCCGCTACTGTTACTCGACACCTGTCCGACCACGTGATTTTCCGAATCGCGCGTGATCGTCTGCGACCGCGAGTAAGAGGTGCCACTCCCCTCTGTCGTGGTGCTGGACGAGGTGGTTTGGCCGGACAGGGAATCTTGATAACTGAATTGCGTGGAGTTCCCCAATCTATCCGTGGAAGCAATGGGCCGCCCCGCATCGAAGCTCATCGTCGTAGCGCCATTCGGCCCACTGATGCCTTCGACCTGTCGGAAAAGACCTTGCCCGAATTGATACGTATAGCTTGCGCCGTTCGGCTGCAGCACTTGGGCGCTGCTTGTACCCGAGTACACGATAGAGGTGGTTTCCACCTCCGCACCGTTGGCATGCAGGCTACTCGATGCCACACGCCCATCGGCGGCATAACCAAACGTTGCGTATCGAACTCCATCTTCTTCGATACCGGTGAGCAAATGTGCACGCCCGGCTGGGGCGTGGCCGGCCTCTCCATACCTGTAAACGCGCATGCTCCCGTCGGAACGAGCGACGCTGGTCAGATTCTGTGCGGCGTCATAGCCATACTGGACATAGCTGCCATCATCCAGCGCAACTTTGTCCAATAGACCGTTATGGTAACTGAAGCTGAGTGTATGCCCCAAACCATCTATGGCCTTTATCAGTTTGCTGCTGGCGTACACAAGTTCAACATCGAATGCAGGCGAAACGCCGGACTGAATCGAGGCAAGACGACCTTCCGAATTATAGATGCGTCGTTCGCCATCTGCGGTTACTAGTGTCCAGATTCCACTTTTCGAACGCAACATCATATCGTCAGCGTTGTGTCGCCCTCGGTATTTACCCTCTCCCACCTCCCTGAATTGCTCGAAAAAGCCCTCATGCGTCGTCAGGTAGGTCCCCCCGTAGCCTAGGAGATCGGAGAACGAATGGCTCCAACCTGGCGCCATCCCCAATCCCGACTGGAGCTGCTGACGAGAATGGTAGAAGCGCTGGAATGGTTTGCCGGCGAACGTCAGATCATCCTCCCGCCTGAATTTGTCGCCAGTGGCCGGAAGGCAGGGATTCGCATTGGCCGCACAGGACTTTGTCTGATCGATACCCTTGGCGTATATCATCGGAGTATCACCATTCTGGCAAAGATAGGGATATTCCGCGACAAAATCCGGGTTTCCAGTATTATTATAAACGGGATTAAATGCATCGAATGGATAAAGACCCGCCGGGCATGAGTAGATTTGCCTTTTGACGAGCAACCTATCGTGAGGTGTGGGTGTTGGATCGCTCCAGCCTGGGCAAGAGAGATTGAAGCGGAACCATTTTCCACCAGGCGCATCAAAAACAAGATAACCTGCACCATAATGAGGCATACTACGTACGAAGGGCTCCCCATACGCGCCGTCTATCCGCTCACTAGATATAGTGCAGTCCGGCGAAATTCGATGATAGAAATCAAGGATACCTTGGATCATCTGCGCCTCATCCACGCAATAGCTCTGCAAGAAGGGCTCGCTATTGGCGGTGCAGATGCCATCTGCACTACCTGCACCACCAATCGTGTAGCCAGGTAGGCTCATGTCGCTGGGCGGCTGCCGTTTGACCTTGTACCCAATCTGGTACGACGGAGTATCGGATGCTCCCCCCGTGATGTTGATTTTGTCACGCACGAGATAGGCGCCATATGGCAATGCTGCCCGCATCTGTGCCTCGGCTTCGTCCAGCGAGCCGAAACAGGACTGGTAGCAGTATTCACTAGCAGCCTGCGCCTCCGCCTTCAGGACACAGCCGCACAGCAGCCAACCAACAAAGGCGCCGAAGAGGTAAGAATAGTTTCTACGCATGACTCAACTCCATTTGAACACCACGCCGAGGACATTTGCTTACACAATTCCTTTATCCAATCAGGTAGGGGAACGATCTATGCACCCCAGCTTGGTCTGCAGATGATGACGCTTCAACTATTTCAGCAGCATGACCAACGATGCGGCCACGTCGAATTGAACACGTTTGATGCATCAAGCAGGCAAGGAAAACCGCTCCCCAATCATCCCCTCGATCGCCTCCATATCCGGCAGCAACGCACTCTGCTCGCCCAGCAACACGCGCATGTGCACCCCGGCGGGCAGGGTTTCTTCGGAGGCGTCGGCGAGCAGGCCGTCGCGTGGGACCGAGATCAGTTGCGGGAAGGATTGGGTGATGAGGGCGAAGTACGGCAGGTCGGGGTTGCCGCCCAGGGCCTTGAGCACGACGATCTTGTTGTTGGCGGCGACGGTCTCGCTGCCCAGGCCGGTCAGGCGGGCGAACGACAGCAGCGGGACTTTCCAGCCGTACCAGGCGATCTGGCCGAGCAGCCAGGGCGGGGCGTCGGCCAGCGCTTGGACCGGGACGCGCGACATCACTTCGGCGACGGTGGCGTTGGGCAATAGCGCCCGCTCGCTGCCGGCCTGGATCAGGACACCGCGGATTTCGTCGTTGCTGGCGTAGCTGCTCATGGATTACGTCGTCCTGGAACCGGGGAAAACGCGCGGGCGGCGGCTCAGCCGCTCCATCGCGCGGACAGGGCCTGCGCCAGCTGCACGGGGTCGCCGCCGGGATGGCCGCGGCCGATCAGCTGGACGGCGGCGGCCGGGTCGTAGCAGCCGTCGCCGGTCTGGCCGGCGACCCAGGCGCCTTGCGCGGCCAGGGCCACGACGTCGTCGACCTGCTGCGGGTCGCTGCCGCTGAGCAGCAGCACGGCGCTGTGCGCGGCCGGCAGGCCGCGGACCACCGAGGCGCCGGCGTCCTGGGCGACGAAGCGCAGGCCGGCGCCCGGGTCGCCGCGCACGCCGATGTCGTCGGGCAGGATGTAGACGCTGCCGCCGCCGACCGGCTCGCCGGCTTCGGCCAGCAGCACCGGCAAGGCGGACACGCGCGCGATCTGCTTGATCAGGTTGCCGTAGCGGCCACCATCCAGGCGCAACTGCACCAGCAGCGGCTGCGGGAATCCCGACGGTAACGCGGCGAGCAGGCGGCGGATGGCATCCGGACCGCCGATGCCGGCCATCACCAGTACCGCGCCCTGGGCATGGACATCGGCATCGGCATCGGCATCGGTAGCGACGGCGACGGCATCGGGGGCGGCGTCCGCCTCGGACTCCAGCGCGACCAGCGACAGGCCTTCGGTGGAAATCTGCATCCGGCTCAGCGGCGCGCGCGCCTGTACCAGCAGCGGCGCGTCGTCGTCCACCAGCGACCAGGCGCTGGCCGGAAGCGGGGGCGGCGCGCTGGCCGGCGCATCGGTGGACGCCGCAACGCGCGGGGTCGCCGGTTGCGGCGCGCGCGCATCGCCGGCCGCGGCCCGGTCGCGCGAGGACTGCAGCTCTTCGAAGCCGGCCGCGGCATCGGCCGGCGGCTGCCAGGCATAGAAGCTGTCGCCGGGCACGGTGCCGGCGAAGCCGGCCGCTTCCTGGACGTGGAAGCCGATCGGCGCGCCGTCGTGCAGTTGCGCGGGGGTCGCCGGCAGGCCGGGTTCGGGCTGCAGGCCGGTGTCGGTCTCGCGCCCCGGCGGCAGCACGTCCTGGTGGCCCTGCAGCTTGGCGGCCAGGTGCCGCGCCCAGCGTCGCGCTTCCCAGCCCTCGCGGCGCGCGGCCAGTTCGGCCTCGTCGAAGATCACGGTGACGCCTGGCAGGTCCAGCGCCGCGTCCAGCCGTTCCAGCGCGTCCTCGATCGCCGGCTCCAGCGCGATCAGCACCGCGCCGGGCGCGGCGTCGGCCAGGGTCTGCGCATCGATCGCGCCGGGATCGTCCTCGAGCACGATCGCGGCGCCGGCCTGGTGCAGCGCCTCGCGCAGGCGCTCGCGCGCCTGGCCGGGACGCGCCAGCAGTGCGACCGGGGGAGCGGCGCCGTGGTCGTCATTCGCGGACACGGGCGATCCCCAGCAGGTCGTACACGTTGCGCATCAGGTCCAACTCTTGGTAGGGCTTGCCCAGGTAGCGCTGCACGCCGAGCTCGAAGGCGCGCTGGCGGTGCTTCTCGCCGCTGCGCGAGGTGATCATCACGATCGGTATCGCCTTGTAGCGGGGGTCGGCGCGCATCGCGGTCGCCAGTTCGTAGCCATCCATGCGCGGCATTTCGATATCCAGCAGCATCAGGTCGGGAACGCGCTCGTCGAGGCGCTCCAGCGCCTCGACGCCGTCGCGCGCGGTGATCACGTCGAAGTTGTGGCGTTCCAGCACGCGGGCGGTGACCTTGCGCATGGTCAGCGAATCGTCGACCACCATCACCCGCGGTACGCGCCGCTGTTGGGCCGGCGCCGCTTCCAGCACCGGCCGCGGCGGCTGGGTCTGGTGACGGCGCACCAGCGGCGCCATGTCCAGGATCACCACCACGCGGCCATCGCCGGTGATGGTGGCGCCGTAGATGCCCGGCACCGAGGCGATCTGCAGGCCGACCGGCTTGACCACGATCTCGCGGTTGCCGAGCACCTGGTCGATGGCCACCGCGGCGCGCAGGTCGCCGGCGCGCACCAGCAGCAGCGGCACCTGCATCTGCCCTTCGGCCCGCGCCGGCGCCTGGCCGACCAGCGCGCCGAGGTCGTGCAGCGCGAACTCCTCGCCGCTGTAGTGGTAGCCGCCGTCGGCGGCCTCGAAACGCTCGCGGCCGATGCGGCCGATGCCGCTGACCGAGGCCACCGGCACGGCGAAGGTGGTGTCGCCGATCTGCACGAACACCGCCTGGGTCACCGCCAGCGTCTGCGGCAGGCGCAGGGTGAAGGTGACGCCCTGGCCCCACACCGAGTGGATGTCCACCGAGCCGCCGAGCTGGCGCACTTCGTTGCGCACCACGTCCATGCCCACGCCGCGACCGGCCAGCTGGCTGACCTGGTCGTAGGTGCTGAAGCCGGGGGCGAAGATCAGCGCGTCCAGTTCTTCCTCGGACAGCGCGGCGCCGGCCGCGACCAGGCCGCGCTGCTCGGCGCGCTGGCGGATCGCCTCGCGGTCGAGGCCGGCGCCGTCGTCGGCCACTTCCAGCACGATTTCCGAGCCTTCGCGGCGCAGCCGGATGGCGATGCCGCCTTCCTCCGCCTTGCCGGCGGCGCGGCGCTGTTCCGGCGCCTCCAGGCCGTGCGCGACCGAATTGCGCAGCATGTGCTCCAGCGGCGCGACCATGCGGTCGAGCACGTTGCGGTCGAGTTCGCCGTGGGTGCCTTCCAGGGTCAGGTGCACCTGCTTGCCGGTTTCGCTGGCGGCCTGGCGCACCACCCGGCGCAGCCGCGGCACCAGGCCGTCGAACGGCACCATGCGCGCGCGCATCAGCCCGTCCTGCAGTTCCGAGCTGACCCGCGACTGCTGTTGCAGCAGGCCGTCGTATTGCCGCGCCAGGTCGTCGAGCACGCCTTGCAGGCCGCCGAGGTCGGCGGCCGATTCGTTCAGCGCGCGGCTGAGCTGCTGCAGCGTGGAGAAGCGGTCCAGTTCCAGCGGATCGAAGCTCTGCTCGGCCTGGTCCTGCTCGCGCTGGTAGCGGGCGACGATCTGCGCTTCGGTTTCCAGGTCCAGGCGGCGCAGCTGGTCGCGCAGACGCGCGTTGGTGCGGTCCAGTTCGGACATCGCGCCGCGGAACGCGCCGAGCTGCTGTTCCAGCCGCGAGCGGTAGATCGCCACTTCGCCGGCGTGGTTGACCAGGCGGTCCAGCAGGTCGGCGCGCACGCGCACCTGTTCCTGCATCGGCCGCGCGATCAGCGAGTCCTCCTCGAGCGCACCGTCGGCCGGCAACGGCGCCGACAGCGGCGCCGGACCGGCCGCGGCGTGGACCGACGCCGCCAGGCTGCGGCCGTGGGTGCGCGCGTCGAAACGGCCGATCAGGTCGGCCGGCATCGCCACCGCACGGTGCTTGCCGGTGAGCGTGAGCAGTTGGTGCAGGCGGTCGAAGCCGCGCTCGAGCAACTGCACGTCGCTGCGGTCGAGTTCGGTGCGATGGGCCGCCACCGCTTCCAGCAGCGACTCGATGCCATGGCCGAGGTCGCCGATCGGATTGACCCCGGCCATGCGCGCGCCGCCCTTCAGCGTGTGCAGGTCGCGCTGCAGGCCGCCGAGCACCTCGCGGTCCTGCGGCGCCGCGCGCAGTTCGGCGATCAGGCGGTCGCAATGGTCGAGCAGGTCCCTGCCTTCGTCGACGAAGATATCGACCAGCTCGCGGTCCAGGTCGGCGAAGTCCAGCGGTCCCAGATCGACGGCGGCCAGCGCGAGGGATGCGGTGTCGGCGGGCTCGGCGGCAGGCGCCGGATGTGCGTCGCCGCCGGCGACTGCGTCGAGCGGCGCGACGGCGGCGTCGGGTGCCGCGCCGGCATCGGCCTGCGGATGCTCGACAGCCTCCGGCGCGGCCTCGGCCAGGTCGCGGGCCTGCGTCTGCTCCGCATGCGCTTGTGCATGGGCATGCGGCGCGGCGGCCGGCACGGCGTCGGCGTCGGCGTCGGCGTCGGCAGTGTCCTGTGCCGCAGCGGCCGGGCGTGTCTGTTCCACCTCGGCATGCGACGCCGGCGCCTGGCCGTGCTGCGCGGCGGCCGCTTCGGCAGCGGCCGGATGCGCATCGGCGTCGGTCCGGACGGCATCGGCATCGGCATCGGCGTCAGCAGCAGCGTCGGCATCGGCATCGGCAGCAGCGTCGTGCAGCAATGCGGTCGCAGCGTCCACGTCGTCCTGCCCGTGCATTGCAGCGTCGGCACCCAACCCAGCGTCGTCGTCCGCCGCCGGCAGCGGCCCGGCAGCGTCGTTCGCCGATACCGGCGCGGTACCGTGCCAATGCGTGGACGCCTGCACCGGCCCGGTGCCGAACGCATGGCCGTGCGGATCGGGCTCCCGGTCGTGCTCGCTGCGGCCATGCGCGGCGTGCGGGTCCTGGTCGTGTGCGTGCTGGGGCGGTTCGTGCTGGGGCCGCTCGTCCTGGGGCGGTTGGTTGTGGTGCGTGCCGACGTCGCCGGCCGCCGCGTCCGGCTCCTCGACTGCATCTGCCGACGGCGGCGGTGGCGGTTCGCTGTCCGCCGGCACGCGCGCATCGGCCAGCGGCGCGTCGACGGTCGATTCGCCGAGCTTGCGGTCCTGGACCGGCAGCGCCTGTTCGTCGGCGTCGATCGCGGCAAGCTCGCTGTCGCTGTCGGCCGACGGCGCGATGAGCGCGTCCGATTCCGTTGCGCCGCCGGCGTTCTGCGCAATGCCGTCTTCCGTGCTGCCGTCCGCATCGTGGCCGTCGGGCACAGGCGCGTGCGCGGCGTCGGACACCGGCGGCGCTGCCAGCGGCACATCGGTATCGGCAACCGCGGCTGCGGCTGCACGCTCCGTGTCGGCTCCGGCCGCATCCAGGCGCCTGGCGTCGCCCAGGTAGGCCGACAGGTCGTCGGCCGCGGTGAGTTCGACCGCCTGCAGCGGTGGCGGGTCCAGCGCCGCCTCGGCGCGCGGTTGCGGTTCGTCGTCGTCCTCGTCGTGCGCGACCGAGGCCCATTGCACGTCCGGCAGCGTGGCGGCCAGCGCCTGCAGGCGCTGCGCCAGCTCGGTGAACGGCGGGATCACCGGCGACGGCGCCTGCAGTTCCTCGATGGTGACGGCGATCGCGCGCGCGGCATCGTCGAGCGCACGCACGCCTTCGGCGCTGGGCACGACAGCGGCCGCCAGCAGGCGCTTGACGTAGCTTTCCGCCGGGCCGGTAACCTCGGTGATTTCCGGCACGTCGGTCATCGCGAACGCGCCGCTCATCGTGTGTACCGCGCGCAGCAGCGCGTCGCTGGCCGGTTGCGGCGCGTGCTGCAGCCAGTCGCGGACCGTCTCCAGGTGGGTGCCGACCTCCGCTTCGAGGATCTCGCGCAGCACGCTGTCCACCGCGGCCGGCGTGCCGGCGCGCAGCGCGGCGGCGGCCGGCGCCGGCGCGGCGGGGAAGTAGTGGGCGTCCTCGCCGGCGGCGATGCGCTCGGCGACGGCCTGCATTGCGTCCAGGTCGGCACGGATGGCGCCGTGCCCGCGCAGCGCGGCGTTGAGCTGCGGCAACACCTCGTAGGCCAGTTCGACCATCCCCACCACCGCCGGGCTGGCAGGGCGGGCGCCGTCGAGCACGCGGTTGAGCATGCCCTCGATCTTCCAGCTGAACTCGCCGAGCACGCGGGCGCCGACCAGCCGGCCGCTGCCCTTCAGGGTGTGGAACACGCGGCGGATCGGGCGCAGGCTTTCCAGGCGATTCGGTGCGGCGCGCCATGCCGGCAGCAGGTTGCCGAGGTTGACCAGTTCCTCGTCGAATTCCTCAAGGAACACCTCGCGGATGTCGGCGTCGATGTCGCCGCCGCCGTCCACGAAACCGCCGTCGATGGCGGCCGGCGCCGCCGCGGCCAGGCCGGCCACCGGTGGCGCGGCGTCGCCGGCCGTGTCCACTGCGCTGGCCGCGGCGTCCGCGGCGGCGAGGTCGAAGCGGGCGGCGGCGGCGTCGAGTTCGGCGAGCAACGCCGCCGAGGCGTCGTCCAGTTCGATCGGCCGGATGCTGGCCGTGTGCACGTCGGGCACCGGCGCTTCCGGCTCCACGGGGGGGGCCGGCCAGGCCAGGTCGACGAACGGACCGGGCGCAGCGGCAGCGGCATGCTCGGCGTCGCCGGCGGCCAGGGGTGCCGCTGCGTCGCTCCAGACGGGGCTGTGGACAGCGTCGGCTGCGTCCGGCGCTGGGTCGGCGAAGGCCGGCGCATCCTCCAGCTCGATCACCAGCACGTCGTCGTGGCCGCCGTCGGCCGGCGCCGCCGGCGCGTCGACGATGACCAGGCTGGCGTCGTCGTTCCCGAAGGAAGCGGGCTCGGTGGATTCGGCGGCCACCGGATCGAAGCCGTGGCCGGCCGCGGCCAGGCTGTCGTCCGCGGCGGCGGCGGCATGCGGCGCGGTCTCGCCCGGCGCAGCGCCGGCGGTTTCGGGGCGGAACGCATCGCCTTCCAATGCCAGCGTCTCGACGCTGATCTGCAGCGGCTCGGTCCCCGCATGCCATTCCTCCTGCTCGGCGGCGACCGGGTCGAAACTGATCGGCGCCAGCCCGGCGGATGCGCTGTCGCTGCCCGCGGCGAGTTCGGCGTCGAAGGAGCGCGCGCCCTTGTCCGCGGCGAGCCCGGTGTCGCCGCCGCGCTGCGCGGCCGCCGCCGTGCTGTCCTGGTCCAGCGTCCACCGCGGTGCCTGCGGCGGCGCCTCCGACAGCGGCGGCGGCGTCCCGGTCGCGACCAACGCGTCCGTGGCAGGCGCCAGGTCCCAGGACGGCGCCTGCGGCAACGCCGCAGCGCTGGCGGCGGCCGGCGGCGCGGCCGCCGGGTTCGGCACTGCGCCCTGAGGCGCCGGCGCCTCGCTCGGCAGCGGCCAGTAGCGCAGCGTTTCCAGGCTGCTGCGGGCGATGTCGAGGATTTCCTCGCGGCCCGGGCGGCGCTCGCGCAAGGCCTCCAGGTAGTACTCCAGGCTGGCCATCGCATCGGCCAGCGTGTCGAGCTGGCGCCCGCTGGGCACGCGGCGCTTGCCGATCAGCTCGGTGGCCACGTAGCGGCGCACGCCTTCCAGGTAATCGGCCGGCTGCGGCAGTTCCAGCATGCGCAGCGCACCGGCGACCTCGCCGAGCAGGCGCGGCACGTCGGTCAGGCGCTCGTGTTCCCAGTCGGTCTCGATGAAGGCGACGAAATGCTCGCGCGCCGCGGCGAAATTGGCGATCGCCTCGTGCGCCAGGACTTCCACCGTGCGCCGCGCCTCGGCGGCGCTGGCATCATCCTGGATGCCGCCGCTGGCGCCGAGGTAGGCGACCTGGTCGTCGAGCGAGGCGTCCACGTACAGCAGCGCGCCGGCGATATCCAGCAGCAGGCCCTCGTCGGCCTGGCGCTGGCCGTCGACGATGCTGCGCAGCGCATCGCGCTGCTGCACCACCACGCCGCGGGCCACGCCCAGGCCCATCACCCCGAGGGTGTCGGCGACGCTGCCGAGCTCGTCCACCTGGGCCTGCAACGCGGCGACGTCGCCGCCGGTGCGCAGGTGCAGGTCGAGCGCGTCCTTGACCCGCAGCAGCTCTTCCTTGATCGCGGTGCCGACGGTGTCGAGCAGTTCGCGGTTGCGGCCGCTGAGGCTGCCGCGGGCATGGTCCAGTTCCGCCTCGGTGGCGGTGCCGGCGTCCGGCGACAGCGCGAACAGCGCGCCTTCGCTCAGGCCGGGCTCGCCACGCGCGGCGCGGATCTCGTTGAGCAGCGGCAGCAGCACGATCGGGATGTCGCGGTGGCCGTCCTGCAGGCGCTCCAGGTAGTCGGGCAGCAGCACGGTGCCGCGCATCAGCGTGGCGCAGGCCTCGTCGCGGTCCGGCGCCTGGCCGTTCTGCACGGCGATGGCCAGCAGTTCCAGTTCCTCGGCGACCATCGCCGGCGCGTACAGCTCGACCATGCGCAAGGTGCCCTGCACCTGGTGCAGGTAGCCGGCGCAGAAGCGCATGCGGCTGGTGTCGGCCGGCTCCTCGACGAAGTACTCGATTTCCCCGCGGACCTGACGCAGGGTCTCGTCCAGCTCGGGCTTGATCCAGCCCAGGGCGGCGTGGCTCATCGCGTCGCGCAGCGCGTTCATCGCCGCGCCCCTGGCGACGGCCACGGCCACGCGCCGCTGCGCGCCGGCGCGCAGCGTGCGGAGTGCGGGTTTTTTTCACGGTACGTCATGTGCGCTTCCTTCACCGCCTGTCCCGATCCGCTCACGCCGGCAACTTGAAGTCGGCGACCGAGCGCCGCAGGTCCGCCGCCAGCTGCGCCAGCCGCCCGATCGATTCGGTGGTCTGCCCGGCGCCCTGCGAGGTCTGCCCGGTGATGCGCCGGATCACGTCCATCGTCTGGGTGATGTCGGTCGCCGCGGCCGACTGCTGGTGCGCGGCGATGGAGATGTTCTTGATGAGGCTGTTGAGCGCGTTGGAGACGCGTTCGATCTCGGTCAGCGCGGTGCCGGCGTCCTCGGCCAGGCGCGCGCCGGACACCACTTCGGAGGTGGTCTGCTCCATCGAGCTGACCGCTTCGTTGGTATCGGCCTGAATCGTCTGCACCAGGCCTTCGATGCGGCGCGTGGCGCCGGAGGTGCGTTCGGCCAGGCGCTGCACTTCGTCGGCGACCAGCGCGAAGCCGCGGCCGGCCTCGCCCGCCGAGGCCGCCTGCACCGCGGCGTTGAGCGCCAGGATGTTGGTCTGCTCGGAAATGTCGTTGATCAGTTCGACGATCGAGCCGATCTCCTGGGTCGATTCGCCCAGGCGCTTGATGCGCTTGGAGGTTTCCTGGATCTGGTCGCGGATCTGGTCCATGCCCTGGATGGTCTCGCGGACCACGCCGGCGCCCTCGGCGGCGATCACCACCGAGCGCTGCGCCACCTCGGCCGACTCGCTGGAATTGCGCGAGACCTGCTCGATGCTGGCGGCGATCTCGTTGATGCGCTCGGACGCCGAGCCGATCTGCTCGGCCTGGTGGCCGGCGGCCTCGGCCAGTTGCAGCGCGGTGGCCTGGGTTTCCTCGGTGGACACGGCGACCTTGGCCGAGGTGTCGTTGATCGTGGTCACCAGGTGGCGCAGTTCGTCGACCGCGTAGTTGATCGCGTCGGCGATGGCGCCGGTCATGTCCTCGGTGACCGAGGCCTTGACGGTCAGGTCGCCCTCGCCGAGCGAGCTGATTTCGTCGAGCAGGCGCATGATCGCCTGCTGGTTGCGGCTGTTGTATTCGACCTGGGTCTGATAGCGGATTTCCTGGTCGCGGGTACGGCTGCGCACCGAGGTCCAGACGAAGCCGACGATCGACAGCAGCACCAGCAGGCCGGACACCACGCCCAGCCAGAAGTTCGGGAACAGGCGGATGTCGCGGGTGGAGCCGAACGCGGAGAACGCGTCGAACAGCTTCTTGCTGTCGTCGAGCATCTTGTTGGAGCCGGCGGTCAGCGCAGCGGCCGAGGACTGCGCGGCGAACAGGCTGCGCGAGCTGGCCAGCAACGTGTCCAGGTCCTTCTTCATTTCCGCCCATTGCGCGTGCGACTGTTCCAGCGCGGTCAGCGCGGCGGCGTTGCGCACCGGCGCGATGCCCAGTTCCTCTTTGCCGTTGCGCAGGCCGTCGAGCATCTGCCCGAACACCACCGAGTCGCGCGCCAGCGCATCGCCGGCGCTGGCCGCGCCGCTGCCGCCGGCGCGCATTTCGGTGACGCGGCGGGCCATGGTGCCGGCCACCACCACCTGCTGCAGGGTGTTGTAGATCTGCGCGGCGGGGGCGCCGCCGACGGTCAGCGCGCGCACCACCTCGTTGAGCTGCGCCTGCAACTGCGGAACGCCGCCGACGAAGCGCTCGGCGTTGCCGGCCAGCGCCAGCACCGCCGGCTCGCTGTCGACCACCTGCTGCGCATTCTTGCCCAGCGGGGTCCAAGTGCGGTTGAGTTCGGCCAGCGGGCCGGCGATGCCGGTCTGGTTGGCGTAGCGCGCATTGAGCCCGGCCACCGTGGTCTCCACCCGCGCCTTGGTCTGTTTGAACTCCTGGTAGGTGGCCGGGTTGCCGGAAACCGCATCGCGGCCCTGGTTGGCGAGCTGCTGCGACAGCACCTGCAGGTCGGCCGCGCCAGTGCTGGCGCCGGCCAGGCGATTGCCCTGCCAGGTGGCCACGCCGGTGTTGGCGCCGAAGACGATCAGCGACAGCGCCAGCAGGCCCAGCCAGAAACTCGTCCCCACGCTGCCCAGCTTGCTGGCCTTGGGGGCGTCCGCTGCAGTGCTCATGATTCGACCTCGATCTTCGATGCGGAAGCAGGCCGCGCGCTCAGGCGGCGGCTTGACGGAATTCGGGTGTGCGCGACAGCAGCGACAGCGAGAACACGCCCCAGTCGTTGCTGTCGCCGCGGAACGCGCGGTCGACGAAGTGCGCGTAGCGGCCGTGGGCCAGCTCGCCGGGCGCCACCGCCTGCGATTCGGTGAAGCTGCGCTGGCCGAACAGTTCGTCGATGGTCAACGCCACGTCGCCGCCGCTCTGGCGCATGATCAACACGCGCTGGCCTTCCAGCAGCGAGGTCCGCTGGCCTTCCATGAATTGTTTCAGGTCCACCACCGGGAACAGGTTGCCGCGCAGGTTGCCCACGCCCAGCAGCCACGGCTGTGCGCCCGGCACCGGGGTGATCGGCGGCATGCGCACGATTTCCACCACCTCGCGGAAGTTGGACACCAGATGCCGGTTGCCGACGCGGAAGCCGACCCCGCGCCAGATGTTCTCGTCGAACGCGCGCTCGGGCATCTGCGCCCCATGCGCCAGGCTGCTCCGCTCGTAGGCCTCGAGGATGTCGAACGGCGAACGCACGTCAGCCGACCAGTTGGTTGATGCGGGCGATCAGATCGTCCTCCCGCGGCGGCTTGACGATGTAGTCGGTGGCGCCCTGGCGCATGCCCCAGACCTTGTCGGTCTCCATGCTCTTGGTGCTGATGATCAGCACCGGGATGTGCCGGGTGGCCTCGTCGCGCGACAGCGCGCGGGTGGCCTGGAAGCCGCTCATCCCCGGCAGCACCACGTCCATCAGCACCAGGCTGGGCGACTGCTGGCGGACCATCTCCAGCCCATCCTCGGCGTTATCGGTGGCCAGCACCTCGTGGCCGGCCTTTTCCAGCCACTGCGTGAACACCGCCCGATCGGTCGGCGAGTCCTCGATCAACAAGATTCGAGCCATGCTGCCTTTCCCCTTGGTCAGGCGTTGACGTATGTGCGGATCGCGCCCAGCAGCTCTTCGCGGGTGAAGGGTTTGGTGAGGTACTGCTCGGAGCCGACGATGCGGCCGCGCGCCTTGTCGAACAGGCCGTCCTTGGAGGACAGCATGATCACCGGCGTCGCCTTGAACAGCTGGTTGCCCTTGATCAGCGCGCAGGTCTGATAGCCGTCCAGCCGCGGCATCATGATGTCCACAAAGATGATCTGCGGCTGCTGGTCGGCGATCTTGGCCAGGGCCTCGAAGCCGTCGGTGGCGGTGACCACCTCGCAGCCCTCGCGCTTGAGCAGCGTCTCGGCGGTGCGGCGGATCGTCTTCGAGTCATCGATCACCATGACCCTCAGTCCTGCGAGCTCTCCACCCGCAACCGTGTTTTCACTCATTGCTTGCCCCCCAGGCGCACGACGCTTCATCGGATCCGGCGTCGCTGCGAAACGACATGTATCCCAAGACCGGCTCTTACTGTCAAGGCCGCCGTGGCAGCCCCGCTTCGGATCACTTTCAAGAACGAACTATGTCACAGTTCGACCGCTGGCGCGGGGCGCCGCCGGGCCGCGTGGCCCGGTCCCTCGCACGCAGCTGCCGCCGAGCCGCTACCATCTGCCGCCCACTCTCCCAGGTGCCCCCATGTCGTTCGATGTCATCGTGGTGATGGATCCCATCGCCAGCATCAAGATCGCCAAAGACACTACCTTCGCCATGTTGCTGGAAGCGCAGCGCCGCGGGCACCGGCTGCACTACGTGCGCCCGGGCGGGCTGTCGCTGCGCGACGGCTGCGCGCTGGCGCAGGCGGCGCCGCTGCAGGTGCGCGACGACAAGGCCGGCTGGTTCGAACTGGGCGCGTTCGCCGAACTGGCGTTCGGTACCGGGCAGGTGGTGCTGATGCGCAAGGACCCGCCGTTCGACCCCGAGTTCCTGTACGACACTCAGGTGCTGAGCGTGGCCCTGCGCGCCGGCGCGCAGGTGGTCAACGACCCGCAGGGTCTGCGCGACTTCAACGAAAAGCTGGCGGCGCTGCTGTTCCCGCAATGCTGCCCGCCGACCCTGGTCGGCCGCGACGCGGCCGCGCTCAAGGCGTTCGTGCTCGAACACGGCCAGGCGGTGCTCAAGCCGCTGGACGGGATGGGCGGGCGCTCGATCTTCCGCAGCGGCGCCGGCGACCCCAACCTCAACGTGATCCTGGAGACCCTGACCGACGGCGGGCGCAAGCTGGCCCTGGCGCAGCGCTACATCCCCGACATCAGCGCCGGCGACAAGCGCATCCTGCTGGTCGACGGCGTGGCGGTGGACTACTGCCTGGCGCGGATCCCGCAAGGCGACGAGTTCCGCGGCAACCTGGCCGCCGGCGGCCGCGGCGAAGGCCGCCCGCTGAGCGAGCGCGACCGCTGGATCGCCGGCCAGGTGGGCCCGGAGATGAAGCGGCGCGGCATGCGCTTCGTCGGCCTGGACGTGATCGGCGACTACCTGACCGAGGTCAACGTCACCAGTCCCACCTGCGTGCGCGAACTGGACGCGCGGTTCGGACTGAACATCGCCGGGCTGCTGTTCGACGCGATCGAGGCCTACCCGGCGCGATGAGCACGGCCGCCGCGACGCCCGCGCCGCGCATCGGCGAGCGCGAACGGCTCGGCGCCACGCTGGTGCTGTCGCTGATCGTGCACGGCCTGCTGATCCTGGGGGTCGGCTTCGCGGTGGACGACGACGCGCCGCTGGTACCGACCCTGGACGTGATCTTCAGCCAGACCAGCACGCCACTGACGCCGAAACAGGCCGACTTCCTGGCCCAGGCCAACCAGCGGGGCGGCGGCGAGCACGCCAAGGCGCAGCGCCCGCGCGACAGCCAGCCCGGGGTGGTGCCGCAGCAGCGCGACGGCCTGGCGCCGCAGGCGCTGCGCGCGCAGACCGCCGCGCCGGCGCCGGCGCCGGCCCCGCGCGTGGTCAGCAGCGCGCGCGGCGAACGGCCGCAACCAGCGCCGCAGACCCAGCCGCGCACCGACGCGCCCACCCAACCGGTGGACGCGCAGCGCGAACAGCGCGACGCGGAGATGGCGCGTCTGGCCGCCGAGGTGCACCTGCGTTCGGAACAGTACGCCAAGCGCCCGAACCGCAAGTTCGTCTCCGCCAGCACCCGCGAGTACGCCTACGCCAACTACCTGCGGGCCTGGGTCGACCGCGCCGAACGCGTCGGCAACCTCAACTATCCCGACGCGGCGCGCCGGCAGCGGCTCGGCGGCCAGGTGGTGATCAGCGTGGGCGTGCGCCGCGACGGCAGCGTCGAGAGCAGCCGCATCCTGCGCTCCAGCGGCGTGCCGGTGCTCGATGCCGCGGCGCTGCGCGTGGTGCAGCTGGCGCAGCCGTTCCCGCCGCTGCCGCGTACCAAGGACGACATCGACATCCTGCAAGTGACCCGCACCTGGGTATTCCTGCCCGGCGGCACGCTGCACGACGACCGCTGAGCCGGGCGCCGCGGCGCGGCGCGGCGCCGGCGCGGCGCCGTGACCGGCTGGCGGATGCGGCACCCGCGCGCCGCCGCACCCGGCGGGCCTGCCGCCGGCCGCCATGGCGGCACGCGTAGTGGCGGCATGGCCCCCATGGCAGCGGCCAGTGCCTGGCGCGGCGTTGCTGCGCCAGGCACCGCGCTCGCTGCGATTGCGCATCGGCTACGACGATTGACCGAACCTGCGATCTCCGGGAGCGCCGGCCAAGGACGGCCGGCCGCCTGCCCGCACTCACCCCGCTACGCTGGTCTGGTGCAGGCGATCGGCCAGCTCGAGGATCCCCGCCGCGACCTGCGCGCGTCAGGCGGCGCGGATGCTGTCGATACCGTGGAACGCGCCGGCCAGTTGCCCCGCAGATCGCCGCGGCGGTCGCGGCAGTGTCGCCGCGGTCGGCCGCGCGCAGCATTGCGTCGGCAACACGATCGGTGCCGGCCAAGCACCCCCAGCGCCGCCGACAGCGCATCGACCACGTAACCGCCGCCGCGGATCTGCGCGGGCGGCACGGCGGCACGGTCGCGGACGGCCAGTGCACGCAGCGTCGGCGTGTCCAGCGCCACCGACGGCGCTTGCAGCGCCTGCGCACGATCGCCGCCGCACAGGGCCGCGCGCAGCCGGAACGCGAAGACCGGCAAGCATCCAGGGCCTCGGGCCGCATGCGTGGTCCACGCGCTGTCCGCCGCGCGTTCGGCCAGCAGCCCGGGGCGGTGCACGCCGTACATCGCCACCGGCACCAGCCCATCAGCGAGCCGTTGCCGGCCGAGCGCGGGCGTGGCTGCCGCTGAACGCCGCCCCTTCCAGGTAGCGCTGCAGCGCCTGGCGCACGGCGTTGCCGATGTCCAAGCACGTACCGGTGCTGTCGAGATGGCCGCAGCGCTACCAGTTGCAATGGCGGTCATTGGTCGGCGGCATCCAAGCCGTCCGATGCCACAGGCTGTGCGCCGGACACAACGCCATCGAGGTGCCGTCGGTCCACTGAAGCGCGCGTTCGGCGTCGGCTGCGCTCATCGCGCGGCCTGCTGCGCCTGCTGCTGGGCCACGGTCAGCGCCACGTTGTCGCGCAGATAGGCCGGTTCGGCGCGTTCCGGCGCGATCGCTTCGCCGCGCGCATGCGCAGCCAGCGCCAGAACGAGCACGTCGGCGGCATGCGGCAAGGCCTGCGCATCGGCAGTGCGCAACTGCGCCCCCAGGCGCCGCTGCAAGGCGCCGTCGATCGCCGCCAGGCCGCTGCCGACGCCGTGCCAGTGCGCATCCGGCGCGGGCAGCACGAACGCGTCCGGGGCCAGGACCCGCTCGGCGCCCAGCGCATGCACGCCAGCGGCGTCGCGCACGAACGTCGCCGCGTAGATCTCGCCCATGCGCGCATCGATCGCGGCCAGCACCTGCGGCGCGTCGGCCGGCGCGCGCAGGGCCAGCGCATGCAAGGTGGACACCGGCAGCACCGGCAGGTCCAGCGCCAGGGCGATGCCCTGCGCCAGCGCGATCGCCAGGCGCACGCCGGTGAACGCGCCGGGGCCGCGGCCGAACGCGATCGCATCGAGCTGGCCGCGCACCAGGCCGGCCTCGGCCAGCAACTGCTCGGCCCACGGCAGCGCCAGCTCGGCATGCCGGCGCGGCGCGAGCTCGAAGCGCTCGCGCACCGCACCATCGACATGCACGGCGACGGACAGGGCTTCTGTGGCGGTTTCGAAGGCGAGGATGTTCATAAGGAGCCGGGACTGGGGACTCGGGACTGGGGACCCGGAAAAGCGGGAAGCCTAGCATCCATCGCTGCACGCCCGGGACTAGAAGCGCACAGCGCCCAGTAGTCTGGACATTGGAGCGCAATAACGCTGTGTCGCGCTCAATGTGCTTCCGCTTCTTCGAGTCCCCAGTCCCCAGTCCCGCGTCCCGACGCAAAAAACGCCCGCACGTCCTCGACGTCGCGGGTGCGCGCGAACGGCGGCAGCGACTCCAGGAAGGTGCGGCCGTAGGATTTGGACAGCAGCCGCGGATCGCACAGCACCAGCACGCCGCGGTCGGTCTCGCTGCGGATCAGCCGGCCCACGCCCTGCTTCAGCGCGATCACCGCCTGCGGCAGCTGTTCGTCGCGGAACGGGTTGCCGCCGTCGCGGCGGATCGCGTCCAGCCGCGCCTCGAACACCGGATCGTCCGGCGCGGCGAACGGCAGCTTGTCGATCACCACCACGCTCAGCGCATCGCCGACCACGTCCACCCCCTCGCGGAAGCTGGCCGAGCCGAGCAGCACGCCGTTGCCGGACTCGCGGAAGCGCTGCAGCAGGGTCGCGCGCGGCGCCTCGCCCTGCACGAACAGCGGCCACGGCCCGTCGCGCAGCGCCTCGGCGGCTTCGCGCAGCGCGCGGTGCGAGGCGAACAGCAGGAAGGCGCGGCCCTGCGAGGCCTGCAGCACCGGCTGCAGCGCGGCGATCAGCGCGGTACCGAAGCCGCGCGCGTTAGGGTCGGGCAGCGCCGGCAGGTAGCACAGCGCCTGCCGCGCCCAGTCGAACGGACTGGGCTGCAGCAGGGTCATCGGATCGCGCAGTCCCAGGCGGGTGGCGATGTGCTCGAATTCGCCCTTCACCGCCAGCGTCGCCGAGGTGAACACCCACGCCGCGTGCGACGCCTCGCGGTGCGCACGCAGCGGGCCGGACACGTCCAGCGGCGTGCGCTGGCAGCGGAAGCCGCGCGCGCTCAGTTCGTACCACAGCACGTCGCTGGACGGCGGCGCCGGCTCGGCATCGAAATCGGCGACCGGCGCATCGTCGCCGAGCCAGTGGCCCAGCCGCGCGCGCATCTCCTGCGCGCGCGCGGCGCAGGCGTCGAAGCCGGGCGAGGCCTCGCGCAGCAGCGCCAGGCTGTCCTGCAAGCGGGCCAGTTCCGCCAGCAGCGCGTCGAAGCCGTCACGTACCTGGGGCTTGGCCAGCAAGCGCCATTGGGTGCCGCGCGCCGGCAGCCCGTCCATCGCCGCACGCAGTTCGCGCAGGGCTTGTTCCAGCGCCTGCACCGGCGCCTGCAGGCTGGCCAGCGCGCCGGCGACATGGCGGCTCTCGGCCAGGCAATCGCGCGCCAGCTCCTGCAACGGGCGCATGCCGAAGCCCTCGCCGAAGAAGTTCGCCGCCAGTTCCGGCAACTGGTGCGCCTCGTCGATGACGAAGGCCTGCGCGCCGGGCAGGATCTCGCCGAAGCCTTCCTGCTTCAGCGCCAGATCGGCCAGCAGCAGATGATGGTTGACCACCACCACGTCGGCGGCCTGCGCGCGCTGCCGCGCCTGCACCACGAAGCACTCGCCCCAGAACCGGCATTCGGTGCCGAGGCAGTTGTCCACGGTCGAAGTGACCATCGGCAGCAGCGGCGAATCGTCGGGCAGCGCGTCCAGTTCGGCGATATCGCCGAAGCGGGTGCGTCCGCTCCAGGCGACGATGCGCTGGAATTGGGCGATCTGCTCGCGCGAAGTGAAGCGCGGCTCGCCCTTGGCCTGCTCCAGCCGGTACCTGCACAGGTAGTTGGCACGGCCCTTCAGCAGCGCGCTGTTCAGGCCCACCCCCAGCGCCGCGCGCACCCGCGGCAGATCGCGGTGGTAGAGCTGGTCCTGCAGCGCGCGGGTCCCGGTGGAGACGATGGTCTTCAGCCCCGACAGCAGCGCCGGCACCAGGTACGCATAGGTCTTGCCGGTGCCGGTGCCGGCCTCGGCGAGCAGCACGTCTCGCTGTTCGAAAGCCTCGGCGATCGCCGCGGTCAGCCGCAACTGCGCGGCACGCGGCACGAACGCGTCGAGCTGGCGGGCGAGCGCACCGCCTTCGCTCAGGGCTTCGGTGCTGGCGTGGCTGAGGGACATTGCAGGTTCGGGACTCGGGACTGGGGACCCTGGAAAGCGGCTGGCTGTGGACTGATGGTGCACTCGCGATCGGTCGGCGCCGCGCGCCCTTGCCATGGCAATGAAGCAACCAGCGCTGCGCTGTTCCGAGTCCCGAGTCCCCGGTCCCGAGTCCCGATCAATGCCTCAAAACCGCTTGATGCCCGGCACCGTACAGCCTTGGATCTGCGCATGCGCGGACACGGCGTTCTCCTTCTGCCCGCGGGCCAGGCGCGATTGCTCGATCGTCGCCCAATGCCGCCGGCACAGCGGGCCGGTCTGCGAACCCAGGTCGATGGCACGCTTGGCGAAGGCCTCGGCCTGCGCGTCGTCCTTCAGCAACAAGGCCAGTTCGGCGCGTTCCTGCAGCAGCGTCGGGTCGTCCGGCACCAGCGCCAAGGCCTGGTCCAGCGCCGCCGCCGCACCGGCGAGGTCGCCCGCCGCACGCTTGCGCTTGGCGCCGTCGCGCAGGTCTTCGACCTGCGGGTCGCGCAGCGGCTGCACGCTCAGTTCGGTGTCGTCGATGCCGCCACTGGCCTCGATCGCCGCCATCCGCTGCGCCGGCGTGGTCGTGTCCACCGGCGGCGGCGGTGGCGGCGGCGGCGGCACGCTGACGCAGGAGGCCAGCAACAGGCTGAGGGCGACGGCGGCGGGAGCGTATCGGGTCATGGCAGGCATCCGGGGGTCATTGCGCCGGCGGCATGGACGCCGCGTCGGCAGGGGGCGGCGTTTCTTTCGTATTGTCCAGGCCAAACCAGCTGCGCCAGCCGCCGCCCTGGCTCTCGCCCGCGACCGGCGGCGCCGCCTCGGGCAGCGCCTGCGGCGGCGCGCACGGCGCATACCCCGGCGCGAAGCCGACCACGAACGGGAACTGCCGCGCGCCAGGACAGCTGGCGTCGGTACTGCCGGTGCCGGCCGGATCCATCCATTGCCAATCGATGCCCTTGCCCTGCACCATCAGCGGCGAACTCGGCAGCCGCGCGAACACACCCGACCATACCCGCATCGCGCCGGTGGCGCCGTACAGGCCGGTCTGCTTGTTCTGGTCGTTACCGACCCAGATCACCGCCAGGTGATCGCCGGTGTAGCCGGCGAACCAACTGTCCAGGCCATCGTTGCTGGTGCCGGTCTTGCCGGCCGGGAACAGCCGGCCCAGGCCGTCGCCGACCAACTGCCGCGCGGTGCCGTTGCTGACCACCTGCTGCAATGCCAGCCCGACCAGGTTGGCGGCGACGGAATCGCCTTCCTGCGCCGGCGCCGGGGTCTTGTCGTAGCGCTTGAGCAGCTTGCCCTGCGGATCGAGCACGCCGCGCACCGCGTGCAGCGGCTGGATCTCGCCACCGGAGGCGAGGAACTGGTACAGCTGCGCCATCGCGTACGGACTCTGGTCGGTCGCGCCCAGGATCAGCGACGGGTTGATCTCGGCCTCGATGCCGGCCAGCACCCGGATCAGCTGCGCCACCCGTTCCGGCCCGACCTGCATGCCGATCCGCACCGTGGCCTGGTTGTACGAATGCGCCAGCGCATCGAGCAGGCGCACCGCGCCGTGGCTGCGGTTGTCGGCATTGCCCGGGGTCCAGCGTTTGCCGCGGCTGAGCTGCACCGTCACCGGCGCATCATCGACCCAGCTGGCCAGCGAGTAGCGATCCGGCTGCGCCAGCGCCAGCAGGTACACGAACGGCTTGAGCAGCGAGCCGACCTGGCGCTGCGCCTCGATCGCGCGGTTGAAACCGGGCTGCGACACGTCGCGGCCGCCGACCACCGCCAGCACGTCGCCGTTGTGGGTGTCGGTGAGCACCAGGCCGGCCTGCAGCGGCGGCCGCTTCTTGTTGGTCTCCAGCGATCTGAGGGTGCGCGTCACCGCGCCCTCGGCATAGGCCTGCGCCGACGGCGACATGCCGGTCAGCACGCTCAGCCCGGCGCCCTGCAGCGCGCTTTCCGGGTAGTCGCGCGCCAGCTGGCGGCGCACCAGGTCCACATACGCGGGGAAGCGGTTGGCCGCGACCAGGCCCGGATTGGCCGGCACGCCCAACGGCGCGGCCAGCGCCTGGCGATAGGTGGGTTCGTCGATCAGCTCACTCTGGCGCAGCTTGCCGAGCACGAAGTTGCGCCGGTCCAGCGCACGCTCGGGGAAGCGCCGCGGATCGTAGTAGGACGGCCCCTTGACCAGGCCGATCAGCAGCGCCACCTGTTCCGGCGGCAACGCGTCCAGTTCGCGCCCGAACCAGAACTCCGCGCCCGAGGCCACGCCGTGGATCGCCTGGCTGCCGCGCTGGCCCAGGTACACCTGGTTCAGATAGGCCTCCAGGATGGTGCGCTTGTCGTAGCGCGCCTCCATGATCAGCGCGTACAGGATCTCGTTGAACTTGCGGGTGAGCGTCTGTTCCTTGCCGATGCCGAGCAGGCCGCTGCGCGCCAGCTGCTGGGTCAGGGTGCTGGCGCCCTGCCGGCTCTTGCCGCCGGAGCGCGCCATCACCCACGCCGCGCGCAGCATGCCGCTGAGGTCGATGCCATGGTGGTAGTTGAAGTCGCGGTCCTCCACCGCCTGCAGGCCGGTGACCAGCAGTTCGGGCACTTCGTCCACCCGCACCAGCCGCCGCTCTTCCTGCTTCTGCCCGTACAAGGTGGCGATCCGCGCCGGGTCCAGCCGCGCGGCCTGCAGCGACTTACGCGTCTGCGCGTCGCGCAGCGCCATCACGCGGCCGCCGGACAGGCTCACCTCCACCCGCTTGGGCGCGACCCTGCCGTCGACATCGACATAGCCGCGGCTGGCGATGACGAAGCGGCTACCGTCCTGCTGGTAGGTCCCGGGGCGCTGCGCGCCGGCGTCCTCGCGATAGCTGGCCGCATCCAGTTCGGTCTTCAACGTCTGCGCGTCCATCGCCGTATCCGCCGCCAGCGCCAGCGGACGGGCGTAGACCCGGGTCGGAATCTGCCAGCGCAACTCGCCGAAACGCTGCGTCACCTGCTTGTTCAGATACACCGTATAGGGGATCAGGAAACCCAGGCTCAGCGCGGCCGCGGCCAGGCCCCAGGTGAGCAGGCCCCGGCGCCAGGGCGGGGCGCCGCAGTCGAGATCGTCGGCGTCGGTATCGTCGTAGCGTCGTGGCACAGGGATGCGAGAATGTGAATTCCGGCGAGTCTAGCGCAGGCCAGCAGGCAGCGCGGCGCAGGGACCCCTTTGTTTAAGCTGGAGTTGCAACGGATGTCGATGTCCTGGGCGAACGCACGCTACGCCCTGAACCGCTTGACCGGCCTGCTCCGGCGCGGCCTGGCCAGCCTGCGCACGCGCGGCTGGCGCAGCACCTGGCAGCGGTTGCGCGTGCATGCGCAACCGCTGCCGCCACCGCGGCGCACGCTGTTCGCAGTGGCGCCGCAGCCGTTCGCCGCGTTCGCGGTGCCGGCCAGCGACGCGCCGCTGGCGAGCATCGTGATCCCGGTCTACGACCACGTCGCGCATACCCTCGCCTGCCTGCGCGCGCTGGCCGCGCATCCGCCGGCGGCCGCCTGCGAGGTCCTGGTGATCGACGACGGCAGCAGCGACGAGACCGTGCAGTGGCTGCCGCAGATCCAGGGCCTGCACTACCACGTCCGGGCGCAGAACGGCGGCTTCATCGCCAGCTGCAACGACGGCGCGGCGCGCGCGCGCGGCCGCTACCTGGTATTCCTCAACAACGATACGGTGCCGCAACCAGGCTGGCTGGATGCGCTGCTGGACACCTTCGCGCAGGTGCCGCAGACCGGGCTGGTCACCGCCCAATTGCTGTATCCGGACGGACGCCTGCAGGAAGCCGGCGGCGTGGTCTTCGCCGACGGCAGCGCCTGGAGCTACGGCCGCTTCGAATCGCCGGAGGACCCGCGCTACGCCTACCTGCGCGACATCGACTACGGCGCCGGCGCGGCGCTGGCGATCGAGCGCGCACGCTTCCTGGCGCTGGGCGGCTTCGACACGCGCTACACGCCGGCCTACTACGAGGACACCGACCTCGCCTTCGCGGTCCGCGGCGCCGGGCTGCGCACCCTGCTGCAGCCGGCGAGCCGGGTGGTGCACGACGAGGGCGCCAGCAACGGCACCGATACCGGCAGCGGCATCAAGGCCTACCAGGTGCGCAACCGCGGCGTGTTCGCGGCCAAATGGGCCAGCGTGCTGGCGCAGCAGCTGGCGCCGGGCACCATGCCGACCCCGGCGCAGTTGCACCGGCGCCAGCGCCAGGTGCTGATCGTCGACGAAGGGCTGCCGCAGCCGGACCGCGATTCGGCCTCGCTGCGCCAGCTCAACCTGATCCGCCTGCTGCTGCAGGAAGGCGCGCACGTGGTGCTCGTGCCCAGCGGCAGCGAGTACGCCAGCCGCCACAGCGAGGCCTTGCAGCGGCTCGGCGTGGAGGTGTGGTACGCGCCGTACCTGAAGCACCTGGGCGGGTTCCTGCGGCAACACGGCGCGCGCTTCCACGCCGTGCTGCTGGTGCGCCACCACGTCGCCCACGCCTGCCTGCCGCTGCTGCGCCGCTACGCGCCGCAGGCGCGCCGGCTGTTCGATACCGTGGACCTGCACTACCTGCGCGAGCGCCGCGGCGCCGAACTGGCCGGCGACGCGCGCCTGCTGCGCGAGGCCGAGCGCACCCGCGCGCGCGAGCTGGAGGTGATGGCCCAGGTCGACGTCACCGTGCTGGTCAGCGAGGTGGAGCGCGAGCAGCTGCGGTGCGAAGCGCCGCAGCTGCGCACCGCGCTGATCTCCAACCTGCACGAAGTCGCGGGGCCGGGCCTGCCCTGGGCGCAGCGCCGCGACCTGGTGTTCGTCGGCGGCTTCCGCCATGCGCCCAACGTGGACGCGGTGCGCTGGTTCCTGCAGGAGGTGTTCGCACCGCTGCGCGCGCTGCTGCCGGCGCTGCGCTTCCACTGCATCGGCGCCGACCTGCCCGACGACATCCGCCGCCTCGGCGCGGCCACGCCCGGGGTGGAATTGCTCGGACACGTGCCGGACATCAGCGCTTACATGGACGGAATGCGCATCGCGGTGGCGCCGTTGCGCTTCGGCGCGGGGGTCAAGGGCAAGGTCAACCTCAGCATGGCCCACGGCCAGCCGGTGGTGGCCACGCCGTGCGCGGTGGAAGGCATGCACCTGCGCCACGGCGAGGACGTGCTGATCGCCGACAGCGCGCCGCAGTTCGTCGCCGCGCTGGCGCAGCTGTACACCGACGAGACGCTGTGGAACACCCTGGCCGGCAACGGCCTGCGCAACATCGCCACGCACTTCTCGCTGGACGCGGCGCGCGCCACGGTGCGGCAGGTATTTCTCGGCTAGGGCGGCTGCGAAACCGGCAACACCCGGTTGCTGCCCCGCAAGCCCGGACGGAAGCGGCTCTGGCCGGCGTCGGGCCATCGCCGCGACGCTCTACCGGTAAAGCGTCGCGGCTGAAGCTCCTCCCACAGTGCGCCCAGCAGGCTAGCGACAAGTCCCTGTGGGAGTGGCGAGGAACGAAGCGATGGACCCGACGGTTTCGGATCGCGTCGGAAGAAGCGCCAACAGTGCGCCGGCCAGCTGCCGTAGGAGCGGTTCCGTCCGGACTCGGGCCATCGACCGCGACAGAAGCAGCGGCGAAATAGCAGGCTTCGGCAACCACCGGGGCTGCAACGCCACCTACAAGGTCGGATGCCGCGCGGACGCGCTCAGCGCCCGGGCGACAAGCGGCGCAGGCGGCGCGCGAACGCCGCCAGCTCCGGCGTGGCCGGATCGATCGCGCGGGCGCGGCGCAGCGCCTGGCGCGCGAACTCGGCATCGCCGGCGCTCAAGCGCTCGTCGCCGACCGCGAGCCAGCGATACGCCAGGCGGCGCTGTGCCGCCGCCACGCCGTCGCCGCCGGGCGCCAGCGCGCGCCATGCGTCGTAGCAGGCGCTTGCCGCCAGCACCCGGTTGCCGCGCAGTTCGTCGTCGAAGCAGCGCCGCAGCGCGGCCAGCACGCGCTGTTCGGCGCTGCGCACGCGCGCATCGCGCGGCGCGAGCACCTGCGCCACGAGCAGCGTGTCGTAGGCGCTGGCGCCGGGCGGGGTCAGCCAGTCGCCGCGGGCCGCGGCCGCCTGCAATGCCGCCAACGCCGCCTGCAGGCGGGCTGAACGCTCGGCCGGCGACAGCCGCGACTGCAACGTGGCCTGGGCCTGCCGCGCGCGCGCCAGCGCCTGCCGTGCGTCGGCCAACGCGCGGCTGTCCGGCGCCAGCGGCTGCCCTTTCTGCAAGGCGCGCTCGGCCTCGGCGAAGCGGAAATCGGCGGCGGCGCGCGTGGCCTGCGCCGCATACGCCGCGGCTACGCGTTCCTCGCCGTCGCCCACGCCCACGGCATCCGGCGCGGCGGCGCGCAGCGTGGCGAAGGCACGCGCCGCCGTGTCCAGCCGCTGCCGGCGCAGGGCAAGCTCGGCCTGGCGCTGCAGTGATTCCAGCGCACGATTCAGGCCCGCCTGCGCCGCCGGCAACTCGACGTGCCCGGGGTCGTAATCGCGCGCGCGGCCCACCAGCGCCGCCGCCGCCGTCACCTCGCCGCGCGCCAACGCGGTCCGCGCGCGCTGCAGCAGTTCCGACAGCGCATCCTCGCGGCCCTCCAGCGCCTCGGTGCGTTCCGGGGCGAATTCCAGCACCTGCCGGTATAGCGGCAGGGCCGCATCGGGTGCGCCGTCCAGGCGGCCCTCGCGGCGTGCCTGCGCCGCCCGTTGCAGCAGGTGATCGAGCCCGGCATGCGCGGCCTCGCGCCGGCGCAGTGCGGCGTCGATGCGCTCGGCCTCGGCGCGCGGCACCTGCAACACGCGCGCCAGCGCCACTGCCGAGCGCACCTGCGCGTAGCGCCCGGCGGCCAACGCCGCACGCGCCTGCCCGAGCGCGGCGCGGCCGGTCGCGGCCAACCCGGCGCGCGCCTGCAGGCGGTCGCCATCCAGCGCCAGCGCCGCCTCGAAGTGCTCGCGCGCGCCGCTGCCGTCGGCCACGCTGAGGCGGCCGGCGCGCAATGCGGCGTGACCCTGGTCGAGCAGTTGCTGGATGCGCGTCTCCGGCCACAGCAGATCGGCCAGCGGGCGACGCAACCCCACCATGGCCATCGCCACCAGCAGCAAGGCCGCCAACGCCCAGCGCCAGACGCGGCGGTCGCGCCACAGCGGCGCCGGCCGCGGCATGCGCCGGCGTTCGTGCCTGACCTGATCTGGCGTTTTGCTCACCGCACAAGCTTAGCGCGCGTCCGCGGCCACGCCCCGTCAATGCGGCCGGGCCGCCACGTCGTGCTGGCTGGGCGCGGCACAGACGAACCGGTGCACGTGCGTCGATCGGCGCACGGACGGCGACGCCGCACCGCGCGTACCCAGGCGCGGCGCACCCGGTCGGCACGTCGGCGCGCGCGCGGCCCGGTCAGGCAGCCGGCCGGGCGCCACGCCAAGCCCGAGCATGCGGCCTGCGCCCGCGCGGCGCGGTGCGCGGCTCAGCCCAGGCGCCGCGCCTCGTCGACGCCGGGCAGCGCGTCGAGCTTGCCGAGCAGGGTCGACAGCTGCCCGTAGTCGCCGACCCTCAGCCGCAAGCGCAGCTGGGTGCGGCCGCTGTCGCGCACGTTGTCGCTGTTGATCTCCAGCACGTGCGCGTCCTCCTGCGCGATCAGGTTGGTGATGTCCTTGAGCAGCCAGCGCCGGTCCATCGCCCGCACCAGCACGTCGACCTGGTAGCCGCCGCCGGCCTGGCCCCACTCCACCGGCAGCACCCGCTGCGGATGGCTGGCGGCGAGCCGGGCGAAGGCGGCGCAGTCGACACGGTGCACGGTGACGCCGCGGCTGCGGGTCAGGTAACCGGCGATCGGCTCGCCGGCGACCGGCTGGCAACAACGCGCCAGCTGCACCAGCAGATTGCCCACGCCCTGCACGGTGAACTTGGATTTGGCCGGCGCGCCGCGCCGCGCCGGCGGCCGCGGCGCGGCCGGGGCCAGCGGCTGGGCCGCGGCGCGCTCGGCCTCATGCAGGGCGCGCCCGACCTGGCTGGGGCCCACATCGCCCAGCGCGACCTGGAGGTACAACTCCTCGATGCCGTCGGCATGGAATTTTTTCGCCGCCGGCAACAGGTCGGCGTGCTGCAGGCCCAGGCGCTTGAGTTCGCGCTCGAGCAGGTCCTTGCCGGCCTGCACGTTGCGCGCGCGGTCGAGCTTGTGGAACCAGGCGCGCACCTTGTCGCGCGAGCGGCCGCTGGCCAGGTAGCCGTTGGCCGGCAGCAGCCAGTCGCGGCGCGGCGCGGCTTCCTTGCCGGTGAGGATCTCGACACGGTCGCCGCTGCGCAGCTTGTGGGTCAGCGGCACGATGCGGTGGTTGACCTTGGCGCCGCGGCAGCGGTGCCCGACCATGGTGTGCACGTGGTAGGCGAAATCCAGCGGCGTGGCGCCCTGCGGCAGGTCGATCACCTCGCCCATCGGGGTCAGCGCATAGACCCGGTCCTCGACCAGCTCGGCATCGAGCGCGGCCGCCAGCCCGCCCTGTTCGCCGTCCTGCGACTGCTCCAGCAGCTGCCGCATCCAGGTGATCTTGCGGTCGAACGCCTTCTCCGCGCCCTTGGCGCCTTCCTTGTACTTCCAGTGCGCGGCCACGCCCAGCTCGGCCTGCGCGTGCATCTCGTGGGTACGGATCTGCACCTCAATCGTGCGCCCCTCCGGGCCGACCACGGCGGTGTGCAGCGAACGGTAGTCGTTGGCCTTGGGCCGGGCGATGTAGTCGTCGAACTCGCTGGGCAGCGGCGCCCACAGCGCATGTACCACGCCCAGCGCGGCATAGCAGGCGGCGACGTCGTCGACCATCACCCGCACCGCGCGCAGGTCGTACAACTGGTCGAAGGCCAGCCGCTTCTTCTGCATCTTCCGCCAGATGCTGTAGATGTGCTTGGGCCGGCCGCTGATCTCCGCGCGCAGGCCCTGCGCGTCCAGCGCCTTGGACAGGATCTTCTTGACCGCGGCGATGTAGCGCTCGCGCGCCACCCGGCTCTCGTCCACCTCGCGCGCGATGCGCCGATAGGTGTCCGGCTCCAGGTGGCGGAACGCCAGGTCTTCCAATTCCCACTTCAGCTGCCAGATGCCCAGGCGATTGGCCAGCGGCGCGTGGATATCGCGGGTCAGCTGCGCCAGCGCGCGGCGCGGCGCCTCGGGCAGCTTGTCGGCCACACGCATCTTCGCCAGTTGCCGCGCCAGCAGGATCGGCACCACGCGCAGGTCCTGCACGATCGACAGCAGCAACCGGCGCAGGCCTTCGCTGTTACGCCCGGCCTCGCGCCCGGCATGCAGCGCCCACACCTGGTCGGCCGCGTCCTGCGCATCGAGCAGGCCGCCGACCGCCTGCACCCGTGCCGGCGGCGCGACCGGCAACTTCGCCAGCTGCGCGCGCAGCACCGGCAGATCGAACAGCAGCGCGGCGAGCAGCGCCGCCTCGTCGGCGGACAGCAGCGCCAGCGCGTCCAGGGTATCGGCCAACACCGGCCACGGCGCGCGCGCGGCCGGTTCCGGCTGCTGCACGTACCATGCCTGCAGCAGCGCCTCACGCAGCGCAGGCGCCAGTGCCGCCGCCGCCGGACGCTGCAGCAGCGCTTCCAGGCCAGTAGGGGAAGAGTGAGTCAAGGACGGACGGTCGTGGCGAAGCGGTGCCGCCTACACTAGCGTGCTTGCGCGCTTGTTCACAATTGCGCAGCGCCGCCGGCGTGCAGCGCCACGCCCGGCGTACGCACCAGGACCTCACTGTGACCGGCTGACGATCTGGAATGGCGTTATGGGAAATTTCACACCCGCCGCATGGCGCCGGCCTATCCTCGACGCTCACGCCGTGACGCCCGCCGCAAGTGGATACGCTTGGCGTCGCTCCATCGTCGCACTCCAAGAGGAACGTTTATGAACAAGCCCATGAAAAAGTGGAACAAGCCGCTGATCCGCGAGATCTGCGTAGGCGCGGAAATCAACTGCTACGCCTCCGGCGAACTTTGATCGCGCGCAAGCCGCTTTCCCGAGACCGATGCGTGAACGGCCTGGCGCCATAAACGGAGACAGGATGCACCTCATCGTATTGGGATCGGCGGCCGGCGGGGGGCACCCGCAGTGGAACTGCCATACGCCCGCGAGCCAGCGGGCCTGGCAGCAACGTGAGGGTGCCCAACGTCGGACCCAGGCCAGCATCGCGGTGAGCGTCGACCGCCAGCGCTGGCTGCTGATCAACGCCTCGCCCGACTTCCGCCAGCAACTGCTGGCGACTCCGGCGCTGTGGCCGCAACGCGACCTGCGCCATTCCCCGATCGAGGCGGTGCTGTTGACCAGCGGCGAGATCGACCATGTCGCCGGCCTGCTGTCGATGCGCGAGAGCCAGCGCTTCGATCTGTACGCAAGCACACGCGTGCTCGACCTGCTGGCGCAGAACCCGGTGTTCGATGCGCTGCACCCGGCCTACGTGCATCGCCACGCCTTCGCGCTGGATACGCCGTTGTCGCTGCTCGGCCTGCAGGTGACCGCGTTCGCGGTGCCGGGCAAGGTACCGTTGTTCATGGAGGGCCGCCACAGCGGCGACCTGGCCGGCTCGGCAGAAGAAACGCTGGGACTGACCATCGACGATGGCCGCCACCGCCTCCACTACATCCCCGGCTGCGCGGCGATGACCGGTGCCTTGCGCGCGCGCCTGCGCGGCGCCGAACTGGTGTTCTTCGACGGCACCCTGTGGCGCGACGACGAGTTGGTGCGGCTCGGGGTCAGCGCCAAGACCGGCCAGCGCATGGGCCACCTCAGCGTCGACGGCGAGGCGGGCACGTTGCGCGCGTTCGCCGACCTGGACGTGGCGCGCAAGGTCTTCATCCATATCAACACCACCAACCCGATCCTCGACGCCGGATCGGCCGAACGCGCGGCGGCGGCCGCGCACGGCTGGGACGTCGCTCACGACGGCATGGAGATCACCCTGTGAATCAGCCGGTAGGCGCAGCATTGCGCAGTCCCGAGCAGCTGGAAGCGGACCTGCGCGCGATCGGTGCGCGCCTGTACCACGACCAACATCCGTTCCACGCCCGGTTGCACAGCGGCCGGCTCGACCGTGGCCAGGTGCAGGCCTGGGCACTGAACCGCTACGAGTACCAGCGCTGCATCCCGCTGAAGGACGCGGCGATCCTGGCACGCATGGACGACCCGGCGCTGCGCCGGATCTGGCGCCAGCGCATCGTCGACCACGACGGCAGCGCCGAGGGCGAAGGCGGCATCGCGCGCTGGCTGCACCTGACCGATGCGCTCGGCCTGGACCGCGAGCTGGTGCAGTCTGGCCGCGCGCTGCTGCCCGGCACCCGCTTCGCGGTGCAGGCCTACCTGCACTTCGTGCGCGAGAAGAGCCTGCTGGAGGCGATCGCCTCGTCGCTGACCGAACTGTTCGCGCCGGGCATCATCGGCCGCCGCGTCGCCGGCATGCTGCAGCACTACGATTTCGTCTCGCGCGAGGCGCTGGCGTATTTCGAGCACCGCCTGCACGAGGCGCCGCGCGATTCGGATTTCGCCCTGGACTACGTCAAGCGCCACGCCGACACCGCGGAGAAGCAGCGACTGGTCAAGGATGCGCTGCGCTTCAAGTGCGGCGTGCTGTGGTCGCAGCTGGACGCGCTGCACTTCGCCTACGTGCAGCCCGGCGTCGCCTGGCCGGATGCGTTCGCCGCCGCGCCGGCGCAGGCGGTGGCATGAGTGCGCTGGCGCCCGGCAGCAGCCCGCGGCTGGCCGCCGGCGTGCGCCTGCAGCACGATCGCACCCGCGCGCAGTGGGTGCTGCTGGCGCCGGAACGGGTGATCGAACTGGACGAGATCGCGCATGCGATCGTGTCGCGCTGCGACGGCGCGCGCTCGCTGGCGGCGATCGCCGCGGAATTGGCCGCCGAGTTCGACGCCGACCCGCGCGAGGTCGAGCGCGACGTGCTGGAACTGGCCGCCCACCTGCACGCCAAGCGCCTGCTGCGCGCATGAACGCGACCGTGCCGGCGCCGCTGTCGCTGCTGCTCGAACTGACCCACCGCTGCCCGCTGGCCTGCCCTTACTGCTCCAACCCGATCGCCCTGGCCGGTCTGCGCGAGGAGATGGACACCGCCGGCTGGCGCTCGGCGCTGGACCAGGCCGCGGCGATGGGCGTACTGCAAGCGCATTTTTCCGGCGGCGAGCCGATGCTGCGCAAGGACCTGCCCGATCTGGTTGCGCATGCGCGCGCGCTGGGCCTGTACAGCAACCTGATCACCTCCGGCGTGGCCGGCGGCGCGCCGATGCTGGCGCAATTGGCCGACGCCGGGCTGGAACACGTGCAGCTGAGCGTGCAGGACGCCGACGCCGCCGGCGCCGACCGCATCGCCGGCTACCGTGGCAGCTTGGAAAAAAAGCGCGCCTTCGCCGCCGCAGTGCGCGCGCTCGACCTGCCGCTGACGATCAACGCGGTGATCCACCGCCACAACGCCGAGCGGGTGCCGGCGATGATCGAACTGGCGCTGGAACTGGGCGCCGAGCGGCTGGAAGTGGCGCATACCCAGTACTACGGCTGGGGCCTGCGCAACCGCGCCGCGCTGATGCCCAGCCGCGCGCAGATCGACGCCACCGTGGCCGCGGTGGGCGCCGCGCGCGAGCGGCTGCGCGAGCGGCTGCGCATCGACTTCGTCACCCCCGACTACTACGCACACCGGCCCAAAGCGTGCATGGGCGGCTGGGGCCGGCGCTTCGTCAACATCTCCCCGCGCGGCGACGTGCTGCCCTGCCACGCCGCCGAGACCTTGCCGGACATGGTGTTCGAGAACCTGCGCGAGCGCCCGCTGGCGGCGATCTGGCAGGACGGCGAAGCGTTCGCGCGCTTCCGCGGAAGCGCCTGGATGCCGGAGGTGTGCCAGGGCTGCCCGAAGCGCGAGATCGACTGGGGCGGCTGCCGCTGCCAGGCGCTGGCGCTGAGCGGCGACGCGGCCATGCTGGATCCGGTGTGCGAGCGCGCCCCAGGACATGCCGCGCTGCAGGCGCTGGCCGGGCGCGAAGCCGCCGGCGCGGCGCCGGCGTTCGTGTACCGGCGCCCGCCGCCACGCAGGTGTTCGGCGGCCAAGCCCGACATCGACTGAGCACGGGCCGTTCCGGGTCCGGATGATGGCCGCCGCCGGAGGATCCCGTGAGGCGTGGCGCGCGAGGAAACGGCGGATGTGCCATCCGGCGAGTATCAGCCCCGGCCGGACGCCAACCGAAAGTGAAGGACCGACCATCCGGTCCTGTCATACGCGCCATGATTTTTCCAACCGACCGGCCGAAGTGGCTGGGCGACTCGACTTCGGGTTGTTCCTGTCGGTACAGCGCCAGCAGGGCCGGCAAGTGCGACGCGCAACCGACCGCGGAAGCCGCTGGCGGCCGCTTTCACGCTATCGCGTGCCTGCCGCAAGGCGGTGAAAACGCGCGACACATGCTCCAGGAACAGCTTGCCGGCGCGGGTCGGGCGCGTGCTGCGCGTGGTGCGGGCGAACAGCACCACGCCCAGTTCTTCTTCCAGTTCCTTGATGGCCCCAGGCAGTGGCCGCCGTTCGATGTGCGGCCGCTCGGCCGCGCGGGCGAAGTGCAGTTCTTCGGCCACGGCGAGGAAACATCGCAGATGTCTCAGTTCCATCGACGTCGCTTGAACGTCATGTGGTTTCGGCCTGCACCTTGGCGCTGGCCTTGCGGGAGAAGGTCAATGACACCAGCAAACCCAGCAGAAGTCCCGCCGTCGCCAGGTAGAAGGCGTGCTGTGCGCCGACCGACAGACCATCGCGCAACGCATCGCCTTGCAAACCACCGATGCTCCGGTTGGCGAAGGCCACCAATACGGCGATGCCGATCGCGTTGCCGACGTTCAATGCAGTCCCCGAAGCGATGCCTTGCTCGTGGTGCGCCACGCCCGAGGCCGCGGCAATCCACACCGCGGTCCAGACGATGCCCTGGCCAATGCCCGATACGATCAGTCCGGGCACGATGTACGCATACGGCGCACCAGTGAAGGCGGAAGGCGCCAAGGCTAGCGTACCGATGATGCCGATGACGAAGCATGCGACCAGCGTGCTACGCATGGACAGCCGGTTTGCGAGCCGGGCGCCGAGCTGCGTGCCGGCGAAGATCGCCAGCGACGGCACGATGAAGGCCGGTCCGTCTGCAAGGCGCTGTAGCCCTGCACGGTCTGGAACAGCACCGTCAGGAAGTACGGCAGCGCGCCGAAGGTGCCCATGTAGATGAAGGTGATCGCCATGCTGGCTACCAGGCTGCGATTGCCGAACAGCCGCACCGGCATCAGCGGGTCGCGGCTACGCGATTCGATCAACGCGAAGGCCAGCAGGAACACAATCGCCAGCACCAGCGCCGCCACGATGGGCATGGACTTCCAGCCGTCCTCCGGCCCCTGCACCAGCGCATACACCAGCAGCGTGGCGCCGGCCGTCACCGTCAGCGCGCCCGGCAGGTCGAAGCTGCGGCGCTCGGTGCGCGGCGCATCCTTCGGGATCACGAAGAACGCCGCGACGATGGCGATGCCGGCCAGCAGCACGTTGACGAAGAACACCGACGGCCAGCCGTAGGCGCTGGTCAGCACCCCGCCGGCGATTGAGCCGATGGTCAGGCCACTGGCGCCGGCGCCGCCCCAGATCGCCAGCGCACGGTTGCGTGGCGGGCCTTCCTCGAACAGCCGGTTGATCAGCGACAGCGCGGACGGGAACAGGAGCGCCGCGCCGATGCCCTGCATCGCACGCGCGATCACGATCACCGCCGGGCTCCAGGCCACCCGCCGACCAGCGAGGACAGCGCATACAGCCACAGCGCGAAGATGAACATGCGCCGCTGCCCGAACAGGTCGGCCGCCCGCCGAGCAGCAGAAACCCACCGCAGAACACGGTGTAGGCGCTGACCACCCATTGCAGAGTCTGCTTGGAAAATCCCAGGCCGGTACCGATCTGCGGCAGCGCCACGAACACGATGTTGATGTCCAGCGAGTAGATGAGTTGGGCGAAGGCCAGCAGCGCCAAGCTCCAGCCGAGCGAGCGGCGGACGCTGGCGGCGGACGGGACGGAAGTCATGCGCGATTCTCCAGGCAGAGAAGTTCGATACTACGGATACATACGTACTATAATTGTACGAGAACAACCGAACAATAGAGACGCGCCCGGCTTGGCAGAACATATGGTTTGTAAGTACTCGTACTGTGAAATACACTCGCTGGATGACGCCCAACCACCCTGACCGCGACCAGATTCGCCTGGAGAACGTGCTGACCGCGCTCGGCAATCCGCTGCGCCTGACCGTGATGCGCGTGCTTGCCGGCGGCGAGGAGCATGCGTGCAGCGCGGTGCTGCACGGCATTCCCAAATCGACGTTGACCCATCACTGGCGCGTGCTGCGCGACAGCGGTGTGATCTGGCAGCGGCCCTATGGCAGGGAAAACCTGCTGTCGCTGCGGCGGGTGGATCTGGATGCACGGTTTCCCGGCCTGCTCGACTCACTGCTGGGCGCGGTCCAGAACGACGGACTCACGCAAGAGGCGACAGCGAAGAACCTGCCGCAAAGGTGATGCATGTCTGCGTCACGGAAATCCGTTTGACGCGGGAGGTGCGGCAGTCGCCGCCCTTCCGATTTCACGACCAAGACTGCGATGACGCGCGATAGCGGCGACTGCTCGAAGTGCAGTGGCTCGGCCGCGCGGGCGAAATGCAGCTCTTCGGCGACGCCCAAGCAGCGGCGCAGATGGCGAAGCTCCATATCGGTCGGCTTCCAGAGGTGGCCGATTCGCTCATCGACTCGGCTCAAGGCTCCTGGGCTGTGCCTTGCCGATCGACCCACTGTCGCAGCGTCGCGACGCAGACCACGGCGGTCATGGTCGAGAGCACGGCCAGCACACCGAAGATGCCGTGGAAAGCCGAGGTGTAGGCATCATGTGCAAGCTTGATGATTGCCGCGTCCATCGCACTGACGCCGCCGGTGGAAAAACCATGCTTGGCGCTGGCTCCGATCCGGCTGGCGATTGCCGTGGCGCTTTGTGGGAGCGACAGCGAATCGGCCTGCGCTGCTGCGCGCAGGTTCGCGGCCGTCAAGCCGACCAACACAGCACCGATGGCGGCAATGGCGATGGCTTCTCCCGCCACGGGCATGGCGGTGAAGATGCCGGCCGCCATGCCTGCGCGCTCCTTGGGCACCACGCTGACCCACAAGGCATCCATCAAGCCCCACGGCAGGCCATTGCCGATGCCGATCAGCAGCATGGGGATCGCCATCGACCACAAGCTCCCCTCAGGGGACAGGCGCATCAACCTCCAGGCGCCGAGTGCGCAGACGAGGAAGCCGATGCCCGACAGCAGGCCGGCGAAACGTGCTGGGCCCTCCGCCCGGCCAGCAGCGGCACCACCAGCATCGGTGCGGTCGGCGGAAGGATCGCAAGGCCGGCCGTGAACACATCGCGTCCCTGGATGACGATGAACCAGACCAGCACATAGACAAGCGGAGCGATGAAGCTGAACCCGGTCGCCACCGCCACCGACACCTTCGGCGGCGCGCAGCAGATTGAGCAACAGCAGGTTCGGGGCCAGGCCGATCAACAGCGACGTGGCGATGAAAATCCAGGGCGCTGCCGCGAAGCAACGCTTGCGACCGATCTGGTCGCCGATGGCGCCCGCCGCCATGACGCAGACGCAGCCACCGAACGCGATGGCGTAGGCGTTGACGATCCACAGACCAAGGCGGATTGGTCTGCGCCCAGGTCGTGCCCGACGGCTAGCGTGGATATCGCCGGGCCGGTGAACACCAGGAGGAGGATCGCGCAGACGCAGATCGCCGCCAGCACCTTGCATCGGTCGTCCACGGCGACCGCCGAACGTGCCTTCTCCATCACAGCTCCGAGGCGCTTTGTCGATCCGGCGTCGCTGGGTTCGACCCGACCGCACCTACCGGGGCGGGAAAGCCATGCCGCCTGGCGGCCCACACCACCACCAGCGCTGCCGCCAGCAACCCCAGCAAGGCCGGTGCAAAGGCGCCGACGCCGAGGCGTTCGAGCAGCACGCCGCCGACGATGCCGCCACCGGCAATCGCCGTGTTCCAGGCGGTGACCAGCATGGATTGCGCGACATCCACGGCGTCTCCAGCCGTCTTGGCCAGTGCCGTCTGGAACAGCGTCGCCGACCCGCCGAAGGCCAGGCCCCAGGCGGCCACCGCCGCATACACCACGCCAGGCGCATCGCCCGCCACACCGAGCGCCAGCGCGGCCAGGCCGAACACGACCGTACTGGCGAGCGTCAGTACACGCAGGTGGCGGTCGATCAGCGCGCCAACGATCCAAATGCCCAGCAGGGACGAGACGCCGAACACCAGCAGGACCAGATCCGTCCGTTCGACCATGCCCGCCGCCGCCAGGAACGGTGCGATGTAGGTATAGAGGATGTTGTGCGCCAGCACGAAGGCCAGCACCACGAACAGCACCGGGCGCACGCCGGACACCGTAAACACGTTCCCCAGCGACAAGCGCTTGCCCGCCGCCTGTCCGGCGAAGTCCGGCAACTGGATGCGCACCCACAGCATCAGCACCAGCGCCAGTGCGCTCATGATGCCGAAGCACGTCCGCCAGCCCACCCAATTGCCGAGAAAGGTGCCGGCCGGCACGCCGAGCGACAGCGCCAATGGCGTGCCGACCATCGCAACGGCGATGGCCCGGCCCTTCTGGTGCTCGGGCACCATGCACGCGGCATAACCCGCCAGCAGCGCCCACAGCAGCCCGGCCGACACACCCGCCAGGAAGCGCGCCACCAGGGTCAGGGCATAGCTGCAGGAGAACGTGGTGACGGTATTGGCGACGACGAAGCCCGCGATGGCCGCCAGCAGCAGCGGGCGGCGACGCACGCCCTGCGTGGCGGCGGTGAGCGGAATGGCCGCCACCAGCGAACCGATGGCATAGATCGTGACGGTCTGGCCGACCCAGCCTTGCGACACCGCCAGGCCCTGTGCCATCTGCGGCAGCAGACCGGCCGGCAGCGCTTCGGTCAGGATGGTGATGAAGGCCGCCATGGCCAGCGCCAGCAGCGAGGCCAGCGGCAGGCGGTCATGGGCCGTGGCGCTCATCCGTGCAGTTGGGGGCGTCATCAGTGCACCTCCAGCGCGCCATAGACGGCATCGCGCAACTCGGTGACGAAGCGACCGGACATGCCTTCGTACAGCGTGTTGGTGAAGGCGACGACACTCAGGCCCCGCGCCCGGTCCACGAACCACGCGTGGCCGTAGGCGCCGCCCCAACCCCAGGCTCCTTCAGCGGCTGGCGTCGCGGCCCGTGCCCCATCTTGCAGGACGGCGAAGCCCAGACCGAAGCCGTAACCCGGCGCATCGGGCAGATCCCGTCCACCGGTCTGGTCGCGTCCCATGTCCTCGACCAGTGCGCCGGGTAGCAGCGTGCCGCCACCCTGGCGCAGGGTTTCCAGCAGACGCAGGAAGTCTCCGGCCGTGCCGGCCATGCCAGCGCCCCCCGACGGGAAGGCCTGGGAGTCGAAGATGCGGGCCGGGCTATAGGTGATGCCGACGGCGCCCTCGAAAGCCGAGACGGTCTCGCCCTCGGCCAGCGGATGCGGCTGCGGCACGTCGTTGACATACGCAGCGGCTACACGGTGCGCATCGTGGGCGACGAAACCGGTATCGGCCATGCCCAATGGGCCAGTCGCCAGCTGCCGCACCGCTTCGTCCAGCGGCGTGCCGTGGATGCGCTCGATCAGCGCGCCCAGCACGTCGGTCGCCAGCGAGTAACTCCAGGCCGTGCCCGGCGCGTACAGCAGCGGCACGCTGGCGAGGCGGCGCAGGTTCTCGGCCAGGGAGATGCCGGAGGCATCCATGCCATCGGAGACGCCGGCCCGCGCATAGAGACCGTTTGCGTCGGCCTCGAAGAAGCGGTAGCCCAGCCCCGCCGTATGGCTGAGCAGCTGCCGCGCCGTGATGCGCGCCTCGCGGCCATCGGCGAGCCGGGGCCGGAACCCGGGCAGCCAGCGCTCGATGCCCGCATCCAAATCGAGCAAGCCCTGGGCCACCAGTACCAGCGCCGCCGTGGAGACGATGGGCTTGCTGACGGAAGCCAGCCGGAACACTGTTTCCACGGTCATGGGCCGCGCGCTTTCCCGATCGGCGAAACCGGCGGCCTGCTGGTGGATCAGCGCGCCGTCGCGGGCGACCAGGACGACGGCACCGACCAGGCGCCGGTCGTCCAGTGCCTGCTGCACGACGGCTTGGAGACATGCGGGCAGGTGCGCGGGCGCAACACCTTGGCGCAGGGGGAATAGGGAACGCGTCATGGCAAGCGCCTCGATCCAATGGGCAATGCCCCGACGATAGAAACCTCTCGATTAAAAAAAAAGTAGGCTACAGTTCCTTGATGTGCGGAACGAAGCGTCCGTAATCGCGAGGAGCGCGGATCATGGACAGCCTGAATGGCTTCGTGGTGTTCGTGCAGGTCGCCGAGACGCGCCGTTTCGTCGCCGCTGGCCGGTTGCTGGGCGTGTCGGCTTCGGCCGTCGGCAAGCGCGTGGCGCGGCTGGAAGAGAAGCTGGGGGTGCGCCTGTTCCACCGCAGCACGCGCAGTGTCACGTTGACCGCCGAGGGCACGCTGTTCCTGGAGCGCAGCCGCCGCATCCTGGCCGAGATCGAGGCGGCGGAACGGGAGCTGTCGCAAGCCACCGCCGCACCGCGCGGGCGCCTGCGGGTGAGCCTGCCGCTGGTCAGCGCGCTGGTACTGCCGGTCCTCGGCGAGTTCATGCGCGAGTACCCCGAGATCGAGCTGGACCTGGACTTCACCGACCGCATGGTCGATGTGGTCGAGGAAGGCTTCGATGCCGTGGTGCGCACGGGCGAACCGGCCGACTCGCGCCTGTCGGCCCGTCGCCTGGGCACCTTCCAAATGCGGCTGGTGGCCTCGCCGGATTATCTGGCGCGCCGAGGTATACCCATGGCGCCTGCCGACCTGCGCCAGCACACTTGCCTGCACTATCGCTTTCCCAACAGTGACAAGCTGGAGACCTGGGCGCTGCGGCGAATGCCCGGCGAGCCGGAGTTGCAGCTGCCCACCTCGATGATCTGCAACAACATCCAGACGCGCGTGTGTTTTGCATTGCAGGGACTGGGGATCGCCTACCTGCCGGACTTCGCCATCCGCGAGCCCCTGGCCGATGGCCGGCTAGGGATGGTCTGAACAACTCCCTCTGATCCTGCGACAATCGTACAAAGCCCAACAGGACAACGACGATGCAATTGTCTTTCGGCGACGCGGAGTACAACGGCAAGCGCAAGCAGACGCGGCGCGAAAGGTTGCTGGCCGAGATGGATCAGGTGGTGCCGTGGAAAGACCTGCTGGCGCTGATCGCGCCGCACTATCCGAAGTCGGGCCATCCGGGCCGTCAGCCGTACCCGCTGGAGACAATGCTGCGCATCCACTTTCTGCAGCAGTGGTACGCACTGAGCGACCCGGGCGCGGAAGAAGCCTTGTACGACACGGCGTCGATGCGCCGTTTCGCCAGGATCGGCGGGTTGGATGAGGTGCCGGACGAGACCACGATCCTCAACTTCCGCCGGTTGCTGGAGACGCACGATCTGGCGCGCACGCTGTTCAACCGGGTCAACGCGCACCTATCGCGCAAGGGCCAGAGCCTGCGCGGCGGCACCATCGTGGACGCCACGATCATTGCCGCGCCCAGCTCGACCAAGAACAAGAACGGCGAGCGCGACCCGGAAATGCACCAGACCAAGAAGGGCAATCAGTACTACTTCGGGATGAAAGCGCACATCGGCGTGGACGATGAGTCCGGGCTGGTGCACCACTTGGAATGCACGGCGGCCAACGCCGCAGATATCACCCAGGCGCACAAGCTGCTGCACGGCAAGGAAGACACGGTATGCGGCGACAGCGGCTACACCGGGCTGGCCAAGCGCGAGGAGATGGCGAGCAAGCGCAAGCTGCGCTATCTGATCGCGGAGAAGCCCTCGAAGCTGAAGCAGATCAAGAGCAAGCGCGAATTGAAGTGGGCACAGCGCTGGGAGCACGCCAAGGCCAGCCTGAGGGCGAAGGTGGAGCATCCGTTCCGGGTGATCAAGCGCCAGTTTGGCTACGTCAAGGTGCGCTATCGCGGCCTGGCGAAGAACACGGCGCAAGTGCTGACGCTGTTTGCGCTGTCGAACCTGTGGCTGAAGCGAAAGCAGTTGCTGCCTGTCGTGGGGAGGGTGTGCCTGTAATCCGGGAAATACCCCGGAAATGCGCCGGAAACGGCGAAAAACCGAGGGTCTGAGCGCCGTGGGCGTGGTCGATATGGCTTGCCTCATCCTCCGACCGCGTTGATCAGACTATCCCTAGTGCCGATCCTGGCCAGGCATGTGCAGCGCACGGGCATGTTCCATGTGCTGTGGCCGGCGAGCAAGCCCCCCTCGCCGAAGGTACGGGCACTGGTGGATTTCCTATGTGCGAGGGTGTTCCCGGCCACGAAGAGCAAGACACCCACACCCAGAGGTCGACGCAGTCAGTAACGAGGCGTGGCCCATGCCGCCTCCTTGGCTCAATGGTCTCGAGCAGCCTTCGAGAGCATTGAGCCTGCGGCCGTCCCTGTTTTGACCAGCCAGCCGCTCCACACCGTCGGCAACAGGCCGATGCCCACCATGACCGCGCCGACCCACGGCGTTGCACCCAGGCCCAGGCGGGAGTCGGCGACCAGCCCGCCGATGAAGGCGCCCAGGGCGATGCCGGCATTGGCGGCCGACACGTTGATGGTGAAAGCGATGTCCACGTTGCCAGGCCGATGGCGTTGACAAGCAACTTCGCATCGCCATCGGCCCGTACCCAGAGATCAGCCTCAAGGAGGCGAGACTCCGCCGAAATGAGCCGCCGCGATTTCCTTGGAAACGTCAGGCAGGTCACTCATCCTGCGCGCCGAGCCTTGAGTAAGCTCGGCATGGTTGTTTCTCATGCTGGCAGCACGGTGCAGCCAACTGAGCGTGCCGTGAAATCGCCTAGTTTTGTCTACAAATTTCAGTTGCCCCGAACAGTTCACGCCGCTAGTCTGAACATGCGGTGTTCATTGGCGCTGGGGTTATACGAGATGGCCATCAGGGTTTTTCTGGTCGACGATCACGCTCTTGTTCGTACCGGCATGAAGCTGATCCTTTCCAATCAGACCGACATCGAAATCGTCGGTGAGGCCGAAAGCGGCGAGGCCGCGATGCCGCAGATCCGGCAATTGAAGCCGGACATCGTCCTCTGCGATCTGCACATGCCCGGCGTCAGCGGGCTCGAGGTCACCGAGCGCATCATCAAGGGCGATCACGGCACCAAGGTCATCATCGTGTCGGTGTTGGAAGACGGTCCGTTGCCCAAGCGTCTGCTCGAGGCCGGCGCATCCGGCTACGTGGGCAAGGCGGGCGACGCGCAGGAACTGTTGCGTGCGGTACGCGACGTGGCGATGGGCAAGCGCTACCTCGGCGCCAATATCGCGCAGAACCTTGCGCTGGCGAACTTGGAAGGTGGCGGTTCGCCGTTCGACGCTTTGTCCCCGCGCGAACTGGAAGTTGCGCTGTTGCTGACCCGCGGGCTGCGCCAAGAGGACATCGCCAAGCGCTTGAGCCTTAGTGCCAAGACGGTCAATACGCACAAGGCGCGGCTGTTCGAGAAGGTCGGCATCCACGACAACATCGCACTGGCCCGGCTGGCAACCCAGTACGGTCTGCTGGATCCGGCGCATCCTCTGTAGTCCACCCACCCACGCTGCGCGGTGCAAAAAAATCGGCCTGAGCGCGGTCGCTTTTTTGGTTCATCTCCCAATTCCGGGGAAGGCGGCGCGGATCTTGAGGAAGAAGTAGGCGTCATCGCGGTAGCCGTAGGCATTGCGCTGGATGACCCGGATCTTGTTGTTCAGCCTTTCCACCAGACCGAGACCGACCTTAGTTGTCCGGATGGCAGTAGGCGGCGATGCCGTCCCAATGCCGCTCGATCCTTTTCACGAATTGGCCGCCAGCAGCTTGGCAAGCCCCTGGCCGCCGTCCAGTGTCAGCTTCGCCCGGTTGACAGCAGGGCGTAGCGCTGGCCCTTGGCGCACCTGCTCTGCCATGACAGCTTGGACAGGTTCTTGACCATGCTGTCGTGCAGGCGCTAGTGTTGTGTCTCACAAATAATATGAACTATGTAGCAACTTGGCTGTCGAAGTGTTTTCCGTGTAAGAACCTGTTCACGATCTTTTGAGTAGTAGTGTCAGGCATGCCAGGTGGATGAACTGCAAGCTGGTGTTGAGCTTGCGCTCGCAGTTCTTCCATAGCCTTCGGTTCTTTTCCAGCCACGCAAAGCTGCGTTCGACGATCCAGCGCTTGGGCATGACCTTGAAGGTGTGCAGTTCGCTGCGTTTGGCGATCTGCACCGTGACTTGCTTGCCCAGGATCTCTCGTACGCCTTCGGCGAACGGTTCTGCGGTATAGCCGCTATCGCACAACAGGCTTTGCACGTGTCCCAGGTTCGGCTTGCAACGATCCAGGGATTGGAGCGCGCCTTTGCGGTCGGTCACTTCCGCCGTCGTCACCGCGACCGCATGCGGCAGGCCTTGGGTATCGACGGCGATGCGACGCTTGATCCCCGAGACCTTCTTGCCCGCGTCATAACCCTTCTGGCCAGCCGTGTCCGTGTTCTTCACGCTCTGTGCGTCCACGATCAAGAACGTGCTGCAAGCGTTGCGCCCCTGTCTCTGGCGGGCCGCGCCACCCTGATTTTTTGAGCGCCCGCTCCAGCAGGCTCACTCCTTCATCGTCTGGTTCGCTCCACTTGGCAAAGTAGCAGTGCACGGTGCGCCACTTCGGGAAGTCGCTGGGCAGCGCTGGCCACTGACAGCCGGTGCGCAGCAGGTACAGCACCGCGCACCACACGTCCTACAGATCCACGGTCCGTGGCTTGGTACGCTTGCGCGCCTGCTCCAGAATGGGGCGGATCTGCTCGAACCGCTCCCGGCTCATGGCACTCGGATACGTCTTTGTGCGCATCCGCAGAGTTTGCACTACCCGGGAAAGATCGTGAACAGGTTCTAGAGCGTGTTATGAACTTTGAGTCGATCCGGCTATCGTAGCGGGATGCAGAGCAAACGCCCATATCCGACCGACATTTCCGACGAAGAGTGGGCGTTCGCAGCGCCTTACCTGAGCCTGATGACCGAGCACGCTCCGCAGCGCAAGTACGAGCTGCGGGCAATGTTCAATGCGCTGCGCTGGATGGCACGTGCTGGAGCGCCATGGCGCCTTTTGCCCAAGGACTTCCCGCCATGGGAAGCGGTCTACCAACAGACACAACGCTGGCTGCAGGCGGGCTGCTTTGAAGCCATGGTCAACGACCTGCGTTCCATCCTGCGTGTTGCCCAAGGCAGACATGGCCAACCCAGTGCTGTCATCCTGGACGGGCGGACGCTGCAATCCACCTGCGAGAGCGGCACACGTGCAGGCTACGACGGCTATAAGCGCAAGAAGGGCAGCAAGGTGCATATGGCGGTGGACACGCTCGGATATTTGCTTGCAGTGCAAGTCACACCTGCCGACGAGCAAGAACGCGCTCAGGTGCGCTCGCTGGCGCAAGAGGTGCAACATGTCACGGGCGATACGGTAAAACTGGCGTTCGTGGATCAAGGCTACACCGGGCAGGAGCCGGCGCAAGCCGCGCAGGCAGAAGGAATCGAACTGCACGTGGTGAAACTTCCCGAAGCCAAGAAAGGATTCGTCTTGCTTCCTCGGCGCTGGGTCGTCGAACGCAGCTTCGGCTGGGTCAACCGATTCCGACGATTGGCACGCGACTATGAGCGCTTGCCGGAAACCTTGGCTGGCTTGCACTTCGTCGTCTTCACCGTGCTCATGCTCAGCAACGCCGCTACCATCCTTCAAAGTTCATAACACGCTCTAAGAGACGATAGCGATGGCTCGCACAGGACGCCCCGTCACGAAGCTGCAGATCACTGATGCCGAGTGCGCGGAACTGAAGGGCCGCCTGCGAATACGCAAGGCGCCGGAGGACGAGAAACCACGCATGCGGATCGTGTTGGGTTGCGCAGCAGGGGAGTCGGGAAACGTGATCGCTGAGCGCTTGCAGACCACGATCCAGACGGTATCCAAGTGGAGGCGACGCTACGAGGCCTACCGATTGGCCGGGCTGACGGATGCTCCGCGTACAGGACGTCCGCGCAGCGTAGACGATGAACAGGTCCAGCAGATTGTGGACAAGGTCCGCCAGAGCGCGCCAGCAAACGCCACGCATTGGAGCGTGCGCCAAATGAGCCGGCAGACCGGCGTTTCGCCAGCCACGGTGCAACGCATCTGGCATGCCTTCGGTCTCAAGCCGCACTTGCAAGAGACCTTCAAACTGTCCACGGATCCGCATTGCGTGGACAAGGGGCGTGATGTGGTGGGGCTGTACCTGGCTCCGCCGGACCGTGCGCTGGTGTTGTGCGTCGATGAGAAGAGCCAGATCCCGGCGCTCAACCGCACCCAGCCCGGCTTGCCGCTGAGCTTTGGCAAGCCGGCCACGCGCCCCCATGACTACCGGCGTCATGGGACGACCTCGCTATTTGCAGCATTGGATGTAGCCACCGGCAAGGTCATCGGACAGCTCAAGCCCCGCCACCGCAGCGTGGAATGTCTCCGGTTCCTGAAAACCATCGAGGCCACTGTGCCGGGCAAGCAGGAGATCCATTTGATCATGGACAACTACGGTACGCACAACACGGAGAAGGTCGGTGCCTGGTTGGCGGCCCATCCCCGCTACCACGTCCACTTCACTCCGACCTCGGCCTCATGGCTCAACCTGGTCGAGCGCTTCTTCAGTCAGCTCAGTGAGCAGTGGATCAAGCGTGGCGCCCACACCCGCGTCAACGATTTGGAGCAGGCCATCAAAGACTACATCGACCGCCACAACGAGAATCCGAAGCCTTTTGTCTGGCACAAGAGTGCTGATTCTATTATCACCCGCGTCGCATGGGCGGCCACTAGAGCGTGTTATGAACTTTGAAGGATGGTAGCGGCGTTGCTGAGCATGAGCACGGTGAAGACGACGAAGTGCAAGCCAGCCAAGGTTTCCGGCAAGCGCTCATAGTCGCGTGCCAATCGTCGGAATCGGTTGACCCAGCCGAAGCTGCGTTCGACGACCCAGCGCCGAGGAAGCAAGACGAATCCTTTCTTGGCTTCGGGAAGTTTCACCACGTGCAGTTCGATTCCTTCTGCCTGCGCGGCTTGCGCCGGCTCCTGCCCGGTGTAGCCTTGATCCACGAACGCCAGTTTTACCGTATCGCCCGTGACATGTTGCACCTCTTGCGCCAGCGAGCGCACCTGAGCGCGTTCTTGCTCGTCGGCAGGTGTGACTTGCACTGCAAGCAAATATCCGAGCGTGTCCACCGCCATATGCACCTTGCTGCCCTTCTTGCGCTTATAGCCGTCGTAGCCTGCACGTGTGCCGCTCTCGCAGGTGGATTGCAGCGTCCGCCCGTCCAGGATGACAGCACTGGGTTGGCCATGTCTGCCTTGGGCAACACGCAGGATGGAACGCAGGTCGTTGACCATGGCTTCAAAGCAGCCCGCCTGCAGCCAGCGTTGTGTCTGTTGGTAGACCGCTTCCCATGGCGGGAAGTCCTTGGGCAAAAGGCGCCATGGCGCTCCAGCACGTGCCATCCAGCGCAGCGCATTGAACATTGCCCGCAGCTCGTACTTGCGCTGCGGAGCGTGCTCGGTCATCAGGCTCAGGTAAGGCGCTGCGAACGCCCACTCTTCGTCGGAAATGTCGGTCGGATATGGGCGTTTGCTCTGCATCCCGCTACGATAGCCGGATCGACTCAAAGTTCATAACACGCTCTAAGGATAGTCTGATCAACGCGGTCGGAGGATGAGGCAAGCCATATCGACCACGCCCACGGCGCTCAGACCCTCGGTTTTTCGCCGTTTCCGGCGCATTTCCGGGGTATTTCCCGGATTACAGGCACACCCTCCCCACGACAGGCAGCAACTGCTTTCGCTTCAGCCACAGGTTCGACAGCGCAAACAGCGTCAGCACTTGCGCCGTGTTCTTCGCCAGGCCGCGATAGCGCACCTTGACGTAGCCAAACTGGCGCTTGATCACCCGGAACGGATGCTCCACCTTCGCCCTCAGGCTGGCCTTGGCGTGCTCCCAGCGCTGTGCCCACTTCAATTCGCGCTTGCTCTTGATCTGCTTCAGCTTCGAGGGCTTCTCCGCGATCAGATAGCGCAGCTTGCGCTTGCTCGCCATCTCCTCGCGCTTGGCCAGCCCGGTGTAGCCGCTGTCGCCGCATACCGTGTCTTCCTTGCCGTGCAGCAGCTTGTGCGCCTGGGTGATATCTGCGGCGTTGGCCGCCGTGCATTCCAAGTGGTGCACCAGCCCGGACTCATCGTCCACGCCGATGTGCGCTTTCATCCCGAAGTAGTACTGATTGCCCTTCTTGGTCTGGTGCATTTCCGGGTCGCGCTCGCCGTTCTTGTTCTTGGTCGAGCTGGGCGCGGCAATGATCGTGGCGTCCACGATGGTGCCGCCGCGCAGGCTCTGGCCCTTGCGCGATAGGTGCGCGTTGACCCGGTTGAACAGCGTGCGCGCCAGATCGTGCGTCTCCAGCAACCGGCGGAAGTTGAGGATCGTGGTCTCGTCCGGCACCTCATCCAACCCGCCGATCCTGGCGAAACGGCGCATCGACGCCGTGTCGTACAAGGCTTCTTCCGCGCCCGGGTCGCTCAGTGCGTACCACTGCTGCAGAAAGTGGATGCGCAGCATTGTCTCCAGCGGGTACGGCTGACGGCCCGGATGGCCCGACTTCGGATAGTGCGGCGCGATCAGCGCCAGCAGGTCTTTCCACGGCACCACCTGATCCATCTCGGCCAGCAACCTTTCGCGCCGCGTCTGCTTGCGCTTGCCGTTGTACTCCGCGTCGCCGAAAGACAATTGCATCGTCGTTGTCCTGTTGGGCTTTGTACGATTGTCGCAGGATCAGAGGGAGTTGTTCAGACCATCCCTAAACTTAGTTAATATTATTTGTGAGACACCACATTAGCAGGCTGCTGAAATACTGGTCGACCGCCCTAGAAAGTCAATGACTTGCCATGCAAGTCATTGACCTTTCGTTTGGCGTGCGTCATTTTGGGCGGGAAACGTATCAAAATTCACCCCGGAAATAAGTATTTCAGCAGCCTGCTGCTAGACGCTCCTGCGCCGTGCAGGCGTTTGCGGCAGAATCGGCGTTCGCCTTGCACATCGCCGAACGAGCCGCCGCCATGATCCAGCACGACCCCCGCCCCCTGTACGCCGAGCACCTGCGCACGCTGTCGCAACGCACCGACACGGCACTGGCCCGCGGCGGCTTTGAGCATCTGCTGGTGCCCAGCGGCACGCTGCATTACCAGGTCTTCGACGATCGCGACTATGCGTATGCGGTGAACCCGCAGTTCAAGGCCTGGCTGCCGCTGACCCGGGTGCCGAACAGCTGGCTGGCGTACACGCCCGGGCGCCGCCCGCAGTTGATCTTCCACCAGCCGCGCGACTACTGGCACGTGGTACCGGCCACGCCGAACGGCTGGTGGGTCGAGCATTGCGACATCCACCTCATCCGCACGCCGGAGCAGGCGCTGGCACTGCTGCCCAAGCCGGCCGCACGCTGCGCGATCCTCGGCGAGGCGCCCAGCGCACTGGGCGAGTACGTGCCGAACAACCCTGAGCCGGTGGTCCAGTACCTGGAGTACCACCGCGCCTACAAGACCGCCTACGAAATGGCGTTGCTGCGCCAGGCGCAGCAGCTGGCGGTCCGCGGCCACCGCGCCGCCGAAGCCGCGTTCCGCGACGGCCACAGCGAGTTCGCGATCCACATGGCCTACTGCGGCGCGGTCGGCCAGGACGCCAGCGAACTGCCGTACGGCAACATCGTTGCGCTGAACGAACACGGCGCGGTGCTGCACTACACCGAGCTGGACCGGCAGGCGCCGGCGCCGCGGCGCAGTTTCCTGATCGACGCCGGCGCCTCGGCCCACGGCTACGCCAGCGACATCACCCGCAGCTATGCCGCCGACACCGGCAGCGAGTTCCAGGCGCTGATCGACGCGGTCGACGCCGCGCAGGTCCGCATGGGCCTGAACGTGCGCGCTGGCGTCGACTACAAGCAGTTGCACATCGCCGCGCACCTGGCACTGATGGGCGTGCTCAAGGACTTCGGCGTGATCACCGTGTCGCCGGAAGCCGCGCTGGCCACCGGCGTCAGCGCCGCGTTCTTCCCGCACGGGCTAGGCCACCCGATCGGCCTGCAGGTGCACGACGTGGCCGGCTTGGCCGCCAGCGACCGCGGCGGGCACATCGAGCGCCCCGCCGGCCATCCCTATCTGCGCATGACCCGCGTGCTGGAGCCGGGCATGGTGGTGACGATCGAACCGGGGGTGTACTTCATCGACATGCTGCTGGAGGACCTGAAGCGGGCCGGCCACGCCGCCAGCGTGGACTGGGCGCGGGTGGAACAGTTCAAGCCCTACGGCGGCATCCGCATCGAGGACGAAGTGGTCTGCACCGACGGCGACCCGGAGAACCTGACCCGGCCTGTGTTTGCGGCGGCGGCGGCCTGACGGCCGCGGGATGGGGGATTGGGATTGTGATCCTCCTCCAGCAGCGGCTGGCAGCGCCGCAGGCACACACCGGAAGGCAGTCGCGGCGGATCTTGTTGCGCGCGAGCCCAATCTCGAATCCCAAATCCCGGTTATCCTGCCATGAATGCCTCGATCTCCTCGGCGCCGCGCGCCAGCGCCGCGGTCAGTACGCGGTGGCCGTCCTCGGTGATCAGCACGTCGTCCTCGGTGCGGATGCCGATGCCGCGCCACTTCGCGGCGACCTCCTCGTCGTCGGGCGAGACGTACAGGCCGGGCTCGATGGTGAAGACCATGCCCGGCTCGAGCAGGCGCGATGCGCCGGCCAGCCGGTAGTCGCCGACATCGTGCACGTCCAGGCCGAGCCAGTGCCCGGTCTTGTGCCGGTAGAAGCGCCGGTAGCCGCCGTCGGCCAGGTTCTGTTCCAGGGTGCCCTTGAGCAGTCCCAGTCGCAGCAAGCCTTCGGTGAGCGTCTGTACCGCCGCCAAGTGCCCGGCCTCGTAGGCCGCACCCGGCCGCGCCTGCGCCAGCGCCGCGGCGTGCGCGGCGCAGACCAGGTCGTGCAGCACGCGCTGCTCGGCGCTGAAGCGGCCGCCGACGGGGAAGGTGCGGGTGATGTCGGCGGCATAGCCGCGGTACTCGGCGCCGGCGTCAATCAGCACCAGCTCGCCGTCGCGCAGGCGTGCGGCGTTGGCGCGGTAGTGCAGCACGCAGGCGTTGGCGCCGCTGCCGACGATGCTGCCGTAGGCCGGCCAGGCGTCGCCGCCGCGGAACTCGCGTTCGATCTCGGCCTGCACCTGGTACTCGTGGATGCCCGGCCGCACCAGCCGCATCGCCGCGCGATGCCCGGCCACGCTGAGGTCGGCCGCGACCTGCATCAGCGCGATCTCGTCGCGCGACTTGAACAGGCGCTGCTCGTGCAGCAGATGGCCCAGCTCCAGGAACTCGTGCGGCGGTTGCGCACCGTGCCGAACCTGTTCGCGCACCCGCTTGACCCAGCCGATCAGCTTGAGGTCGAAATCGACGTCGCGGCCGAAGTGGTAGTACACCCGCGAGCGGCCTTCCAGCAGTCCGGGCAGGATCTCGTCGAGGTCCTCGATCGGATACGCATCGTCCATGCCGAAGCGTTCCACCGCGCCCTCCTGCCCGGCGCGCGGCCCGTCCCACGCCTCGCGCTCGGGGTCGCGCTCGCGGCAGAACAGCAGCGCCTCGCCGTGCTTGCGGCCCGGCACCAGCACCAGCACCGCCTCCGGCTCGGGGAAACCACACAGGTACCAGAAATCCGAATCCTGCCGGTACGGATAGTGAGTGTCGTGGCTGCGCACCCGCTCCGGCGCGCTCGGCAGCACCAGGATGGCGTGTTCGCCGGCCATGTCCATCAAGTGCTTGCGCCGGCGCGCGTGTTCGGCGGCGCCGATCCCGGTCAGTCGCTTCATCGCTCAGTTCAGGCGTTGCCGATGGCGCGGGCCGAGCACGCAGTCGCTGTGCAGCAGCAGCGCCGCCACACGCACGAATTCCTCGATCTCGGCCAGCGCGTCCTCGTCCTCGTCGGCGCTGTCGAAATCGTCGGCGCTGGCCTGGGCCAGCCGCGCGAGGTCCTGCAGCGCCTCCTCGCCCTCCTCCGACAGCGGCGGCGTGGCGCCGGCCGCCAGGCCGAAGCCGCCGAGAAAGCCGCGGCACCAGTCGAACAGGGCGTCGGCACGCTCGGCCAGCGCCGCGCCGGCATCGGCCAGCACCAGGTCGAAGGCGAAGTCGCGGTCCTCCAACTGGGCGGCCGTGGCCTCTCGCAGCCGGTCCAGCGCATCGCCGCCGCGCGGCACGGCGATCCCGGCGTCGGCGAGCACCGCCGCCGGCCATGCCGCCAGGTCGGCGCCGCCGCCGGCCAGCCAGCCGCACAGCGCGCCGTGGAGTTCGGCCGCCGATGCGGCCAGGCCCAGTTGCTGGCCGGCTTGGGTGACGTCGGCGGCGGTGGGGAGTTCGGTCATGGACGCAAGGCCTGTCGTGCGTGGGCCGGCGGGGCCGGCGTCGGAAATGGAGACTGTGCAGTGTAGCAATCCACCCGCGCGGCGCAGCTTGTGAAGGCTTCCGGCGGACGCCTACACTCCACCACTTCTTCGCCGATTGAAGCTCCCTTCCCGTCATGTCGATCGAACACGTCGCTGCGGGAATCGCCGGCCATACCGGCGCGGACGGGAGCTGGGCGGCGGCGGTCCTGACTGCGGTGGCCGCGGTGGCCGCCGGAGCCACGCTGCAGGCGCTGCGCTGGCGACGGCGCACGCGCCGCCGGCAGCGGCAGCAACGCGATCGCCACCTGAAACTGGCGATGTGGGCCTCCGGCGAGCACTTCTGGAACTACGATCTGCAGCAGCGCACGCTGCGCCGGATGCGCGTCGACGGAGCGGCACCGCACGCGCAGGGGATCGCCATGGTGATCCGCGAGGACGAGCCGCTGCGCATCCACCCCGACGACATGGCGCAGGCCGAACGCGTGCTGCGCGAGCACCTGGAGGGACTGACCCCGGTCTATCTGGCCGAGTACCGGGTGGACCTGGCCGGCGACGGCGTATGGCTGTGGGCACGGATGCGCGGCCGCGTGGTCGACTACGACGCCGACGGCACGCCGCGCCGGCTCGCCGGCACCGCGCGCGACATCACCTCGCACCGCCAGGCCGATCTGGAACGGCGCATCGCCGGCGAAGTGCTGCGCAGCATGAGCGCGGCGGTCGCAGTGCTGGACGAGAATCAGCGCTTCATCTCGGTCAATCCGGCCTTCGCCCGCATCACCGGCTACAGCGAGCGCGAGGTGCTGGGCCAGCCGATGGCGCTGCTCGACCACGCGCCGGACGTGCCCGCGCCGCCTTCGCCCGACCCTGGCCGGCACTGGCGCGGCGATGCCTGGAAGCGGCGCAAGGATGGCCAGGAGATCCTCTGCCAAGTGCGCCGCACGACGGTCGGCGATGCCGACGGCCGGCACCGCTTCCACGTGGTGGTGCTGGAAGATGTCACCGAGCACAAGCGTGCCGAGCGGGAACTGCGCTACCTGGCCAACTACGACACGCTGACCAGCCTGCCCAACCGCGCGCTGCTGTCCGAGCAGCTGGCGCGCGCGATCGTGCGCACGCGGCGCCAGGCCGGTTCGGTGGCCGTGCTGCTGCTGGACCTGGACCGGTTCAAGGACATCAACGATTCGCTCGGGCATGCGCTCGGCGACCAGGTGCTGCGTGCGGTCGCCGACCGCCTGCAGCAGGCGGTGGGGCCGCAGCACACGGTCGCGCGCCTGGCCGGCGACGAGTTCACCGTGGTGGTGGAGGACATCGCCGGCCAGGCCGAGGCCGAGACCGTCGCCGCGCGCGTGCTGACCGCGTTCGATGCACCGCTGCAGCTGGACGAGCGCCGCGAAGTAGCGATCTCCTGTTCGATCGGCATCTCGCTGTTCCCGCAGCACGCGCTGTTGCCCAGCGAACTGCTCAAGCACGCCGACACCGCGATGTACCAGGCCAAGTCCGCCGGGCGTCGCAACGTCCAGGTGTATTCGGCGCGCATGGACGAGGCCACCCGCCTCCGCGCCACGCTGGCCAGCACCCTGCGCAAGATCCCGTTCGACCAGGAACTGAAGCTGGTCTACCAGCCGCGCTATTCGCTGCGCGAGCAGCGCGTGGTCGGCGTGGAAGCGCTGCTGCGCTGGCACAGCGCCGATTTCGGACCGGTCTCGCCGAGCCAGTTCATTCCCCTGGCCGAGGAGACCGGGTTGATCCTGGAGATCGGCGAATGGGTGCTGCGCCAGGCCTGCACCACGCTGCGCGAATGGCGCCGGCTGGGCCTGACCGAACTGTGCATGTCGGTCAACGTGTCGGCGATCCAGCTCGAGCGCGGCGACCTGCCGGCGCTGATGGCGCGGCTCCTGGCCGAGACCGGGGTGCCGGCGGCCAACGTCGAGCTGGAACTCACCGAGAGCGTGGTGATGTCGCAGGTCGGCCAGAACGCCGCGATCCTGCATGCCTGCCGCGGACTGGGCCTGAACCTGGCGATCGACGATTTCGGCACCGGCTATTCGTCGCTGGCCTACCTGAAGCGGTTGCCGATCAACACCTTGAAGATCGACCAGGAATTCATCGGCGACCTGACCCGCAATCCGGACGACGAGGCGATCACCAGCATCATCATCGCGATGGGTCACTCGCTGGCGCTGAAAGTGGTCGCCGAAGGCGTCGAGCAACCCGGCCAACTGGCGTTCCTGCGCCAGCACGGCTGCGACGAGATCCAGGGCCACCTGGTCGCGCCGGCGCTGGAGCCGGCCGCCTGCCTGCAGCTGCTGCAGCAGCCGCTGCAGCTGCCCGCCTGAGCGCCGGCCGTCGCGTTGCCGCGTGGCGTCTTGACCACCGCTCGGGCGCATGCCTATCGTGGGCGCCATGGACACCCCCGACGCCCTTGCCCAGCTGCGCGCCCTTGCCGCACGCGTGGAAACGCTGGTCGAACGCTGCCAGCGCCTGACCGACGAGAACCGCAGCCTGCGGCAGCAGCAGGAGCAGTTGATCGGCGAACGCTCGCAGCTGCTGACCAAGAACGAGCAGGCGCGCTCGCGGGTCGAGGCGATGATCACCCGGCTCAAGTCGCTGGAGCAGCACACGTGAGCGAACCGGTCAGCGTCCGCATCCTCGATCGCGAATACACCGTCGGCGTCGAGGCCGAGGAGCGCGACAGCCTGCTCGCCGCCGCGCGCCTGCTCGACGCGAAGATGCGTGAGGTGCGCGGCAGCAACCGCATGGCGGCGGTGGACCGGGTCGCGGTGCTGGCCGCGCTGAACCTGGCGCACGAACTGCAACAGTTGCGCGAGGAGCAGGCACGCGGCGAGCGCGAGATGGCGCGCACGCTCGCCGACCTCAATCGCCGCCTCGACGGCTCGGTCGATACAGCGCGCTGATCCGGGCATCGCATTTCGATCATCAACGTGAATTGCGGCGTACCGCACGACCGACGAACGGACTAGCCAAGCGCGCCCGCGGCGCTATACTGGGTTTGCGTTCTCTGCCGTGAACGACAGCGTGTGCAAACATTCGCCTTGTCCCTTTAATGACGACCACGGGGTGGCGACGGAATTGGGTGTGCAGGTCCGCCTCGTAGCGGGAAGCCCGATGGTTCCCCAGCTATCCCACTTGAACCCTGGGTTCAAGGTCGTTTCGCACGCATCGTCATGGCGGAGAATGCAATTCTCCCGGAAACGGCGCCGCAAGGCGCCGTTTCCTTTTGTGCGTTTCCTTTTGTACTTCGCCAGTTGCCGCATGCAGTGGCACTGCTACTCATGCGCACGCCGAACCCGGGATACTGGCGCCCCCAAGGAGAGACGCCGCATGCCCCTCGCTCACCCAGATCATCGACCGCTTCGACCCGACCTGCCGGATTCGACGTGCCCGCCGGCTGGCGGCAGGGACGCACCGCCTTCGGCGGCCTGTCCGCGGCGTTGGCACTGCAGGCCGCGCTGCGTACGGCGCCGTCGACGCCGCCGCCGCTGATGTCGGCGCACAGCTGGTTCGTCGGCCCGGCCGACGCCCCGCTGCGCTTTTGGATGCGCAGCGGCTGCGCCAGGGCAAGTCCGCCGGCTCGGTCGCGCTCGATTGCCTGGCCGGCGGGCCGCGCTGCGCGCGGCGCTGCTGTTCGCGCAACCGCGGCACAGCCGCATCGCCCACGACTTCATGCCGGCGCGGCCATCGTCGGTGTGCGGCCCCGAGGCCGCCGCGCCGATCGCCGACGGCGTGGCTACCCTGGCGTTCGTCGCCAATTTCGAGATGCGCCTGGCCGGCGGCGCACTGTCGCTGTCCGCTGCCTCACCCCGGATCTGCTGGTATGGGCACGCCATCGCGACAGCGGCGGCGTGGACCCGAGCGTGGCCCTGGTCGCGCTCGGCGACTGCCTGCCGCCGGCGGCGATGGCCTGCTTCAGCGGACCGGCGCCGGTCAGTTCGATGACCTGGACCCTGGATTTCCCGCAGCCGGCCAGCGCAGGCGACTGGTTTTCCTGCTGCGTTCGGCCAGCCGGCATGCCCGACGGCTACTCGCTTGCAGGACATGCAGATCTGGGACGAGGCCGGGCGGCTGGCGCTGCCGGGCCGGCAGACGGTGGCGATCTACGCGTGATCGCCGCACCGGCGGCAACATCCCAAGTAGCCAGTGCGCGCACAGGCACCGACAATAGCGTCGTCTCCGACATACCTTTCCGATGACTCCCGACGACCGCGACTCACTGCGCCAGCAACTGCGTGCGCGCCGCCGCGCGCGCTCCGCGGCCGAACGCCTGGCGGCCGCCGACGCGCTGGCGCAGCGGCTGCTGGCGTTGCCGTTCGCGCCGCAACACGGGCACGTCGCCGGCTATTGGGCGATGGACGGGGAGATCGCGCTGCACCGCTGGCAACTGAGCCTGCCGGCCGGCGTGCAGTATTGCCTGCCGGTGCTCAGCGGCAAGGCCCTGCGGTTCGCGCCGTGGCGCCCGGGTCAGCCGCTCGCCGCCAACCGCTACGGCATTCCCGAGCCGGCAGTCGCCGCCAAGGCCACGCTGGCGCCGGAGCAGATGGCGCTGGTGGTGGCGCCGCTGGTCGGCTTCGACGCCGGCGGCAGCCGCCTGGGCATGGGCGGCGGCTGGTATGATCGCAGCTTCGCGTTTCGCCAGCGGCAAGCGCCCCCGCCGTGGCTGGTCGGCGCCGCATTCGCGGTGCAGCAGGTCGCGGCGCTCCCCGTCGCCGCCTGGGACGTGGCGTTGGACGCTGTCTGCACCGACGCACTCACCCTCCTGACCGCGACCGATTTGCCCGCATGACCGCACGCAAGCGTTACTGGCTGATGAAGTCCGAACCGGACGCCTTTTCGATCGACGACCTGCAGCGGGCCGGCAGCGAACCCTGGAACGGGGTGCGCAACTACCAGGCGCGCAACTTCATGCGCGACGGCATGAAGGTCGGCGACGGCATCCTGTTCTACCACTCCAACTGCAAGGTGCCGGGCATCGTCGGCGTGGCCACGGTCGCCAGCCCGGCCTATCCGGACGCCACCCAGTTCGATCCCGGGTCCGACTACCACGACCCCAAGGCCACGCACGAGCAGCCGCGCTGGTACCTGGTGGACGTGGCGTTCGAGCGCAAGCTCGCACGCACCATCGCGCTGGACGAGATTAAGCGGCACGCCGACGCGCTCGGCGACGGCTTCGCGCTGACCGCGCGCGGCAACCGCCTGTCGGTGTTCCCGGTCAGCGCCGCGCAGTGGAAACTGCTGTTGGCGCTCGAGTAGCCGGGATTCGGGATTGGGGATTCTTCCTCTGCCCGGCCCGCCTGCCGCTGTTCACGAATCCCGCTTTCAACAGCCGAATGGCTGGTCATCTCCAATCACGCATCCCGAGTCCCAAATGTCCGAAAGCAAACGCCTGGCCGCCGAGAAGGCCATCGACTACGTCCAAGACGGCATGATCGTCGGCGTCGGCACCGGTTCCACCGTGGCCTACTTCATCGACGCGCTCGGCCGCATCGGCCACCGCATCAAGGGCGCGGTGTCCAGTTCCGAGCAGAGCAGCGCGCTCCTGCGCCGGCACGGCATCGAGATGCTGGAACTGAACCACACCGGCAACCTGTCGCTGTACGTGGACGGCGCCGACGAATGCGACCCGCACCGCTGCCTGATCAAGGGCGGCGGCGCCGCGCTGACCCGCGAGAAGATCATCGCCGAGGCCAGCGAACGCTTCGTCTGCATCGTCGACCCGAGCAAGCAGGTGCAGACGCTGGGCGCGTTCCCGCTGCCGATCGAGGTGATCCCGATGGCACGCAGCCTGGTCGCCCGCGAGATCCTGGCGCGCACCGGCGGCCAGCCGGTGTGGCGTGACGGCGTGGTCACCGACAACGGCAACGTGGTGCTGGACGTGCACCATCTGGCGATCACCGACCCGGTGGCGCTGGAGCGCGAACTCAACCAGATCCCCGGCGTGGTCTGCGTCGGCCTGTTCGCGCGCCGTCCGGCCGACGTGGTGATCGTCGGCGGCGAGCCGCCGCGCATCCTTTAGAACCTGACCGCAAATAGTAAACTATTGCTCTGAGCCGCACAGAACGCGGCGGGGCAGCGAAAGTATGGCAACCGGTAAACGGGCGGTCTCAAGAATCAAGTGCAACATGTGATTTGAATGCCAGGATGTCCTTCTCCAAGGCCGCCGCCGGGGTCGCCCAGGCCAATGGCTGGCGCGGCCGTGCGTTCGTTCGCTTGGCCACGCGATTGAGGTACTCCTGACGGGCCTGCGACAGGTCCACCCCGTAGGGCAGGAACTGGCGCAGCAAGCCGTTGGTGTTCTCGTTGCTGCCGCGCTGCCACGGCGCATGCGGATCGGCGAACCGGACCTGGCTGTTCAACCGCTGCATCCGTTCCTCGTAGCAGGTCCGTTCCGCGGTCGTCGGTCGGGCTCTCACCCAGGAAGGCCGGCCGCTGCTTCATCTGCCGGGGAAACCCCTCGACCGCCGCCTGCGCCGTGCCACCGTCCATCCTGCACAGCACCACCAAGCGGGTCTTGCGTTCCACCAGTGCGCCCACGCATGAACGGTTGAACGCGCCTTCGATCAGGGCGCCCTCCCCATGCCCCGGCGCCAGGCGCTGCTCCACGGGGTCCGGGCCATGCACGATGCGCAGTTCCTCCGGCGCCCACGAGCGCACCGCCGCTGTCGTGCGCCTGCCACCTGGTGTGGGCTGGCCCCCTCTCCATGCATGGATCAGCGCCTTGTTCAGACCACCCCCCGCTGCGTGTCGATCGCCGCAGCGATCCTCTCGTGGCTGACCCGCTGGCTGGAAGCGTCCGGATGCCTGTCCCGCCGTGCGGCCGCGATCTGCTGTGGCGACCAGCGCTCGTACACCAGGCGCTCATCGACGCACGGGAACAACGACGAACCTTCCAGGGGCCGGCGAGGGCGCACGCAGCGCGAGCGGCGCGAGCGATAGGCCGCCGCCGCCGCGTGCGCACAGGACACCGGCCCTTGCAGACCACCGACCTGGCGGCTCGGCGTCGATGCACGGCGTCCCCACCGGCGACCGATCTTGCGCAAGCGCGTTCCTCGATCGCGCTCCACCTGCAGCACCGCGCGTTCCTCAACACGCAGATGACTGGACTGTTTGCCCAGCGCAACCTCCTGCGCTTTGTGAGGTGTTGCACTGGGAACTTGAGTCTAAGAACCTGTTCACGATCTTTCCCGGGTAGTGCAAACTCTGCGGATGCGCACAAAGACGTATCCGAGTGCCATGAGCCGGGAGCGGTTCGAGCAGATCCGCCCCATTCTGGAGCAGGCGCGCAAGCGTACCAAGCCACGGACCGTGGATCTGTAGGACGTGTGGTGCGCGGTGCTGTACCTGCTGCGCACCGGCTGTCAGTGGCCAGCGCTGCCCAGCGACTTCCCGAAGTGGCGCACCGTGCACTGCTACTTTGCCAAGTGGAGCGAACCAGACGATGAAGGAGTGAGCCTGCTGGAGCGGGCGCTCAAAAAATCAGGGTGGCGCGGCCCGGCAGAGACAGGGGCGCAACGCTTGCAGCACGTTCTTGAGCGTGGACGCACAGAGCGTGAAGAACACGGACACGGCCGGCCAGAAGGGTTATGACGCAGGCAAGAAGGTCTCGGGGATCAAGCGTCGCATCGCCGTCGATACCCAAGGCCTGCCGCATGCGGTCGCGGTGACGACGGCGGAAGTGACCGACCGCAAAGGCGCGCTCCAATCCCTGGATCGTTGCAAGCCGAACCTGGGACACGTGCAAAGCCTGTTGTGCGATAGCGGCTATACCGGAGAACCATTCGCCGAAGGCGTACGAGAGATCCTGGGCAAGCAAGTCACGGTGCAGATCGCCAAACGCAGCGAACTGCACACCTTCAAGGTCATGCCCAAGCGCTGGATCGTCGAACGCAGCTTTGCGTGGCTGGAAAAGAACCGAAGGCTATGGAAGAACTGCGAGCGTAAGCTCAACACCAGCTTGCAGTTCATCCACCTGGCATGCCTGACACTACTACTCAAAAGATCGTGAACAGGTTCTCAGAACAGCAGCGCCGACATCTTGCGCCGGTAGCGGCCGACCAAGTCCTCGTCCTCGATCACCTGGAAGGCGTCGATCAGCGACTTCTTGGCCAGGCCGTTCTCGAAGCCGCGGTCCTGCCGCAGCACCTCCAGGAACTGCTCCAGCGCCGCATCGTCGTCGCCGGCGACCAGGCGCTGCACGCCCAGCAGGTAGCGCGCCTTCAGGTCGGCCGGATCCTGCGCGACCGCCGCCTGCAGCGTCGTCACCGGCGGCGCGGATTGCAGCGCGCTGACGAAGCCCAGCCGCGCCCGCGCGCGCGCCGCGCGCTCGTCGGTGGCGAGATTGGCGGGCAGCGCATCGATCAGCGTCTCTGCCTCCGCGGCGGCACCGGTCTTGACCAGCGCCAGCGCCAGGTCCAGCTTCAGCTCGTCCTTGTCCGGCTCGGCGGCCAGCGCCTCGCGCAGGCGCAGCACCTCGGCGTGCGGGTCCAGTGGCGCCGCCGGTACGTCCTCCTGCGCCTCGGCCGGCGCCGGCAGCGGCGCGATGCCGTGCTGGGCCAGGAACTCGCGCAGCTGGCCCTCGGGCATGGCGCCTGGGAAGCCGTCGACCAGTTGTCCGTCCTTGACCAGGAACACGGTCGGCACCGAGCGAATCTGGAACGCGGCGGCGACCTGCTGCTCCTGGTCCACATCGACCTTGGCCAGCTCGAACGCGCCGTGGTACTCGGCGGCCAGCTTCTCCAGGATCGGGCTCAGGGTCTTGCACGGGCCGCACCAGGGCGCCCAGAAGTCCACCAACACCGGGGTCTGCAGCGATTTCTGCAGGACTTCGGCTTCGAAAGTTTCGGTCTTGGCGTCGAAAACGTGGGGCATGGGGGACATGGGGCTCATCGTGGCAGGCGAATGTGGTTTCTATGGTGGCAAACCAGCGGCGACGCAAGGGGACGCGGCGCCCGCGTCGCCGTCGCGCCGCCCGCGCCATGTCCGCCATGGCGCCAGTGGCGGTCGCGGCGGCCACAATGCGCCTGCGGGACGCCGCGGTGGCGTGGCCGGCGCAGGTTATGGAGGCAAGGTGGCGAACGGGATGGAGCGCGCGGTGCGGTGTGCTGGGCCGCTGCTGGCGGCGGCTGCGGTGGCCGCAGTGATTGGATTCGGACGTGCCTTGCCGGGCTACCTGCCGTGGTCGCACCCGGTCGCCTTGCTCGGTGCCAGCGGCGTCGCGTATGCCTGGGCGTTCGATCTGCTGGCGTTCGTGCTGCCTGGGGCGCTTGCGGTGGTGCTGGCGCTGCGCCTGCTGCAGCGCACCGGCCGCGGCGCCCCCTGGCCGCTGCGGGTGGGGGGCCAGGTGCTGCTGGCCGGGCTGGCCTTCGCTGGCATGGGCCTGCTGCCGCTGGCCGCGGCGGACCTGGATGCGCGCGCCACCCGCTTGCATGCCGCCGCCTGGCTGCTGTGGGTGGTGGCGCTGTCGGCGGCGGCGGGCCTGCTGGGCCTGGGCGCCTGGCGCCAGCCCGGCGCCCGCGGCTGGGCGTGGACTGCGCTGACGGTGGCGCTGCTGGTGGCACTTGGCGCGTTCGCGCTGGACGTGCTGCTGCCGGCGGCGGTGGCGCAACGGCTGGTGTTCCTGCTGTGGTGGGGCTGGCTGGCGCTGCTGGCGCGCTGGCCCGGTCCGCACGCGCCGCCGCGCAGCGGCTGAGCCGGCGGCGCCCTGGCCGGCTCTTCCCCGACGGTCGGCGCGCCGACCGGCATGCGCGCGCGATCCGCCGGGCCCGGCCCGGGCGGCACCGCTCGTCGCCGGGATTGGAGCGGCCTGCTGCGCTGCGGTACCCTTGCCTGCTTTGTTGCCGCCTGGCCCTTGTCCGTTTCCATGTCCTCCGTCGAGCCCACCGCCTACGACCCGCAGCAGGTCGAATCGTCCGCCCAGCAGTTCTGGGACGCCACCCGCGCCTTCGAGGTCGACGAGACTTCCGACAAGCCCAAGTTCTACTGCCTGTCGATGCTACCGTACCCGTCCGGTGCGCTGCACATGGGCCACGTGCGCAACTACACGATCGGTGACGTGATCAGCCGCTACCGGCGCATGACCGGCAGGAACGTGCTGCAGCCGATGGGCTGGGACGCGTTCGGCCTGCCGGCCGAGAACGCCGCGATCAAGAACCAGACCGCGCCGGCCAAGTGGACCTACGCCAACATCGAGCACATGCGCAGCCAGCTCAAGTCGCTGGGCTACGCGATCGACTGGTCGCGCGAGTTCGCCACCTGCCGGCCCGGGTACTACGTGCACGAGCAGCGCATGTTCACCCGGCTGATGCGCAAGGGCCTGGCCTACCGCCGCAACGCGGTGGTGAACTGGGACCCGGTCGACCAGACCGTGCTGGCCAACGAGCAGGTCATCGACGGCCGCGGCTGGCGCTCCGGCGCGCTGGTGGAAAAGCGCGAGATCCCGCAGTGGTTCCTGCGCATCACCGACTATGCGCAGGAACTGCTCGACGGCCTGGATCAGTTGCCGGGCTGGCCGGAATCGGTCAAGACCATGCAGCGCAACTGGATCGGCCGCTCCGAAGGGCTGGAGATCCAGTTCGAGGTGCGCGACGCCGACGGCGCCGCGCTGGATCCGCTGCGTGTGTTCACCACGCGCCCGGACACGCTGATGGGGGTGACCTTCGTCTCCATCGCCAGCGAGCATCCACTGGCGCTGCATGCGGCCAGGTCCAACCCGCAGCTGGCCGCGCTGCTGGCCGATCTGAAGCAGGGTGGCGTCTCCGAGGCGGAACTGGAGACCCAGGAAAAGCGCGGCATGGACACCGGCCTGGTGGCGGTGCATCCGATCAGCGGCGAGCAGGTGCCGGTGTGGGTCGCCAACTTCGTGCTGATGGGCTACGGCACCGGCGCGGTGATGGCGGTGCCAGGCCACGACCAGCGCGACTTCGAGTTCGCCAACAAGTACGCGCTGCCGATCCGCCAGGTGATCGCGCTGAAGGCGCCGAAGCACGACGAGGAGCGCAGCTACGACCCGACCCGCTGGCAGGACTGGTACGGCGACAAGAGCCGAGAGCTGGAACTGGTCAATTCCGCCGAGTTCGACGGGCTGGACCACTGCGGCGCGTTCGAGGCGCTGGCCGAGCGCTTCGAGCGCAAGGGCCAGGGCCAGCGCCGCGTCAACTACCGGCTGCGCGACTGGGGCGTCAGCCGCCAGCGCTACTGGGGCTGCCCGATCCCGGTGATCTATTGCGCCAGCTGCGGCGCGGTGCCGGTGCCGGAAGACCAGTTGCCGGTGGTGTTGCCGGAGAACGTGGCGCTGAGCGGCACCGGCTCGCCGCTGAAGACCGATCCGGAATGGCGCAAGACCACCTGCCCGCAGTGCGGCGCGGCGGCCGAGCGCGAGACCGACACCTTCGACACCTTCATGGAGTCGAGCTGGTACTACGCGCGCTACACCTCGCCCGGCGCCAGGGACATGGTCGACAAGCGCGGCAACTACTGGCTGCCGGTGGACCAGTACATCGGCGGCATCGAGCACGCGATCCTGCACCTGATGTACTTCCGCTTCTTCCACAAGCTGCTGCGCGACGCGCGCCTGGTGGACAGCGACGAGCCGGCGACCAACCTGCTGACCCAGGGCATGGTGATCGCCGAGACCTACTACCGCGACAACGACGACGGCTCCAAGGACTGGATCAACCCGGCCGAAGTGGACGTGCAGCGCGACGAGCGCGGCCGCATCGTCGGCGCCGCCCTGGTCGCCGACGGCCAGCCGGTGCGGATCGGCGGCACCGAGAAGATGTCCAAGTCCAAGAACAACGGCGTCGATCCGCAGGCGATGGTCGGCAAGTACGGCGCCGACACGGTGCGCCTGTTCTCGATGTTCGCCGCGCCGCCGGAGCAGTCGCTGGAGTGGAACGAGGCCGGCGTCGACGGCATGGCGCGGTTCCTGCGCCGGCTGTGGGCGCAGGTGCACCGGCATGCCGCCGACGGCGCCGCCCCGGCGCTGGACGCGGCCGCGCTGGGCGCCGAGCACAAGGCGCTGCGGCGCAAGGCCCATGAGACCATCGGCAAGGTCGCCGACGACTACGGCCGCCGGCACAGTTTCAACACCGCCATCGCCGCGGTGATGGAACTGACCAACGCGCTGGCCAAGTTCGACGACGCCGGCGAGCAGGGCCGCGCGGTGCGCCAGGAAGCGCTGGAAGCGGCGGTGCTGCTGCTCAACCCGATCACCCCGCATGCCAGCCATGCGCTGTGGCAGGCGCTGGGGCATGCGCCGACGCTGCTGGAAGACCTGCCGTTCCCGCAGCCGGACCCGACCGCGCTGGTGCGCCAGGCGCTGACCCTGGCGGTGCAGGTCAACGGCAAGCTGCGCGGCACCATCGAAGTGGCCGCCGACACCCCGCGCGAGCAGATCGAGGCGCTGGCCCAGGCCGAGCCGAACACCGCCAAGTTCCTGGAAGGCCTGAGCATCCGCAAGATCATCATCGTGCCGGGCAAGATCGTGAACCTGGTGGCGGCGTGAACCAGCGCCGCATCGCCGCCGTGCCGCGCCCGGACGCCGCGCCCGCCGGTGCGCGTCCCGGCGCTTCTCAACCCTCGTTCACGCGGCATCCGGCAGGCTGGCGCCTGTTGCCGAGCCCAGCCGGCTCCTCCAGACTGTGTCCATGACCCGATTCCTGCTCGCCCTCGTCTTCGCGACGTCCCTGACCGCCTGCGGCTTCCACCTGCGCGACAAGCTGACCCTGCCGGCCGGCACGCCCTCGGTGAAGGTGGTCTCCTCGGCGCCGTACAGCGAGCTGGTGAAGCTGCTCGAGCGCGGCCTGCGCGCCGCCGGCGCGGAGATTGCGCCGAAGGACGTCAACACCGGCGTGGCGCGCCTGGAAGTACTGTCCGAGCGCTGGGGCGACCTGCCGATCGCGCTCGACGCCGAAGGCCGCGCCCAGGAATACAGCCTGCGCTACGCGGCGATCTTTGTATTCCGCCGCGCCGACGGTAGCGATCTGGTGCCGCAGCAGGTGATCGAGCTGTCGCGCGACTACGTGTCGCCGCCGACCGACGCCACCGGTACCACCACCGAGCGCGAGATCCTCGCCGACGAGCTGCGCCGCGAGATGTCGGCCTCCATGCTGCGCCGGATCGACAGCGTGGTGCGCGCCGAAGTGCGCGACGGCAAGAACGTCAATGCAGCGCCGCCCGCCGCGACCGGCACGCCGGTCGAAGGCAAGCCGGCCACCGGCACGCCGCCGGCGACCACGCCGCAGCCTTGATCCGCCGCGCGCCGCCTGCCGCAGTACGACCGCCCGCCGCGGGCGCTGCGCCGGCGGCGCGCTGACCCGTCCCAGGCTGCCGCCATGGAATTGCGTCCCGAACAACTCGCCACCCAGCCGGCGTCGCAGCCGCTGCATCCGGTCTACCTGATCGCCGGCCCGGAAACCCTGCGCGTGCTCGAGGCCGCCGACGCGGTACGCACGCGTGCCCGCGCCGAAGGCATCGGCGAGCGCGAGGTGTTCGACGCCGATGGCCGCGATTTCGACTGGAGCCAGCTGTATTCCAGCTTCAATGCGCCAAGCCTGTTCAGCTCGCGCCGGCTGATCGAACTGCGCCTGCCCAGCGGCAAGCCCGGCAAGGAAGGCGGCGAGGTGATTAGTGCGTTCTGCGCCGATCCGCCGCCGGACGTGGTGCTGCTGATCACCTGCAACGAATGGAGCAAGGCGAACCAGGGCAAGTGGGCCGACGCCGTGGGCCGGCTCGGCGTCATCACGGTGGCCTGGGCGATCAAGCCGCACGAACTGGGCGACTGGATCGAGCGCCGCCTGCGCAGCAAGGGTCTGCGCGCCGATGCCGGTGCGGTGCAGCGGCTGGCCGAGCGGGTCGAGGGCAACCTGCTGGCGGCCGCGCAGGAGATCGACAAGCTGGCGCTGCTGGCCGACGGGCAGCGCCTTGACGTGGCGGCGATGGAGTCGCTGGTCGCCGATGCCGCGCGCTACGACGTGTTCCGCCTGGCCGAAGCCACCCTGGCCGGGCAGGCGCCGGCGGTCGGGCGCATGCTCGTCGGCCTGCGCGCCGAGGGTGAAGCGGTAGCCGCGCTGCTGCCGATCTTGATCAAGGAGCTGCTGCGCACCGCGGCGCTGGCCAGGGTGCAGGCGGCCGGCGGCAACCTGGCCGCCGAGATGAAGGGGCAGGGCATCTGGGAGTCGCGCCAGGCGCCGTTCAAGCGCGCCCTGCAGCGGCATGTCGAACCGCGCCGCTGGGAGCGCTTTGCCGCCGCGGCCGGGCGTATCGACCGCATCGCCAAGGGCCGCGCCGACGGCGACGCCTGGATCGCGCTGGAACGCCTGCTGCTGGCCATCGCCGAGGCGCGCGCGGTGCGGCTGTTGGTGGTATGAATCTCGGAACGCGGGACGCGGGACGCGGGACGCGTAACGGCGGGATCCCGGCGAGTGCGGGCGCTGTGGGCGGTAGCGCGGAACAGTCTCTGCAACTCCTGTTGTCGCCGGCGTCCGGATTTTCCGCGTCCCGCGTCCCGCGTCCCGAGTCTTGGCCACTGCAACTGATCTACGGCGGCACCTTCGACCCCGTCCACAACGGCCACCTGGCGATCGCGCGGGCGGCGCGCGATGCGTTCGGCGTGCCGGTGCGGCTGATGCCGGCGGCCGATCCGCCGCATCGCCATGCGCCCGGTGCGAACGCGCGGCAGCGCTGCCGGATGCTGGCCCTGGCGATCGCCGGCGAACCCGGGCTGCTGCTGGACCAGCACGAATTGCAGCGCGCGCTGGCGCAGCCGGGCGTGGCCTCGTACAGCATCGACACGGTGCGCGAGCTGCGCGCCGAACTCGGTGCGGCCGCGCCGCTGGCGCTGCTGATCGGCGCCGACAGCTTCGTCGGCTTCACCGGCTGGCGCGACTGGCGCGGCTTGCTCGACGCGGCCCACCTGGTCATCGCCGATCGCGCCGGCAGCGGCTGGGAACGCGCCCTGCCTCCCGAACTGGCACAGGCGGTGGCGGCACGCTGGGCCACCTCGCCGCAGGCGCTGGGCACCGCGCCGGGCGGTCTGCTGTGGTGTCTGCGGCAACCGCTGCGCACCGAATCGGCCAGTCAGGTGCGCGAGTGCATCGGCGCCGGTGGCGATTGGGCGCCGTTGCTGCCGGCTGCGGTGGCGGACTACATCCGCGCCGCCGGGCTGTATGCGCCGGCCGCGCGTGGCGCCAGCTGAATACGCGGCTCCGTACAGTTCCCTATAATTCGCCCCATTCCATCGAGTCCGCACCTTTGTCCAGCCAAGCCCACGTCATCAAGACCCAGCTCCCCAACCCGCCGCCGCCGTTGCCGGTGCTGCTCGCCCACGTCCGCAACGCGATCGAAGAACTCAAGGCCAAGGACGCGGTGGAAATCGACGTGCGCGGCAAGTCCAGCGTCACCGATTACATGATCGTCGTCTCCGGCACCTCCACCCGCCACGTCAAGTCGATCGCCGACGAAGTGATCAAGCACGCCAAGAAGCTGGACGTGATGCCGCTGGGCGTGGAAGGCGAACGCGAGGCCGAGTGGGTGCTGGTCGATCTCGGCGACGTGGTGGTGCACGTGATGCTGCCGCGGGTGCGCGAGTTCTATGCGCTGGAGCGGTTGTGGACGGTCGGCGACCAGCCGCCGAGCGACGCGGACGACGACGCGCGCGATGCCTGATCCGACGCCCCGGCGCGACGACGCGCCGGTGGCGGCCGCAATCGCGGACCTGCCGCTGTCGGCGCTGCTGCCGTCTTCCGGCCGCGCGCCGCGCAGCGTCGCGGGCGAGCGCTTCGCCACGCTCCTCGTGCAGTTGGAGCGCTGTCGCGGCGAGCTCGCCGCCTGACGCCAGGCTTTGCCGCGCTGGCAGCAACGCTTCCACGAGCAGGTGCGGCCGTTGTTGCAACGGCGCGACCGATTGCAGGCGGAGCGGGTGCTGGCATGGGATGCGGCGTGCATGGCGCGGAAGCCGGGCAAGGCCGATCGCGCCGCGCTGTCGGCGCAGATCTGCGCGCTGGCCGAGCCGTTGATCGACGAGGCCGGCCGGTCCGAGCTCAAGCCGCTCTACGACCGCCATGCGGACACGTGTTTCGACCAGCGCATCGCTGCCTCGGATGCGGCGTTGCGGGGGATGATCGCCGCACATTTCGGCGTGGATGCCGATGCGCTGCCCTGGCTCGCCGCAGGCGCTGTTCGAGCGCCTGCAGCAGCGCTGGCAACAAACCCGGGCCGCGGCGGCTGCGCGCAAGGCGAAGAAAGCGCCGCGCGCCGCACCGACGGCGGCGTGCGCGGCGCCGGCCGCGCTGCGCGCGCTGTACCGCAGGCTGGTCGCGGCCCTGCATCCGGACCGCGAGGCCGATCCGCCGCAGCGCGCGCGCAAGACCGCGTTGATGCCACGGCTCAACGCGGCCGACGCCGACGCCGACCTGCTCGGCCTGCTCGAGTTGCAGCTGCAGGCTGGCCAGATGGACGCTGCAACGCTCGGGAGCATGGCCGAACCGCGCATCGAGCGCTACAACCGCATGCTCGGCGAGCAGCTGCAGGCGGTGCGCGACGAACTGCGGCGGATCGATGCCGCGTTCAAAGCCGACTACGCCGTGTTCGGCGCGCGCCGGCTCAAGCCCGAGCGCCTGAACGCGGCGATGGCTGAGATCAAGCGCGCGCTGCACGAGGACATCGACGTGCTGGCCGGGGACCTGCGCGAATTGCAGCGCGCGCCGATGTTCCGCCACTGGCTCAGGCGGCAGCGCACGTAGGCGCCCGAGGCATCGCGCGAAGCCATGCGGTTCCGGGCCCTGCTGGAAGACGCGCAACGCGGCGCTAGGGTCCGTCGTCAATTGAGCAGGATGGCTGAGGCGATCCAATAGATCGCTCCGAGGAAGTTGCAGGCGGTCTTGTCGTAGCGGGTGGCAATGGCCCGGTACTGCTTGAGTTTGGCAAAGAAGTTCCCGTTCGGAGTCGATCCTTGTACATCGCCCGGTCGCAGCCGCGCTGCACTTTGCGCGTGGGATGGGAGGGGATCGCGATCTGCGTCCCCTGTCGCTGCATGGGCTCAATGATCCGAGCCCTGGCGTCGTAGGCTCGGTCGGCGAGCAAGGCCCCGACCGACCATCCTGGCAAAGCATCTGCACCTTCCAGATCCGAAGCCTGGCCCGCGGTGAGATGAAAGGCCAGCGGATTGCCCAGTGCATCGACCACGGCGTGGATCTGGCTGCTCGGTCCGCCGCGGCTGCGTCCGCTGGCCTGCGGCGCCCCCCTTTTGCCCCGGCGCTGTGCTGATGCGCCCGGACAATGGTGCTGTCGATCATCGCGTACTCGTTGTCCGCATCCTCTGACAAGACCTGGAACACCCGTTGCCAGAGGCCAGATCGGCTCCAGCGGCTATGGCGCAGGTGGATCACGCGGAAATCGCCAACGCGCTCAGGCAGATCTGGCCAGGGAGTAGCGGCCCGGTAGCGGTAGAGGACGGCCTCGACCAACAGCCGGTTGTCCTTGGCGGTCACACCGAGATGGCCGGCTCGGCCGGGGAGCAGATCGCGGATGCGATCCCATCGATCATCTCGCAGGGCGTAGCGGCGTGCCATGACGGGGCAAGGCAGGAAGGGGGCGACAGGTATCCCCCCTTCAGCGCAATTGATGACACGACCTGGCGCGCTGCGTTCGCCTGCGGTTGCAGGATGCACAGCCTGGGCGAGCGGCGCCGGGCGCGGTCCACGCCACCGCCGCGCGGCCGCTGCGACGGATCGCCACTCCGCGCAAACGACTGCAGCTGAGCAGCTTCCGCATCGGTGAGTTCGAGGAGGGGTTTGGGCCGGCCGTTTCGCATCGCGTTATCTCCAGAAAGGCAGCGTAAGCAAATGCATTTTTTATGCCGTATATTTACAGGACAGGACATTAGCCCACAAAGCCGCAGCCCCGCAAAGCGGCCCGAAGTAGAGCTAAACCCTCGTCCTGTATAAGCTTCTGAGTCCTCAACGATTTTCACTGGGACTTGACACAGGCCCTTTTTTGTCTACGGCGATGGCGTCTGGGATACCGTGGCGGCATCCGACGATGCTACGGCCAATGCGCCGTGGCGAGTTGGGCGGTGGCTGCAGCCGACCGGCAATCAGCAATCAGGCGCGATGGTAAGGATGGTTGGCCAGCATCGCCGCGGCGCGGTACAGCTGTTCGGCCACCACCAGGCGCACCAGCATGTGCGGCAGGGTCAGCGGCCCCAGCGACCAGGATTCGCTGGCCGCGGCCAGCACCTCGGGCGAATGGCCCTCGGGGCCGCCGATCAGCAGCGCCAGGTCGCGGCCCTGGCCGCGCCAGTGTTCCATGCGCTGCGCCAGCTGTTCGGAACTGAGCGCCTTGCCAGGTACGTCCAGCGCGACCACCCGCGCGTTCTTCGGCAGCGCGGCGAGCACGCGGCGGCCCTCGTCCTCGATCGCGCGCTGCGCATCGCGGCCCTTGCCGCGCAGCCCCGGTTCGATCTCGACCAGTTCCAGCGGCAGCCAGTGCGACAGGCGCTTGCGATACTCGGCGAAGCCCTGCGCCACCCAGGCGGGCGCACGTTCGCCGGTGGCGATGAGTCGGCATTTCATCCGCGCATGATAGCCGTCGCTCGTTGCCAGCGTCGCTGTGTCAACGCGCGCGGATCGTGCTGGCGAGTGCGGATGGCCAGAGCAATACGGCCATTGCCGCGCGCCTGGGGCCTTAGAACCTGTTCACGATCTTTTGAGTAGTAGTGTCAGGCATGCCAGGTGGATGAACTGCAAGCTGGTGTTGAGCTTACGCTCGCAGTTCTTCCATAGCCTTCGGTTCTTTTCCAGCCACGCAAAGCTGCGTTCGACGCTCCAGCGCTTGGGCATGACCTTGAAGGTGTGCAGTTCGCTGCGTTTGGCGATCTGCACCGTGACTTGCTTGCCCAGGATCTCTCGTACGCCTTCGGCGAATGGTTCTGCGGTATAGCCGCTATCGCACAACAGGCTTTGCACGTGTCCCAGGTTCGGCTTGCAACGATCCTGGGATTGGAGCGCGCCTTTGCGGTCGGTCACTTCCGCCCTCGTCACCGCGACCGCATGCGGCAGGCCTTGGGTATCGACGGCGATGCGACGCTTGATCCCCGAGACCTTCTTGCCCGCGTCATAACCCTTCTGGCCAGCCGTGTCCGTGTTCTTCACGCTCTGTGCGTCCACGATCAAGAACGTGCTGCAAGCGTTGCGCCCCTGTCTCTGGCGGGCCGCGCCCCCCTGATTTTTTGAGCGCCCGCTCCAGCAGGCTGACTCCTTCATCGTCTGGTTCGTTCCACTTGGCAAAGTAGCAGTGCACGGTGCGCCACTTCGGGAAGTCGCTGGGCAGCGCTCGCCACTGACAGCCGGTGCGCAGCAGGTACAGCACCGCGCACCACACGTCCTACAGATCCACGGTCCGTGGCTTGGTACGCTTGCGCGCCTGCTCCAGAATGGGGCGGATCTGCTCGAACCGCTCCCGGCTCATGTCACTCGGATACGTCTTTGTGCGCATCCGCAGAGTTTGCACTACCCGGGAAAGATCGTGAACAGGTTCTTAGAACCCGAGGCTTTTTGTCTGGTGCAAGAACGCCGATTTCATCCTCGCCTCCGTTGCGCGTGCGACCATCAAACTTACTTAAGCTTAATTCGTGAGACATCACACGCTAGGCTGCGCAGAACCCGACCAATCGGCAGCGCTCAACGCACCTCCGCGATCTCCACCCCGTCCAGGCCCTGCGCCAGGGTTCTGGCGTCGCCGCCCTGGGCGAGCTTGATGCGCAGGCGCACTTCGTTCTGCGAGTCGGCGTGGCGCAGTGCGTCCTCGTAGCTGATCTCGCCGGCCTGGTACAGCTCGAACAGACTCTGGTCGAAGGTCTTCATGCCCAGGTTGGTGGATTCCTTCATCACGTCCTTGAGCTTGTGGATCTCGCCTTCGCGGATGTAGTCCTGCACCAGCGGGGTGCCGAGCATGATCTCCATCGCCACGCGGCGGCCCTTGCCGTCGGGCGTCGGGATCAGTTGCTGGGCGACCACGCCGCGCATGTTCAGCGACAGGTCCATCAGCAGTTGGCTGCGGCGGTCCTCGGGAAAGAAGTTGATGACCCGGTCCATCGCCTGGTTGGCGTTGTTGGCGTGCAGGGTGCACAGCACCAGGTGGCCGGTCTCGGCGAAGGAAATCGCGTGGTCCATGCCTTCGCGGGTGCGCACCTCGCCGATCATGATCACGTCCGGGGCCTGGCGCAGGGTGTTCTTCAGCGCGTTCTCCCAGCTGTCGGTGTCGATGCCGACTTCTCGCTGGGTGATGATGCAGCCCTCGTGCTTGTGCACGAATTCGATCGGGTCTTCGATGGTGATGATGTGGCCGGTGGAATTCTGGTTGCGATAGCCGATCATGGCCGCCAGCGAGGTCGACTTGCCGGTGCCGGTGGCGCCGACGAAGATGATGATGCCGCGCTTGGTCATCGCCAGGGTCTTGATCACCGGCGGCAGGTTCAGTTCGTCGACGGTGGGGATGCGGGTCTCGATCCGGCGCAGCACCATGCCGACCTGGTTGCGCTGGTAGAAGCAGCTGACGCGGAAGCGCCCCACCCCGGACACACCGATGGCGAAGTTGCACTCGTGGGTCTTCTCGAACTCCTCGCGCTGCGCCGGGGTCATCACGTTCAGCACCAGGTCGCGGCTCTGTTGCGGGGTCAGCGGCGTCTGCGTGATCGGGGCGATCTTGCCGTGCACCTTGATCGCCGGCGGCATGCCCGAGGTGATGAACAGGTCCGACGCCTTCTGGTGCGCCATCAGTTTCAGGAACGAGGTGAAGTCGATGGTGCTCATTCGCTTGAGGCTCCGGGACTGGGGACTGGGGACCGGGGATTCGAACAGCGCAAGCCGCCACGTCCCGATCCCGCCCTGTCCATCAATGAAAGATCAAACCGCAATAGATCGCCTTACCGAGTCCCGAGTCCCCGGTCCCGGCCTCACTCGAAGACCCGCTTGTCCTTGGCGTACTCGCGCGCCTGGTTACGGGTGATCAGGCTGCGCTTGACCAGGTCCTGCAGGTGCTGGTCCAGGGTCTGCATGCCGTTCTGCTGGCCGGTCTGGATCGCCGAGTACATCTGCGCCACCTTGTCCTCGCGGATCAGGTTGCGGATCGCCGGGGTGCCGACCATGATCTCCCACGCCGCGGTGCGGCCGCCGCCGACCTTCTTCAGCAGCGCCTGCGAGATCACCGCGCGCAGCGATTCGGACAGCATCGAGCGCACCATCGGCTTCTCGCCGGCCGGGAACACGTCGATGATGCGGTCGATGGTCTTTGCCGCCGAGCTGGTGTGCAGGGTGCCGAACACCAGGTGGCCGGTCTCCGCGGCGGTCAGCGCCAGGCGGATGGTTTCCAGGTCGCGCAACTCGCCGACCAGGATGATGTCCGGGTCCTCGCGCAACGCCGAGCGCAGCGCCTCGTTGAAGCCGTGGGTGTCGCGGTGCACTTCGCGCTGGTTGATCAGGCACTTCTGCGAGGTGTGCACGAACTCGATCGGATCCTCGACGGTAAGGATGTGGCCGTATTCGTTCTTGTTGATGTAGTCGATCATGCCGGCGAGCGTGGTCGACTTGCCCGAGCCGGTCGGCCCGGTGACCAGGATCAGGCCCTGTGGCTGGTCGATCAGTTGGCGGAAGATCGGCGGGCAGCCCAGGTCCTCCAGGGTCAGCACTTCCGAGGGAATGGTGCGGAACACCGCGCCGGCGCCGCGGTTCTGGTTGAACGCGTTGACGCGGAAGCGCGCCAGGCTGGGAATCTCGAACGAGAAGTCGACTTCAAGGAACTCTTCGTAGTCGCGGCGCTGCTTGTCCGACATGATGTCGTACACCAGCCCGTGCACCTGCTTGTGGTCCAGCGCCGGGATGTTGATGCGGCGCACGTCGCCATCGACCCGGATCATCGGCGGCAGGCCGGCGGACAGGTGCAGGTCGGAGGCCTTGTTCTTGACCGAGAACGCCAATAGTTCAGCGATATCCATACGCTGCTTTTTCCCCTTGGGCTGCGATTGGAAGAATGATCCCGCGGGCGGCAGTATAGCGCCCTTCCCCCTTGCCAGAAGCGCCGCCCGTGAGCCTTTCCCCGTTGCAGCAGATTCGCCTGGACATGGACCGCGCCGCCGCCGCCGTGCAGCGCCCGCCGGCCCGCTTGCTGGCCGTGTCCAAGACCCAGCCGGCCGCGGCGGTCGCGGCCCTGGCCGCGCAGGGACAGCGCGCGTTCGGCGAGAACTACGTGCAGGAGGCGGCGGGCAAGATCGCTGAACTGGCGGCGCTGGAGCTGGAATGGCACCTGATCGGCCACCTGCAGTCGAACAAGGCCGAGCAGGCGGCCGCGCTGTTCGACTGGGTGCAGACGGTGGACCGGAGCAAGCTGGTCGGCGCCCTGGCTAGGCACCGCCCGGCGCAGCGGCCGCCGCTGAACGTGCTGATCCAGGTCAACATCGACGACGAGACCAGCAAGCACGGCTGCGCGCCCGGCGAGGTGGACGCGCTGGCCGCGGCCATCGCCGCGCACCCGACGTTGCGGCTGCGCGGGCTGATGGCGATCCCGGCGCCGTTCCCCGAGCAGGCGCCGCGGCGCGCGGCGTTCCGGCGCATGCGCGCCCTGCTCGACGGCCTGCATGCGCGTCATTCGGATGCCGATACCCTGTCGATGGGCATGAGCGGCGACTTCGCGCTGGCCGTCGCCGAGGGCACGACGATGGTGCGGGTGGGCACGGCGCTGTTCGGGAGCCGCACGCCGTGTGTGGCGCCATGAGCGCGTCTGCCGTGCCGGCAGGCGATGAAGCACGCGCCGCCCGGCACGCCGCCGTTCAAACCGGATTAAGCGACATCGAAATCATGTCGTAATGCAACCTCCTGGAAAACATTGCGTTTCCCCATCAGCGGAAAACCTCGTCCGACGCGGCGGAGCACCCCTGCACCACGGTTTCCAACCGTTAAGTCGGTCAGACCTTGGATCGAAAAACTCCGCTTCCATGGCGGCGACCGCGGGCTCTCCGCCGTCCATCGCCGAATGCGCTCGGCTCGTACGAGGTCAATAAGAAAATGGATGCATCGACCAGATTGCCGCTCGCCTCCTGCGTCATCGGTCTGCTGCATGTCCCAGCCGCGATGGCGGCGCCGGCGGCGAGCGGGGCGTGGACAGCGGACGATCCGCTGCTGACGCCTGCCGAGGCCAGCGCGCGCAATGCGTGGCGCGACACCATGGCGCACCGGCCGACACCCGCGGAAGGCTGTTTCCACGCCACCTATCCCGACACGGACTGGCAGGCGGACACCTGCAAGGTGCTGACCCGTCATGTCCATCCGGTCCTGCGCCGCGTGCACTGGGGAGCCACGGAAGCGACCGGCAACGGCTATGACTACGCCCTGCAGTCCAGCAGCCTGATCCGCAAAATCGTCGGCAGCTTTCCCCAGGTCAGCGGCGCCACCTCGGAAAGAGGCGTCGGCATGTACGGCGGCGGCGGCATTCTCGGCCCCAACGAATAGTGGTGGGCAATGCCGCCGGTTCGCGCGCGAACTTCAATTGCGGCTCATCGGTCACGGTCAAGCTGGCGGTCCGCAACGGTTCCACCGCCGCGCCGACCTGCGCCGCCAATGCCGGCACGACCGGCGAAACCAACAATCTGAACCTGGGCAGCTGCACCGCCGCCGGCGGCTCCATGCCGTCGATCACGTTCACCGAGGCCAACTGAACCACCGCGCTGGCAATGCGGCCTGTCGCCAGGGGGGGCCGCGGCCGCCGCGCGCGCGGCGCCGAACCCCGGCGGCCGGGCTGCCGATCGGCAGTGCAGCCGCTATCATGGGCGCCCCTGCGTTCCTGGCGCCCTCGCCATGCTTCCTGCCGACTCCGACTCCCGCAGCACCGGCATCGCCTTCATCGGCGGCGGCAACATGGCGCGCAGCCTGGTCGCCGGGCTGGTCCGCCAAGGTGTCGCGCCCGCCACGATCCGCGTCGCCGAGCCGGTCCCGGCGCTGCGCGCGGCGCTGGCGGCGGACTACGGCGTGCACGCTGTCGCCGCGACGGCGGAAGCGGCCGATGGCGCGGCGCTGTGGGTGCTCGCGGTGAAGCCGCAGGCGCTGCGCAGCGTGTGCGGCGAGCTGGCGGCGCTGGCCGCGGTGCAGCGGCCGCTGCTGCTGTCGATCGCCGCCGGCATCGCGCTGCGGCAACTGGACCGCTGGCTGGGCGGCGGGCACGCGCTGGTGCGGGCAATGCCGAACACGCCGGCGCTGCTCGGCGCCGGGGTCACCGGCCTGTTCGCCAACGCGCGGACCAGCGCCGCGCAGCGGCGCCAGGCCGAGCAGTTGCTGGCCGCCGCCGGCGTGACCGTCTGGGTCGAGGACGAGGCGCTGATCGACGCGGTCACCGCGGTTTCCGGCAGCGGCCCGGCCTATGTGTTCCTGCTCGCCGAAGCGATGGAGGCAAGCGGCATCGCCCAGGGCTTGCCGCCCGCTGCGGCACGCACGCTGGTGCTGCAGACCGTGCTCGGTGCGGCGCGCATGCTCACCGAATCGGGTGAGGCGCCGAGCGAACTGCGCCGGCGGGTGACTTCGCCGAACGGCACCACCCAGGCCGCGCTGGAGGCGTTCCAGGCCGGCGGCCTCGAGGCGCTGACCGCCGCCGCCATCGCCGCCGCGGCCGCGCGTGGCCGCGAACTGTCCGCCGCCAACGACTGACCCGGAGCCGCCGATGCGCCGCCTGCCTGCCGCCGCCATGCTCTGCATCGTCCTGGCCGCCTGCTCGGCGCAGGACGCGCCGCGCCGCGCCGCGCTCGTCGCGGCAACGCCCGCGCAGGCCGACCTGGGTGCGCTGCGCGTGCACTACAACGCGCTGCCGACGCTGGCGATGAGCGACAGCGTCGCGCGTCGCTACGGCATCGCGCGCGACGCCGATACCGCGCTGGTGGTGATCGCGCTGCGCCGCGTGCAGGATGGCGAGGAATTGCCGGCAGCCGGCCAGGTGCGCGCCGTCGCCACCGACCTGGGCGGGCGCCGGCAGGCCATCGCTTTCCGCGAAGCGGCGACCGACGCCTATACCGACTATGTCGGCACGGTCCGCATCAGCGAGCACGACCAATTGAACTTCGAAGTGGACGTACGCGGCGCCGACGGCGCAGGCACGGTACGCTTCACCCGCAATTTCTAGTCGCAGGGCGCGGCAGCGGCGCAGGCTGCGCCGCTCGCGGGAGCTTCGGCCGCGCCGGGCGGAGCGCCAGCTTCACTGGGCGGTCTCAAGATTCAAGTGCAACACGTGATTTGAACGCTGCGATGTCCGCTTCCATTGCCTCGCTAGGCGTCTTCCAGCCAAGTGTCTGGCGAGGGCGAGTGTTCATCAGCAACGCGATGTGATTGAGGTATTCCTGGCTGACGGCGGATAGGTCCGCCCCCTTGGGCAGGAACTGGCGAAGTAGACCGTTGGTGTTCTCATTGCTTCCGCGCTGCCACGGTGCGTGCGGATCGGCAAACCACAGGTCGATGTTCAACCGTTCCATCAGCTCGGCATAGCGCGTCATTTCGGTGCCACGGTCATAGGTCAAGCTGGTTCGCATGGATGCGGGGAGCTTCTTCATCTGACGGGTGAAACCTTCCAGTGCGTCTGTGGCGGTGCAGCCGTCCATCCGGCACAGCACCACAAAACGCGTCTTGCGCTCCACCAGGGTGCCAGCACAGGAACGATTGAACGCTCCCTTGATCAAGTCACCTTCCCAATGTCCTGGGACCAACCGCTGTTGCACCTCTTCGGGTCGGTGCACGATCCGCGGTTCCTCAGGCACCCAGCTGCGTTTGGCGGCGGTCGTGCGCCGTGATCCCCGGGACGGCCTGCGCTGGCGCAACGCCTCCACAAGCTCCTTTTTCAGGCCGCCGCGCGGGTGCGCGTAGATCGTGGCGTAGATGGTTTCGTGACTGACGCGCTGGGCAGGATCATCCGGGGACATGAGGAGCAGCTTGGCAGCAATCTGCTGGGGCGACCAGCGCCACAGCACCAGATGATCGCGCACCATCTGGAATAAATCCGTTCCCGGTGTCAGCCGTCGCCGCCGAACGCTGTGCTGACGTCCTGTCCGGTAACGCATGGCTGCCTCTCGAGCACGGTAGACCGTGGCTTGCTGCCTGGCCAGCTCCCTGCTCGATGTCGACGGGCTTCTATCCAGCAGCCTGGATATCGAGCGTAAGCTCTGACCACGTCGCGTTTCGATTTGGAGTACCGCGCGCTCTTCTGCGCTCAGGTGGAGATAGCTTCTTGACATGCATACACCCTACTGGCTGAGAGGGTGTTGCGCTTGGAAGTTGAGTCTAAGCTGCGACCGCAGCCTGCCGGGTCCGATGGCCCGATACCGTGCCCCTATCGCGCGCGCCGTTGGTTCCGGGAAAGGCCATTGCCCGTAGTCCGAAGACGCCATCTACGCTGCATCTGGCCGCATGCTTGCGTGCGTCGCCGTCCGCGCCGGCTCAGGCCGCAGCGCCGGGCGGCAGCGGGATCCCGGTTCGGCAGCGGCGCGCCGCGCTCGAACGCGGCGATGTTGTCCAGCGTCGCCGCCATGATCTGGCCGATCGCCTCCTCGGTGAAGAACGCCTGGTGGCCGGTGACGATCACGTTCGGAAACGACACCAGGCGCTGGATCACCTCGTCGGTGACGACCGTGGCCGACAGGTCCTGGAAGAACAGGTCCGCTTCCTGCGCGTAGACGTCGATCGCCAGGCCGCTCAGCCGCGCCGATCACCGCCTCGGTATCGACCAGGCCGCCGCGGCTGGTGTCGACCAGCGCGCGCCGGGCGCGATCCGCTGCAGCGCGGCGGCGTCGATCAGGCGCCGGGTCTGCGCGTCAGCGGGCAATGCAGCAAGACCACGTCGCTTTCCGCCAGCAAGGTCGGCGGTCTCAACCGGTCGATGCAACAGCTTGATTTAGGGCCTGTTAACACTAATGGCCCGAGCGTTTAAACTATCGGGCATGGAGATCACGCCAGCACAATCTTCCCTAATCGAACACTGCCTGCCGGCACAGCGCGGCAATGTCAGCATGACCAACCTGCAAGTGGTCAACGCCATCCTTTACGTTGCCGAGCATGGCTGCAAATGGCGCGGCCTGCCCAAGCGCTTTGGCAACTGGCACACGGTGTACACACGCATGAACCGCTGGGCCAAGGCGGGTGTGCTGGACCGGATGTTGGCCCAATTGCAGAAGTCCCAGATCGTGCGCATCAAAATCGAAGCAATCTCGCTGGACTCCACCAGCATCAAGGTGCATCCCGATGGCACGGGCGCATTAAAAAAAACGGTCCGCAGGCCGTCGGCAAGTCCCGCGGTGGATGGAACACCAAGATTCATATGGTTGCCGCAGATGCTCGAACAGCCATCACCTTTGGATTGACGCCTGGTAACGTGCATGACGCACCTGCAGGCCGCACGTTGCTTGAACACCTGGGGCCAGTGGAGCGGCCGATTCATTTGTTGATGGACCGTGCCTACGAAGGCAACCAAACCCGCCAGTTGGCGCTCGATCTTGGCTTCGTGCCGGTGGTCCCGCCGAAATCCAATCGGGTCGAGCCTTGGGAATGCAACCGGGAGATGTACAAGCGGCGCAACGAGGTGGAGAGACTGTTCCGTCGCCTGAAAGGCTACCGCCGGATTTTCTCGCGCTTCGAGAAGCTGGATGCCATGTTCCTTGGATTCCTCAGCTTCGTCCTGGTCGTTGATGGGCTTCGGATGTGTTAACAGGCCCTACTGTTTTTTCGGCCATGATCTCTATGTCCCATCCTTGCAAATGCGAATTTGTTTCCTGCAACTGTTCGGGCTCGCAGAGACCAGTCGCAGATATGCGCTCAAGACTGACGCACGGGCTTGGGAGCACCGAGGGATAACGAGCTACATGCTGCGGCCAATCACCGATGCCACAACGCGGCATCGGGCATGAACGGCAATCCGTTTACGCGGAATCGAAGATACAAGGGATCAGCGCCGAATGGCTGTGATTCAGCACGAAGCACGGGGCGCAGCCCGCGAGCCCGACGGCGGTATGCCGGGACGAACGACTATGGCTTATCGTCCTTGAGGGACAGCGTTCCGCGAGATTCGAGCAGGCGCCGCGTGTTCTCTAGCTCTTTTTGCAACAACTCGGCATCCGGCAACACTGTCCGATAGTTCGCTGCCATCACTTTGGTTGGCAATCCATCCAACGCATACCGCGCCAGGGCATAGCCCTTGTCAGCGCACAGGATCAGGCCCACCGGCGGATTCTCATCTGCATAGGCCCAATGCTCCTTGGCATAGTTGCAGTACATATGCATCTGCCCCACATCTGCATGGGTCAGGCTGCCCAGCTTCAGGTCGATGATGACCAAGCAGCGCAGCTTGCGATGGAAGAACAACAGATCCACCCGATACCAGGTCTGGTCGATGCGCAACCGGCGCTGCCGCCCGAGGAAGGTGAAACCTTCGCCCAGTTCCAGCAGGAAGTCTTCCAGCCGCTGGATCAAGGCCGCTTCCAGATCGGATTCCGAATACTCGTCCTTAAGGTCGAGGAACTCCAGCACATACGGGTCTTTGATCGCATCATTGGGCGTGACGGTATCCTCGGGTTTGGACACCGCCCCCTTGACGAGCATCGCCGCCTTGTCCTTGGACAAGGCCGTGCGCTCGTAGAACTGGCTTCCAATCTGCCGGTCGAGCTGGCGCACGCTCCAGCCGCCGCGCAGCGCCTCGGTCTCGTAGAACTGGCGGGCATGGTCATCCTTGACCGATAGCAGCCGGACATAGGCCGACCACGGCAGGGTGAAGACCTGGGCCAGTTCGGAGAGGTCGAATTTCCGAGACACCGTCTCGGAATTCTCGATGGGCCGTCCGTCTCCAGATTTCCGAGACAGTGTCTCGGAAATTGCCTCAAGGGGGTAAGCGGCGAAGAAGCGCCGCATGTTCTCCAGGTTGTCCGGGCTGAACCCACGCCCGAAACGAGCCGTCAGATCGGCGGACAACCGCGCCATCAACTGCTCGCCGTAACCGGCCCGCCGTCTGCCTTTCTGCTCTGCTTCGACGATCCGGCGGCCAATCTCCCAATAGCTGGCCGTCATCAGCGCATTGACACTGCGCGCCGCTGCCTGGCGCGCCGCATCCAGCAGCTCCACGATGCCGCCGTGGATGCCGGCATAGCCAGCCGGTAAGGCAGCGGGTTTCCGCGTTGCCACGGGCGTCTTCCTTGTCATGCTGTCACCTCCATAGAACGGGATGCCCCGGTGATCGCCAGCCGCCGATTCGCCACCAGTTCGGCCGCATCCCGCACCGGCTTGTCCTCGGTATGAACATAGTGCATAAACATGGCCACGGTCTTGTGGCCTGTGAGCTTCATGCCCACCTTGGTTGGCACGCCCGAGTTGGCAATATCGGTCGTCGCCCGGTGACGGATACCGTGCGTGCCAACGTGCGGCACGCCTGCGGCCTTGAGCACGCGCCTCCAGCCGCCATAGTGCTCGCCGTGGGTCAGGTGCCGGGGCGGGTCGTTCGGCGACGGCAGGACGTAGGGGCAACCTTCCCGGCGCGGCGCGGTGGACAGCAGCCGATAGGCTTCCTCACTCATGGGCTTGGAGATGCCGCCGGTCTTGCTGTCAGGCCAGACCACGCGGCGCTTTTCCAGATCAACCCAGCCCCATTCCAATGGGCAGATTTCGGAACGGCGGGCGGCGAACTCGAATTGCAAGCGGATCGCCAGCGGAATGACGTAGTTCTCCAGCCCTTCCGCCTCCAGATGCTCCAACTGGCGGAAGATCCGAACCAACTCGTCGTCCACGATGAGCCGGGTTTCCTTGCCGGGCGGATACATCGGGACATGACGACACGGATTCGTGCCGTCCGGGCGCAGTCCCCACACTTCGGCCAGGTTGAACATCTTGCGTAGCACGCCGAAGGTGCGATTGGCTTCGGCCCGCTTGTAGGCCAGCTTCTTCATCAACGCGGCCACGTCTGGGCGCTTCACGTCCTGCACCTTCATACGGCCCATGATCGGGATGATGCAGCGGTCAATCACGCCCTGATAGCCGCGTTGCGTGCTGGGCTTGTTACGCTGCTTGGAGTAGTCCTCCATGAAGGTGTGGCAGAACTCCTTCATGGTCGGTGCCTTGCGGGCGGCGTTCTTGGCTGCGCTGGGGTCGCCGCCCTTGCGCACCTCGGCCAGCCACTCCTGCGCCATCGTGCGCGCCTGATCTACCGTCAGTTCCCCGTACTGACCCAAAGCAGGCTTGCGGCGCTCGCCAGCGTTCGTGCGGTACTGGAGCATGAACACCTTGCGGCCCGCCGAGGTGATCTTGCACAGGAAGCCAGGCACCAGGGTATCCCGTAGTTCGATGGCCTTGTCTTGAGGTTGTGCCGCATCGACTGCGGACTTGGTGAGCTTGATCTTCGCCATGATGACTCCTCGGAAAGCCCGGTTTCCAAGAGCCGCATGGGAGCCACGCGAGGGGAGGCCGGGTCAAGTTTTGGAAAGCACCGGCATATGTTGAACTCGCCTAAGTGATTGATAAACCTGCTGTATCGAGCCTTGGCGTAGTCCAGCGAATTGCGGTACTGGAGTCATCGTGAAACAAAAAAAGACCTGCACGTCTGTCGCCAGGGTGAAGCGCTGGTGCTTGTGCATTTCGGCACCGCGATCCCAGGTCAGGGAACCTTTCAGCTGAGCAGGTAACCGCCGGATATGCTTGGCGACCGCGTCCACCACGGTGGCACTGTCGCGCGAAGGAAGCTTGATCAACATCACAAAGCGCGATTGCCGCTCCACGAGCGTGGCGATTTGCGTGTTCACCGTGCCCATCAGCAGGTCGCCTTCCCAGTGCCCAGGTACCGCGCGGTCGTCCACCTCGGCCGGACGCTGGCTGATCGGCAGGGCATCTATCATCAGGTTGCGGGCGCCCTTGCGGCTCTTCCCGTGGCGTCCCTGCGCGGTCGGATAACGCACCAGTCGACGCGTGCGCAACTGGGCCAAGAGCTGCTTCTTGAGCACCCCGCGACTCTGAACGAACAGGCTTCGATAGATGGTTTCGTGCGACACCGGCATACTGTCGTTGTTTGGATAACGGCGGACAAGCCATCCGCTGATCTGCTGCGGCGCCCAGCGACGGGCCAGCTTGCTGGCGACCAGGCGGCGAAGCACCCCGCAGCGGGCAAGCAGGCAGGCTTTGGGCCGTTTGGCTTGCGACCAGGCGCGCTCGTCGGCGTGTGTCGCGCGGTAGATCTCACAGCCTGCGTTGCGCTCGATCTCCCGACTGATGGTCGAGACCGCCCGGCCCAAGGCCTGAGCGATCTGGCGCAGGGAACGGCCTTGGCACAGGCCGCGCGAGATCTCCTCGCGCTCAGCCAGCTGGAGTGCTCGTGCCGCTCGTTTGCACGGTCGCGGCGCAAACCCACCGCGCTGCCGAAGGACGTACCGAACCAACGCTTCATCCCGCTCAAGCACCTTGGCGATAACACTCGGCGGCTCGCCCGCCTGCCAGCGCGTCCATAGCTGTTCACGGTCCGCTGCCGACAAATGGCGCCAAACCCTGACTGTTCTGCTCATGATGTCCACCTCCGTCCTGATCAGACTACGGTGTTGCATCGATCGGTTGAGACCACCCTTGGCCTGGCGATCGCTGGGCGCACGCGCGCGCCGGCGTGAGGACGCATTGGGCTGCGCGCGCCGACGTTCGCAGCGAGGACGCGACTCGAGCGCGCCAAGCCATGGAGTCCGCGCGAGCGCTTTCGCCTTGTGCGTGACGGTCGGCGAATCGTCGTGAGGGCGGCTCCGGGCGCCTTGCCTTGGGCATCGGTCGCGACGGGTTTCATCGGTAACGCCCGTCGCGGCCGAAGCCGCTCCTACAGGATCCGGTTACAGGATCCGGTTGTCTGCCGATAGGGTGAGAAAACGCCCTAGGACATTTTCGACTCTGATATTTGCAGCCAGCGGAGTGTTGTGGGAGCGACTCCGGGTGGCCTCACTTGGATCGAAAGTGCTCTAGCCGACGATCGCGTGCGGCACGAACCGCGAGGTGTCGCGGGTGATGACCCCGGCGTCCTCGCGCAGGCCCATGCCGGCGGCCTGGTCGGCGATCACCCAGCTGCCGACCAGCGGATAGTTGCCGTCGAACCGCGGCAGCGGATGGTAGGCCTGCACAACCGCCGGGCCGTCGGCGTAGGGACCGGGCGACTGGATCAGTTCGCCCTGCGCGGTCAGCACGTCGATGTTGGCGCCTTCGCGCGAGAACAGCGGCTTGCGCACCCAGCCGGGCGCCAGCGCCTGGCCCGGCGTCTCGAAGTGCGCCGGCAGCAGGTTCGGATGCCCGGGGTGGCGCTCCCACAGCAGCGGCAGGATGCCCTTGTTGCTGAGCACCGATTTCCACGCCGGCTCCAGCAGTTGCAGCTTGTTCGACACCAGGTGCGGGCCGAACTCCTCCTGCATCATGAATTCCAGCGGATACAGCTTGAAGATGCTGCGGATCACCCGGTCGTCGGCGTCGGTGAACCAGCCCTCGGCGCTGATGCCGATGTCCTCGATCGCCACGTCCTCGGTGGCGATGCCCACCTGGTGTGCACAATCGCGCAGGTACTGCACGGTGGCGCGGTCCTCCACCGAGTCGCGCACCGCCGAGAAATGCATCGGCGTGGCCAGGCGCCCGGACTGCGCCAGCGTCGCCAGCGCTTCGCACAGGTATTCCTGGATGCGGTTGTACTGGTCCGCGCCGTCCGGCAGGCGGCCGGCGGCGACCTGCTGCTCCAGCCACAGCCACTGGAAGTAAGCCGATTCGTACAGCGAGGTGGGGGTGTCGTAGTTCAGTTCGTAGAGCTTGGCCGGGCCATCGCCGGCGTAGGCCAGGTCCATGCGCCCGTACAGGTGCGGGTCGCGGTTGCGCCACGAATCGCGCACCCAGTCCCAATAGTGCGCAGGGATGCCCAGCCGGGTCAGCAACGCTTCCGACTCGACCGCCTCGCCGGCCAGTTGCATCGCCATGTCGTGCAGTTCCTGGGTCGGCCCCTCGATGTCGTCCTCGACCTGGCGCAGCGCGAAGGCGTAGTACGCGGTTTCGTCCCAGTAGGGTTCGCCGTCGATGGTGTGGAAATGGAAGCCGAGCTGTTCGGCCTGGGTGCGCCAGTCCGGGCGTTCGTCGATGCGGATGCGGCGCACGTCAGCCGCCGAAGCCGCTGCTGCGGTCGCCGCCGAACGAGCTGCGCGCCGCGGCGCTGGAGCCGAAACCGGAACGCGCGACGGTGATGGCGCGGCTCGGCGGCGGCGGCAGCCCGGCCTTGCCCTGCACCGTGCCCACATCGCGTCCGGCCAGGTCGCCGTTGGACTTGTAGTAGCCGCCATCGCGGTAATCGCGGTACAGCGGCGAGGCGCCCATCACCCCGCGCCCGCCATAGCCGCTGGTCGCATTGCCCAGTGCGTAGCCGATCAGGAACCCGGCCATCGGCGGAATCCAGCTGACCTGGCCGCGCTCGTCGCTGAACGGCGTGCAGTTGCCGAACTGCTGGTTGCACTGCGACTGGCCCTGGAACCGCGGCGCGACCCTCTTGTGCTCGAGTTGCGCTTTCTGGTACCTGATTACCCATCAGTCGCATCCCTTGATTCGGGGCTGGTCAATGCTGCAAGCCGCTGATTCGACAGAGGCGATGCGACGATGGCCAAGAAGAACCTGATCCAGTTCCAGGCGGGCATGAGCCTGCCGGCGTTCCTGCGGTCCTATGGGAACGAAGCGCAATGCCGGCAAGCCGTCTTTGAACAACGGTGGCCGCAAGGCTTCTTTTGCCCAGCGTGTGGACATCGGCGGTCTTGCCAGTTGCACAGCCGCGATCTGCTCCAATGCAATCGCTGCAAACATCAGACCTCCTTGACGCGCGGCACCTTGTTCGCTGATACCAAGCTGCCGTTGCGCACCTGGTTCCTGGCGATCTACCTCCTCAGCCAGCACAAGAACGGCATCTCGGCGTTGGCGCTGCGCCGGCAACTTGGAGTGAGCTACAACACCGCCTGGCTGATCAAACACAAATTGATGCAAGCCATGGTCGAACGCGAAGCCTCCCATCAGTTGAGCGGGGATATACAGGTGGACGACGCCTTTTGGGGCGGAGAGCGCCACGGCGGCGGGGCCGGCCGTGGCAGTCCGGGCAAGACCCCGTTTGTGGCCGCCGTTCAGTGCTCTGCGCAGGGACATCCTGTCGCCATGCGCCTGGATGTGGTGGCCGGTTTTCGCAAGGCCGAACTGACCCGCTGGGCAAGCCGCTATGTCGCCCCAGGCAGTCGCGTTGTTTCCGATGGCCTGAGCTGCTTCCCAGGCGTGGCCCTGGCCGGATGCCACCATACCGCCATCTTCAACCGCGGCCGGCGAGTGCCCACAGAGCCGGCGCTTATCTGGGTCAACACCCTCCTGGGCAACATCAAGAACGCCTTGCATGGCACCTATCACGCCTTGCGCCCAAAGTACCTGCAGCGCTACCTCAGCGAGTTCTGCTATCGCTTCAACCGACGCTTCGACCTGGCCGCCTTGGTGCCACGATTGATCTGCGCCTCCCTCCACACTCCACCGCTGCCCTATCGGATTGCTACGCTGGATGCGTGATGTGGGTAATCAGGTTCTGGTAAGCGGCCTTGCACTCCTCGACGCTGACGTCCTTCTGCACGTTGCACTGGTCCGGCGAGGCCAGCACTTCGCCGGTGGGCGGGCCGGCGTCGCACCCGATCAGCGGCGACGACAGGGTCGCCGCCATCAGGCTCAGCTTGAGATGGGTGGATCGCTTCATCTGCGTGCTCCCTTACGGCGTGATCGCGGCGGCGTTGATCAGGCCCACGGCGATCGAAACGCCCGCGGAGAAGATGCCGGCCGCGGCCACGTTGTCGGTGATCTGGTGCGAGATGCGGCCGCTGACCAGGCGCGCCAGCAGGTAGGCGACCACTTGGATCGCGGCGGCCACCGCGCCCCAGATCAGCGCATCCAGCAGGCTGACCGAGTAGCTGATCGCCGCATGCAGCGGCAGCGCGATGCCGATCAGGGTGCCCCCCATCGCGGTCGCCGCGGCGGCGTTACCGTTGCGGATCAGGGTGAAGTCGCGGTGCGGGGTGATCAGCGCGACCACCGCCACCGCGGCGATCAGCACGCCCAGGCCGACGCCGACGTAGGACAGGAACGCGATGAAGCTCTGGAGCGTGATGGCATGCATGCGGAACCTCGGGAATGGCGAAGGAAGCGAATCCGGCGCAGCGCCGGCGGGTCAGGTGATGTCGAGATCGGCGATGCTCAGATCCACACCGATCGCGTAGGTGATGCAGAACGCGTTCGGGCCCGAATCCTCGCCGGTGACCAGCAGGAACTCGTCCCTGTCCAGCTCCGGCACCGGGCGGCTGTACAGCATGGCGTAGTGGGTCAGGTCGCCGTCGCGCCGCGGCGGCGTGTGCCGGTACAGCGTCTCGTCGTAGGCGATGGCCGGGATGCGTCCGCCCTGCTCGGTGGACTGGGTGCTGCGCGACCAGCGCCGGCCGGCGTACTCGATGCTCGGCGCGCCCAGGTGGGCGTTGTACAGCACGAACTGCTGGAACGCGTCCTTGGTCGGCGGATTGAGCGTCTCCACGAACACGAAGCCCTTCATCGCCTCGATGTCGCCGGCGCAGGTGCTGACCTGGATGTAGGCGTCGTCGTCCACGTAGAAGCGGTGCAGCGCGTAGCCATCGCCCAGGTCGATATGGCCGTAGCAGGGAATGCCCTGGTAGCCGCCGGGCAGCTCCGCGGTCATCGCCCCCGGCGCGGCACGGAACATGGTGGTATCGAACTGCACCTGGCCGCCGATGCGCAGGCCCAGCGGCGGCAGCGCGTGCGCGATCTCGCCATTGGCCGGCGCCGGCGCGGCGGGCTTGGTGCCGAACAGTTTTCCCAACAGGCTCATGTGTGCGCCTCCGCGCAGGCAGTGGATAGGGAACGGAGACGCGGCGCCGGCGGCGGCGCCGCGCCGGCGCGGGCGGCCGCGGCACTGTGCATGCGCCGCTCGGTCGGTCCGGGCGTGGTGCGTCGCGCCTGGCCCGCGCGTGGTCTGCGCGGCACCGGCCAGCGGCCCGCGCACCGCGCCGCCAGCGCGTCGCGGCGGCGGCGCCGCGCGCGCGCCGCCATCTGCGGCCCAGCAGCGGCATGACGCATCCCGTGCCGCCGCCGGTCAGTTGCCGGCGTCGCGCCGCACGCCGACCTCGTGCACGTCGCTGAGGGTGCCGGTGGCCGGGGCCGGCGGCGCCAGGGCGGCCGGCGCGCTGTCCGCGCCCAGCTGCAGCGGCTTCTTGAACCGCGCCAGCACCGACGCCGCGTCGGCGTCGCCGGACAGCAGGCCGGCCGCGGCCAGGCGCTTGTTCAGATCGCCGTCGCCGCTGCTGCTCTCCAGTTCCTCGGCCGATTCGATCCGCGCCGCGGCCTCGGCCTGGCGCGCCTTGATCCGGTCCAGCGAATCCAGCGCCGAGCCCATGCGGCTGTTGGCGCCGGCATGGCGCGCGGCGATGGTCGCCTGCGCGCGCTGCACCGCGTCGGTGGCCTTGACCGTGTCGATCTGCTGGCGCATGCCGCGCAGTTGGCCTTCGGCCTTCTGGATCGCCGCCTTCAGCGACACGATCGACTGGTCCAGCTGCACCTTGGTGGCCTGGTCGGCGCGGTCCTCGGTCTCCAGCGCGGCCAGCTTGGCCGCCACGTCGTGGGCCAGCGCTTCGTCGCCCTTGCCCAGCGCGCCTTCGATGTAGCGCACGTACTCGGCCATCTTCGCGTTGCGCGCGTCGATCTTCTGCTGCGCCAGCTTGCTCTGCGCCATCAGCTTGGTCAGCTCTTCGCGCGAGCGGGTCAGCTCGGCGCCGGCGTCGCGCACCTCCTGGTCGAGGATGCGCAGCGCATTGGCGTCCACGGTCTTCTGCCCCACTTCATGGGCGGTGCCGCGGAACAGGGTCAGCAGTTTGGAGAATATGCTCACGGGAAACGCCTCAGGCAAAGAACGGCTTCAGGGATTCGGCGGCGTCCAGGGTATTGGCCGCCAGCACTTGGATTTCTTCGTCGACCTCGTCGAGCGACGAGGACGCCGACAATTCGCCGAAGATGATGTAGGTGTCCTTGCCCTCGTGCTGGATCAGCCCGAGGTTGGACAGGGGATTGAGCGGGTTCAGGCGCATGCACGCGTCGTTGAGGCCGTTGCGATCGGCGACCTGGTCGGCCGGCGCCAGCACCGTGGACACGAAGATCTGCGAACCGGACGCGGCGACCTGGATCTCCATCTCGCCGAAGTCGTGCAGGGTCAGGTTGATCGCCGGCTCGGCGCCCTCGAACAGCTCGATGGCGATCGGCGCATTGCGGTAACGCTCGGCCAGCAGGCCGTACAGTGCGGTGGTGGTCAACGGGGACATGCAGACTCCTGGTCCTTAGAACTCGGCAAAGGCGGCGCGTGCTGCGAGGCGCCATAGTACAGACTGGGCGTTGCGCCCGTCAGCGGCGCGGAGCGGGATCGGGGAATCGGGATTCGTTAAAGCATGCGAACGCACGCCGTGGCGGCAGCGGCGGATGCCCGCAGCGCTTGCGCCGACCGCCAGGCGCAAGCGCGACCACACGCTGCCGCTGAACCGTTGCGATCGATGCGGTGGCCACCCTGGTCGCGCATGCGGGGCCCGGTGCGCCTACGCAACCGGGCCCGGCGCTGCAGGATCCGATCAGCGCCGCGCCCAGGCCTGCACGATGACGGCGATCGCGCGCACGCCGTCGGTCAGCGCTGCAGGGCCCGGCTGCAGGATCAGCGGCGACTTGATCTCGAACAACTGGCCCTCGCGCACCGCCGGGACCGCGGCCCAGCCCGGCCGCGCCGCCACGCGCTCGGGGCGGAAGCGCTTGCCGCACCACGAGCCGAGGACGATGTCCGGCGCACGCCGCACCACTTCGTCGCCGTCGGCCAGGATCCGCGCCTTGGCCAGCGGTTGCGCCGACAGCTCCGGGAACACGTCGTCGCCGCCGGCGATGCGCACCAGTTCGGCGACCCAGCGGATGCCGGTGATGAGCGGCTCGTCCCATTCCTCGAAATAGACCCGCGGCCGCCGCGGCAGCGCCGCGGCCTGCGCCGCGATGGCGTCCAACCCACGCCGCAGCGTGTCGGCATAGCCATCGGCGCGCGCGCCGGCGCCGACCAGCGCGCCGAGCCGGCGGACGTAGTCGAGGATGCCGTCGACACTGCGGTGGTTGGCGATCCACACCTCCACCCCGTGGCGCACCAGCTCGGCGGCGATCTCGGCCTGGATGTCGGAGAAGCCGATCGCCAGGTCCGGCCGCAGTGCGAGGATCGCGTCGATTCTGGCGCTGGTGAAGGCGCTGACCTTGGGCTTGTCGCGGCGCGCCTGCGGCGGACGCACGGTGAAGCCGCTGATGCCGACGATGCGCTGCTGCTCGCCGAGCGCGTACAGCGTCTCGGTGGGCTCCTCGGTCAGGCAGACGATGCGCCGCGGGCCCATGTCAGGGCGCCACCGGCATGCGGAAATACACCACCCGCTCGGTTTCCTCGAAGCCGCAGGCGCGATGCGCGGCCTGCGCTGCGGCGTCGTCGATCCGCGCATCGGAAGCCAGTTCGCTGCAGCCCTGCGCGCGGGTCCACTCCAGCACCTGGCGCAGCAACGCCAGGCCGACGCCGCGGCCGCGCCACTCCGGCGCCACGTACCAGCCTTCCAGGAAACCCACCGGCGAGCTGTCGGTGCCGTTGACATAGTCCTGGCGCAGGGTCACGTCGGCGAAACCGATCGCGCTGCCGTCGCCGGCGAAGGCCAGGAAATTGGCCCCGTCCTCGCGCTGCAGCGCTTCGACCACGCCGCCGAAGGCATCGCTCTCGTCCGGCCACAGCGCCACCCGCAGCGCCGCCCAGGCGCGCAGATCGGCGGCGCCGGCGGCGCGCACCGAGAACGCATCGGTCACGGGAACAGCATCCGCTTGGACCAGTGGCCGGCGGCATCGGCGTCGTAGCGCCAGCGCTCGTGCAGGCGGTACTTGCCGCCGTACCAGAACTCGAAGCTGCGCGGCACCACGCGGAAGCCGCTCCAACCGTCCGGGCGCGGCACGTCGCGGCCGGCGAAACTGGCCTCGGCCTTGGCCACGCGCTGCTCGAACTCCTCGCGCGACTGCAGGGTCCGCGACTGCATGGAGGCCCAGGCGCCGATCTGGCTCATGCGCGGACGCGAGGCGAAGTACGCATCGGCCTCGGCCGCGGCGACCAGCTGCACCTCGCCGTCGATGCGCACCTGCACCCCGTCCTCGCGCATGCGCCGCCACAGGAACAGCAGCGAGGCCTGCGGGTTGGCCTGCAGCTCACGGCCCTTCTGGCTGTCCAGGTGGGTGTAGAACACGAACCCGCGCGCATCGTAGGACTTCAGCAGCACCACCCGCGAGGACGGCCTCGCCTCCAGCGTGGCCGATGCGACCACCATCGCGTTGTATTCGGCCTCGTCGCTGGTCCGCGCCTCCGCGAACAGGTCGGCGAACGTGGACAGGGCGTCGACGTAGAGATCGGGCATGGCGGCAAGGCACTCGGCGGGCGATGCCCCATTGTCGCGCCATGCACGGCGCACTGCACGCGTCCGCGCGCGCCGCCGCCGCCGCGGCACTGGCCTGGGCCTGGGCCTGGGCCTGGGCCTGGGCCTGGGCCTGGGCCGGCGCAGTCGCCCGCGGCGGCCGGCGGCAAACGCAGCCAGTCACCAGCCAACCAGCCGGCCGGCTGACAACGCCGGACGCCGGACGCGCGACGCCACGACCGCGTGCGCTCACCGCGCGGCGCATGCGGCCACCGCGAATGGCCTGCACGCCTGGCGCGTCTGCTAGCATCGGCGGATGAACCCCGCCGCCAATCTCGTGCTGGTCGGCCCGATGGGCGCCGGCAAGAGCGTCATCGGCCGCCGCCTGGCCGAGCGCTTCGGCCTTGTCTTCGTCGATAGCGACCAGGCCATCGTCGAACGCACCGGCGCAAGCATCGCCTCGCTGTTCGAGCACTCCGGCGAGGCCGGCTTCCGCGAACACGAGCGCGCGGTGCTGGAAAGCGTCCTCGTCACGCCCGGCCACCTCATTTCCACCGGCGGCGGCGCGGTGCTGGATGCCGACAGCCGCCGCGAGATGCGCGACCACGGCTTCGTGGTGTACCTGCGGATCAGCGTGGCCTCGCAGTTGCAGCGCCTGCACCGCGACCGCAGCCGCCCGTTGCTGCAGCGCGGCGACCGCGAACGGGGGCTGCACGATCTGCAGGCGGTGCGCGAGCCGCTGTACCGCGAGGTCGCCGACCTGATCCTGGACACCGACCATCTCAATCCCGCCGAAGCCACCGCGCAGCTGGTCGTGCGCCTGGCCGCGGCGTGGAAGCTGCCGGAACCCACTGCATGACTGCTTCGTTGCGCACCGTCGAGGTCGATGGCGACCCGGCCTACATCATCCGCATCGGCCCCGGCCTGCTCGAGGACGGTGCGCGCCTGGCCGCACACGTGCGCGGCCGCCACGTGCTGCTGCTCAGCGACGGCAACGTCGTCCCGCTGTACGCCGCGCAGCTGCGCGGCGCATTGCTGGCCGCGCGCCCGGACCTGAAGATCGGCGAATTCGTGGTCCCCGCCGGCGAGGCCTCCAAGACCCTGGACAACTTCGCCGCGGCGATCGCCGCGCTGGCCGAGCTCGGCGCCACCCGCGACGCCTGCGTGTTCGCGCTCGGCGGCGGCGTGGTCGGCGACCTGGCCGGCTTCGTCGCCGCCTGCTGGATGCGCGGGGTGGACTGTGTGCAACTGCCGACCACGCTGCTGGCGATGGTCGATTCCTCGGTCGGCGGCAAGACCGCGGTGGACATCGCGCAGGGCAAGAACCTGGTGGGCGCGTTCCACCCGCCGCGCGCGGTCATCGCCGACACCGCCACCCTGACCACCCTGCCCGCGCGCGAGCTGCGCGCCGGCCTGGCCGAGGTGATCAAGTACGGGGCCATCCGCGACCCGCTGTTCTTCGAATGGCTGCACGCCGAGCGCCGCGCGCTGCTGGATGCCGATCCCGCCGCGCTGGCGCAGGCGATCGCGCGCAGTTGCCAGCACAAGGCCGAGATCGTGGCCCGCGACCCGCTGGAACAGGGCGAGCGCGCCCTGCTCAACCTCGGCCACACCTTCGGCCACGCGATCGAGACCGAGCAGGGCTACGCCAGCCCCGGCAGCGACAACCTGGTGCATGGCGAGGCGGTGGCGGTCGGCATGGTGCTGGCCGCGCGGCTGTCGGCGGCGCTGGGCCTGGCCGGCGACGCCGACACCGAGGCGCTGCGCGCGCTGTTGGCCGACTGTGGCCTGCCGACCGCGATCCCGGCCGGGCTCGACCCGGCCGCGCTGCTGGCGCACATGCGCCTGGACAAGAAGAACGTGGCCGGCCGCCTGCGCCTGGTGCTGTGGCGCGGCATCGGCCGCGCCGAGGTGGTGCCCGACGTCGACGAGGCCGCGGTGCTGGCGGTCCTGGCCGACGGCTGAGCCATCGCAGCCCCGGGGCAGGGGCTGCCCTCGCGCTCGATCAGCCGCGCCCTGCGGGTGCGCCACGTGCTCGGTGCCGTCCGGCGCATGGAACAGGTCGCCGGTGCGCTGCAGCGCGGCGTGTTCGCGGCCGTCGGCGCGCCAGCGCATCTCGACCCGTCCGTCCAGCACCGCGAACACGTCCTGGCCGTCGTTGACATCCGGTCGGTCCAGTGCAGGCGCAGGCCGACGCCGTCGATCAGCGCGATCGGCAGCGCCTGCCAGGCACGGGCGCCGGTGTGGTCGCGGTTGCGCACCACCCACGGCCCCGGACTCATGCCGCGCCGCGCCCGCGCAGGTTGGAGTGCCGCACCTCGTCCAGCGGCAGCGCCGCGCCGGCCTGCAGCGCTGCGATCCACTGCGCGGTGCTCGCCACCGCGGCGAAGTTGCTGTGGAACACCACGCCGAACACCCGGTGGATCTCCTCGGCCGACGCGCGGCCGGCGGCGTTGGCGTAGGGCAGCGCGCCGCTGGCATCGCCCAGCACCTCCACCCGCAGGCCGCGGTGGAAGGCCTCGTAGACGCTGGAGGCGTTGCAGTTGTGGGTCATGTAGCCGACCACGGTCACGGTGTCGACCTCGCGCGCCGCCAGCCACACGGCCAGGTCGGTGCCGGCGAACACGCTCGGCTGGTCCTTGAGCAGGTGGTGGTCGCGCGGCTGCGCCGCCACCTCCGGATGCAGGTCCCAGGTGGCGCCGCCGCGGGCGAACAGCGGCGCGCCGGCCGGGGCGGTGTGCTGGAACACCACCACCGGCACGCCGTGCGCCCGTGCCGCCGCCATCGCGCGGACGACGTTGGGCAGCGATTCGGCCAGCGGCGGATGGACGATCTGCAACTGGCCGCTGAAATACTCGTTCTGGACGTCGATGACCAGCAGAGCACGGCGGGGAGAGGACATGGGCGAAGGCTCCGGGTTGGGGAGCGGCCAGTCTGCGCAGCGCCCGCCGCCGCCAGTGGCCCGATGCACGCTCTTCGTTAGAATCGGGCCATGTCGCTCCAACGCATCGCCGTGGTCGCCTTCGACCGCATCAGCCCCTTCCACCTGTCGGTGCCCTGCCTGGTGTTCGATCCGCGGCCGGCCGCCGGCCTGCCGGCATTCGAACTGCGGGTGTGCGCGGCCGAGCCGGGCCCGCTGCGCACCGACGCCGGCTTCGCGGTGCAGCCCGCGGGCCTGGACGGCGCCGACACGGTGATCGTGCCGTCCTGGCGCGACCCCGGGGAGCCTGCCCCGGCCTTGCTGTGCCAGGCGCTGCGACGTGCGCACGCGGCAGGGACGCGGCTGGTCGGGCTGTGCCTGGGCACCTTCGTGCTGGCCGACGCCGGCCTGCTGGACGGGCGCCCCGCCACCACCCACTGGGCCGCGCTGGCGCGCTTCGCGCAGCGCCACCCGCGCGTGCACCTGCAGCCGGACGTGCTGTACGTGGACGACGGCGATGTACTGACCTCCGCCGGCACCGTGGCCGGCATCGACTGCTGCCTGCATCTGGTCCGCCGCCGCCATGGCGCCGAGATCGCCAACCGCATCGCCCGCCGGCTGGTGGTGGCGCCGCACCGCCAGGGCGGGCAGGCGCAGTACGTGGAGCAGCCGCTGCCGGCGACGCGGCGCGACGCACAGCTCGGTCCCACCCTGGACTGGATGCTGCAACGGCTGGAACGGCCGCATCGGCTCGACGCGCTGGCCGCGCACGCGCACATGAGCCGGCGCAGCTTCACCCGGCACTTCCGCGACGCCACCGGGACCACCGTGGTGCAGTGGCTGGCGCACCAACGCCTGGCCCGGGCGCAGCAACTGCTGGAGGGCACCGACCTGGCGCTGGAGCGGGTCGCCGGCGACAGCGGCTTCGGCAGCGCCGGCGCGCTGCGCCAGCAGTTCCTGCGCGTGCTGGGGGTGACGCCCTCGGCCTACCGGCGCGGCTTCCGCGCCGGCTGAGCCGGCCGCCAGCGGCTACAATCGGCGCATGCGCGTCTTCCTCCAGCAACGCCCCGGCGGCAACGAGCCGCCCCGCTACCTCCAGCTGTCCCTGCAACCGGACCTGTTCGGCGGCTGGGAATTGCTGCGCGAAAGCGGCCAGATCGGCGGCCGCGCGCAACTCAAGCGCGAGCAGTACCTGCTGCAGGACGACGCCCACGCCGCCTTCGAGAAAGCCCGCGACACGCACCTCAAGCGCGGCTTCCAGGTCATGTTCATTCGCGGCGCCGACGCCCCGCGCTAAGGAATCCCATGCTCAAGAACGACCGCCTGCTGCGCGCGCTGCGCCGCGAGCCCGTGGACCAGACCCCCGTGTGGCTGATGCGCCAAGCCGGGCGCTACCTGCCCGAGTACCGTGCCACCCGCGCCCGCGCCGGCAGCTTCCTGGCCATGGCCAAGACCCCGGAACTGGCCTGCGAAGTGACCCTGCAGCCGCTGGCGCGGTTCCCGCTGGACGCGGCGATCCTGTTCTCCGACATCCTCACCATTCCCGATGCGATGGGCCTGGAGCTGTATTTCGTCGAAGGCGAAGGCCCCAAGTTCCGCCACCCGGTCCGCGACGCGGCGGCCATCGCCCGGCTCGGCGTGCCGGACATGGAGACCGACCTGCGCTACGTGATGGATGCGGTGCGGGTGATCCGCCGCGAACTGGACGGCAGCGTGCCGCTGATCGGCTTCTCGGGCAGCCCGTGGACGCTGGCCTGCTACATGGTCGAAGGCGGCGGCAGCGACAACTACGCGCGGGTCAAGGCGATGGCGCTGAACGAGCCCGCGGCGCTGCACCGGCTGCTGTCGGTCAACACCGACGCGGTGATCGCCTACCTGGCCGCGCAGCGCGCGGCCGGCGCGCAGGCGCTGCAGGTGTTCGATACCTGGGGCGGCGTGCTCAGCCCGGCGATGTACCGCGCATTCTCGCTGCCCTACCTGCAGCGCATCGCGCGCGAACTGCCGCGCGGCGACGGCGCCGAGCGTACCCCGCTGATCCTGTTCGGCAAGGGCAATGCGCCCTACCTGGAGGAACTGGCCGCCTCCGGTGCCGAAGGGCTGGGCGTGGACTGGACCATCGACCTGGCCGATGCCGCGCGCCGCAGCGGCGGCCGCGTCGCGCTGCAGGGCAACCTCGACCCGGCCACGCTGTACGGCTCACCGGCGGCGATCGAACGCGAGGTGCAGCGCGTGCTGCACAGCTACGCCGACGGCAACGGCTCGGCGGAAGGCCATGTGTTCAACCTCGGCCACGGGCTGTCGCCGGACATGCAGCCCGAGCACGTCGGCGCGCTGGTCGCGGCGGTACAGCGGCACAGCCGCCGCGCTTAGCGCAGCGACGAGGTTGTATCGCACGGCACGGCACGGGACTCGGGACGGCAGCAGGCTGCCCGGAGGCGGATAGCCGCCAAGCGATTTGATGAAAAGCCGGCAACGATTCGTAGAAGAAGCAGCTCAATCGGACATCTGCGGCCTTACTACAAACGCCGAGACGACCGCGGCGGCCGCCACACGCGGCGCCGATTGCGATACGCTGCCCGCGTCTGCGCCAACGCAAACCGCATGAATCCCATCAGCTATTTCGAAATCCCGGTGCACGACCTGGAACGCGCGATCGCCTTCTACGGTGCGGTGTTCGGCCATGCGTTCGAACGCACCGACGTGGACGGCAACGCCATGGCGTTCTTCCCGTACGCGCCGGACCGACCGGGCGCCAGCGGCGCGCTGGCGCAGGGCGACAGCTACCTGCCGGGCAAATCCGGCGCGCGCCTGTACTTCGCGGTGCACGACATCCAGGCCACCTTGGACAAAGCGGTCGGTGCGGGAGGCCGCGTGCTCTACCCGCCGACGCAGGTCGGCGCATTCGGCGAAGTGGCGGAAATCGAGGATTCCGAAGGCAACTGCATCGCCCTGCACGCGACACCGCCTGCACCCGATACCGCGCAGTGACGCGCGCACGCGAGCCGCACCGACGCCAACCATCCACGCCCCTCCGCTGAGCGCGGGCGAGCGGCCCGACGCCGCCACCCTGACCAACGCGAGCCGCACCGACGCACGCCGGCGCCTCCTGCCCAGCAATGCCGGGCGGCGCGGACGCCTGCCGCGCGCCGGCGCCGGCGCAGCCTGACATAGCACCGCTTCGGTCAGGCAGCCGGGACAGCGACGGAATGCGCCGATGCCGCGACCAGCCACGTTGCAGGCCGCGCACGGCTGACCGGCCGCGTCCGCGCACCACCACGACGCCTCGTCTCAGCTAATCGCCGGCTTCGCCCCGGTACCGCTCGCCGGCAGGCAATGGTCTGCCGAACACGCCCCGCAGGCGCGGCTGCACGACACGGCAACGCGTGCTACGCGATCCTGTCGCCCCCTCGCGTTGCCGTGCGTGCCGATGTCCGCGCCCTCCCCCGATCTGCTCTCGGCTCCGAATGACCGCCGTTTCCGGCCGCTGCTGTGGCTGGTGTCGCTGGCCATCTTCATGCAGATGCTGGACGCCACCATCGTCAACACCGCGCTGCCGGCGATGGCGCGCAGCCTGGGCGAGAGTCCGCTGCAGATGCAGTCGGTGGTGTTCAGCTATGCGCTGGCGGTGGCGATGTTCATCCCGGCCTCGGGCTGGATCGCCGACCGCTACGGCACGCGCCGCACCTTCCTGGCCGCGATCGTGCTGTTCACCCTCGGCTCGCTGCTGTGCGCCGCCGCACCGCGCCTGCCCTACCTGGTCGCCGCGCGGGTGCTGCAGGGCATCGGCGGGGCGATGCTGCTGCCGGTCGGGCGGCTGGCGGTGATGCGCTCGGTGTCGCGCGAGCAGTTCCTGAGCGCGATGAGCTTCATCGCGCTCCCGGCGCTGATCGGGCCGCTGGTGGGGCCGACCCTGGGCGGTTGGCTGGTGCAGGTGGCCTCATGGCACTGGGTGTTCCTGATCAACCTGCCGATCGGCGCGATCGGCTTGGCCGCGGCGCTGAAGGTGATGCCCGACTTCCACGGCGAGCAGCGCACGCGCTTCGACCTGGTCGGCTACGCGATGCTGGCCTTCGCGATGGTCGCGCTGTCGCTGGCGCTGGACGGGATCTCCGAGCTGGGCCTGCGCCATGCGTTCGTGATGCTGCTGGCGATCGCCGGCCTGGCCGCGCTGATCGGCTATTGGCTGCACGCGGCCAATGCGCCGGCGGCGCTGTTCCCGCTGCGCTTGTTCAAGGTGATCAGCTTCCGCATCGGCATCCTCGGCAACCTGTTCGCGCGCGTGGGCAGCGGCAGCATGCCGTTGCTGATCCCGCTGCTGCTGCAGGTCGGCCTGGGCATGAGCCCGATGCATGCGGGGCTGATGATGGTCCCGGTGGCGCTGGCCGGCATGGCCGCCAAGCGCGTGGCAGTGCAGCTGGTGGAACGCTACGGCTATCGCCGGGTGCTGATGGCCAACACCGTGCTGCTCGGCACGGCGATGTCCAGCTTCGTGCTGTTCGAGGCCGGTCAGGCACTGGGCTGGCGGCTGCTGCAACTGGCGCTGTTCGGCGCGGTCAACTCGCTGCAGTTCACGGTCATGAACACGGTGACGCTACGCGACCTGGACCGCGACCAGGCCAGCGCCGGCAACGGCCTGCTGTCGATGGTGATGATGCTCGCCACCGGTTTCGGCGCGGCCGCCGCCGGCAGCCTGCTGGCCGCGTTCAACGACCATCTCGGCGATACCCACGGCGCCACCGCCGCGCTGCACGCCACCTTCGTCTGCGTCGGCGCGATCACCCTGACCTCGACCCTGATCTTCTGGCAACTGCCGGATACGCGGCCGCATCCGCAACGGGTGGAGGAAGTGGCGGAGTAGCCGGGACTCGGGACTCGGGACTCGGGACTCGAAGAGCGTGAAGCCTCAGGCCGATGTCGGAATGACGGCTTCAAGCGCCGTCGCGGCTGCCGTTCCCGGGTCCCAGGTCCCCAGTCCCGCGTCCCGCGTCCCGCTTCATCGCCGCCTCGATCGCCTCGACCAACATGTCCCCGGTGACCGGTTTGCGCAGGAAGTCGTCGAAGCCGGCGGCGCGCGCGTGCGATTCGGCGTCGGCGTCGGCGCGAGCGGTGACCGCGATCAGCGGCATCTCGTAACCGAACACGCGCAGTTGCCGCGCCAGCGCCAGGCCGTCCAGGCCGGGCAGGTCCAGGTCCAGCAGGCCCACGTCGAAGACGCTGGCGGCCACGTCGGTCAGCGCCGCCAGCGCGTGCGCGGCGTGGGTGATCTGGTGGCCGCGCGCGCTCAGCAGCCCGCTGATGACCTCGGCCACGGTGGGGTCGTCCTCGACCAGCAGGATGCGCAGCGGTTGCGTCGCGGTCGGCGCCTCGCGCTCGCCGCGCGTGCCGCGCTGCAGCGGTGTCGGGATCCACGGCAGCGGCAGGTCGACGACGAAACGGGTGCCGACGCCGAGCCTGCTGTGCAGCTCGATGCGCCCGCCCATCGCCACCGCCAGTTCCTGACAGATCGCCAGGCCCAGGCCGCTGCCGCCGTAGCGGGCGGCGGTGCGCGAGCCATCGGCCTGCTCGAAGCGCTGGAACAGCCGCGCCTGCTGCTCGGCGTTGATGCCCGGGCCGCTGTCGGCGACCTCGAAGCGCACGCCCTGGTTGTCGTGCAGCGGGGCGATGCGCAAGGCCACGCGGCCGTGGTCGGTGAACTTGATCGCGTTGTTGAGCAGGTTCAACAGGATCTGCCGCACCCGCGTCGCGTCGCCGCTGGCGGTCACCTCGGTGGGCATCGCGTTGTCCAGGGCGAAGGCCAGGCCGCGGCGGTGCGCCATCGGCGCCATCATCGCTTCCAGTTCGGCGATCAGTTGGCCGAGGTCGAACGGCTGCTGGTCCAGATCCAGGCGCCCGGCCTCGATCCGCGCCAGGTCCAGCGCATCGTTGACCAGACGCAACAGGTGGGTGCCGGCGCGGCGGATCGATTCGGTGTAGCCGCGCTGCCTGGGATCCAGCGGCGTGGCCAGCAGCAGCTCGCTCATGCCCAGCACGCCGGTCATCGGCGTGCGCACCTCGTGCCCGAGCGTGGCCAGGAAGCGGGTCTTGGCCAGCGACGCCTGCTCGGCCAGTTCCTGCTTGTGCAGCGCCAGTTGCCACGCATTGCGCCGGCGCAGGCGGCGCCGGTACAGGGACGAGGCCAGCCACAGCGCCAGCAGCGCCAGCAAGGCCAGCCCGGCCAGGCCCCAGGGGCTGCGCCACCACGGCGGCAGCACCCGGAAGCGCAGCGTGGTGACTTTCGACCACACTTTGTCGGCGGTGCGCGCCTGCGTCTCCAGGGTGTAGTGGCCCGCGGGCAGGCGCGAGAACAGGCGCTCGCCGCTGGCGCCGACATCGACCCAGTCCGGGTCGTAGCCGCTGAGCCGGAACCGGTAGGTATTGGCGTCGGTATCGGAGAACGACAGCAGGCGCGCGACGATGTGCAGGTCGCGGTCGCCTTCCTGCAGGGCGATACGGCCGGCATGCAGCAGATCCAGCGCGCGGTCGCCGCGGCGCACCCCGATGCGCTCGATGACCAACGGCGGCTGCCGCCGCGACGGCACCACCTGGGCCGGCTCGAACAACACCACGCCATCCGGGGTGCCGCCGAGGATCTGCCCGCTGCGCGCCTGGATCAGCGTCTGCACGCGGAACTCCTGGTTGGGCAGGCCGTCGTGCACGCCGTAGGAGCGGATCGCGTTGCTCGCCGGGTCGACCCGGAGCAGCCCGCGCTCGCTGCTCATCCAGGCCACGCCGCTGGCATCGACCACCAACCCGTTCGGCGCCAGCGACGGGAACTCGTGCTCGCCGTCGATGCGGTCGAGAAGGCTCAGCCGCTCGCCGTCCCACAGGTAGCGTTCCAGGCGACCGACGCTGGCCAGCCAGACCACGTTGCCGTCGGTGATGGTGAAGGCGCTCAGCGCCCGCACCGGCGCGCCCGGCACCGGCTCGAAACGCTCGCGGGCCGCGTTCCAGGCCAGCACGCCATGCCGGCCGAGCAGCCACGGCTGGCCCGACGGACCGGGCTTGGCGTCTTCCACGGTCAGCTCCAACGGCAGCCCACCGCCGCCCGGGGCGATGGTGCGCAACACGCGGCCCTCCAGGTCGCGCACCTGTACGCCGGCGACTTCGCCGAAGACCCACACACGTCCGTCGCGGCCGAGCGCCATCCGCTCGATCTCGCCGGACAGCGGCGCATCCGCGCCGTCCGCCTTGCCCCAGCGCCGCACCTCGCCGGTGACCGGGTCGTAACGCAGCACCGACCCCAGCGTCGCCGCCCAGACCCGGCCCTGGTCGTCCTCGACGATGGCACGCGGCCACCCCCGCCCGAACATGGTCAGGATGTGGTGGCGCACCGTGCCGGTGGCCGGGTCGAGCTTGTCCAGCACGCCGCGCGTGCCCGCCAGCCACACCCCGCCATCGGCCGAGGCGGCGGTGGCGATGACGTAGGGATTGCCCATCGACGCCGGATCGTCGACCCGGTGGGACAGCACCGAGAACTGCCGCCAGTTGGCCGGCAGGTACCACAGGCCGGCGTTGAAGCTGGCGAACCACAGATCGCCCTCGCGGTCCTCGAACGCCAGCGCCCAGTTGGGCTTGACCAGTCCGTGCGCGGAACTGCTGTACAGCGGCACGTTGCGGATCTCGCCGGCGTCGCCTTCGCGGCCCAGGCCGTCCAGCGTATCGAACCAGCGGCTGCCGTGGCGGTCGTGGACCAGCATCGCCAGCACGCTCTCGCCGGGCATGTTGCGCCAGTATGGCGCCACCACGCTGCCGTCGGCGCGCAGCAGACGCACCCCGCCCTGGCTGGACACCCACAGCGCGCCGTCGCGCTCTGGGGTCAGCCCCTGCACCTCCGGCCGCGGCAGCGCCGAGGCCGGCAGCCGCTCGAAATCGCGTCCGGTCCAGCGCGCCAGGCCGCCGCGCGTGCCGGCCCACAGGGTGCCGTCGGGCGTGGTCGCCAGGAAGGTCACCGCCGGCGACGGCAGGCTGCGCACGTCGCCCGGCGTCGGCATGTAGCGGCGCAGCGTGCCGTTCGGCTGCAGCCGGTTCAGGCCGCCGTTGGCGGTGCCGAACCAGATGCTGCCGTCCGGCGTGGAGGTGATCGCCCAGACCGTGGCGCCGCCGATCTGTGGGAAGTTGCTGCGGTCGTAGTAGCGGAACGTGCGCCGGTCCGCCGACAGCATGCCCATGCCGGCATTCTGGGTGCCGAACCAGACCCGGTTCTGCGCATCGACGTGGACGGTCCAGATCTTGTTGTCGCGCAGCCCGTCCTCGACCCGCCAGATGCGGTAGCCGCGTCCGTCGAACCGCGCCAGGCCGTCGCTGCTGGCCAGCCACAGGTAGCCAAGCTGGTCCTCGGCGAAGCCGTTGATGCTGTTGGACGGCAATCCGTCGGCCACGGTCAGCTGGCGCGGCTGCGGCGTCGGCGGCACCGCCGCGGCAGCGACCGCCGACCACAGCAGCAGCCACCATCCCAAGATGCTTCTCGACCGCATCGTCGTCCCCTGTGCACGGGCGCCGCGTCCCCGATGCCCGTCGCCATCGTCGGCGATAAGCGCCGCCGCTGGCAACAGACGGGGTCCGGGACTCGGGACTCGAAAAAAGCGTGTTGTCTCACCGGATGGTGCACTGGATTCGCAGGCCGACGGCTGCGAGGCTTTCGAGTCCCGAGTCCCGAGTCCCGAGTCCCGAGTCCCGAGTCCCCCGTCCCGAGTCCCTAGCCGAGCGCGCGCAGTTGCCGCGCCAGCGCAAGACCGTCGAGCGCCGGCAGGTCCAGGTCGAGCAGGCCCAGATCGAACGTGGACTGGGTCGCCTCGGTCAGCGCCTCCAGGCCTGCGCGGCGCAGACCACTCTGGTGGCCGCGGCTGCGCAGCAGCTCGGCCATCACCTTGGCCACGGTGGGCTCGTCCTCGACCAGCAGGATCCGCCGCCGCGCCTGCGCCTGCGCCTGCGCCTGCGCCTGCGCCCGCTGCGCCAGCGGCAACGCCGACGCGGGCTCGGCCGGCGGCGGCTGCCAGCGAGCGGCAGCCGCCGCCCGGAAGCACGCGCCATGGCCGGGCCGGCTGTCGACCTGGATGCGCCCGCCCATCGCTATCGCCAGGCCCAGCCCGCAGCCGCCGTAGCCGGCGGCTGCGCGGGCCTTCGCCCTGTTCGAAGCGCCGGAACAGGCGCGCCTGCTGCTCGGCGCTGATGCCCGGCCCGGTGTCGGCGACCTCGACGCACAGCCCGTGCCCACTGTGCAACGGCGACACGTGCAAGTTCACCGCGCCGCTGGCGGTGAACTTGATCACGTTGCCGACCAGGTCGAGCAGAATCTGCCGCACCCGCACCACCTCGCCGTTGACGCTCACCGCGCCCGGCAGGCGTCGTGGCATTCGAAGCGCCGCCCGCGCGCCTGCGCCAGCGGCGCCATCAGGTTCACCACGTCGGCGATCAGCGTCTGCAGCGCGAACGGCAGCCGTTCCAGTTGCAGACGCCCGGCCTCGATCCGCACCAGGTCCGGCGCGCCGTCGACAAAGTGCAGCAAGTGGGTGCCGGCGTGGCGGAGCGATTCGGTGTAGCCGCGCTGCCCGGGATCCAGCGGCATGGCCAGCGGCAGCTCGCTCATCCCGAGCACGCCGCTCATCGGCATACGCACCTCGTGCCCGAGCGTGACCAGGAAGCGCGTCTTGGCCAGCGACGCCTGTTCGGCCACTTCCTGCTTGTGCAGCGCCAGCTGCCAGGCATGCTGGCGACGCAGGCGGCGGCGGTAGGCGCACAGCAAGCCCAGCAGCAGCGCGGCGGCGAGCAGTCCGGCGGTGCCCCAGACGCTGCGCCGCCACGGCGGATAGACCCGGAACGGCAGCCGCCGCGTGGGCGACCAGGCGCCGTTGCGGGTGCGCACCTGCACCTCGAACACGTGCTCGCCGGCCGGCAGCGGCGGCAGCGTGCGCTCGCCGGCGGCGCCGACCGCGACCCAGGGACGGCCGTAGCCGGACAGGCGAAAGCGGTAGCCGATCCTTCCGATCGACGAACGACAGCCGCCGCGCCACCACCCGCAGGTCGCGGTCCTCCGGCTGCATCGCGAAACCGCCGGCCACCGGCAGCGCCAGCCGCCGCTCGCCGCGGCGCACCTGCACGCTCTCCATGCTCAGCGCCAGTGGCATCGGCGGCGGATCCGGCAGCCGCGTATCCAGCAGCGCCACGCCGCCGTCGGCGGCGGCGGCCACCAGCACCCTGCCGGCGGTCAGCCACAGCCCGCGCTTGAGCATCTCTTGGCTGCTCAATCCGTCGCGGGCGCCGAACGCGCACACCGCCGGGGGCGCCGCGGATCGATCCGGAACAGGCCGCGGCGCAGGCCCAGCCAGGCGCGTCCCTGCGGATCGGCGACCAGGCTCGGCATCGAACACGCCCAGACCACCGCCTTCGCAAGCGACCCAGACCCGGTTGCGCGGGTCGATGTGCAGTTCCTGCACGACGTTGCAGCGCAGCAACCGCGGATCGTCGCGATCGTGGCGCCAGATGCGGAACTCGCGGCGATCGTAGCGGACCAGGCCATCGTCGCTGACGATCCACAGATAACCGTCGCGATCCAGGCCCAGCCGCGAAATCTCGCTGAACGGCAGCCCATACTCGGCGCCCAGCACGCGGAACCGCGGCAGCGCCAGCACGCCGGCCCCGGCCCCGGCGCAGTTGCCGGTGCCGGCCAGCCGCAGCAGCGTCCAGCCGCGCCGCAGGCGCCGAGGACGGGGATTGGCATCGACATCGGCTCCAGCGGCCGTGAACGATCGGCGCGGATGGACACCGGCGCGCTGCCGGGGCCGGGTGCGAAAACCGCGGCCGCTCCGTTGCCGCCCTCGTGCGGACACATTTTTATTACCCCGCGGGGCCGCAAGAATCACACCCGACGCGCGGGGCAACGAAGCATTGCGCGCTGCGCTGGCGCACGCGGCGCGGACTGCGCCTAGAATCGTGCTACTCCACTCGCCTGGCCCGCCCATGCTCCAGCGCCGCCTCCGCCTCCTGCTCCTGCTGCCGACCTTGCCGACCGCCGCGCTGGCGGCCCCGGCGCAGTACGCCCTGGACCCGGTGCACACCCGCGTGCTGTTCGCGATCGAGCATGCCGGCTTCTCCAAGGCGCTGGGCACCGTCTCCGGCAGCACCGGCACCCTGCTGTTCGACCCGGACGACTGGCGCAGCGCGCGGCTGGAGGCGCGGGTGCCGCTGCAGCGGCTGGACCTGGGCGAGGACAAATGGAACCGCGCCGCGCTGGCGCGCAACCTGGTCGACGGCGAGCGCTATCCCGAGGCGCGGTTCGTCTCCACCCGGATCGAGCCAATCGACACCACCCACGCAAGGGTGTTCGGCAATCTGACCCTACGCGGGGTCAGCCGCGAGATCGTCCTGGAGGTGACCCTCAACGCGCTGAAACGGCATCCGCTGCCGCCGTTCCGCCGCACCGCGGGCTTTTCCGCCACCGCCACGCTGCAGCGCGCCGACTTCGGCATCGACGCCTGGCCATCGGTGATCGGCGCGGCGGTCGAGCTGCGCATCGAGGCCGAGGCCACCCGCGTCGGCCGCGCCGACGCCGACCCGGCGCAACCGGCCGCCCCCGCGCTCGACGCCGATCCCGATGCCCTCACCACCTCGCCCAGCCCCAGCCAGGAATCCACACCATGATCGCCAAGAGCACCGCCGCCCAGAACACCGCAGAGCGTTGGGGCGGCGTCAGCCAGACCCTGCATTGGCTGATCGCCGCGCTGATCCTGCTGCTGGGCGTGGTCGGCCTGACCATGGGCGAACTGCCGAAGACCCCCAAGTACTTCTGGGTCTACACCGCGCACAAATCGCTCGGCCTGACCGTGCTGGCGCTGGCGATTGCGCGGCTGGGCTGGCGCCTGTACGCCGGCGCGCCCAAGCCGGTGCCGGGCACGCCGGGCTGGCAGCAACGCATCGCCAGCGCCACCCACGTGCTGCTGTACGTGCTGATCTTCGCCATGCCGTTGTCCGGCTGGTTGTACGACTCGAGCAGCGGCCTGCGCCCGTTCCACTGGTTCGGCCTGGTTGCCGTGCCCAAGCTCAGCGCCCCCGACGCGCAATTGCACGAACTGTCGCACGCCGCGCACGAATGGGGCTTCTGGATCCTGGTCGCGGTGGTGCTGGCGCATGCCGGCGCCGCCTTCTACCACCACCTGTTCCGACGCGATGCCACGCTGGCGCGGATGTTGCCGCGCGGCTGGCTGCGCCCCAAGTCCTGAGGAATTCCACCATGTCGCCCCGTGTCGCCTCCCCCGCCCCCGCCGTCGCCGCCAGCCTGGTGGCGATGCTCGCCGCCGCCCCCGCGTTCGCCGCCGACTACGTGCAGGCGCCGGGCTCGAGCCTGGTGTTCGCCAGCAAGTACGACGGCGAAGTGTTCACCGGCCAGTTCCCCGGCTTCGACACCAAACTCAGCTTCGACCCGGCCAACCTGCCGGCGTCCAGGCTCGAGGTCAGCATCCCGCTGGCCGGCGCCAAGAGCGGCAATGCCGACCGCGACTCCACGCTGCAGGGCGCGGATTTCTTCAACGTCGCCAAGTTCGCCACCGCCCGCTACCGCGCCGACAAGTTCCGTGCGCTCGGCAACAACCAATACGCCGCCGACGGCATCCTGGACCTGCGCGGCGTGTCCAAGCCGGTGACCCTGACCTTCACCTGGACCCCGGGCGCACAGCCGGTGCTGGCCGGCAAGGCGCTGCTCAAGCGCCTGGACTTCGGCGTCGGCGGCGGCGACTGGGCCGACACCAAGACCATCCCCAACGAAACCGCGATCAGCACCAAGGTCGTGCTCAAGGCGAAGTGAGTCGCCACAGGCCGCGACGGCATGCGGCCCCTGGGCGGTGGATTCCCTCGTCGGGTTCCGCCGCTTTTCTGTATCCGCAGCGCCGCAGCGGAGCGCATCGCAGGCAGCGCCGAGATGCCGCTCAGGCCGCCGACATGCGCCAGTACCCGACCGTGGCGGCATCGAACGGCCAGTCCAGTTCGCGCCCCGCTGCGTCGCGCAGCACCGGCACCCGGGCCCCGTAGCGCGCCTCCAGCGCCGGGTCGGCATCGATGAATACGCTTTCGAGATCGCCCACGCGCGCCTGCGCGAGGACCAGCAGGGCCTGGTCGCACAGGCGGCAGTCGTCGCGCTGGTACAAAGTCAAGGGCATGCGGCAGGTTCCAATGCGGCGCTGCGGGCGTGCGCTGCGGGCGCGGGGCATAGAATAGACCGTCTCTGGCCTTCCCCCTCTCCGGCACGCATGGCTGTCAGCACCTTCGACCTGTTCAAGATCGGCATCGGGCCCAGTTCCTCGCATACCGTGGGGCCGATGCGTGCGGCCGAGCGCTTCGTGCACCGCTGGCTGCTGGATCCTGGCCGGCTGCATGACGTGGTGCGGCTCCGCGCCGAGGTGTTCGGCTCGCTGGCGCTGACCGGGCGCGGCCACGGCACCGACAAGGCGCTGTTGCTGGGCCTGGAGGGCCAGCGCCCGGACCTGATCGACCCGGACATCATCCCGGGCACGCTGGAACGCATCCGCGGCAGCAAGCGCATCAATCTGATGGGCCTGCACACCATCGCCTTCGACGAGAAACGCGACCTGGCGATGAACAAGCGCCAAAAGCTGCCGTACCACACCAACGGCATGCGTTTCACCGCCTACGCCGCCGACGATGCGGTGATCGCCACGCGCGACTACTACTCGGTCGGCGGCGGCTTCGTGGTCAACCAGGACGATGCCGCCGACGACCGCATCGTCGCCGACGAGACCCCGCTGCCGTATCCGTTCCTCAGTGGCGAGGAGCTGCTGGCGCAGTGCGCGCGCAGCGGCCTGAGCATCGCCGCACTGATGTTCGAGAACGAGAAGAGCTGGCGCAGCGAGGACGCGATCCGCGACGGCCTGCGCGCGCTGTGGGCGGCGATGCAGCGCTGCGTGGCGCGCGGCATCCGCGAGGAAGGCACGCTGCCCGGCGGGCTGCACGTCTCGCGGCGCGCGCCGTCGCTGTACCGCGAGCTGTCCTCCCAGCCGGAAGCGGCGATGCGCGATCCGCTGACCACGCTGGACTGGGTCAACCTGTACGCGCTGGCGGTCAACGAGGAGAACGCCGCCGGCGGCCGCGTGGTCACCGCCCCGACCAACGGCGCGGCCGGCATCATCCCGGCGGTGCTGCACTACTTGGACCGCTTCTGCCCCAGCAGCGAGCAGCGCATCTTCGACTTCCTGCTCACCGCCGCGGCGATCGGCATCCTGTACAAGGAGAACGCCTCGCTCTCCGGCGCCGAGGTCGGCTGCCAGGGCGAGGTCGGCGTGGCCTGCTCGATGGCCGCCGGCGGCCTGGTCGCCGCGCTCGGCGGCAACCCCGGCCAGATCGAGAACGCCGCCGAGATCGGCATGGAACACAACCTCGGGCTGACCTGCGACCCGATCGGCGGCCTGGTGCAGATCCCCTGCATCGAGCGCAACGCGATGGGCGCGGTCAAGGCCATCAACGCCAGCCGCATGGCGATGCGCGGCGACGGCAAGCACAAGGTCTCGCTGGACAAGGTCATCCGCACCATGCGCGACACCGGCCGCGACATGCAGGACAAGTACAAGGAAACCAGCCGCGGCGGCCTGGCGGTGAACGTCATCGAGTGCTGAGCCGCTGCGCCGGGCCGCGCCGCCGCCACGGCATTGCTCGCCGCGCGGATAAAGATCCGCGCGCCGCCGCCGATAGCGATGATGGCGATCCGCCTATCCGGCACTGGAATGCCCTTGCAGCCTCATCCCGCTTCCTGGTGCACCCATGCGCGACAGCTGGCCATGCTCCTCGGAGCGTGGGTCGCGTTCGCGCCGGTGGCGGCCGCCTTGCAGCCGGACAAGCAATTCAACCATTACGAGCGCCGGCGCTGGAGCCTGGAACAAGGCCTGCCGCAGTTGAGCGTGCAGGCCTTCGCGCAGGACCGGCAGGGCTACCTGTGGATCGGCACCATGGGCGGGCTGGCGCGCTTCGACGGCGTGCGCATGACCACCTTCGGCGAAAAGCCGCCGGCGAATCTGCCCGGACCGCTGATCAAGGCCTTGCACGCCACCCCCGGCGGCGACCTGTGGATCGGCACGTACCGCGGACTGGCGCGCTACCGCGACGGACGCTTCAGCAATCTGCTGCCGCAGGACCCGCAGGCGCCGCTGCTCAACATCGAGGCGATCGCGGTCGACGCGCGGGGCACGGTCCTGGTCGCGGCGCAGGACGGGGTCTACGCCGTGGTCGGCGACAGCCTGCGCCTGCGCCATCGCATCGCCGGCGGCGCCTACGCGCTGTTGCCCCGCGGCGAGGAACTGTGGGTCGGCGCGCGCGGCGCCGTGCTGCGCTTCGCCGGCGGCGAGGGCGAGCCGCTGGCGCTGCCGGAGGACGCCCGCCAGGCACCGGTGCGGCAGCTGCTGGACGCACAAGGGCGGCTGTGGGCCGGCAGCCGCCACGGCCTGCTGTTCCGGCGCGACGGCCGCTGGCAGCGCCTGCCGGGCGACCCGGCGCTGGCGCGGCGCGCGGTGGAAGCGCTGGCCCAGGACAGCGACGGCAACCTGTGGGTGGGCCTGCCCGGCTGCCTGCTGCGCGTGCGCGACGGCGGCATCGCCGAGCAATACCTCGAAGACGACCAGGACGCCGGTGCCAGCGCGGTGTTCGAGGACCGCGAGCGCAACCTGTGGCTGGGCAGCCACTGGAAGGGCGTGACCCGCCTATGGAACGGCTGGACGCGCCGCTACAGCAGCGACGAAGGGCTGCCCGACCCGCTGGTGTGGACGCTGGCCCGCGATCCCGACGGATCGCTGTGGGTCGGCACCGGCAGCGGCTTGGCGCGGTTGCGCGATGGCCGCTACCGGCAGGTGCTGAGCCGCGAGCAGTTGCCCACCGACGTTCCCTACACCCTGCTCGCCGAGCCCGGCCGGTTGTGGATCGGCACCCGCCGCGGCGCGGTACTGTACCGCGACGGGCGCGCCACGCTGCCGCCGCTGCTGGCGCCGCTGCGCGAGCTGCAGGTCAGCGGCATCCTCCGCGACCGCGCGCAGCGGCTGTGGTTCGCCACCAGCGACGGCCTGTTCCGCAGCGACGGCGCCGGCCTGCATCGCTACGGCACCCGCGAAGGCCTGCGCGATGCGCGCATCCGCCTGCTCTACGAGACCGGCGACGGCCGTCTGCTGGTCGGCTCCCAGGCCGGCCTGTACGAACTGCGCGGCGAGCGCCTGGTGCCGCTCGCCGATGCCGGCTCGGCGCTGGCCGCAGCCGACATCACCGCCATGCACGAACTGCCCGGCGGGCAGTGGGTGGTCGGCACGCTGTCGGAACAGCTGTGGGTGTTCGACGGCAGGCGCTGGACCATGTTCGACGAACAGGACGGGCTGCCGCTCAACGCCGCGTTCTTCATCGCCGACGACGGCCACGGCAGCCTCTGGGTGGCCGGCATGCGCGGCGTGTACCGGATGCCGCTGGCCAGCCTGCTCAAGCGCATCCAGGCGCCCGCCACCCCGCTGCAGGCGGAACTGCTGCTCAACGATGGCGGCCAGCGCCATGGCGGCGTGGAGGCGTTTTGCTGCAACGGCGCCGGCAACGGCAAGGGCTTCATCGACAACGGCACGCTGTGGCTGCCCAGCCGCGACGGCGTGGTGACCATGGACACCGCCGGCATCGTCAAGAACCCGGTCGCGCCGCAGCCGGTGGTGGAGCGGATCCGCGTGCAGGGCCGCTGGATGACGCCGCAGGCGCTGCGCGACACGCCGCTGCCGGCGCAGGCGCACGACCTGGATTTCGAGTTCACCGCCGCCTCGTTCCAGGCCCCGGAGAACGTGGAACTGCGCTATCGCCTGCTCGGCTACGACACCCGCTGGCGCACGCTCGACGATATCCGCCAGCGCGTGGCGAGCTACACCAACCTGCCCGGCGGCGACTACGTGTTCGAGGTCGCCGGCAGCAACAACGCCGGGGTGTGGGCGCAAGCGCCGGCGCGGCTGCCGCTGCGGATCCGGCTGCGCTTCCAGGAAACCCTGTACTACAAGCTGCTGCTGGGGCTGGGCGCGCTGGCACTGCTGCTGCTCGGCATCCGCATGGCGCACATGGTCAACCAGCGCCAGCGCGAGGCCCTGGAACGGGAGGTCCGCCAGCGCACCGAGGCGCTGCAGGCGGCGAACCAGCGCCTGCAGGAAGCCAGCTTCACCGACGACCTGACCCAACTGCGCAATCGCCGCTACCTGTCCCTGCACATTCCCAGCGACATCGCGCTGTACCGGCGCATGGCCGCCAACGACCAGGACATGCTGTCCTCGGGCATGCTGTTCGCGCTGATCGACATCGACCATTTCAAGTCGATCAACGACAGCGGCGGCCACCACACCGGCGACGCGGTGCTGCAGCAGATGGCGCAGTTGCTGGTGCAGCTGACCCGCGAGAGCGACTACGTGGTGCGCTGGGGCGGCGAGGAATTCCTGCTGGTGCTGCGCTCGGCGCCGCGCGAGAACCTGACCGAGGCCGCCGAGCGCCTGTGCCGGGCAATCGCCACGCACGACTTCACGCTCGATCACGGCCGCCAGGGCCAGATCACCTGCTCGATCGGCCTGGCCGAATTCCCGTTCGTGCACGATCCCGACAGCCGCCTGGGCTGGGAGCGGCTGCTGGTCCTCGCCGACCGCGCGCTGTACCGGGCCAAGGCCAAGGGCCGCAACGGCTGGGCCGCGTACCGGCCGGTGCTCGGCACACAGGCCGAGCAAGTGCTGGCGGCACTGCAGGAGCCTGCCGATCGCATGCAGCACCACGCCTGCCTGACCCTGCTCCACCGCGCCTGCTGAAGCGGCGTTGACGCGACCTGGGCTAGGCTCGGCGCGTCCTTCTTATCCGCACTTCTCCCGCCCACATGCGCCGATCCCCGCTGCTCGCCGCGCTCGCCGCCGCGCTCCTGCTGCCGTCCGGCCGCGCCGCCACGCCCGCGCCCCGCTACGGCGCGCAGCTGGAAGGCTTCGACTATCCGTATCCGGTCCGCCAGTACCGCTTCGCCTCGCAGCGCCAGTCCTTGCAAATGGCCTACCTGGACGTGGCGCCGACCGGCACGCCGAATGGCCGCGCGGTCGTCCTGCTGCACGGCAAGAACTTCTGCGCGGCGACCTGGGAGTCGGCGATCGCCGCACTCCTCGCCGCAGGCTACCGGGTGATCGCGCCGGACCAGATCGGCTTCTGCAAGTCGAGCAAGCCGCAGGCCTACCAGTTCTCCTTCGCGCAACTGGCGGCCAATACCCATGCGTTGCTGCGCTACGCCGGAGTGACCCAGGCGGTGTTCGTCGGCCACTCGATGGGCGGCATGCTCGCCGCGCACTACGCCTTGCAGTACCCGCAGGACATCAGCCGGCTGCTGCTGGTGAACCCGATCGGGCTGGAGGACTGGAAGGCCGCCGGCGTGCCATGGCGCAGCGTCGACGACTGGTATGCGAAGGAGCTCAAGACCGACGCCGCCTCGATCAAGCAGTACCAGCAGACCGTCTACTACGGCGGGCAATGGAAACCCGAATACGACCGCTGGGTGACGATGCAGGCCGGGCTGTACGCCGGCCCCGGCCACGCGCGCGTGGCCTGGAACCAGGCGCTGACCTCGGACATGGTGTTCAACCAACCAGTGGTGCAGCGGTTCCCGCAGATCCGCGTGCCGACCACGCTGTTCATCGGCCAGCGCGACCGCACCGCGATCGGCAAGGACCTGGCGCCGCCGGCGCTGGCCACGACACTGGGCGATTACCCGGCGCTGGGCAAGCGCGCGGCGGCGGCGATTCCCGGCGCCAGGCTGATCGAGTTCGCCGACCTGGGCCACTCGCCGCAGGTCGAAGCGCCGCAGCGCTTCAACGCAGCGCTGCTGCAGGCGTTGGCCGCACCCGCCGCCGCGCCGTAGCGGCGCGTCAGCGCACCGCGATCCGCAACACGTCGTCGAGCAGGGCCGCCGCGGTCACCTCGGCGCCGGCGCCCGGACCCTGGATCAACAGCGGCTGCCGCAGATAGCGGTCGCTGTGGATGGCGACGCGGTTGTCGGTCCCGGCGCCGCTGGCCAGCGGATGCGCCAGCGGCAGTTCGCGCAATCCCACCGAAGCCCCGTGCGCATCGAAGCGGCCGACGAAACGCAGGCAAGCGCCGTTCGCGCGCGCCTGCGCCAGGCGTGCCGCAAGCGGCGCATCCAGCGCCGACAGCGCGGCATCCACGTCCTGCGGCGGCGCGGCGGCCAATGCCGCCGGCAGCAGCGAGGCGACCTGCACCTGCTCGGCGCGCAGCGGCAGTCCGGCGGCGCGCGCCAGGATCAGCAGCTTGCGGCGCACGTCCTCGCCGGACAGGTCCTCGCGCGGATCGGGCTCGGTATAGCCGGCCGCCGCGGCCTCGCGCACGCACTCGGAAAAGTCGCGGCTGCCGTCGTGGCGATGCAACAGCCACGCCAGCGAGCCGGACAGCACGCCTTCCACCGCATGGATGCAGTCGCCGCCGGCGGCCAGCGCGCGCAGGCTGCTCAGCAACGGCAGACCCGCGCCGACCGTGGCGCTGTCGCCGTAGTGCGCGCCGGCAGCATGCCGCGCGGCATGGATCTGCTCGGCGCGCGCCAGGGCCGCGCCCTGTCCGAGCTTGTTCGCGGTGACCACGTGCACCCCACGCGCCAGCCACTCGGCATGCCGCTGCGCCACCGCATCGCTGGCGGTGGCGTCGACCACGATGTCGCCGGCACGCAGGTCGGCGGACACCTGTGCGCCGCCGGCGCCGCGTGCGGCGGCATTGGCCGTGGCCAGCGCCCGGTCCGGCGCGGGCCGGCAATCCTGCAGCGTGCGCGAATTGGCCAGCCAGGCGAAGGCCGGCAAGCCCGGGCGACGCTGCTGCAACACCTGGTAGCGCGCGACGAACGCGCGGCCCACCGTGCCGGTGCCGAGCAGACCCAGCCGCGGCGCCACCGTACCGGCCGAGCGCGCCTGCGCCGGCACCCCTGCAGCGGCGGCGGCGCTGCTCACGCGTCCACCTGTTTGCGCGCCGCCGCCTCGCCGGCCTGCTGCGCGCGCAGCAGGCCGGCCTGCAGGTCGGCGACCAGGTCATCGCTGGATTCGATGCCCACCGACAGCCGCAGCAGGCCATCGCCGATGCCGGCATGGGCGCGCGCTTCGGCACTCATCGCCGCATGCGTCATCGAGGCCGGATGCGCAACCAGGCTCTCGACCCCGCCCAGCGACTCGGCCAGGGTGAAGTAGCGCAGGCCATCGACGAAGGCGCGCACCTGCGCCTCGCCGCCGGCCAGCTCGAAACTGATCATCGCGCCGAAGCCCTGCTGCTGCCGCGCCGCGACCGCGTGGCCCGGATGCGCGGCCAGCCCCGGGTAGTACACCTGGTCGACCGCGGCGTGGCCGTCGAGCAGGGCCACCACCGCCTGCGCATTCTCCTGGTGCACGCGTAGCCGCGCATCCAGCGTACGCAGCCCGCGCAGGGTCAGGAACGCGTCGAACGGCGAACCGGTCAGGCCGAGCGCGTTCGCCCACCACACCAGTTGCTGGTGCAGTTCGGCATCGGCGGCGACCACCGCGCCGCCGACCACGTCGCTGTGGCCGTTGACGTACTTGGTGGTGGAGTGGACGACGATGTCGGCGCCGAACGCGATCGGCTTCTGCAGCGCCGGCGACAGAAACGTGTTGTCGACCACCGCCAGCGCACCGGCCTTGTGCGCGGCATCGATGACGAAGCGCAGGTCGGTGATGCGCAGCAGCGGGTTGGACGGGGTCTCGATCAGCACCAGCCGCGGCGACTGCGCCAGCGCCTCGGCCAGCGAGCGCGGATCGGTCAGGTCGGCGGTGATCAGCGCGAAATGGCCCTTCTTGGCCAGCGCGTTGAACAGGCGCCAGCTGCCGCCGTACGCATCGTGCGGCACCACCAGCGTGTCGCCCGGCTGCAGCAGCGCGTTGAGCACCAGATTGATCGCGCCCATGCCGGTGGCGGTGACCACGCCGCCGGCGCCGCCTTCCAGGTCCGCCAACGCCTCGCCGAGTAGGTCGCGGGTGGGATTGCCGCTGCGGGTGTAGTCGTACTGCCGCTTGTTGCCGAAGCCATCGAAGCTGAAGTTCGACGACAGCACGATCGGCGGGGTCACCGCGCCATGAGCGGTATCGCGGTCGATGCCGGCGCGCACCGCGGCGGTGGCGGCGCTGCAGCGCGGATCGTTGTCGTGGGCAGTGCTCATGCGGTAGCTCCGGTGGGGCGAAGGGCGGTGGCGAGGATCGCGTCGATGCGGTCGGTTTCTTTCAGGAAGGCGTCGTGCCCGTACGGCGAGCGCAGCACGCGCAGGCTGCCGCGCGGGCCCAGGCCTTCGACCAGGGTGACCAGGTCGGCCAGCGGCACCAGGCGGTCGCCTTCGACCGCGACCACCACGGTGGGCACGGCGACGGCGGCCGGATCGATGCGGTGCAGGTCGATGGATTCGGACAGGCGCAGGTAGGCGTTGACCCGGGTGCGCGCCACGTACTGCGCGCCGGCGGCGTCCAGGTAGTCCTCGGCGGCGACGCGGACGCGGCCGTTGATCACTTCCGGCGGCGCATCGAAGCGCTCGCCGAATTCCTCGGGCGTGCGGTAGCTGAGCATCGCGAACTGCCGCGCCAGCGACAGTCCATGACTCTCGGCGCACTGCAACTGGCCCAGCGCCACCGCGCGGCGCTGCAGCGCGCGCCACGCCGCGGCGTACGGGTGCGCGCGGTGCGCGCCGCTGACCGCGACCAGCTTGTGCAGCCGCTGCGGATGCCGCACCGCCAACTGCAGGCCGACCAGCGCGCCGTAGGAGTAGCCGACGAAGCCGTGCAGCCGGGCGATGCCCAGCGCGTCGAGCAGCGCGGCGATGGCATCGGCCTGGTCGGCGCTGTCGATCGGTGCGTCCAGGCTGCCGTCGGCGCCGACGAAATCGAACGCCAGCAACCGCCGCCGGCCTGGGTCCAGCGCGCGCCCGGTCCCGACCAGGCCCTCGGCCCAGCCCTTCTCCGGGAAGCTGGCATTGGCGGCGAGATGGCGGTGCGCGGAGATGCCGCCGGCGACAAACACCACCGGCGCGTCGGCCGGGCCGGTCAGTTCATAGCGCAGCCGCAGCAACTGCACGCCGGCGTGGCGCAACGGCAGCGCGACCGCGGCTTCGCCGCGCAGCGCAAGCAGGCCATCGGCGGCAGACGCGACGGCGCCGGCCTGGCGGTCGAGCGGCACATTCGCGACAAGGGGGCGGTTGGGCGTATTCACGAGGCTCATGGCGGTATCCGGGGAGGAACGGCCATCGAGCTTCGCGGAGCTCGCGTTCGACGTGCGCATGGCAGGCGTCGAACCATCTTTCGGCGGACGCGGTGGTCCCCGCAGGATTTGGCACCGACACGGTCGCTTGCGCGTCCGCTGGCTGCCCCGGCATCAAAGGGCCTGTCCCTCCGCCGGTCTCGATGGTGGCGCCACGATGCCAGCGATTTTCTGCAGTGTCAATCTCTTTATTCGGATGAAGCGATATGATTTTTCGATCCCCGGCCTCGGCCATACTCCGCTCTCCCCATCGATCCACCTGTCCGTGCGCCGACGCCCCCTCCGCCGCTGGCTTGCCGTGGTCCTGTCGCTGGCGGTGGCGACCTGCGCGGCCGCGCAGCCGCTGCTGCGCTGGAATGCCCCGCGGCCTGCGGCACGGCCGGCCCCGGCATGGCTGGAGGTGATCGCCCGCGACAGCGGCCTGCGCGAGGTCGCGCTGGGCAATCCGCTCGGCGGCCCCGTGCAGATCCGCCTGCAGGGCGACACCGCCGGCTTCACCGCCGTGCCCGCGCTGCCGCTGACCGTGGAACTGGCCGCCGGCGAACGCCGCGTGGTCGCTCGCCTGTATCCGCCCAGCGACCGGACCGAGACCGGCGGCGCCAGCGCCCGGCTGCGCATCGAAGCGGTGCCCGGCTCGCCGCGCGCCCACGCCGACGCCGACGCGGTGCTGTACGCGCTGCCCTTCGCCGACCGCCCGGTGCGCATCGACCAGGGCTTCGGCGGCGCCTTCAGCCATCGCGATCCGGCCAATGCCTATGCACTGGATTTCGCCCTGCCCGAAGCCACCCCGGTGCTGGCCGCACGCGAGGGCGTGGTGATGGAGGTGCACGACGACTTCCGCCAGTCCGGCACCAACCCGCGCCTGGGCCGGGCCGCCAACCTGGTGCGGGTGGTGCACGCCGACGGCAGCATGGCGATCTACGCGCACCTGGTCGCCGGCGGCGTGCAGGTGCGGGTCGGCCAGGCGGTGCGGCGCGGCGAGCGCCTCGGCCTGTCCGGCAACACCGGCCTGAGCAGCGGCCCGCACCTGCATTTCGCGATCCAGCGCAATCGCGGCCTGCGCCTGGAGTCGGTGCCGTTCCGCATGGCCGGCCCATTGGGCGAACTGCACTTCGCCCGCCCCGACCCGCGCTGAGCTACCGCCAGCGCGCCGCTCGTCGGCTGACGACTTGACATCCGCCAAGTGTATTGATGTATTAATACACATGGATGCAAACCAGCTTCATGTGCAACCCAGCGCCCCGGAGCCGATCTACCGGCAGATCGCCGAGCAGATGCGGCGCCTGGTCGCGGCCGGGCGACTGCGCCCGGGCGACGGCCTGCCCTCGGTGCGCGAGGTCGCCGCCGCCCACGCGGTCAACCCGATGACGGTCTCGCGTGCCTACAGCCAGCTCGAGGCCGAGGGCGTGCTGGAACGCCTGCGCGGCCGCGGCATGGCGGTCGCCGCGACCGCCGCCGCGCCGCAGCGGCAGCGCCTGGAACTGATCGAACCCCGCCTGCAGGAACTGGTCCGGCATTGCCGCGAACTGGGCCTGCCGGCGTCCCCCGTGATCGAACGTCTCGAACACCTGTTTGGAGAAACTGGCGATTTTGGAGAAACTGGCGATGCATAGCATGGCGATGGCGGCCGCAGACCCGGCCGGGCTGGACATGGACCTGCCGCTGGCGGCGCACGACCTGCACCTGGCGTTCGGCGCCAGCCAGGTGCTGCAGGGCGTGGACCTGCAGGTGGCACGCGGCGAGGTGGTCGGGCTGATCGGCCGCAACGGCGCCGGCAAGAGCACCCTGCTCGCCTGCCTGCTCGGCCTGCTGCAGCCGCAGCGCGGCCAGGCGCGGATGTTCGGCGGCCCGGCGCTGCGCCTGGACGATGCGCGCAAGGGCCGACTGGGATTCGTCCCGCAGCAGCCGCAGGCGTTCGGCTGGATGCGCGTGGAGGAACTGCTCGCCTTCGCCACACAGCTCTACCCCAACTGGGACGCGCCGCGTGCCGACGCCCTGCTGCGCCGCTGGGACCTGGACCGCCGCCAGCGCATCGGCACGCTCTCGCCCGGCCAGGCGCAGCGCCTGGCGCTGCTGCGCGCGCTGGCCGCGCGACCGGCGCTGCTGGTGCTGGACGAACCGGCCTCGGCGCTGGACCCGGTGGCGCGCCGCGACCTGATGCGCGAGATCGTCACCCAGACCTGCGACGAAGGCACCACCGTGCTGTTCTCCAGCCATATCGTCAGCGATCTGGAACGCGTGGCCTCGCGCGTGGCCTTCCTCCACCAGGGCCGGCTGCTGCTGGACCAGCCGCTGGACGAGCTCAAGGACAACGTTCTGCTGGTCACGCTGCCGGCGACGGCCGCCGCGCTGCTGGGCGACGCCGTGCTGCGCGGCGAATTCGCGCGGCGCCGGAGCGCCGACGGCGGCACCGCCGTGCTGCTGCACGTCAGCGAACCACCATCCGCCCTGCTCAGCATGCCCGGCGTGCGCATCGACCGGCTCGGCCTGGAAGACCTGTTCATCGAGGTGGCCGGATGAACCGCCTTCTGACCGATCTGCGCGTGCTGTCCGCGGCATCGGGCAAGACCGGCCGCGGGTACCCGCTGGTGATCGCGGCCGCGTTCGCGCTGACCTGGGTCGACAACCCGCCGTCGCCGCTGCTGCTGACCTGCCCGGTCGTGCTGCTGCTGTGGGCACGGCTCGGCGCGCGCCTGCTGAGCCTGCTCGACCAGGCGCATCACGTCCGCTTTCCGGCCCTGGCGACGCGCTTCGCGCAGCTATTGGCGCTGGCCCTGGCCGGCACGGTGTTGCTGCCTGTCCTGCTGTACGCGGTGCGCGACAGCGATCCCAGCCTATCGGCGCCGATGCTGCTGCTGTGCGCGGCTGCCGGCCTGCTGCTGGCGACCGTGCCGGCATGGTCCAGCACCCTGCTTTTATTACTCGTCGGATTCTTCCACGACACCGTCGGCGTCGCATTGGACGCTCACCCGCGCGCGGCGATGCTGGCCATCGCCACGGCCTGCCTGGCGACCACGGTGTGGGTATACCGGCATGCCAGCGCGCATCCGCCCCACGCGCTGGCGCCCTGGCTGCGTCCGCTGTGGATGACCCTGCAGCAGCGCTTGCCCGGCGACGGTGCCACCAGACACACGGTCGAATCGCAAGGCGGGCGTCTGGTCTGGATCCAGGGGATCGCCCGCCCCAGTTTCCCCTCGGACCTGCGCCGGCGACCGGAACGCGCCATGCGCTTCGCGCTCGGTCCGGGCTTTGCCCCCAGCAGTGCGGCCGGCACCGTGCTGGTCATGCCGGCGCTGGTGCTGCTGTCGACCCTGCTGCTGCGCACGCAATCGCCGACGCTGCCGCTGATCCTGGCCAACGTCATGGCCAATCTGTCCAGCGTGAAGTTTCTGCAACGGCTGTGGCTGTTGCGCAAGCACGGCAACCTGGGGCTGATGGAAAGCGCGCTGCTGCCCGGCCTGGGCGCACCCGGGCAGGCCGGCAAGCTGTTCAACCAGGTGATCCTGAAGCGCGCGATCGCGGCGATGGCGCCATGGCTGGGTCTGTCCTGGCTGCTCGGCGCTCTGAAGCACGCCCCGCCGGCCTATTACCCGCTGACCGTGTCGATGACCCTGACCGCCGGCACCCTGCTGCTGGCCTGCATGCGCTGGCCTCGCGGGGCGCTGCTGCCGACCGTGGCGCAGTTCGTGCTGGCGATACTCGGCGGAATCAGCATCGGCCAGGTCGGCCTGCCCGGCGCCGTGGCGCCGCACTGGCTGGCGCAGACCTGGAGCCTGCTGCTGCTCGGTGCGGTCGTCGCCTACAACCTGGTGGCACGCCACGCCGGCAGGCGCCCGCACCCCTGGCTGCTGAACTGAACAGGGCCATCGGGAAGCCCGCTATAATCGGCGGCTTCCTCCGTTTCCGATGACGCCCGCCGGGCGTGCTGCCCATGTCCGAAGTCGCCACCGAAGCCGCGCGCCGCCGCACCTTCGCCATCATTTCCCATCCCGACGCCGGCAAGACCACGCTGACCGAAAAGCTGCTGCTGTTCGGCGGGGCGATCCAGATGGCCGGTTCGGTCAAGGGCCGCAAGGCCGCGCGCCACGCCACCTCCGACTGGATGGCGCTGGAGAAGGAGCGCGGCATCTCGGTGACCTCGTCGGTGATGCAGTTCCCCTACGAAGGCAAGATCATCAACCTGCTCGACACCCCCGGCCACGCCGACTTCGGCGAGGACACCTACCGCGTACTGACCGCGGTGGACTCGGCGCTGATGGTGATCGACGTGGCCAAGGGGGTGGAAGAACGCACCATCAAGCTGATGGACGTGTGCCGGCTGCGCGACACGCCGATCATGACCTTCATCAACAAGCTCGACCGCGAAGGCAAGGATCCGATCGCGCTGCTCGACGAAGTGGAGACCGTGCTCGGCATCCAGTGCGCGCCGGTGACCTGGCCGATCGGCATGGGCCAGCGCCTGAAGGGCGTGGTGCACCTGATCGGCGGCGAAGTGCACCTGTACGAGCAGGGCCGCAACTTCACCCGCCAGGACTCGACCATCTTCCCGTCGCTGGACGCGCCCGGCCTGGCCGACAGGATCGGCGCGCAGATGCTGGCCGAACTGCGCGACGAACTGGAACTGGTGCAGGGCGCCAGCCATCCGTTCGACCTGGATGCGTATCGCGCCGGCAAGCAGACCCCGGTGTTCTTCGGCTCGGGCGTCAACAACTTCGGCGTGCAGCCGCTGCTGGACTTCTTCGCCGAGCATGCGCCGCCGCCGCAGCCGCACGCCACCACCGGCCGCGACGTGCAGGCGGCCGAGGAGAAGCTGAGCGGCTTCGTGTTCAAGATCCAGGCCAACATGGACCCGCAGCACCGCGACCGGGTCGCGTTCATGCGCATCTGCTCGGGGCGCTTCAGCGCCGGCATGAAGACCCTGCACGTGCGCACCGGCAAGGACACCAAGCTGGCCAACGCGCTGACCTTCATGGCCAGCGACCGCGAGATCGCCGCCGAGGCCTGGCCCGGCGACGTCATCGGCATCCACAACCACGGCACCATCTCCATCGGCGACACCTTCACCGAGGGCGAGGCGCTCGCGTTCACCGGCATCCCCAACTTCGCCCCGGAACTGTTCCGCCGCGCGCGGCTGCGCGACCCGCTCAAGCTCAAGCAACTGCAGAAGGGCCTGGCGCAGTTGTCGGAGGAAGGCGCCACCCAGTTCTTCCGCCCGCTGATGAGCAACGACCTGATCCTGGGCGCGGTCGGCACCCTGCAGTTCGACGTGGTCGCCTACCGGCTCAAGAACGAGTACGGCGTGGACGCCAGCTTCGAGCCGGTCGGCGTGGTCACCGCGCGCTGGGTGCATTGCGCCGATGCCAGGAAGCTGGAGGAGTTCCGCGAGAAGAACGCGATGAACCTGGGCATCGACGCGGCCGGCGAACTGGTCTACCTGGCGCCGACCCGGGTCAACCTGCAGCTGGCGCAGGAGCGCGCGCCGGACGTGCGCTTCGCCGCGACCCGCGAGCACGCGCACAGCGTCGCGCTGGACTGACGCGCCCCGCGCCACGGCGGCGGCGGCGCCACGGATGCGAACCGCTCGCGATCGGAGTACCGTTCGCGCATGCCAGCAGACTTGCCGTCCTCGCTCGTGAACGCAGACGCGCCGCCTTCCACCGACTGGCGCGACGAAGTCGCCAACGCAGTGACCCATGGCCTGGGCGCGGTCGCGGCGCTGGCCGGCAGCTCGGTGCTGATCACCCTCGCCGCGATCTACGGCGACGGCTGGCAACTCGCCGGCGCGATCGTGTTCGGGGTCGCCCTGCTGCTGTTGTACACCGCCTCCACGCTGTATCACGCCATCCCCCACCCCGGCGCCAAGGCGCGGCTGCAGGTGCTCGACCACTGTGCGATCTACCTGCTGATCGCCGGCACCTATACCCCGTTCACCCTGATCGGCCTGCGCGGCCCATGGGGCTGGGGACTGTTCGCGGCGATCTGGACCATCGCGCTGGGCGGGGTGGTCTTCAAGCTGTTCTTCACCGGCCGCTTCCGACTGCTGTCGACCATCCTCTATATCGCCATGGGCTGGCTGATCGTGGCCGCGATCGAGCCGCTGCTGCGCTCGGTCGAGGCATGGTCGCTCGGCTGGCTGCTGGCCGGCGGCCTGTTCTACACGCTGGGCACCTACTTCTACCAGCGCGACACGGTGCGCTACTTCCACGCGATCTGGCACCTGTTCGTGCTCGCCGGCAGCGTCTGCCACTTCGTCGCGGTCGCCAGGCAGGTGCTCTAGCGCTTTCGCACCCCGTGCACGCATGCCGCCTAGTATGCCGGCATGGATGACGACCCTACTCCCGGAACCCGCCGCCGTTCGTGGCCCTGGCGCCGTCCCGACGGCCATCTGCGACGCTGGCCATTCGTCATCGGCGCGCTGATCCTGCTGTTGTTGATCGTCATCCTGATATTCGACTGGAACTGGTTCAAGGCGCCGGTGGAGCGCGCGGTGCAGGCCAAGACCGGCCGCGCGTTCCATATCGACGGCGATCTGGACGTGCGCCTGGGCGGCGTCACCACCCTCCGCGGCGACCGGCTGCGCTTCGCCAATGCGGACTGGTCCAAGCAGCCGCAGATGGCTAGCGCGCAACGCGCCGAGATCGACTTGGCGTTCTGGCCGCTGCTGCGCGGCAAGGTCCGCATCCCCGAGATTCGTCTGACCCAGCCGAACCTACTGCTGGAAACCGGGCCGGACGGCAAGCCGGGCAACTGGGTCTTCGGCAGCAGCGACAGCGGCACGCCGCCGGTGCTGAGCCGCCTGCTGGTGCAACAGGGTCGGCTCAAGTTCCAGGACATGCCGGCACGTACCGACATCGACGTCGGCGTCGACAGCCTGACCTCGCAGCGCAGCCGCACCGATGCGGCGCCGCCGATCGCGGTGGCCGGCGCCGGCCGCTGGCACGGCAACCCGTTCACGCTCAAGGGCAGCACCGCCTCGCCGCTGGAACTGAGCGAGAGCGACCATCCGTTCAAGATCGACCTGCGCGGCAGCGCCGGCAACACGCGCGCGCATATGCGCGGCACCCTGACCAACCCCTTCCAACTGCGCGTGTTCGACCTGCAGCTGAGCCTGGCCGGCGCGGACATGGCGCACCTGTATCCGCTGCTGGGCATCGCCATCCCGTCCACCCCGCCCTACCAGTTGGACGGACGGCTCAAGCGCAACGGCGAAATCTGGCGCTACGAGGACTTCAGCGGCCGCGCCGGCGACAGCGACCTGGCCGGCAGCGTGCAGATCGACACCGCCGGGCAGCGTCCGTTCCTGCGCGCCGACCTGCGCTCGCGGCGCCTGGACTTCGACGACCTAGCCGGCTTCGTCGGCGCGCCGCCGCGCACCGGCCCCGGCGAAACCGCCAACGCCGCGCAGAAGGCGCAGGCGGCCAGGCTCGCCGCCGACGCCAAGGTGCTGCCGTCCTCGCCGTACAACCTCGGCAAGCTGCGCGCGATGGACGCCGACGTGCGCTGGAAGGCGCAGCGGATCAACGCGCAGAAACTGCCGCTGGACGACATGGACGCGCACCTGAAGCTCAACGACGGCGTGCTGCTGCTGCAGCCGCTCGACTTCGGCGTGGCCGGCGGCAACATCCGCTCGGACATCCGCATGGACGCGCGCACCCCGACCATCGCCACCCGCGCGCAGATCTCGGTGCGCGGCATGCAACTGGGCAAGCTGTTCCCGGACGCGCAACTGGCCAAGGAAGCCTCCGGCGCGATCGGCGGCGAGATCGCGCTCGCCGGCGCCGGCAACTCCATCGCGCAGATGCTCGGCAGCGCCGACGGAAACGTCGCCATCGGCATGGGCAAGGGCCGCATCAGCAACCTCATCATGGAGCTTGCCGGGCTGGACATCGCCGAATCGCTGAAATACCTGGTGACCAAGGACCGCGAGATCCCGGTGCGCTGCGCGTTCGGCGATTTCGAGGTCGAGCGCGGGGTGATGGATTCGCGCGCACTGGCCTTCGACACCACCGACACCCTGATCGTCGGCAGCGGCAACATCGACCTGGGCGAAGAGAAACTGGACCTGCTGCTGAAGCCGCGCCCGAAGGACCGCAGCATCCTGTCGCTGCGCTCGCCGCTGCGCATCGGCGGCAGTTTCAAGGCGCCGACGTTCCGTCCCGACCTCAAGGCGCTGGGCATGCGCGGGGCGATCGCGGTGGCGCTGGCCAGCATCGCGCCGCCGGCCGCGTTGCTGGCGACGTTCGAAACCGGCCCCGGCAAGGACAGCGACTGCGGCGGCCACTACGCGAAGTGAGCGGGACTCGGGACCCGGAACGTCAAAAGCACATGCACCGCTCTTGCTTTTCCGAGTCCCGAGTCCGTGGTCCCGTCAGCTAGTGATATAGCGCTGCAACTGCTCGAGTTCCTGCTGCTGCTCCTCGATCACCGCCTTGACCAGATCGCCGATCGAGATGACCCCAACCACCGCGCCGGCCTGCACCACCGGCAAGTGGCGGATGCGCTGGCCGGTCATCAGCGCCATGCACTGCTGCACGCTCTGCGCCGGGTCCACCGTGTGCACCTTCGCGCTCATGATGTCGCGTACCGGCGTGGTCGCCGAAGATCGGTCCTGCAGCACCACCTTGCGCGCGTAGTCGCGCTCGGAGAGGATTCCCACCAGGCGCCGGTCCTGCATCACCAGGACCGCGCCGATGCCCTTGTCGGCCATCAGCCGCAGCGCATCGACCACCGCCGCATCCGGCGGCACCGCGTGGATCTCACCGCCCTTGTCGCCCAACAACTGTCGCACCGTACGCATCGCTGCCTCCCGGTTCGCTGGATCGCACCGCCGAGGATACTCCTGCGGCCGGCGCGCGCCAGGTGTCGACCAAATACAGCGGCCGCTGCTTGGATTCCTCGTACAGGCGGCCCAGGTACTCGCCGATCAGGCCCAGCGCGATCAGCTGCGCACCGCCCAGGAACAGGATCACCGCCATCATCGTCGGCCAGCCGGCGACCGGGTCGCCCCACAGCAACGCCTTGATCACGATCCAGATCCCGAACAGGAACGCGCCTGCCGCGGTCGCCAGGCCCAGATAGGTCGCCACCCGCAGCGGCGCGGTGGAAAAGCCGGTGATGCCTTCCAGCGCGAAGTTCCACAGACGCCACAGGCCGAACTTGCTGCGCCCGGCCAGGCGCGGCGCGCGCCGGTACGGCAACGCCAACTGGCGGAAGCCGATCCAGCCGAACAGCCCCTTCATGAACCGGTGGCGCTCGCGCAGCTGCGCCAGCGCCGCCAGCGCACGCGGCGACAACAGGCGGAAATCGCCGGTATCGGCCGGAATCGGGGTCTTCGACAGGCGTCCGATCACCCGGTAGAACAGCGACGCGGTGCCGCGCTTGAGCCAGCTCTCGCCGTCGCGCGCGATGCGGGTTCCGTAGACGTCGTCGTAGCCGGCGCACCAGTGCGCGACGAACTGCGCGATCAGCTCCGGCGGATCCTGCCCGTCGGCATCCAGCAGCATCGCCGCGCCGTGCTCGACGAAATCCAGGCCCGCGGTCAACGCCAGCTCCTTGCCGAAATTGCGCGACAGGCGCAGCGCCCCGACCCGCGGATCGGCCGCGGCCAGCGCCAGGATCGCCTCCCAGGTCGCGTCGCGGCTGCCGTCGTCCACGTACAGCACCCGCCCCTCCAGGCCGTCCAGGCCATCGAGCGCGGCGAGGATGCGCGGATGCAGCAGCGGCAGGGTCTGCGCCTCGTTGAAGGCGGTGACGACGACGGTCAGGCGCTCGGGTTCCATGTGCCGATGGTACGGACCGGCCTGCGCGTTCACCAGCGTCCGCCCCGCCTCTGCGTCCATGCCGGGCAGGGGCGCCCTCCCTGCCTGGTACGGCGCAGGCCAGCGCGAGCGCAGGGCGCTGGGCCGCGCCCGGCGATCGCGCCCGCAGCAACCGCCTGTTGGCTGCCGACGCGTGCGCCCGGGATGGCGGAAGCCTTACGGCGCCTGCAGGTAGGCCGGTCCACCCAACTGCCGCGTCTGCCGCTGGATCCAACTGGCGCGGCGCTGCACATAAGAACCCGGGCGCGCGGCGTCGTAGCGTTGCGGCGCCGGCAGCACCGCCGCCAGCAACGCGCTCTGCCCGGGACTGAGCTGCGCCGCGTCCTTGCCCCAGAAACGGCGTGCCGCCGCTTGCGCGCCGTAGACCCCGTCGCCGAACTCGGCGACGTTGGCATAGACCTCCAGAATCCGCCGCTTCGGCCACAACGCCTCGACCAGCACCGTGTACCAGACCTCCAGCCCCTTGCGCAGCCAACTGCGGCCCTGCCACAGGAACAGATTCTTGGCGACCTGCTGGCTGATCGTGCTGGCGCCGCGCAGGCGGCCGCCGCGCGCATTGTGGTCGCGCGCCTTCTCGATCGCATCCAGGTCGAAGCCATGGTGGCTGGGAAACCGCTGGTCCTCGGCGGCCACCAGCGAAATCTGCAGGCTGGAGGCGATCTGCGCGGTGTCGCGCCAGTCGTAGGCGACGCGGAACGACCAGTCGCCCTCGCCCCAGGCGCCAAGCTGGCGTTCGAGCATCATCGCCGAGAACGGCGGGTCGACGAAGCGCAGCGCGATCACCTGCGACACGCTCACCAACACGAACAGCAGCGGCGCCGCCAGCAGCCAGCGCCGCCAGCGCGGCCGCCGCCGCGGCACGGCCGCGCCACTTGCAACGCCCCGCACCGCCCCCATTGCTGTGCCTTCTTCGACTTCGTCCACCGTGATGACCCACTATCCTGCGGTCGCCATCTTCCCATGCGCAGCGAGTCCGCGATGCCTTCTTCCGAATCCGATCACCTGACCCGCCTGCTGCTGCCCAGCGCCGGCGTGCGCGGCGTCCACGTGCGTCTGGAGGCCGCCTGGCACGAGATCCTGGCACCCGCCAGCTATCCGGCCACGGCGACCGAACTGCTGGGCCAGGCGTGCGTGGCGGCGGCGCTGTTCACCGGCCACACCAAGGTCGCGGGCCGACTGTCGGTGCAGTTGCGCAGCCAGGGCGCGCTGCGCACCCTGTTCGCCGAATGCACCGCGGCCGGCACCTTGCGCGGCATCGTCCAACTGGGCGAGGGCGGCGACGCGCCGCGCGACCTGCGCGCGCTCGGCGCCGGCGCGCTGCTGGCCATCACCATCGAGAATCCCGGCCTGGATCCGCGCGAACCGCAGCGCTACCAGAGCCTGGTGGCGCTGACGGCGGCCGAGCTGGGCGAGGCCTTCGAGGACTACTTCCGCCAGTCCGAGCAACTGCCGACCCGCCTGATCCTGGCCGCCGACGGCCACCGGGCGGCCGGCCTGCTGCTGCAGAAGCTGCCCGGCGACGCCGGCGACGAAGATGGCTGGAACCGTGCCGGCGCCCTGTTCGAGACCCTGGGCGAGGCCGAACTGCTGGCGTCGCCGGCCGCAACCCTGCTGCACCGGCTGTTCCACGAGGAAGCGCCGGAGCTGCTGGGAACCCGGCCATTGCGCTTCGGTTGCTCGTGCTCGCGCGAGCGGGTGGCGGCCATGCTGCGCTCGCTGGGCGAGGAGGAAGCGCGCGCCGCCGCCGAGGCGACCGGCCAAGTCGAGATCCGCTGCGAGTTCTGCGGCCGCCACTACGACTTCCCCTTGACGGAATTCGGCGTATTGTTCTCATTAACGAATACTGAACCTCCGCCTCCGGAGCGCTTGCAGTAGCCAATAACGAGTAGTGGGACAAGGGGCCCGGCTTGTTAAAGAAACATAAATCCACTAGCATCGTTCCAACCGCCTGGCGGGAACTTTAGTTCCTGCCCGAGAGTCCTAGACCGCTGATGCATTCGCCGCTGCGCCTGTCGCTTGCCCTGCTGATCGCCCTTGCGGCGGCCACGGGCGCGCATGCGCAGCAGGCCAAGCCCACCGCCGACCGCGACCGGACCGTGCTGCCGATCTGGAACAAGGGCAGCGGCAAGGTCGAGGCGCTGCTGTACCTGGAGCCGACCGGTGAACAAGCGGCCGGCGCGCGCTGGCACTTCGGCCGCAATTCGCTCGACGCCGCGTTCGGCCTGTCTTCCGGCGACTCGCTCGGCCTGCTGTGCAACAACGCGAGCGGCAGCAGCATGAGCGGGCTGGCCAGCCATTGCATGCTCGCCAGCCTGGGCGGCGACGATGGCGATGTCGGCCATCACGTCGCCGCCACCACCACCTTCAACCGTCCCGGCGGGCGCCTGTCGCTGTCGGCCGGCACCGGCCGCGAGAACATGCCGGCGTGGCTGGCGGGGGCGAACAAGACACCGGCGCTGCGCATGGAGCAGAACGATCTGACTGTGTTCGCGCAACAGAACATCGGCCGCGAGGGTTTCGTGTCGATCGGCGGCACCTACGCGCGGGCCCGCCTGGTGCCGATCGCCGACGCCTCGCAGGCGCTGGTCGACCAGTGGGACAGCAAGAGCCTGAGCATCGGCGGCGGCTATGGCGCCTTCAGCGCCAACGTCATCGGCCGCGTCGTGGACGCGCCTGGACAGCCCGGCAAGTGGTCGGGCCTCGGCGTGGGCCTGACCTGGCGTACCCCGTGGAGCGGACAACTGACCGTCGGCGCCGAGAACGTGACCACCCGTGGCAAGAACCCGTTCGCCCCGAACAACATCAGCACCGAGGAAGGCACCATTCCCTACGTGCGTTACGAACAGGACTTGTGAGGTGCGGCTCGCAACACAGCAAAAAGGTGATTACAGAGACAAAAAACGCCCGTTCAGGGCGTTTTTTGCGACCGAATTTACATTCAACTGCAGGAATTCACTCTATCCCGCCCTTGCATTAACGGGACTTTAATTCTTTCTCCAGCCGGGATACCATCGAACCACCCTGAGGGACTTGATGTCGCACTTTCGACTTCACCTTCAGGCAAACCTTGGGCTTTACCCAGATCTCATTCGGAGAGAGAGCTAATGAATTGCAAGACCAACAAACTGCGTGATGCAGTTGTGCTCGCGCTGATCGTGAGCGCTGGCGGCACCGCGACCGCGGCGTTCGCGCAGGACACTGGAAGCGCGGGCGCCACCAACCTGGACCGCATCGTAGTCACCGGTTCGCGCATCCGCCAGGTCGACACCGAGACCGCTCAGCCGGTCATGCTGATTAGCCGCGATCAGATCGAGAAGCAAGGCTTCAAGTCGGTGGCCGACATCCTGCAGAACATTCCTACCGCCGGCTCTCCGACCATCAGCCGCACCGCGCCGCTGTCGTCTGGCGAGAACGTCGGCGGCTACTACATCGACCTGCGCAATCTCGGTCCCGCGCGCACCCTGGTGCTGGTCGACGGCAAGCGCCTGGGCACCACCAACGGCGGCCTGCAGGACGTCTCCTCGATTCCGGCCGTGGCGGTCGAGCGCATCGAAGTGCTGAAGGACGGCGCCTCCACCATCTACGGTTCCGACGCCATCGCCGGCGTGATCAACATCATCACCCGCAAGAATTTCGAAGGCGCCGAAGCCAACGCCTACATCGGCCAGTGGGGCAAGGGCGACGGCCAGCGCCAGGTCTACGACTTCATCCTCGGCACCGCCGGCGACCGCGGTTCGCTGACCGCCGGCGTCGAATACACCAAGGAAGATCCGGTGTGGGCGCGCGACCGCTGGTTCAGCCGCGACCGTTTCCCGACCGGCGAGAATTCCGCTGCGCGTCCGGGCGGCCTGTCCGGCACCAGCCAGTACGGCCGTTTCAGCTATGACACCGGCCGCAGGGACGCCCAGGGCAGGCCGATCATGGCCACGCGCACGCTGCGCCGCGACATCCCTGGCCTGGACCCGGCCAACTTCAACAGCTACCGCGCACTCAACGGTTCGGACGTGTCCAACCCGGCGCTCGCCTCCACCGTGTACAGCGGCATCGAGCGCAAGTCGGCGTTCTTGAACGGCACCTTCAACTTCACCGACAACGTTCGTTTCGACACCAGCGTCCTGTACACCGACCGCGATTCGTTCTCGCAGAACGGGGGCTACCCGTTCAACTCTGAAGCAAGTGGCACCAGCACCGCGCTTTCCCGCAACGGCTTGTCGATTGACAGCGTGTTCAACCCGTTGGGCAACAAGGCCACCGGCCCGCGGCCTGCGGGCGTCGCGCCGCAGGCGGTCCAGTACGTGCGCCGCGGCTGGGAAGTGCCGCGCGAAGTGCGTAACAGCGTCACCACCTATCGTTTCACCGGCGTGTTCAGCGGCAGCTTCGAGCTGGGCGAGAACAAGTTCTGGGATTGGGACGCCGGCTATCTCTACAATCAGAACAAGGGCGTGCAGATCAGCACTGGCAACTTGAACACCCTTGCAGTCGGCCAAGCGACCGGCCCCTCTTTCATCAATGCAAATGGTGTAGCCCAGTGCGGAACCGCCGCTAACTCGATCGGACTTGGCAGTGCTGCGGGCACCTGTACGCCGTGGAACCCGCTGCTGCCGGAAGGCTACCAGGGCGCCAACGGTCTGACCGACCCGAATGTGCGCGCGTTCCTGTACCAGGACGGTCAGGCGGTCTCGAAGACCGAGACCAAGAACTTCTTCGCCAACATCTCCGGCACCATCGTCAGCCTGCCGGCCGGCGATCTGGGCGTGGCGGTGGGCGTTGAGCACCGTCAGGAAAGCGGCAACTTCTCCCCTGATGCGATGGCACAGGCCGGCATCTCCACCGATCTGGCCGCCGGTCCGACCCGCGGCAAGTACAGCCTGGACGAAGTCTATGCCGAGTTCCAGGTCCCGTTGCTGGCCGACCTGCCGCTGGCCAAGGAACTGAGCCTGTCGCTGGCCAGCCGCTACTCCGACTACGATAACTTCGGCGATACCGTGAATAGCAAGTTCGGCTTCAAGTGGAAGCCGATCGACTCGCTGCTGGTCCGCGGCACCTGGGCCGAAGGCTTCCGGGCGCCGACCATCGCCGACCTGTACGGCGGTCTGTCGCAGAGCTTCGAGTACTACACCGACCCCTGCGACACCTCGTTCGGCACCGCGGCGGGCAACGCACGCTGCGCGGCAGTCGTGCCGGCGGGCTTCCGCCAGCTCAACACCTCGGGTACGGCGCCGGCGCCGGGTCCGGGCGAGCAGAGCAACGTGCCGTTCGCTTCCGGTTCCACCCCGACCCTGACCCCGGAAACCTCCACCTCCAAGACCCTGGGTCTGGTATGGAGCCCGGAGTTCGCGCGCGGACTGAACGCGTCGCTGGACTGGTGGAATGTCCGCATCGAAAACACCATTGTGGCGGATGATCCGACCAGCCTGCTGGAAGACTGCTACCTGCGCGGCATCGCCTCGCGTTGCACCGGCTTCACCCGCAACGCGGCCGGCAACATCACCACGCTGGCGTTCGGTCTGCGCAATGCGGGCTACCAGGAAACGGAAGGCTACGACCTGGATCTGACCTACCGCATCGATAGCGCGTACGGCAACTTCACCGCGGCGTGGCTGAGCAGCTACGTGGTCAAGAACGAACTGAAGCAGGACGACACGGCAAGCCCCGCCGAGCAGGAGAACGGCTATCAGAAAGCCATCGGCAGCTACTTCCGCCTGCGCTCGAACCTGAGCCTGACCTGGCAGATGAACGACTGGGCCGTCACCTGGAGCACCCGCTACTACTCCGGTGCCAAGGAGCGTTGCTACTTCGACGACCGTTGCAGCGAGCCGAACTTCACCGCCCCGCAATACTTGGGTGCGCCCTTCCCGGTCAACAAGATCGGCTCCAACACCTTCCACGACGTCCAGGTCAGCTACAACACGCCGTGGAATGCCACTGTCGCCGTTGGCGCCAACAACGTGTTCGAGCACTACGCCGCTCCGTCGTACTCGCAGCCGAGCTCCGGCTACTCGTACTATGGCGGCTACGACATCGGCCGCTTCGTCTACATGAAGTACCAGCAGCGTTTCTGATCGCCTGGCGATCCGTCACCGCGTCACCACAACGGCTCCGCAAGGAGCCGTTGTCTTTTGTGTTTTGTGCCCCGCGCGCAACGCACATTGGCGGCGAGGATCGATTCGGCGGTCGCTGGCGCGCGCCGGGCAACCGCGGCGAGCGCGAGCACGCCATGGCGTTCGCGCTCGCCGCGGAGCGAGCGCTCCAGAACGCGGATCGGTCAGCCAGCGTCGCCGGCGACCCGGCGTCGCGATCTCACTGCCGCGACGTGACTGCGCGCGGAGCGCTCACGCCGGCCCGTTGCGGGCGCGCACAGCGCAGCCGTCGGCGCGAGGGTTGGAAGGAGACGTCGACGCTGGGCGCGCGGCGCATCTGGCGCTGGATCGGCTCTCAGCCGGGAATCAGGGTCGCGATGACGTGTTCAACGTAGGACTCGAAGTCCTCGCGCGCCTGCTTGGGCTGATGCAACTGCAGCGACAACTGCAGGAAGCCGACATAGGCGGCGTAGGCCAGCCGCGCACGGTGCTGGGCATCGGGACGGCTGAGCCCGGCCTGGCGGAACGAAGCGATCAGGTACTCCATGCGCCGCTGCGAGACCCGGTCGATGACCGGGCGCACCGCCGGATGGTCCAGCGCCTTCAGCAATTCGCTGTAGATGACGTGCGGCTTGACCTCGTGCGCGACCAACTGGAACAGCGCGCGCAGCCGCGTGCGCGGGTCCGGCATCTCTTCCAGGCTGCCGAACACCTGCTGCTGCTCGACCAGTTCCCAGCGCTCCAGCGCCGCCTGCAGCAGCGCATCGCGCGAGGGGAAATGCCAGTAGAAGCTGCCCTTGGTGACGCCCAGGCGCCGTGCCAGCGGCTCCACCGCCACCGCGCTCACGCCCTGTTCGGCGATCAGGTCCAGGGCGGCCTGCGCCCAGTCTTCGGCGCTGAGCCGGTTGTTGCGGCCACCGCCGGAAGCGGCGCCGTCATCGGAGGAAGGAGCGGGCGCGATATTCATCCGTGGATTTAACCATACGGGGACGTCGGTTGCAGTATGTGGCCTTCGCGAGGCCGGCGCAAATGCCCGGCAGCGTTGGCTTTTCGCACCCATACTGCATCGTATTGACATGCCCCACAGGGCGACCATACTATCTCGTATGGTTTCCTCTTCCGCCACCGTCCCGCATGCCGCCTTGGCTGCCTTGTCCGGCGCCGGCGAGCTGGCGCTGGCCGCGACCGTCACCGATCCCGGCGAGGCTGGATCGGTGCTGCTCGCGCATGGCTTCGGCCAGACCCGGCACGCCTGGTCGGCGACCGCCGCGGCGCTACAGGCGCATGGCTATCGCAGCGTCGCCTACGACGCGCGCGGCCATGGCGACTCCACGCGCAACCCCGCCGGCCTGGCGTACCGCGGCGAGCAGTTCACCGACGACCTGATCGTGGTCGCCGGCGAAATGGCGCCGGCGCCGGTGCTGGTGGCCGCCTCGATGGGCGGACTGTTCGGTCTGATGGCCGAGGCGCGCTGGCCGGGCCTTTTCCGCGCAATGGTGCTGGTCGACATCACCCCGCGCTGGCAGCCGGCCGGGGTCGAGCGCATTCTCGCCTTCATGACCGCGCATCCGCGCGGCTTCGCCAGCCTGGACGACGCCGGCGATGCCATCGCGGCCTATCTGCCGCAACGCGCGCGCAAGTCGCCCGAGGCGCTGCGCAGCGTCCTGCGCCGGCACGACGACGGCCGCTGGTACTGGCACTGGGATCCGCGCCTGGTGGAAGAACTGGCGCGCGGCAGCGACCAGCACCAGGCCGCGATCGCGCAGGCGGCCAGCAAGGTGCATTGCCCGCTGCTGCTGGTCAGCGGCGGGCGCAGCGATCTTCTGGTCACGCCGCAGACCATCGAAGAATTCCTGTCGTTGGTGCCGCATGCGCAGCATGCGCACCTGCCCGAGGCCACGCCTATGCTGGCCGGCGACGACAACGCCGCGTTTACCGCCACTGTGTTGCATTATCTGGACGCACTGCCACCGGCTAGCGCCGGCGCACCGTCCGCCGTCACCGAGCATGTCCCCGGAGCAAGCCCATGAGCATCGTCGCGCCCTTCCTCGTGTTGTTGCTGGCAGGCGCCTTCGCCGCCTATCACCGCATGCGGCTCGCCGTCTGGGCCGCGCTGAGCGCCACGCTGCTGGTCGCGTGCTGGCTGCTCGGCGCCAGCCATGCCGCCACCATCGTCGCCGCGGTGCTGCTGGCGCTGGTCGCGGTGCCGCTGCTGCTGCCGTTCGTGCGCAAGCCGCTGTTCACCGCGCCGATGCTGAAGGTGTTCCGCAAGGTGCTGCCGCCGCTGTCGCAGACCGAGCGCATCGCGCTGGAGACCGGCTCGGTCGGCTTCGAGGGCGAGCTGTTCACCGGCGATCCGGACTGGCAGAAGTTGCTCGACTATCCCAAGCCGCAGCTGACCGCCGAAGAGCAGGCGTTCCTCGACGGCCCGGTGGAAGAGCTGTGCCGGATGACCAACGACTGGGAAATCACCCACGTCCACGCCGACCTGCCGCCGCAGCTGTGGAGCTTCGTCAAGAAGCACAAGTTCTTCGGCATGATCATTCCGAAGGAGTACGGCGGCCTGGGCTTCTCGGCGCTGGCCCACCACAAGGTGATCCAGAAGATCGCCTCGGTGTCGAGCGTGGTCAGCTCCACCGTCGGCGTGCCGAACTCGCTGGGCCCGGGCGAACTGCTGCTGCACTACGGCTCCAAGGAGCAGAAGGACTATTACCTGCCGCGCCTGGCGGTGGGCCAGGAAGTGCCGTGCTTCGGCCTGACCGGCCCGTTCGCCGGCTCCGACGCGACCTCGATCCCCGACTACGGCATCGTCTGCAAGGGCGAGTGGAACGGCGCCAACGTGCTCGGCGTCAAGCTGACCTTCGACAAGCGCTACATCACCCTGGCGCCGGTGGCGACCCTGGTCGGCCTGGCGTTCCGCATGTACGACCCGGGCGGCCTGATCGGCGACACCAAGGACATCGGCATCACCCTGGCGCTGCTGCCGCGCGAAACCCCCGGCGTCCAAATCGGCCGCCGCCACTTCCCGCTGAACTCGCCGTTCCAGAACGGCCCGATCCACGGCCGCGAGGTGTTCATCCCGCTCAGCCAGCTGATCGGCGGCGTGGACATGGTCGGCAAGGGCTGGAACATGCTCAACGAGTGCCTGGCCGTGGGCCGCTCGATCACCCTGCCCTCCACCGCCAGCGGCGGCGCCAAGTACGGCGCGATCGTCACCGGCGCCTACGCGCGCATCCGCAAGCAGTTCGGCCTGTCGGTCGGCCGCTTCGAAGGCGTGGAAGAAGCCCTGGCGCGGATCGGCGGCAAGGCCTATGCGATCAGCGCGCTGTCGCAGGCCACCGCCGCGGCGGTGGATCGCGGCGACGTGCCATCGGTGCCGTCGGCGATCGCCAAGTACCACTGCACCACGATGAGCCGCGAAGTCATCAGCGACGTGATGGACGTGGTCGGCGGCAAGGGCATCATCCTCGGGCCGCGCAACTTCGCCGGCCGCAGCTGGCAGGCGGCGCCGATCGCGATCACCGTGGAAGGCGCCAACATCATGACCCGCAGCCTGCTGATCTTCGGCCAGGGCGCGATCCTGTGCCATCCGTGGGTGATGAAGGAAATGAAGGCCGCCGGCAATCCTGACCACCAGGCCGGCGTCGACGAATTCGACCGCAACCTGTTCGGCCATATCGGCTTCGCGATCTCCAACGCGGTGCGCTCGCTGTGGTTCGGCCTGACCGCCGCGCGCATCGGCGCCGCCCCCGGCGACGCCTACACCCGCCGCTTCTTCCGCAAGCTGGACCGCTACTCGGCGAATCTGGCGCTGATGGCCGACGTGTCGATGCTGATGCTCGGCGGCAAGCTGAAGTTCAAGGAATCGCTGTCCGGCCGCCTGGGCGACGTGCTGAGCCACATCTACATGACCAGCGCGATGCTCAAGCGCTACCACGACGACGGCGCGCCGGCGACCGACCAGCCGCTGCTGGCCTGGGCGTTCCACGACAGCGTGCACAAGATCGAACTGGCGCTGTCGGCGGCGCTGCGCAACTTCCCGATCCGCCCGGTGGGCTGGCTGATGTGGGCGCTGATCTTCCCGTGGGGCCGCCGCGCCGAAGCCCCGGGCGACCGCCTGGGCCACCGCGTCGCCGCGCTGCTGATGACCCCGAACGAAGCCCGCGACCGTCTCGGCCAGGGCGTGTTCCTGACCCCGTGCGAGAACAACCCGGGCGGCCGCATCGCCAGCTACCTGACCAAGGCGGTGCTGGCCGAGCCGGTCGAGCGCAAGTTTCTGAAGGCGCTCAAGAGCAAGGGCATCGAGGCGCTGGACTTCGCCGCGCAGCTGGACGAGGCGGTGCGCGAAGGCGTGCTGTCGGCCGACGAGCGCCTCCAGCTGGAGGAACTGCGCGAGATCACCATGGACACAATCGGCGTGGACGACTTCGACACCGATGCGCTGCGCTCGGCCAGTTATGTCGCCCCTGCGGCAAGCGCACAGGAGCACTCGCGCGAAGCGGCCTGATCGCACCGGCAGGCGCTTGTCGCCGACGCACACCGATCCCGTCGGCGACAGCCCTGACAGCCCGGCACTACCGGATGATTTCCTGCTCGCTGCCTCACCCTGGCCTGCGGCGATACGCGCTCCGGGGGCTGCGTCCGAGCATCCCCAACACCTGCTGCCACCTTCTGTTGCGCTGATCGCTCCGCGCAATCGCGCAACACACAGCGCAGCGATTTCGCGGGCGCCGCCCGGTGCGGACGCGCCAGCATCAGCCGCCGGACAGCTGCGCCGCTGGCAACAAGCGCGCGTGGCGCAACGTGGCCAGGTCGGCCGAACCGGTGCAAAAGCACACCACGGCCAATTGGCGGATGACGATCTGGAAATGCGCGACGACCGCATCGGTGGACACCGTTGCCGCACGCAGCACGCCGGCCGCCTGCCCGGCGATGTCCGCTCCCAGGCGAATCGCCTTGGCCACATCGATGCCATCGCGGATCCCTCCCGATGCGATCAGCTTCACTGCCGGCAATGCCTGGCGCACCGCCTGTACGCTGGCTGCGGTCGGAATTCCCCAGTCGGCGAACGCCATTGCCACCGCACGGTCGGCGGCATCGCTGGCGCGCTCGCCTTCCACTGCGGCCCAACTTGTCCCGCCGGCCCCGGCGACGTCGACGACCGCCACGCCCGCCTCAACCAGCGCGCAAGCCACCGATGCGGACAGGCCCGCCCCCACTTCCTTGACGATGATCGGCACCCCCACGGTGCGCGCGGCGCGGGCGATCTGCGCAAGGACGCCGCGCCAGTCGCGGTCGCCCTCCGGCTGCACCGCCTCCTGCAGCGAATTGAGATGGACGATGAGTCCATCGGCCTCCAGCGCATCCACCGCCCGGCGCGCCAAGTCCAGGCCGTCGGCCTCGCGCAGTTGCGCGGCGCCGATATTGGCCAGCAATGGAACATCCGGCGCGAGACGCCGCAGCGTGCGCGTCAACCCTTGAGAGCGGCCGGACTGAAGGCTCACGCGCTGCGAACCGACGCACATGGCGATGCCCAAGGCTTGTGCCGCCTCGCTCAGATGCCGGTTGATGGCCTCGGCGCGTGGCGTGCCGCCGGTCATGGAGCTGATCAGCAGCGGCGCACGCAGCGCCTTTCCTAGCAGCGAAGCGCTCAGGTCGATCTGCGCCAGGTCCAACTCGGGCAGTGCGCAGTGTTCGAAACGGATCCACTCCCAGCCGGCAGCGACCGTGGCTGGTGCCGTTCGCCGGTCCAACACGATGTCCAGATGGTCGCCCTTGCGCCGGCTCAGTGCGTCATCGCTCATGCTCGCTCCTCCGTATCGCCGGGCGACGGCATGGCATTGCTCGGACTGACGGCGCGGCGCGTCTGCCGCCGCCCGCGCGTTCAGGCCGGCGCACGCTCGCCTTCATCCGCATCTGCGTTGCGGTAGCGACTGGTTGAGGTCTGGTAGTACTGCGCGCGGATGGCCGACATGGCCTCGATCAACTGTACCCACGGCTCGGGAAAGCGTTTTTCCGCCATCACCCGGCGCAGCATGCAGGCGTAACCGGCCAGCTCGTCGCCGAGGAACTCCAGCACAGGCATGGCCGGATAGCGCTGCTGGAGCAGAATCGCCACGTTGTCGGACTCGCCGGCCGACCGGTCCTTGTCCCGTCCATGCAGATCGTTCTGCAAGCGCCCTACCGCAGAGATCAGCCACAGGGCCTGGCGAAACGCCGGGCACTCGCGCCAGGTCGCCATGTCCAGCCCCCACAGCAGCGACAAGCAACAGAACACGTTCGCGTAGGCGATCGAATCGATGCCATTGTGCAGGTACTCGGCATAGGACCAACCCTGCGGCGCTGACGCCTGCGCGCTACTGCGCAGCGCCGCGCAGTAGCTCCGGGTATCGGCAAGAAGCTGCACATAGTCGCGACGATCGTAGGCGAGTGCAGCCAGCGAAGCGCGCAGCGCCGCGCAGCCGTCGAATCCGGGCACCGCGCACGGCACGCCATGCCCCAGCGCTCGTTCCACCGCAGCGAGCTGGTCCGGCGCGATCAGGCCAAGGTCGTTGCAGTCGTCAAGCCAGAACAGCAGCGCCAGTTCGCAATAGAACGCCACGATCAGCCGTTCGTCCTGCGGATCGCGGCCTGTGCGGACGCTGGTCTGGCACAGGCTCTGGTGGATGCGCTGCAGGATGTACTGGCCGCCCCTGACCGCTTCCGCGGCATGCTCATCGGCGAAGCCGGCCAAGGACCGCCCCCACTCCAGCACCTGCTCCAGCGCGCGCTCGGTCCGGATCATGGCGCCGCTCCCGATCCATCGGCCAGCACACGCCGCTCCCAGCGGTGCGCCAGCCACAGACCTGCGAGTTCGGCAATGCGCACGACCCTCGTCGGGCAGTACAGTTCCTTGCCGATCCATAGCGGCGTCTGCGGCAGCGAATACGGCGCATGGCGCTCGAGCATCCAATCCAGCGCGCGCGCCACGGCCTGCGCAATGCGCCGGCGGCCAGTCGGTTCCTCGCTCTCGTCCATGACGTGCAATGCGAACAGCGCGTAGGCCGTTTCTTCCAACGTGGACGCGCGGCCAGCACCCCAACCGCCGTCGTCGCGCTGCGCCTGGAGCAGCGCCGCCAGCGTGCGTTCGCACCGCCACTGCGGCCTGGCTTGCGCCAGCGCAGCCACCGCATGCGCTGTCGGATACAGCCACGAAACGTGCCATTTCTCGTTATCCCAGAGACCGCGCTGGTTGCGCTTGACGTCGATGTAGCCGCTGGTGCCGGCCGCGCGCTTGCCCAGCAGTCGCAGCGCATGCAAGGCATGGATGTTGGTCGACACGGAGGCATTGCGCTCGCCGGGGAAGGTGACGAACAACTCGCCGCTCTCGAACTGGCACAATGCATCGACCGCCGGGTCGAGGCCTGCCAGGCGCAGAACGCACAACGCCACGGCGGTGTCGTCCGCATCGGCCGCGAAGTGCAAGGCTGGACCCAGGCCACGCACGCTCATGCGGGCATCGATCTGGGCGACGATCGGGCGCACCACGTCGGCGAGCGCAGGATGCGCGAACAGCCTGGCCAGATGCAGCGTATACAGCGACCAGCATGGCTCGAACACATCGATTGGCCAGACGTTGGGAACGACACCGTCGATGCCGCTGAGCGTGGCGCGCGACGCCGCCTGCAGATACGCGTTGGCGCGCCCGGCATGCGTCGCGCCTCCCTGCACCAGGGCGCGCGCGCGCCACGCGGCGGTGGCCGCCGGGCTGATGCCGATGCTGCCGTCTGCATCCGGGCACGCGGTGGCCGGCGACGTTCCCCACGCTTCCCAGGAGTGCAGCAGCGGATGGCCGCTCGGCAACGTCGCCACTGCTCCCAGCTTGGCCAGACGCGCTTGCTGCAACGGCAGCAGCGCCGAATGGCGCGGATACTCCATGCCGGCCAGCAGTGGTGCGGCCTCGCCGCACAACTGCGGCAGGATCAGCTCCGCGCCGATGGGCGCGTCCTCCGGCACCGCATGCGCGTAGGGATCGGGCTGGCGCGCGAGGAAGCGCGTCGCCGCCTGGAATGCGTCAGCGACGCCAGGAAGATGATCGGCCCGCTGCAATGCCAGCAACGCCGCCCACGTAGGCGCATGGCGGAACAACGGGAAGTCCTGGCTTCCCCACCCGCCATCGACCTGTTGCTGCGCCAGGAGCCACGCGTATGCGTCCTGCCGATCGCCGCCGCCGTGGTACTGCAGGGATCGCGCCGTATCGTAGACGGAGGCGCCGACGCTGCCACCGTCGCTCATCTCACCCAGCAAGTGGCGCAGCTCGGAAAGTATCTGTTCGGACAGCGCGTTCACGCAGGATGTTCCTTCTGCAGGCGGTAGACGGGAACCTGGCCCGGGCGAGCGCCGCACACGTCGCCGACGCCCATTGCGGCGGCCCGCCGCATGCAACTGGGCAGTGCCGAACGACCGCGCCGCTGCGGCGCGGCCATGCGGCGCGGCGCGGCGTTTGCGATCGCCCGCTCGGGTGCTGCTGTCGGTCCGCCGCCGAGGCATTGGGACCACTCCATGCGAACGAGGGCGTTCATGCGCATGGCGCCTGCTGGAACAGATAGGCGTTGGCCCGCTGCAGCATCTGCGCCAGTCGTTCCGCACGCGGCCCCAGCGGAGCGATGGCCCCTTCGGCGTCGAGCAACAAATCCAGCGCGAACTGGCGTGCCGCCTGCAGCCCCATGATCGACGCGCAGGTCGGCTTCTGCGCCGCCGCGTCCTTGCCGACGGTCTTGCCGAGCGTCGCGGTATCCGCCGTGACATCGAGAATGTCGTCGACCACCTGCAAGGCTAGGCCGAAGCAGGAACTGTAGCGGTCGAGCGCACGATACAGCGCGTCGCGCGCGCCACCTTCGGCGATGCCGCACAAAGCGCCCATGCGAACGGAAGCGCGTACCAGCGCGCCGCTCTTCATCCGGTGCATCGCGAGGATCTTTTCCAGTTCGACATGCTTTCCGACCAGCGCCAGATCCATGGCCTGCCCGCCAGCGGCGCCCTCGGCGGACACTGCCTGCGCCAGTTCGTGCACCAGCGCAATGCGGTTGTCGCCCGGCGCATCTACGCTCGCCAGGGTCAGGAACGCGTGCGCCTGCAGCGCATCGCCGACCAGGATCGCAGTGGCCTCGCCGAACTTGACGTGCACGGTCGGAACGCCGCGGCGAAGCACGTCGTCGTCCATCGCGGGCAAGTCGTCGTGGACCAGGGTACAGGCATGCATCATCTCGATGGCAGCACTGACATCGTCGAGCACGTGCGCCGGCGTGTCGGTCAGTGCGCCAGCAGCAAGACAGAGCAAGGCGCGGGTGCGCTTCCCGCCATGCAAGGTGGCGTAACGCATCGCCGCCATCAGTTCGGTCTCACCGTCGTCTTCGGTACAGAGAAGACGCGCCAGCGTCTGCTCTACCCGCTTTGCACCAGCCTGCATCCAGATCTCCGGCTGTAGCGTGCCGGATGCGCCGCGAGTCTGCGGGCCCAATCCCCCAAGCGCCGCAGCGTCTGGTTGGTCGTCATGTCTCGTGGAACCGGTCTGCATGTTGTTCATGTCCTTGCATCTGCCAAGAGACGGCCCCGGCGGACGGCGCGTCAGCGGGGTGTTGCCGGCGTCGCGCTGGCCGCCGATACCGGGTGCCGGAACGCCTTGCATCGCCAACGTCGCTGTCTCGCCATGCACAGCACGCGATACGACTTCACGAAAATCCAATGCGAATGGCCATGGACGGATGCGCGGTAGGGTAGTATCGCCGGCCTTTTTCGACGTCGCTCAGCAATCGCGGCCGCATCCCGGCTTGGCGCATGGTCAGCGCCAAGGCGATGCAGAACTGCACCAGTTCCAGCCACACCAAGTGGTAGCCGATGCAGACATGCGGGCCGGTGCCGAACTGCAGCATGTCCACGGGCCGGATCGGTTCCGTCCGCTGCAGCCACCGTGCCAACCGGAACTGGTCCGGCTCCTCGTGCAGCAGCGCAGACGTCGAGAAATGCAGCAGCGGGATGCACAGGTGGGTGCCTGCGGGAATGCGTCGCTGACCAAGCTGCAACTCCCGCCGCGCGCGACGCGGCAGCAGCGTCGTCGCCGGATGCACGCGCAGCGTCTCGCGAAACAGCGCCTCGGCGACCGGACATTGCGCCAGGTCCGTGTGCCGGGTCGGCACCGCGCCGACGCGCTGCGCCTCGTCGACCAGGGCGTCCCACAGCGCCGGCTGCCGCGCAAGTTCGATCACCATCCAGGCCATCGTCGAGGCGGTGGTATCGTGCCCGGCAAGCAGCAGCAGGCGGATATTGGCGACCAGGACGTCGTCGGAGAGCGCATCGTCGCTGCGATCGAAGGCATCCACCATGTCGCTGATAAGCCCGGTGCGCACGGCATGCGCACGCGCGTCGCGGACGAACTGGCGCAACTGCACGTCGATCCAATCGCGTGCGGCGCGACCGCGCCGCAAGGGCAGGCCGGGCAGGTCGACGGGGGGAGCGATGATCAACTGCAGCAGTTGCCGGTACTTGCGATGCCATCCCGGCAGGTCCTGCGCGGGGATGCCCATGAGACTGAAGATGAGCTTGAGCATCAAGTCGCCGGTTTCGCGCAGGATTGCCACTCCGCCCAGGTCGCGCCATGCCTGCACCCGCGCATGGATGATCGGCGCGAACAGTTCGCCGATCCCGGCCTGGGTCAGTCCTCTGGGCAGGAACGCCGCCTTGATCGCATCGCGCGCCTGCCGGTGCGCGCCGCCGTCCTGGGCAACCAGCGTTCCGCCAAGCAATTCGGGCGCGATCTCTTCGATCAGCGCCGAGGACACGTCCTTGTGCCGGAGCAGCGCGAACGCATCCGGATCGACGCAGGTCATCATGTGTCCGGCAGGACCGAAATCGAGCCAAAAGTGGCTGCCAAGCGTCCGTTCCGCTCGTTGCAGCAGGCGCGGCAGGTCGCACACGATGGCCGGAAGATGCCCGACCACGGGGAAAGCGCCGCGCATGACCGGAATGTCGTGTCGCGACCGCTGCCGACGATCCAGCGGGTTGAGCGGCATGTCCATCAGCAGCGTGGTGCAGCGGGCGGTTCGACGGCGTTGGCGCGGCTGTTGCAGCCGTCGGCGTAAGTGGGCACATGCGCCAGCATGCCGCCATCGATGCAGACGACCTGGCCGGTGATGAACGCGGCATCATCGCAGAGCAGGAAGACCACCAGCGCGGCCACGTCCTCGGGGCGGCCGGCGCGCGGCAGGAGTTGGTGCCGGGGCAAATGCCGTTGCATGGACTCGTCCAGCTTGGCGACGAGACGTTCGGTCATGATGAGGCCCGGCGCGACCGCGTTGCAGCGGATCTGCGCGTGGCCGTACTGGGTGGCGAGCGAGGCCGACAGCATGTTCATCGCCGCCTTCGCGGCGGCATAGGACGTCTGCGCGGTGTCTCCGCTCGGCCCCTGGCACGCGGACATGTTGACGATCGCCCCGCCGCCGCGGGCGATCGTCCGCGGAATGGCCTGCCGGCAGCACAGCAGCGTGCCACGCAGATTGGTCGCCATGGTCTGGTCCCAGATCGCCAGTTCCAGGTCGAGGATCGCGCGATCGCGCGGCGTCAGATGCATGGCGCTGGCGTTGTTCACCAGCAGGTCGACCCCGCCGAAGTGCCGCTGCGCCGTCTCGAACAGCGCCGCCACCGCCTGCGCATCGGCGATGTCCATGGCCACGGCGAGCACATGGCCGGCGTCGGCCGCGATCTGCGCGGCGCATGCGGTCGCCGCCGGGCCATCGACATCGGCCACCACCACCCTGGCGCCCTCGCGCCCGATGGCGATGGCGCATGCCTTGCCGATACCGGCGCCGGCGCCGGTCACCACCGCCACTTTGCCTTCAAGCCGTCCCATCGCGTTCTCCAGGATTGCGTTGGTCTATCGCTGCCTGACGCTCGACCGCCACCGAAGGCGCAGGGTCGCCGAGGATGCGATCGTCATCGCCATCTTCGCTTTCGATGACCCGGATCGCGGCGACCGGACACTGGCTGGCAGCGAGCCGCACAGCGGCGTGCAGCGCGTCCGGTACCGTCGCCACGCACGCTTCGGCGATCCCGTCCGGTTCGCGCTGGCGAAAGATGCCCGGCAGCGTCAGCACGCACTGCCCGGTGGTTCCGCACAGATGCTGGTCGACCACGACGCGCATCTCAGCCGCCCGAAGCATGCAGCCGCACCGGCAGCGCGCGGAACGTCCTGAGGAACGCGGAGGGTTCCCGGGTCGGCTCCTCGGCCAATACCAGCGTCGGGAAGCGCGCATGGATGCGCGGCAGACTCTCGGCCAGCTGGACCCTGGCCAGCTGCGCGCCAAGGCAGAAGTGGATGCCGTGGCCGAAGCTCAGCATGATTTTCCCGTCCGTGGACATGCCCGCGCTGGTGCCGTGGAACCGCGCGGGATCGAAACGGTCGGGATCGGCGAAGGCGTCCGGGTCGCGGTTGCCGGCCGCGATCAGCACGCGCACGTCCGCATTCTTCGGGATCACCACGCCGTTCAGTTCGATGTCGCGCTGGGCGATGCGCGGAATGGAACTGAACATGGCAGGCGCGTCGCAGCGCAGGACTTCTTCGACGAATGCCTTTACCCCCATGGCATCGCCGTGCAGCCAGTGCAGCTGTTCGGGATACGCCAGCATCGCCAGGACCGCATGGTCGATGGTCGCGGCGGTGGTCGCGAATCCGCCCAGCAGCATGCCCCAGAGCATGCTGATCAGTTCCGCGTCCGACAGCATGTCGGCATCGTCGTCGTGCGTGCCGACCAGCATCGATACGATGTCGTGCTGGGGATCGGCCCGCTTGCGCTCGATCAGGCCACCAAAATACGCCTGGACCTTGGCGCTGGCCGCGTCCGCCGCGGCGAGCTGGGCGTCGCTGGCATGCGGACTCAATCCTTCCAGAATGGTGCCGATGCCGGCGGCGAGACCGAACATCTCTTCCTGCGGCATCCCGAACAGTTCGGCGAAGACCAGCATGGGCAAGGCCAGCGCGAACTCCCGATGCAGGTCCACCTTCTCCCCGCGCTCCAGCGCGGGCGCCATGCCGTCCAGGCGCGCCGCGACGATGCGCGCGATGCTCGGCCGCAGGTTGTCGATCTGGCGCACGGTGAAATCGCGCGAGATGAGCCGGCGCAGACGCGTATGCGTGGGAGGCTCCTTCATCGCCAGCGTGGAGCCCAGCAAATTGAGCGAGAGGCTGGTCGCCGCACGTGGGAAGTACCGAGCGAGCTCACCCGGCGCCGGCCCCCGAAATGCATCGCCCGTGGCCTTGAGCACCCAATAAATGTCGGCATGGCGGCTCAACAGGAACAGACCCGATGCCGCACGATGCACCGGATCGTGCTCGCGCAGCCAGCGCATGAACGGATATGGGTCACGGATGCACGTTGGCGACGCAAGTTCGGCGAATGCGTCACGGCACGCTGCCGTGGTTTCTAGCACGTCCATCTTGGTTACCTGCTTGGCTGACTGATCTGACCGGCGCGCGGCAAACGCACCGGCAACGTGGGGAGACGATCGCGACTCCTGGCGGCGTTCGCCCGTCACCAGCGCACCGGAAACTCCTCGAATCCACCGGTGATGATCTCTCTGCGCAACCTGAGTTCTTCCGACGCCACGGCCAGGCGCAGTTCGGGAAAGCGCTGGAAGATCGAGCCGAACACCACCTTGAGTTCCAGCCTGGCCAGCGCCATGCCGATGCAGTAGTGCGGCCCGTACGAGAACGCCAGATGCGGCTTTTCGTCGCGCCCGATGTCGAAGATGTGCGGGTCATTGAAATGGCGCGGATCGAACGACGTCGCCGGCAGGCCGACCAGCACCTTGCTCTCCGCGGGAATACGCATTCCCGCAATGGTCACGTCGGTCCTCGGATAGCGCATGATGCCGTCCCAGCCCGCGCCCGGCGGGTACATGCGCAGGATCTCTTCCACCGCTCTGTCCAGCAGCGACGGATCGCCGACCAGGCGCTCGCGTTGTTGCCGGTGGCGGAACATGGCCAGCAGGCCGAATTCGATCTGCGCAACCGTGCTCTCGTAACCCGCCACCAGCATGCCCGCCGCCAGCCCGATCGCCTCTTCCTCGGTCGCTTTGTCCTGCTCGACCGCCGTCAGCAGATCCGTCAACAGGTTGTCGCCCGGATCCTGGCGCTTGTCCCGCATCCTGCTGCGGATGTAGGCGCGCAGTTCTTCCCAGGCCAGGCGCGACGCGCTGCGCGGGCCGCTCTCGTGCTGGTGCGTCATCACCTCATCGGACAGCCCGACCAAGAACGCATGATCCTCGTACGGCACGCCCATCAGCGCGCTGATGACCATGGCCGGCAGTGGGAGGGAAAGGTGATGCCGCAGGTCGGCGGGTTGGGGCTGGGCGGCCAGCGTCTCGAACAATTGCCAGGTGATTGCCTCGACCTGTTGCGCGAGCAGCTTCACCCTGCGGCTGCTGAAGGCCGGCGCCACGATCGTACGCAACCGGGCGTGCTCGACGCCCTCGTGCGAGACCAGCCATCCCGGCGAACCGAGAATCACCGAATCCGGCGTGAATTCCGCCGGGGGCATTCCCGCCGGCCGGAACGCCGCATCGGACAGGACCGCCTTCGCCTCGTCGTAGCCCGTCACCCACCAGCCCTCGTCCCCGGACGGGAAGCGCACGCGATGGATCGGACCGCTGGCTTGCAGCGCCAGCATTTCGGGCGATGGCTCGATGTGATCGACGCGCCACATCGGCAGCCTCGCCAGGGTTTCTTCAGGCATGATGGCGCTGCTCTCTAAGCGATGGGAGGGCGGAAAGCGACCGGCAAACGCTGCGGACAGTGAATGACGTAGGAAGGCATGTAGACGACGTCTTCCGGGGCAATGGCCAACGCCAGATCGTCCAACCGCGCGAACAACGCGGGGAATGCGTACAGCAGCTCCAGGCGCGCCAGCGCGGCCCCCAGGCAGAAATGCGGCCCCTGGCCGAACGAGAGGTGGGGATTGCGCCGCCGGGTGATATCGAACTTGTCCGCACCGGGGCCGAATACCTTTTCGTCCCGGTTGGCCGCATGGAACGCCATCAGGACGGCGTCGCCACGCCGGATCGTGCAGCCGCCAACCTCCACGTCCTGCGTTGCGTACCGGAACGGCAGATTGGCCACGCTGCTGCCCCAGCGCAGAATCTCCTCGATCGCCTGCGCCCAGGGGACCCGACCGCTGCGCACCAGGTCCAGTTGCTGCGGATGCGTCAGCAATGCCAGCACGCCATTGCCGATGACGCCGGTGGTGGTCACGAAGCCCGCCGAGAGCACCATGAGCAGCATGTCGATGAGCTCGGTGTCGGAGGCGAGTTCGCCGTTGTCGCGCGCGACGATCAAGGCCGAAGCCAGATCGTCGCCGAGCTGGCGCCGCTTGAGCGCGATCAGGCGGCGGAAGAACTCCGGAATGCGTTGCCGCGTCTGCCGTACCTCGGCAGCCGGCGCGGAGGTGTTGGCCAGGCTGTTGGTGAGCGCGATGATCTCCTCGCGCTGTTCGTACGGCAGCCCGAACAATTCGGCAATCACGTTGATGGGCAGCGGAATGGCGAATTCGCGCATCAGCTCGGCGCTGCCGCCGCGCTGCGCCATGTCGGCGATGAGTTGATCCACGCATTGCTCGATCCGTGGCGCCAGCAAGGCGATGCGGCTGGGCGCGAAGCTCCTGGACAGCAGGCCGCGCAAGCGCTGGTGATCGGCGCCATGTGCAGTGACCATGTTATCCCGCTTGCACATTCCGACCAGTGGATGATCCTCGGGAATCTCGCCGTCCTGCAGCGCCCGCCAATGCCGCCAGTCCCGGTTGAAACGCTGGTCGGTAAGAATCTCCCTGAGCGTCTGGTGATGGCCTGCCGCCCAGGTCACCACTTCGCCGGGCAGCGTCACCCGCGCGATCCGATCGCGCTGCAGAATCGCAGAAGACACATCATCCAATGTCGCAGAAGCGAACGGAACACTTATCGCATCGCAATGATTGCTTTTTGATCGCATGTCAAAAAATCACCATCGAATTATTGCGAAATTGCGACAGAATAATCTGCAGTTACGTGCAAAAACATCACGTAGCTTTTTATTTACACCCATAATTCGATCATCAAAATACACGCCAGCGCACGCATCATTCTGTGATCAAGTTCTATATTATGAATATGCATTGCAGACAAAATCAAACATGCGCGGAAACAAGGACGCCCTGCCGAAACAGTGCTCCTCGCGTTTTGCAGCAAATGGCAAGCGCACAACCAAATTCCGCTGCATACAAGTCGCAAATCGCGCGACAGATTCCCCCTGCCCCACATTTCGGCAGCGCACGCGCCGCCTCTCGGATCGCGCAGTACGCGCCGCATCGATCAGCTTATGCAAAAATAAAATTTTAAATGATGAAATATTATTACCAGCATCTCTCCGCCAGCCGCTGCCGCGAGCGCCATGGCGCTTCTCCACCATTGAGCAAAGAACCGGTTTTGCCAACGCCTACCTACGGAGCCGCCTCGTGACGGCGGATATTGCCGGACGGCGGTCGCGCGACGGTGCCGCGGCCGCGGAGCAGTTCGCGGCTGCTTGTGTCCCGCACGATCCTCGTACATGCACTGCGCAGGCCTCGGCTCGAGCATACGGGTGGACGTGCAGGCGCCTTCCTGCCGGCCGCTCTCGCCAGCCGCCGCGATCCGCCGATCCGCTTGCCGCACGCGCCCGGCAGCAGCGCGATGCCGCCCGACCCCGGCTTGCTGGAGATGGTCCGCAAGCCGCTGCATCCCACACGCGCCCGTGGCGCACGTGCGGCACGCAGCGGCGCTACTTTCGTGTCAGCCGCCGGACCACACCAGCGCCAGTGCCAGCGACGCCGGCAGGCTTTGCACAAATCAAAGATGCGCCGGTTGACGCTGATCGCGCCGTAGATCCCGGCCACCACCACGCACACCAGGAAGAAGGTCGCCACGTCGCGGCGCTGTTCCAGCAGCCCCCAGAACAGTCCTGCGGCCAGGAAGCCGTTGTACGGACCCTGATTGGCTGCGAGCACGCGGGTGACGGCGGCTTTGTCCGGGGTATTGCGGAAGGTCTTCAGCCCGAGCGGGCACGTCCACAGGAACATCTGCAGCACTAGGGTGAGACGTGCAGCAACGCGACCGCGCCCACCAGGATCGAAGCCAACAGGATCATTGCGCTATCCGACACAAGAGGAGGGACGCCAGCATAACGATCCGTCCGGGCGGACGGCCAGCACCCGACCGGGCCGTGCAGCGGCTCAGCGCGCAGGTGGCGTGCGCTCGGGCGGCAGCTTCGCCGCCTCGCGCAACAGCCGCCACGCGCCCAAGGTCATGCCCGAGGCGACCAGCAGGCCCGCGCCGAACACCGCCTGCGAGCCGAACGCCGACAGCAGCTTGTGCAGCCACACGAAGCTGAGGTCGCTGCCGCGGTAGATCACCGTATCGATGGCCGCACCGGCCTTGTAGCGCCATTCGCGCCCCACCCGGGTGTACAGCGTCTCGCGCGCCGGCTTGGCCAGAGAGAACTCGCTGGCGCGGGTCACCACCTGCACGATCGCGACCATCATCGGTAAGGGCGACACCGCCAATGCACAGTAACCGAGGATGATGGCGCAGCCGGGAACGAGCAGCGCCGGCGCGATGCCGAAGCGCGACAGCAGCGCGCGGGTGACCAGCAACTGCAAAAACAGGGTCAGCGCGTTCACCGCCAGGTCGATGCCGGCGTAATAGGCGGTACTGGAGGCAGCATCGGTGTACAGGCGGCGCACGATCGCGGCCTGCTCGTTGTACAGCAGGGTTCCCACGCCGACCCCGAACACCACCATCACCGCCAGCCGGCGCAGCAGCGGTTCGCGCACGATCAGCTTCAGCCCGGCCAGCACATCGCCGCCCATCGGCAGCTCGCCGCCGACCACGCCGCGCTCGCGTTCGCGCACCACTGCCCACAGCCGCAGGCGCAGCAGGCAGACCACGCATACGCACAGGAATCCGGCCGATATCAACATCAGGTTGGCGATGCCGATGCGTTCGACCAGGCTGCGAGCGATCACCGGTCCCAGGAACGCGCCGACGGTGCCGGCGGCACCGATATAGCCATAGCAGGCGCGCGCTTCGGCGTTGCTGAAGATATCGGCCATGAAACTCCAGAACACCGCCACCGCGAACAGGTTGAAGACGGAGATCCAAAGGAAGAAGGCCATGCCGCGCCCGGGCACCCCGCTATCGAACAACACGTAGAACAGCAGCAGCGTGGCGATGAAGAAGCCGTACACCACCGGCAGGAACACGCGCCGCGGATAGCGGCTGACCAGCGCGCCATAAACGGGCTGCAGCAGCAGCATGACCAGGAACGTGCAGGTGAACAGCGCCTGCAGCGCGAACGCCTGCAACGGCATTCCGCGTGCGGCGAAGAACGCGATCATCGCAGGCGGGAATACCGCGGCCACGTCGGCGGAAGCGCCCATCGCCTCGCGCACCGGGCGCAGCACGTAGTAACCGCTGAGCAGCGAGAAGAAGTACAGGAACGCCCAGGCCAGCGGCGGCGACGTGCGCAAGCTGGCGCGCAACCGCGCCATCGCGCCCTGAGGCTGCGCAGATGGGTTCATCGGCGGCGAACCTGCGAAGGGCAGCGGGACATCGGCGATTCCAGAGGCGCAAAACGCGCACGGTAGCCGATGCACCGCAGCATCGCCAGCATGCGCGCGCCGTGCAGGTGCGCTGCGCCGGGGCGCAGGCCCGCGCCGAGCATATGCTCTATCGGCGACGACTAGCGTCGCTGCACAAAACGGGGGACACCGCGGGTGTACGACTACATCATCATCGGCGCAGGCTCGGCCGGCTGCGTCCTGGCCAATCGGCTCAGCGAAGACCGCGACTGCAAGGTGCTGTTGATCGAAGCCGGACCGCGCGACCGCAATCCGTTCATCCACATGCCGGCCGGGCTGGCGCGCCTGGCCACCAACCGCCGCATCAACTGGAACTACCTCACCGAGGCCGAGCCGAACCTGGACGGCCGCCGCCTGTGGTGGCCACGCGGCAAGGTGCTGGGCGGCTCCAGTTCGATCAACGCGATGTGCTACGTGCGCGGCGTGCCTGCCGACTACGACGATTGGGCGACCGATGGCGCCGACGGCTGGGACTGGCGCGGCGTGCTGCCCTACTTCCGGCGCAGCGAATGCAACAGCCGCGGCGGCGATGCGCTGCACGGCGGCGACGGGCCGCTGCACGTATCGGATCTGCGCTACCACAACCCCCTGTCGGACGTGTTCATCGCCGCGGGGCAGCAGGCCGGCTTCGCCCACAACCGCGATTTCAACGGCCCGCAGCAGCAGGGCGTGGGCCTGTACCAGGTCACCCAGAAGGGCGGCGCGCGCTGCTCGGCGGCGGTCGCCTACCTGGCGCCGGCGCTGGCGCGCGCCAACCTGCAGGTGGTCACCGACGCGCTGGTGCTGCGCCTGCTGATCGAAGGCGAGCGCGTGGTCGGCGTGGCCTACGCGCAGCGCGGCGCCGAAGTGCAGGCGCGGGCCGGGCGCGAGGTGCTGCTCAGCGCCGGCGCGGTGAACTCGCCGCAGTTGCTGATGCTTTCGGGTATCGGCCCGGCCGACGAGCTGCAGCGCCATGGCATCACGGTGCGCCTGGACCAGCCGCAGATCGGCGCCAACCTGCAGGACCACCTGGACGTGTGCACCCTGTACCGCACCCGCCCCGGCATCAGCTACGACCGCCGCAACCAGCTGAAGATCGCCTTCGACTATTTCCTGCGTGGCCACCGTGGCCCCGGCAACAGCAACATCGCCGAGGCCGGCGGCTTCATCCGCTCGCCGCTGGCGCAGGACGCGCGCGCCGACATCCAGCTGCATTTCGTGCCGGCGATGCTCGACGACCACGGCCGCAACCGGCTGCCCGGCGACGGTTTCACCCTGCATGCCTGCCACCTGCAGCCGCGCAGCCGCGGCCGCCTGGCGCTCAACGACGCCGACCCGCGCACGCCCGCGCGGATCCAGGCGAACTATCTCAGCGACCCCGGCGGCTTCGATCTGCGCATGCTGGTGGAATGCGCGCGCCTGGCACGGCGCATCCTGCAGCAGCCGGCATTCGCCCCCTGGCGCGCCGCGCCGCTGCTGCCCGCGCGCGAGGACCTGGACGAGGCCGGTCTGGTCGCCTTCATCCGCGCCAAGGCCGAGACCATCTACCACCCGATCGGCACCTGCCGGATGGGCAGCGATGCAAAGGCGGTGATCGATCCGCAACTGCGCCTACACGGCTTGCAAGGACTGCGCGTGGTCGATGCGTCGGTGATGCCACGCCTGGTCAGCGGCAATACCAACGCCGCGACGATGATGATCGCCGAACGCGCCGCGGACCTGATCCGCGGCCACCGCGTGCTGCGCGACTGACCGGCAGCGCCGGCGCAGGACTGCGCGCGACCGGCCGGCCACACGCCCGGCGCCGCCAACACGAAGCCGCCGACCGGATCGACCAGTGCCAGCCGTGCCGTCGCCGCGACCAAGCAGCCGCCACTAGCCTGGAAGCGGGCCGTCCGCCGGACGGGTCGGGATCGGGCATGCGGCATGATCCCGCGGCGCGGCGCCGTCGCCGCGCCACAAGCGGCCCGGGCCGGGCCGGCGCGGTTCGGCACACCGGTTGCATGCGCTTGCACGACACCGCGCCATCGCTGCCCCCTGCAGTCGCCGCGGCACCCTGTCGCCGGCCCGGCAAAATCACCAGCAGGATCAAGACGATGCCTATTCATCTTCTCCCGGTTTGTGCAATGACGAAAAGCGGCGCTAGAATCGGTCTCGGCAGCACCTCACAGGCCACGCGCGCGATGAAACAGAACAGCAGGCACCGGCTCTTTCGAGCGGTGGCAACCGGGTTGCTCGGGGCATTGCTGCCCCTTGCGATGTCCTCCACCGCGCAAACGCCGGCGCCCTCGCAGCCGCTGCCGCCGCCGCTCTACACCGAGGCGAGGCGCTACACCTCGCCGACCCAGCCGCTGCCGTACCGCGCCGCGCTGCCCGAGAGCCGGGTGCTGCCGCTGGCCAAGGACTTCGATGTCGCCAGCCTGGAAGCGATGGCCGAGCAACTCACCTACGGCGAGCGCGTGCCCGGCCTGGCGGTGGCGATCGTGCACAACGGTCAGGTGATCAGCGCGCGCGGCTTTGGCGTCACCGACGTCAACCGGCCCGAGCCGGTCGATGCGCACACCGTGTTCCGCCTGGCCTCGCTGTCCAAGGCCTTCGCCGGCACCATGGCCGGCCTGCTGGTCAACGACGGCACCCTGCGCTGGGACAGCAAGGTCACCGACTACGTGCCCGGCTTCCAGCTCAGCGACCCGGTCGCCACGCGCCAGTTGAACGTGGCCGACCTGCTCAGCCACCGCGTCGGCCTCACCTACAACGCCTACGACCGCGACGTCGAGTCCAACGCCGACTACTACACGCTCAGCCACAAGCTCGCCTACGCCCCGCTCAAGTGCGCGCCGGGTGAATGCTATGCCTACCAGAACGTGGCCTTCAGCCTGATCGGCGACGTGGTGTTCGCCGCCTCCGGCAGCTTCTACGAACAGTCGGTGGAGCGCCGCATCTTCAAGCCGCTGGGCATGAACGACGCCAGCATGGGCCTGGCCGGGATCCAGGCCAGCCCGCGCTGGGCGCGCCCGCACGCACGCAGCCGCAACGGCTGGGTGTCGCTGATGCCCAAGCCCACCTATTACCGGCTGGCACCGGCCGCCGGCGTCAACGCCAGCATCAGCGACATGGCGCAGTGGCTGATCGCGCAGACCGGGCACCGTCCGGACGTGCTGCCGGCGCCGCTGCTGGCGACCCTGCATGCGCCCCTGATCACCACGCCCGGCGAGATGCGCTCGGGCTGGCGCCGCGAACGCGTCAACTCGGCCAGCTATGCACTGGGCTGGCGCATCTTCGACTACTCGGGCCACCAGGTGGTGTTCCATGCCGGTGCCGTGCAGGGCTATCGCGGCCTGGTCGCGCTGGTGCCGGAGCGCGACCTGGGCGTGGCGATCCTGTGGAACGGCGAGAGCGGCCTGCCCTCGGGCCTGCTGCCGACCATCCTCGACCGCGCGATCGGCCTGCCGGCGCAGCGCTGGCTGGACGTGGATACCGACTTCGGCAGCGACAACCTGCTGGCCGAGCGCCCGGATCCGAACGACAAGAAAGGCGCTTCCTCGTCCAAGTCGGTGGCGTCGCCGCACTGACGCCAGCGGCGCGGCGGTGTTCCGCGGCGCGGATGCCGCCGGCGTCGGCAGGCGTGCATGGCGACGCGGCGTCAAGCGGCGACCGGGCATCCCGCGAGCGGCGCAGGATCGGATGACGGTAGCACCACCGGGCGCGGATGCCGGCGGTCGCCGGCGACGCTCTGGCGCCATGGCGAAGACGCGTCGCGGCACGGCGGACCGGACCCGCCCATAAAAAAACTCCCTCCCCGCTGGGCACCGAGGAGAGAGCTTAGGGACGGCTATCGGGATGGATCAGATCAGATCAGCGGTGCGGGCGTTGCCGGCAATGCGACCGGAGCGGTCTTCTTCTTGCGGGCGGCCGGCTTCTTGGCGAGGGCCTTCTTCGCGGCCGGCTTCTTGGCAGCCGACTTCTTCACCGCGGCCTTCTTCGCGGTCTTCTTTACCGCCTTCTTTGCAGCGCTCTTCTTGGTGGCGGCCTTCTTCGCCGTCTTCTTCACCGCCTTCTTTGCAGCGCTCTTCTTGGTGGCGGCCTTCTTGATCGCCTTCTTTACCTTGGCGACCTTCTTGGCGACTTTCTTAGCGACCTTCTTGACCGCCTTCTTTACCGACACTTTCTTCGCTGCCGGCTTCTTGGCGGCAGTCTTCTTGACCGCTTTCTTAGCGGCCGGCTTTTTTTTCGCAGCTTTTTTCGTGGCCATGGGATGGCTCCTCGTCAGTGAACTATGGATTGAAAACGCCCAGTTAAAGCAAACCCGCGGCAATGGTCCGCCTGCAGGATCCGCCGGCGCGTGCTGCAGGCCGGATGGGATACAGAAACACCCGTACCGAAGCTCGATACGGGTGCCGTGCCAGGGGAGACGTTGCGTTTCTCGGAGGGAAGCGACACCTGCTCCACCATCATCAGGTCCCTGGCGGATGTCCAAGTTGTGCTTCGCGTTTCGATGTCGATCCGTTTCACTCGCTTTCGCAGCAACGTCTGCTGGGCGAAACCTAATCACGCTTTTTTTTACTGTCAACACTTCCGCGCAATTTTTTTTCCGACATCGCGCGTACCGAGCGCGCCGAGCACGGCGTCCGGCCGCGCTCGGCGGTCGGCAACGGCAGCGGAGAGACCCGCGGCGAAACGCGCGCACAGAGAAAAACAGCGGGAATTCCCGCGCTTTTCTGCAACAGGCTGGCGATGCAACGCGTGCCGCGCGCTGGCGCGAGGCGTGGTGAGGACCGCACGGCGCTGGCGCGCCAGCCTGTCCGCAAGCTGAAAAAAACTTTTCGCGGCATGCGCTGTTCCGGCATCGCACAAGAGCAAATGCGCAAAACTGCGCAAAATTTTTTTGCATCCTTCGGCAGCCGCCGGCGCGCGCTGCGTCGCGGCCACGCACGATGCCGACGCAACGTCCGTTCGCCTCGCGGCTTTCCTCACCGGCACGTCACGCATGCGCGACGGATGCATCGCGCTGCGTCGCGCCGCCGCCGATCGTGAGCGCGCGTTCGCAGCGCCGCCGCAGCGGACGTGATCCGAACCGGCGGACGGACGCGATGCCGGGCCAGCCGACGATGCCCGGACTGCGCAGTGCGCACACCGCCCGCTTGCGATGCCGATCACTGTCGCTGCCAAGCATCCGGCGCTGCGTTCGCCACGCGCGTGCCCATCCGTGCAGCAGCGATGCCGTCGACTGCGGGCGAGACGGCATGCCGAGCCGACGCGCGGCGAAGACCGGCAGCGGGGCGCATCGTCCTGTCCGATGCGGCACCGGACCGCGGCCGCCGGCGCAAACGAAAACCGGCCGCACAAGGCGGCCGGTTCGGCTATCGCGACGGGGCGGCCCGGCTCAGTGGCCGTCTTCCTCGAGCAGCTCGGCGTAGTCGTCGGGCGTCAGCAGTTCGTTCAACTGCTCCGGCTCGGCGATCTCCAGCACGAAGATCCAACCTTCCCCGTACGCGTCCTCGTTGATCGTCTCCGGCTTGTCGCTGAGCGCGACATTGACCTCGACCACCTTGCCGGAGAGCGGGCTGTACACGTCCGATGCGGCCTTGACCGACTCGACCACCGCCACACCGTTGCCGGCGACGACGTCGTCGCCGACGTTGGGCAGCTCGACATAGACCAGATCCCCGAGCAGGCCCTGGGCGTGATCGGAGATGCCGACGGTGACGCGTCCGTTGCCTTCGACGCGCGCCCATTCATGGGACTTGAGGAATTTGAGGTCGCCAGGGATCTCGCTCATAGGGCTGCCGATGTCGGGGATGGGGCGCTAGTGTAGCGAACCGGATGTTCCGGGAAGAAGTCGCCGGCGCATGCATCGCCGCGGCCGGGGACTCAGCCGAGGACGCCGGGCTGGACCTGGCCTTCGCGCACGAACGGAAACTCGACCATGCGCACCGGCACTTCCCTGCCGCGGATGTCCACCCGCACTGCACCCGGCTCGCCGGCCGGCACGCGCGCGAAGGCGATCGCCTTGCCGAGCGTCGGCGAGAACGTGCCCGACAGGATCTCGCCTTCGCCCTGCGCGGTGAGCACCTTCTGGCCGTGGCGCAACACGCCCTTCTCGTCCATCACCAGGCCGATCATCTGCCGCGGCGCGCCGTTGGCCTTGTGCGCCTCGAGCACGTCGCGGCCGATGAAGACGCGACCCTCGTCCAGCGCCACGGTCCAGGCCAGCGCCGCCTCGTACGGCGACACGCTGTCGTCCATGTCCTGCCCGTAGAGATTCATGCCGGCCTCCAGGCGCAGCGTATCGCGCGCGCCGAGCCCGGCCGGCTTGACCCCCGCGCGCAGCAGCGCGTTCCAGAACGCCAGCGCCTGCTCCTGCGGCAACACGATCTCGAATCCGTCCTCGCCGGTGTAGCCGGTGCGTGCGACGAACAGCGCCACGCCATCGGCCGAGGTCGCCTCGAACGCAGCGAAGCGGCCGAGCTTCTGCACCGCAGCACGGTCGTCCTCGCGCAGCAGGCCGATCACCTTGGCGCGCGCGTTGGGGCCTTGCACCGCGATCATCGCGAAGTCCTCGCGCTCGCGCACCTGCACGCCGAACGCCCGCGCCTGCTCGCCGATCCAGGCCAGGTCCTTGGTGCGCGTGGCGGCATTGACCACCAGGCGGAAGAACGTGTCGGACAGGTAGTAGACGATCAGGTCGTCGATCACCCCACCCTGCGGATTGAGCATGCAGGTGTACAGCGCCTTGCCCGGCAGCTTGAGCTTGTCCACCGAGTTGGCCAGCAGGCGGCGCAGGAACGCGCGCACCTGCGCACCATGCAGGTCGACCACGGTCATGTGGCTGACGTCGAACATGCCCGCGTCGCGGCGCACCTGATGGTGCTCGTCGAGCTGCGAACCGTAGTGGATCGGCATGTCCCAGCCGCCGAAGTCGACCATCTTGGCGCCGAGGGCGCGATGGCTGTCGTTGAGGATGGTCTTCTGGGTCATGGCGCAGGTCCGTGGGTAAAGTCGCCCATTATCGTCGCCGGCATGGGGGATAAGGAATGGGACACCCGGGACTCGGGACTCGGGACTCGGGACTCGGGACTCGGGACTCGGGACTCGGGACTCGGGACTCGGGACTCGGGACTCGGGACTCGGGACTCGGGACTCGGGACTCGGGACGGCAGGGTGTTGTCCCGGCGCAAGTCGCTGTCAAGCGATTCGACGAAAAAAGTGCTTTTTTTTTGCAAAGAAAGCGGCTTTTCCTACAGTGCCGGTCCAACCGCTTTCTATGGGAGGGGCTTCAGCCCCGACGCGTTACCGGTACTTGATTCCCCATCCGTCGCCTCCGCTGATCCGGAGAGGGTCGATGCGGCAAGCCGCTGATTCGACAGAGGCGGTGCGACGATGGCCAAGAAGCACCCGATCCAGTTCCAGGCGGGCATGGGCCTGCCGGCGCTCTTGCGGTCCTAGGGGAGCCAGGCGCCATGCCGGCAAGCCGTACTTGAACAACGATGGCCGCAAGGCTTCTTTTGCCCAGCGTATGGACATCGGCGGTCTTGCCCGTTGCACAGCCGCGACCTGCTCCAATGCAATCGCTGCCAACAGCAGGCCTGCTCGACGCGCGGCACCTTGTTCGCCGATGCCACGTCGCCGTTGCGCAGCTGGTTCCTGGCGATCTACTCGCTCAGCCAGCACAAGAACGGCATCCCGGCCCTGGCGCTGCGCCGGCAGCTCGGAGTGAGCGAGGACACCGCGGGGCCGGCCGCTGCCAACAGAGCCGGCGCTCATCCGGGTCGACACCCTGCTGGGCACCATCCAGAATGCCTGGCCTGGCACCTATCACGCCTTGCCCCCGAAGTCCCTACAGCGCTACCTGAGCGCGTTCTGCCATCGCTTCAACCGACGCGTGGACCTGGCGGCCTGGGTCCCACGATCGATCTGCGCCGTCCTCCACCCTCCACCGCGGCCCTATCGGCTCGCAACGTTGGATGCGCGATGGCGGGAATCAGGTCCCGGTGACGCGTCGGAGTTGAAACCCCTCCTACAGAAAAGCAAAAAATGCGGAATACTTGCGAAAATCCCGAGTCCCGAGTCCCGAGTCCCGAGTCCCGAGTCCCGAGTCCCGAGTCCCGAGTCCCGAGTCCCGACGAGTCCCGCGTCTCACTCGGCCTGCACCAGCAGGGTCATGCCATCGACGCCGACGATGCGCACGGCACTGCCGGCCGGCAGGTCGGGACCGCCGACCACCCAGAACGCATCGTCCACTTTGGCGCGGCCGCGGCCGGCCTGGATCGACTGGTCCAGGGTCACCACCCGGCCGATCAGTTGCTCGGCACGGCGGTTGAGCAGCGGCCGGTCGCTGACCCGGTCGCGGCCGCGGAACCAGGCGCGGTATACTTGGATCGAGACGAAGCTGAGCACCACGAACGCCGCGATCTGCAGCAGCAGCGGGATGTCCGCCACCACCAGCACGGCGACCAACACCGCCGCGGCGGCGAAGCCCATCCACAGCATGAACGCGCCCGGCGCCAGCGCTTCGGCCGCGAACAGCAGCAAGGTCAGCGCGCCCCACGCCACCACCTCCAGGCGCATGGTTCAGGCTCCGCTGCGCGGCGGCATGCCGCGCGGCACCGCCGACGGCGCGGGCTGCTGCTTGGCCAGCGCCTCGCGCGCCAGTTCGCCGATGCCGGCGATCGAGCCGATGATGCCGCTGGACTCCATCGGCATCAGCACGAACTTCTGGTTCGGCGCGGTGGCCAGTTCCTTGAACGCCTCCACGTATTTCTGCGCGATGAAGTAGTTGATCGCCTGCACGTCGCCCTCGGCGATGGCCTTGGACACCATCGCGGTGGCGCGCGCCTCGGCTTCGGCCAGGCGCTCACGCGCCTCGGCGTCGCGGAACGCGGCTTCCTTGCGCCCTTCGGCCTCCAGCACCGCGGCCTGCTTCTCGCCCTCGGCGCGCAGGATCTCCGACTGCCGCGAACCCTCCGCCTCGAGGATCTGCGCGCGCTTCTCGCGCTCGGCCTTCATCTGCCGCGCCATCGAATCGATCAGGTCGCGCGGCGGCTGGATGTCGCGGATCTCGATGCGGGTGACCTTGATGCCCCACGGATTGGTCGCATGGTCGACCACGCTGAGCAGCTGCGCGTTGATCGTCTCGCGCTGGCTCAGCGATTCGTCCAGGTCCATCGAACCGATCACGGTCCGGATGTTGGTCTGCACCAGCGCGATCGTGGCGATCTCCAGGTTCGACACTTCATAGGCGGCCTTGGCCGCGTCCAGCACCTGGAAGAACACCACCCCGTCCACGCGCACCACCGCGTTGTCCTTGGTGATCACGTCCTGGCTGGGCACGTCCAGCACCTGCTCCATCATGTTGACCCTGCGTCCCACGCCGTAGACCACCGGGATCAGGAAGTGCAGGCCGGGCGACAGGGTATGGGTGTAGCGGCCGAAGCGCTCCAGCGTCCACTGGAATCCCTGCGGCACCATGCGCACGGTCTTGAACAGCACGATCACGCCGGCGACCAGGATCACCAGCGCGAGGAAATAGGTCGGCTGCATCGGGTTGCTCCATTCACCAGGAAGTCGATGTCCCGAGTATAGCGAGCGTGGGATGGGGCGGCGGCGGCCGCGCTCACGACGAATGCCGGCGACGCCGTCACCCTGCCGCGCCGGATTCCTCGCGCTTGACCCGCTGCCAGTACGCTTCCTGCTGCTGCAGCGACAATTCCTGCAGCGCATCACCGTCCTGCTGCGCCAGCTGCTCCATGGCGCGGAAGCGGCGCTCGAACTTCAGGTTGGCGTGACGCAACGCGGCGCCGACATCGACCTGGGCATGGCGCGCGAGGTTGACGCAGACGAACAGCAGATCGCCGAGCTCGTCCTGCAACCGCGCATGGTTGTCCTGCACCACGCCGCGCTCGATCTCCATCCGCACTTCCTGCAGTTCCTCCTGCAGCTTGTCCAACACCGGGCCCGGCCCGGGCCAGTCGAAGCCGACCCGCGCCGCGCGCGCCTGCAGCTTGCTCGCGCGCTGCCATTCCGGCAGGCCGCGCGCGATCCCGGCAAGCACCGAGCTGTCGGTCTTGCCCGCCGCCGAACGCTCGTCGCGCTTGATCTGCTCCCAGTTCAGCGTCTGCTGCGCGGCGTCGCCGACCTGGCTGTCGCCGAACACATGCGGATGCCGGCGCACCATCTTGTCGCAGATCGCCGCCACCACGTCGTCGAACCCGAATGCCGCCCGCTCGCGCGCCATCTGCGCATGGAACACCACTTGCAGCAGCAGGTCGCCGAGCTCGTCCTTCAGTTCGGCCAGGTCCTGGCGGTCGACCGCATCGGCCACCTCGTACGCTTCTTCGATGGTATAGGCGGCGATGCTGGCGAAGTCCTGCTCCAGGTCCCAAGGGCAGCCTTGCGCGGGATCGCGCAGGCGCGCCATGATCGCGAGCAGGGCGGGAAGGTCGTAGCGGGCTGCGGTCACGGAAAGGTTCCGATGCGACGGCAACGGCGCCGCCTGCACCCAGTTTGGCAGAGCCGCCGCACGGCCGGCGGCGGCGCGGCGCGGCTCAGCCGAGCCAGCTGCGCCACGGCAGCGCCGGATCGCCCAGCGCCAGGAAGTCGCCGTTGAGCAGCGATTGTCGCCGGTTGTAGCGGAACGGCTTGCCGGTGGCGGCGGCGAGCAGCGCGCCGCCGGCGGCCTGCAGCACGCACTGGCCGGCCGCGGTGTCCCATTCGGAGGTCGGGCCGAAGCGCGGGTACACGTCCAGCGCGCCGTCGGCGATGCGACAGAACTTCAGCGACGAGCCTTGTGCGACCACCTCGGTCTCGCCCATGCGCAGCAGCAGCGCATCGGTGCGCGGGTCGCGGTGCGAGCGGCTGGCCGCCACCCGCAGCGGCGCGGCGGCCGGCCGCCGCGTGTTCAGCGCGGTGTCGCGGGAACCGTCGCGGCGATACGCCTGCCCGCCGCGCACCGCGTGCCAGAGGCGGCCGTCGACCGGCGCCTGGACCACGCCGAACACCGGCGCGCCGTGGTGGATCAGCGCGATGTTGACGCTGAACTCACCATTGCGCTCGACGAATTCGCGGGTGCCGTCGAGCGGATCCACCAGCCAGTAGCTGGTCCAGCGTTCGCGCACGTCCCACGGGATCTGCGCCGACTCCTCGGACAGCACCGGCAGGTCCGGGGTCAGCCGCTCCAGGCCCTCGACGATGATCCGGTGCGCGGCCAGGTCGGCCTGGGTCAGCGGGCTGGCATCGGCCTTGAGCGCGACCTCGAAGCCGGTGGCGTAGACCGCCATGATCGCCGCAGCGGCGTCGATGGCGATGGCGATGGCGGTTTCACGCAGGTCTGCAGTGATGCGGATCATCCAGCACGACCCATCCATTCGCGGGCAATGAACAGCGCCGCCAGCGAACGTCCTTCGGAAAAATCCTCACGCAACATCAGCTGATCCAGCGCAGCCAGATTCCAGGGCACCACTTCAAGTTCCTCCGGCTCGTCGCCGGCCAGTTTTTCGGGATACAGATCTTGCGCCAACACCAGCCACGACTGGTGGCTCATGTAGGTGGGCGCCAGGGTCATCGCGCGCAGCACGCGCAGCTGCCGTGCGCCATAGCCCGCCTCTTCCTTGAGCTCGCGGTCGGCCGCCTGCAGCGGGGTCTCGTCGGCGTCGATCCGGCCCTTGACCAGGCCCAGTTCGTAGCGGTGCACGCCGGCGGCGTACTCGCGCACCAGCAGCACGGTCTGCGCATCGAGCATCGGCACCACCACCACCGCGCCGTGGCCGGGGGCCTTGAGCCGGTGGAACACGCGCCGCTCGCCGTTGCTGAATTCCAGGTCCAGCTCCTCGACCTTGCGCTCCATGGCCGACTCGCTGCGCTCGCGCAGCGCATGGATGACCGGCAGCGGGCGGCTCACGCCGGCCCCCCGCGGCGCGGCGCGGCGTCGGCCGATAGAATGCCCGGAGCGAAGAACCTGTTCATGGGCTGGAAATGCTAACAGACCTGACCGCATCACAGACGGCCGACGCGTGGCGGCAACGCGACCTGGCCGTACTCTGGCACCCCTGCACGCAGATGCGCGAGCACCCGGACACCCTGCCGCTGCTGCCGATCGCCCGCGGCGAAGGCGCCTGGCTGATCGATCACGAGGGCAACCGCTACCTGGATGCGGTGAGCAGCTGGTGGACCAATCTGTTCGGCCACAGCGAGCCGCGCATCGCCGCGGCCATCGCCGCACAGGCCACGCAGCTGGAGCAGGTCATGCTGGCCGGTTTCAGCCACGCGCCGGCGGTGGAACTGGCCGAACAGCTGCTGGCGCTGGCGCCGCGCCAGGACGGGCGCGCGCCGCTGGCCAAGGTGTTCTACGCCGACAATGGCTCGGCCGGGGTCGAGGTGGCGCTGAAGATGGCGTTCCACTATTTCCACAACCGCGGCCAGACCCGCCGCACCCGTTTCGTGGCGCTGGAGAACGGCTACCACGGCGAGACCATCGGCGCGCTGGCGGTCGGCGACATCCCGTTGTACCGGCGGGTGTACGCGCCGCTGCTGGCCGAGGCGCTGTTCGCGCCCTCGCCCGATGCCTACCTGGCCGCGCCGGGGCAGACCGCGCGGCAGCGCGCCGATGCCGCCGCCGATGCGCTGGCCGACCTGTTCGACCGCCATCCGGGCGATATCTGCGCGGTGATCCTGGAACCGCGCCTGCAGTGCGCCGGCGGCATGCGCATGCACGACCCGGCCTACCTGCGCCGCGCGCGCGAACTGTGCGACGCCAACGGCGCGTTCCTGATCGCCGACGAGATCGCCACCGGCTTCGGCCGCACCGGCACCCTGTTCGCCTGCGAACAGGCCGGGGTGATGCCGGACCTGTTGTGCCTGTCCAAGGGCCTGACCGGCGGCTTCCTGCCGCTGTCGGCAGTGCTGGCCACGCAACACTTATATGACGCCTTCCTCGACGACAGCCGCGAGCGCGCCTTCCTGCACTCGCACAGCTATACCGGCAATCCGCTGGCCTGCGCCGCGGCGCTGGCCAGCCTGCGCATCTTCCAGCAGGACGACGTGGTCGCGCGCAACCGCGGCACCGCCGAGACCATGCGCGCGCTGGCGGCGCCGTTCAACGACCACCCGCACGTGGCCGACGTGCGCCAGGCCGGGATGGTGGTCGCGTTCGAACTGACCCGCGACGGCGACAAGCGCACCCCGTTCGCCGCGTCCGCGCGGGTGGGCCTGCATGCCTATCGCGCGGCGCTGCAGCGCGGCGTGGTGCTGCGTCCGCTGGGCGACGTGCTGTACTGGATGCCGCCGTACTGCGTGGACGATGCGCAGCTGGCGCTGCTCGCCGAGACCACGCTTGCCGCGATCGACGAGGCCGTGGCATGCGCCTGACCCGCTGCCACGTCGCCGCCGCGCTGCGCAGCGGCAGCGACGTGGTCCTGCCCGCGGACGTCGCCGGACATCTGCTGCGCGTGCTGCGGCTGCGCGAGGGCGACCGCTGCGTGCTGTTCAACGGCGACGGCTGCGACTACGACGCCGAGCTGCTGCAGGCCGGCAAGCACGGCGCCAGCGTGCGGATCGGTGCGGCGCGGCCGGCGGGCAACGAATCGCCGCTGGCGATCACGCTGCTGCAAGGGATTGCGCGCGGCGAGAAGATGGACCTGATCCTGCAGAAGGCGACCGAGCTGGGCGTGGCCGCGATCGTGCCGGTGTGGGCCGAGCGCAGCGAGGTGAAGCTGGATGCGTCACGCATGAACAAGCGCGTGGCGCACTGGCGCAGCGTCGTCGCCGCGGCGTGCGAGCAGTGCGGCCGTGCGCGCGTGCCCGGCCTGGCCGCGCCGCTGGCGCTGGCCGAGGCCGCATGCGCCGCCGGCGCCTCGCAACTCAAGCTCGCCCTCGACCCGCAGGGCGAACATCGGTTGCGCACGCTGGACATCCCCGGCGACACCGCGACGATCGCGATCGGTCCGGAGGGCGGCTGGTCGCCGCGCGATCGCGCCGTCCTGCACGCGGCCGGCTTCGCCGGCCTGCGCCTGGGTCCGCGCATCCTGCGCACCGAAACCGCGGGCCTGGCGGCGATCGCGGCGCTGCAAGCACAGTACGGCGACCTGTGATCCCGGGTACATCGGCTCGAACCGATGGCGATGGCGGTACCGGCGGCCGTGCCGGGTGCGGAAATGGCGAGGTCGCCTGCGAACGCGTCACCGCGTCGGCCACGTCCAGGCCGTGCATGAGCTGAAGCGGCGGTACCGAATCGGCGCCACGATGGCAGCGCCGCTGCCGCTCCCCAGTTTCAGAGTTCGGCGCTTCCCGGCAACGCCGCCGCGATCGCGTCGATGGCCAAGCGCACGCGCAGCGGCATGTGCGGCGTGGCCGGCCACAGCGCATGGGTCCTGAACACTAGGCGCGGCGTCGTCTCCAGCAGCGCCGCCAGTTGCCCCTGGCGGACCCGTTCCCGAATCAGCCAGCAGGGCAGCCAGGCCAGGCCATGCCCCGCCTCGGCGGCATCGGCGATCGCCTCCAGGTCGTCCAGCCGCAAACGGCTCGGCGGCGTGAGTTCCCGTACCTGGCCGTTGCCCGTCGGAAACTGCCATGCCTTGGTGCGCCCCGCCCGGCCATAGATGACCGCATGGTGCGCCAGCAACTGCTCCAGCGTTTCCGGACGACCATGCTCGGCAAGATAGTCGGGCGCAGCGCAGACGGTCATCCGCTGCAGGCTGATCGCGCGCGCCATCAGGCCAGCTCCGTTGCCGATCTCGCCATTGCGGATGACCAGGTCGAAACCGTCTTCGATCAGGTCCACCGGGTGATCGCAGAAGGAAAGATCGAGTTCGAGCCGGGGGTGTTGCGCCGCCAGACGGGTCAGGACCGGCGCGACGCAGCGGCGCCCGAACAGCACCGGCACCGACACCCGTAGCCGACCGGAGGCATCGCGCCGACCGGAGTCCAGCGCCAGCTCGGCGGCCCGCAACTCCTCCAGCGCGCGGGCACAGCGCTCGTAGTAGATCTGCCCGTCCTCGGTGAGGGATTGGCTGCGCGTGGTGCGGTGAAACAGCCGCACATCGAGCCGTCCTTCGACCCGCGCGATCGTCTTGGCCACCGCCGAGCGGGTGAGGTGCAGGCGCTCGGCGGCCGCGGCGAAGCTGCCGGTCTGGACCGCGGCCACGAAAACATCCACGCCATTCAATGCCGCGCCACGCATTGTCGCCGCCAAAGAACCAATCATCGGATTTTATATCGCCACAACCGCTTAAAAATCAACAATAAAATCGCCAATCCCGGCGAAGCCGCTTTCAGGAGTCTGCGATGACCACGACGATGACACGATGGGAAATGGACGGCCTCGGCCGCGACCGACTGACGCTGAAGGAGGCGACGATCCCCACCCCACGGCTCGGCGAGGTGCTGGTGAAAGTGGCCGCGGTCGCGCTCAATTACCGCGACAGGCTGGTGATCGAGAACGGCATGGGCATGGCCCTCGCCTTCCCTTTCACCCCTGGTTCCGATCTCGCCGGCACGGTGCAAGCCACCGGACCGGGGACCACGCGCTTGGCCGTCGGCGACCGGGTGATCTCGACCTTCTGGCCCGGCTGGATCGACGGCGCTGCGCACGGCAACGCACGCATGCCGGCATATCGCTCCCTCGGCGGAAGCCACCCCGGCGTGCTCGCCGAATACGTGGCTTTTCCGGAAGAGTGGTTCGTGCGCGCGCCGGCCTCGCTCGACGAGGCGCAGGCCAGCACCTTGCCCTGCGCCGGCCTCACCGCCTGGTTCGCCCTGGTCGAAAAAGGAAAGCTGCGCGCTGGCCAGACGGTGCTGATCGAAGGCACCGGCGGGGTCGCGTTGTTCGGCCTGCAGATCGCCAAGGCGCATGGCGCACGGGCGATCGTGGTCTCGGGCAGCGCCGAAAAGCTGGAACGCGCCAGGCGCCTCGGCGCCGACCACGGCATCGACCGCAGCGCCGAGGATTGGCTGGAGGCGGTACTGCGCATCACCCACGACCAGGGAGCGGACCACATCCTCGAACTCGTCGGCGGGCCGCATCTGGGCAAGGCCGTGCAGGCGGCGGCGATCGGCGGACACATCCACCAGATCGGCGTGCTGGAAGGTTTCGAAATCACCGCGCCCGCAGGCCCGCTGATGATGAAGAATCTCGACGTCCATGGCATCGGCGTCGGGCACCGGCGAGCGCTGGAGGATCTGGTCGTGGCCGTCGACCGGCTCGGACTCAAGCCGGCCATCGATGCACGCTATTCCTGCGCCGAACTACCGGCGGCGCTGGAGCACCTGGATCGCGGCGCATTCGGCAAGATCGTCATCGAACTGGCCTGAGCACGCCGGGGCCGAACGCGGGGACAGGATCGACACCTGGCAGCAAGTTCGTACCGGCGCCGGCCGGGAACGAGCGCACGGAAGGCGTGGTCGCGCCACGCAGTGGCGGCGCGCGGCCATCCTTCCGGCGCAGCGCGCGCCGGCGGATGCGCATCATGCGGCCGATGCGATCGCAAGCAGGATGCCTTCGCCGGCCGTCGTCAGCGCTGTTGCTGCAGGAACCAGTTGGCCGCGCCGATCACCCCGAGCTGGCCATGCTCGACCAGCTTCACCGGGATCTGTTCCAAGGCCGGGCGCATCGCGCCCTTGTTCAGATAGCGCTCGACGAAGCTGCTGGCGCCCAGGAACCCGCCGATCTGCGGCAGAAAACCGCCGGCCAGGTAGATGCCGCTGTGGATGCCGTACAGCAACGCCATGTCGCCGACCACGCTGCCGAGCAGGCCGCAGAACGCCGACAGCGCCTCGTGCGCCAGCGGATCGCGGCCGGCCAGCGCCGCGGCGGTGACCTCGCTGGGAGCGGCATGCACCGGCACGGCATCGCGCAACTCGCACAGCACCTTATACAGGTTGAGCAGGCCGGGTCCGGACAGCAGGTGTTCCACCGGTACATAGCTGCGCGTGCGCAGCAGCCGCTGCGCCATCGCCATCTCCAGCTCGCTGCCGACCGGCAGGGCCGCATGGGCGGCCTCGGTCGCCAGCACGACCGCGCCGCCGCCGGTCGGGATCCACACCGCCGCACCGAGCCCGGTGCCGGGGCCGATGACCAGCGCCGGCCCGCGCTGCGCCTTGCGTGGGCCGGTCAGGTGCAGTACTTCGCTGGCGTCCATCGACGAGGCCGCATAGGCCACCGCCTCGAAATCGTTGACCAGGTGCAGCGCCTGCATGCCCAGGCGCTCGCGGATCTCCGGCGGCGACAGGCTCCACGGCAGATTGGTGGTGATCACCCGGCCATCTTCCAGCGCATAGCCGGCGCTGGCGATCACGCCACGGGTGGGCGCCGGTCCGGGCACGCCGGACAGGAACTCGCCGATGATCTCGGTCAGGCCGGGGTAATCGGCGCAGCGGTACTTGCGATAGTCCAGCACCTTGACCGTCTGCACGCTGTCGGTGGCGTCGCCACGCGATACCAGGCCGATACGTACGTGGGTGCCGCCGACATCGGCGGCAATGAAAGGCTCGGCCCGCGGGCCGGCCGCGGCCACTGGTGAACTGCTTGCGGACACGTACTACTCTCCCGTTGCGCCCGAGAGGGCGCACGTCGATTGGGCCTGTTGATCGATCGAGTGTCAGACCATCGTGATAACGTTGTCAAGATAAAGTCATCCAGCGGGCGCCACCGGCACTCGCCAGCGATCAGCCATCCTGGCTGGATTCGTCGCCTCGTTCCGACAGCACACGACATCGCGCATGCAACGCCAACGAACCGGTCAGACAGCACCGCGCTTCGCCGCGCTGCACAAAATTTCTGGAATGCCGATTCCGACCGGGATCGGCAGCGGTCGAGACAAGCGCCGCACCGCGCCGCCGGGGCGCTTCCCGGCCGCGACCGATTTTCCTTGGCGAACAACCACCTATCCGTAAAGCGGGAATGCCCGGCGGGCCGCGGCCGCGGCCCGCCGGGGCGATCGGGCAACGAATTGTCAAAATACCGTGAAGCACGTATTGACAACGCTGTCAGCGCTATTACAGACTCGAGTCAGACAAGTCTTACAACCTCAAGACATGCCACGTTCAGGTTGGACCGCGCCATGGCGCCGCTACAGCGCCATGGGCAAAGGCGCCGAGGCGGTTGCTCGGTGGTCGCCGCGACGAAAGGCAAACGGCTCCAACGCCATGCACGGAACGGGGTTTCCGCCCGCGCACCAGGCGTCTGCAACATGCATTGCTTTGCTGGATTTGGTTGTCCCCCCCCCCACAGGAAACAAGGAAGGACCGGCGCCTCGGTGCCGCCGGCGGCCACTTCCGCGTCAACGACCGGACGACGCGCACCGAAACGCGATACACGCAGCCACCGCAAGGTGCCGCGCCATCCACAGGCCGGGCAGCGGCCAGCACGCCGGAACATCGGTTGGCGCCTCTTGCCCATGCACTCACCCAAAGGTTCAGCCAATGAATAGCCGCACCACCACGTTAGCCATCAGCATCATGGCCGCGCTGTACCTGTCCGGTAACGCAATGGCGCAGGAAGCGCCCGCTTCCGGCCCAGCGCCGAAGAACGTCCAGGAACTGGACACGATCAGCGTCACCGGCTACCGCGCCAGCCTGCAGAAGTCGCTCAACATCAAGCGCAACGCCGACGCGATCGTCGATGCGATCTCGGCCGAGGACGTCGGCAAGTTTCCTGCCACCAATGTCGCCGAATCGCTGTCGCACCTGCCCGGCGTCAGCGTCGACCGCCAGTTCGGCGAAGGCGAGAAGGTCTCCATCCTGGGCACCGACCCGGCCTTGAACCGGGTCCTGCTCAACGGCCAGAGCATCGCCTCCACCAGTTGGGGCGGCGATCCGAACAACCCGGACAGCCGCTCGTTCAATTACTCGCTGCTGGCGCCGGAAGTGATCGGCAGCGCCGAGGTCTACAAGAGTGCGCAGGCCAGCATCGACGAGGGCAGCCTCGGCGGCACCGTGATCCTGCACACGCGCAAGCCGCTGGAACTGGAAAAAAACCTGCTGACCGGCAGCGTCGGCTACGGCTACAACGACCGCTCCGAGGACGGCAAGCCCAACGCCTCGCTGTTGTACAACTGGAAGAACGATGCAGGCACGCTCGGCGTGCTCGGCTCGGTGATGCATTCGGAACGCTCGCTGCGCCGCGACGGCGTGGAGATCTTCGGCTACAGCGCCATCCAGGGCGCCGGCTTTCCCGACGCGGTCGCCGCCGGCAAGCAAGGGGTCTACCCGAGCGCGATCAACACCGCGCTGTTCCTGCAGACGCGCAAGCGCGACGGCGTCACCGGCGCGCTGCAGTGGAAGCCCAGCGAGGCGTTCGAGCTGTCCTACACCGGCCTGTACGTCGAGGAGACGTTCGACAACGTCAACCAGAGCCGCTTCGCCGACATCAAGCCGGCCACTGCCACCGCACTGAACGTGGTCGACGGCGTCGCCACCTCCGGGGCCTACGGCGACAACGCCCAGACCATCCTCGATTCGTACGTGCGCAGCACCACGGTCAAGACCAGCAGCAACACCTTGCGCGGGGACTGGCACGGCGACGGCTGGAACGTCTCCGGCCAGGTCGGCGCGACCCGCTCGGCCGGCGGCGCCGACCGCATCTACGGGGTGACCCTGGGGGGCAACGGCGGCTATCGCTACGCCATCGATCACCGCCGCGTCGGCGTGGACTACGCGGTACCGCCGTCCACTTTGGAGAACATGTCGGTGAAGAGCGCCACCGTGAATCGCTATCCGAACCTGGACAAGGAACGCTACGCGCAGCTGGACTTCGACCACGACGTGGAATGGGGCCCTGTCACCAAGCTCCGCGCCGGAGTGAAGGCCACGCGCCACAGCACCGCGCAGGACACGTACTACAACGACTACAGGGAGGATCCGGGCAACACCCTGGCCCGCTTCTACGGCGGCACCACGCCCGGCGGCTACCTGGACGGCCTGTCGGTCAGCGACGACATGCGTCGCTGGCCGCTGCAGAGCCGGGGCGCCATCGTCGACTACGTCCGCAGCCTGCCCGGCAGCGACACGCTCAGGCCCAGCTACAACAACACTTTCGGCGTGATCGAGCGCAACCGCGCCGCCTACCTGCAGGCCGACTTCTCCGGCTACAGCTACCGCGGCAACATCGGTGTGCGCTACGTCAACACCCGCGATGCGATCAGTGGCTACAGGTACGTCGGCAACGACGCCTATGCGCCAGTGAACGAAAACAAGTCCTACGGCGAATGGCTGCCGTCGCTGAACTTCGCCTACGACTTGTCCGACGCGCTGATCCTGCGCGTGGCCGCGGCCAAGGTGATCGCGCGACCGCGTTACGCCGACCTCACGCCCTACATCAACGCCGACGACAACAAGCTCACCGCCAGCAGCGGCAATCCGGCGCTGGATCCGTACCGCTCCACCAACTACGGCGCGTCGCTGGAATGGTATTTCGCGCCCAACAGCGTGCTCGCCGGCGAGTTGTTCTACCGCGACATCTCCAACTACATCCTGCAGACCCTGGTGAACCGGCCGCTGTACAACACCCGGTACAAGCGCGAGGACGTCTATCAGGTGACGCTGCCGCAGAACTCCGGCGCGGCCAAGGTCAAGGGCGTGTCGCTGAGCTACCAGCAAGAGCTGGGCGGCGGTTTCGGCGTGGCGGCGAACTACACTTACTCCAAGGCCGACACCCAGAGCAGCTACAACCTGCCCTACAACTCCAAGAACAGCTACAACCTCAGCCCCTACTTCGAGCAAGGGCCGTGGGAGGCGCGGCTGACGCTGGGCTGGCGCTCGGCCTACTTCACCGAGATCGGCCGCCTGGGCGCGAGCCAGATGACCGATGCCTTCACCCAGCTCGACGCATCGGTGGCCTATGCGATCACCGACAAGGTCAAGCTGCAACTGGAAGCCAGCAACCTGCTCGACGAGACCTACTACAGCTACGCCGGCCAGAAAAGCCAGCCTTACTATCTGTACAAGAACGGGCGCAGTTACATGCTCAGCGTGCATTTCACGCTGTAACCGCGGCCGCGACGGCAGCCGCGCAGAAGGGAAGGCACGCGCCGAGCTGTCGCTCGGCGGCGACCGGCAACGGAAAGCGAACGGGCCGACGCCATGCCCGGAACGGGGGATCCCGCCAGGCACCAGGAGGCATCTGCACAACACAACATGCATCGGTCGTTTTGCTGGATTTGGTTGTCGCTCCGCAGCAGGGAACAAGGACCGGCGCCTCGGTGCCGCCGGCGGCCACTTCCGCGTCAACGACCGGACGACGCGCACCGAAACACGATACGCGCAGCCACCGCAAGGTGCCGCGCCATCCACAGGCCGGGCAGCGGCCAGCACGCCGGAACATCGGTTGGCGCCTCTTGCCCATGCACTCACCCAAAGGTTTAGCCAATGAATAGCCGCACCACCACGTTAGCCATCAGCATCATGGCCGCGCTGTACCTGTCCGGTAACGCAATGGCGCAGGAAGCACCCGCTTCCGGCGCAGCGTCGAAGAACGTCCAGGAACTGGACACGATCAACGTCACCGGCTACCGCGCTTCGCTGGAGAAGAGCCAGGCGGTCAAGCGCTCGGCCAACTCGATCGTCGATGCGATCAGCGCCGAGGACATCGGCAAGTTCCCGGACACCAATGCCGCCGAGTCGCTGGCGCACCTGCCCGGCATCAGCGTCGACCGCCAGTTCGGCGAAGGCGAGAAGGTCAGCATCAACGGCACCGACCCGGCGCTGAACCGGGTGCTGCTCAATGGCCAGACCATCGCCTCCGGCGACTGGGGCGGCAACCCGACCGACACCAGCGGCCGCACCTTCAACTACACCCTGCTGTCGCCGGAAATCATCGGCCTGATGGAGGTCTACAAGACCCCGGAAGCGCGCATCGACGAAGGTTCGATCGGCGGCACGGTGATCGTGCACACCCGCAAGCCGCTGGACCTGCCCAAGAACACCATCCGCGGCTCGGTCGGCTACAACTACAACGACCGTTCGGAAGAAGGCAACCCGCGCGGCTCGGCGCTGTGGAGCTGGAAGAACGACGAGGAGACCTTCGGCGCGCTGATCTCCGCCACGCACGACAAGCAGGATCTGGCACGCGCCGGCATCGAATACTTCGGCTACACCACCGGCGCAGGCATTCCGCCGACCGCCACCATCACCGGCGATGGCAGCGACGTGGCCACCGCGCGCGTGCCGGCCGGCATCAGCAGTGCGTTCTTCCAGCAGACCCGCGAGCGCAACGGCGTGCAGGGCGCGTTGCAGTGGAAACCGAACGAGCAGAACGAGTTCAACCTGACCGGCCTGTACATCAAGGGCAAGTACAACAACTTCAGCCAGGCACGCTACGTCTGCCCGGCATGCAATAACGACAGGCGCAAGATCACCAGCGCCAATGTGCAGAACGGCGTCGTCACCTCGGCCACGATCAGCGATGGCGCAGCTGGTCAACCGTATGCCCAGCTGGATGCCAATTATCGCGAAAGCACCGTCACCACCAAGAGCCTGAATCTGCGTCATGACTGGTTCGGAGAGAAGTGGGTCTTCACCACCCAGGTCGGCAACACCAAGGCCACCGGCGGCAAGAATCCCGAGTACCTGATGAAGTTCCTGATGCAGGACGGTGGTTACAACTATGCCTTCGACGGCCGCAACACGGCGGTCAATTATGACAACGGCGGCGCATCCAACTGGGCGCTGCCGGGCAATGCGGCTGGACTGCCTGCGGGATCGACCGCGGACGGCGTCATGCAGGCCGGCGGCATCGCCTATCAGAAGAGCAAGGACGAGGAGAAGTACTTCCAGTGGGACGCCTCGCGTGATCTGCAATGGGGCCCGTTCACCAAGTTGCAGTTCGGCTACAAATACATCAATCACAACAATGGCGTGGACGCGCGCGGCAACCGCATCAACACCACCGCTCCGGTGTCGCTGACGCAGTTCAATCCGGGCGGCACGCCCAGCAGCCTCTACGGCGGTCTGGGCGCCAGCGGCGACCTGACCACCTGGCCCACCGCCAGCCTCAATGCCGTACGCGACTATCTGCTGGCGCAGCCACAGGGTCCGTACCGCACCGACTTCGGCGCCTCGTTCCAGGTCAAGGAAATCACCCAGAACCTCTATACGCAGTTGAACTTCGAGTCAGGCCAGTGGCGCGGCAACGTCGGCGTGCGCCTGGTCGATACCACCGACAAGTCGCAGTTCTGGCAAAGCAACGATGGCGGCGCGAACTTCGACCACGTCGCCAAAACCAACGACTATCGCAAGGCATTGCCGAGCCTCAACATCGCCTACGACGTCACTGACGACACCGTGCTGCGCTTCTCGGCGGCCAAGGTCATCGCCCGTCCGCGTTACGCCGATCTCGCAGGCACGTTCACCATCAACAGCGGTACCGGCGACCTGACCGCCAATGGCGGCAACCCGGACCTGAAGCCGTACGAGTCCACCAACTACGACCTGGCCGCCGAATGGTATTTCGCCCCGTCCAGCATGCTGTCGGGCGAAGTGTTCTATCGCGACATCAGCTCCTACATCGTCAGCACCACCACCACCCAACAGCTCAATCCCGCACCGCCGGCCATTGCCGGCCTGTACCAGGTCACCACGCCGGTCAACGTCTCCGACGCCAAGGTCAAGGGCGTGTCGGTCAACTACCAGCAGACCTTCGGCCTGGGCTTCGGGTTGCAGGCCAACTACACCTTCGCCGAATCCGACTCCAGCTCCGGCTTGAACCTGCCCTACCTGTCGCGCGATACCTACAACGTGATTCCGTACTGGGAGCACGGCGACTGGACGGTGCGCGTGAACTACAGCTATCGCTCCAAGTACTTCACCCAGATCGGTCGCCTGCAATCACGCGACTTTGCCGATGCCTACAAGCAGCTGGATCTGAACGCTTCGTATCAGGTCACCGACTACATGAGCATCACCTTCGGCGCGACCAACCTGCTGGACTCCACCTACCGGGTCTTCAGCAATACGCGTGATACGCCAACGGCGTTCTACAAGAACGGCCGCGGTTACCAGGCCCAGCTCAACTTCAAGTTCTGATGCAGTCCCGGCGCGCCACCGATCCTCCACGGTGGCGCGTTTTTTTGCCTGCCGCCTGCATCAGGCAGCGACAGGTCGCCGATCGCATGCAACAGCGGCGCTGGCCATGTTCCTTGCGCACTCGAAGGAACATGGCCAGGCCCGCTTCTCCGCCATCCACGTGCCGGTTGCTCGTTGCCGGCACGTCTTCGCTCACAGGAGTGCAGTTCCCATGACGACCGAGTGCCGCCATCGCGCGGCTACATCCTGCCGCCACGCCGGAGCTGCCCCCAGGCGTCGTGCACTCGTGCTCGCGCTGCTGGTGGCCTGCCCGGTGCTGTCGCTGCGTGCGGCCGACTCCACCACCGCGCCGACCGCCACCACGCTCAGTCCCGAGCAGCTCGACCAGCAGTGGCTGCAGGCCACCGCCAGGTACGCGCCCGAGCGCGAGCGACGGGTGCACGAAGCCGAGCGGGGCGCCCGCAAAGGTCCGTTCCGCCCGGACTGGGCCTCGCTGAAGCACTACCGTTCGCCGGGCTGGTACGACAACGCCAAGTTCGGCATCTTCATCCACTGGGGCGTGTTCTCGGTGCCGGCCTTCGGCAACGAGTGGTATTCGCGCAACATGTACCAACAGGACAGCAAGGACTACGCGCACCACATCGAGACATACGGGGCGCAGGCCAGGTTCGGCTACAAGGACCTGATCCCGTTGTTCACCGCGCCCAAGTTCGACCCGCAGGGCTGGGCCAGGCTGTTCCGCGACGCCGGCGCGCGCTACGTGGTGCCGGTGGCAGAGCACCACGACGGGTTCGCGATGTACGACTCGCAGCTGTCGGACTGGACCGCGACCAAGATGGGCCCCAGGCGCGACGTGATCGGCGAGCTGTCCAAGGCGATCCGCGCGCAGGGCCTGCACTTCGGCCTGTCCTCGCACCGCGCCGAGCACGACTGGTTCTTCGACGGCGGCCGCCATTTCGACTCGGACGTCAACGACCCGCGCTATGCCGGCCTGTACGGCCCGGCGCAGGTGCGGCTGCCCGGCAAGGACGACGCCGACGTGCACAACGACTGGACGCCGGTGTCGCAGGCGTGGCTGGACGACTGGCTGGCGCGCACCACCGAACTGATCGACCGCTACGACCCCGAGCTGATCTACTTCGACTGGTGGATCGCGCACCCGACCTTCCGCCGCACCTTGCCGACCATGCTGGCGTACTACTACAACCACGGCGCCGCGCGCGGCGACGGGGTGGTGGTGAACTACAAGCTCGGCGCGCTGCCGGAAGGCGCCGGCACGCTGGACATCGAGCGCGGCCAGCTCACCGGCATCCACCCCACCCACTGGCAGACCGACACCTCGGTCAGCAACGCCTCGTGGGGCTATGTGGAGAACGACACCTACAAGACGCCCACCTTCATCGTGCACATGCTGGTGGACGTGGTCAGCAAGAACGGCAACCTGATGCTCAACATCGGCCCGCGCGCCGACGGCTCGATCCCCGATACCGAGCGCGACATCCTGCTGTCGATCGGCAAATGGCTGAAGACCAACGGCGAGGCGATCTACGACAGCCGGCCATGGCGCATGTACGGCGAAGGCCCGACCGAAGTGGTCGGCGGCACCTTCCAGGACACCAAGACCAAGCCCTACACCGCCGAGGACTTCCGCTTCACCACCGGCCATGGCGCGCTGTACGCGATCGAGCTGGGCTGGCCGGCCGACGGCAAGGCGGTGATCCGCTCGCTCACCGCCGCCGACGGCGTGCGCGGCGTGACCCTGCTGGCCACCGGCAAGCCGGTGCCGTTCGAACAGCGCGCCGACGGCCTGCACCTGACCCTGCCGGCCGAGCCCGCCGGCGAACACGCCTACGTGTTCCGCATCGACTTGCCCTCCCCCACCCGCTGATGGATACCTCCCGATGATGAAGCGATTCGCTGGGCTGCTGCTTGCCCTGGCCATGGTCTGTACCCCGGCCATGGCCAAGAACCCGACCGCGCTGTTCTATCTGATGAGCACGCAGAAATCGACCAATTCGTTCCTGGCCAACGTCGACAAGATCGACGTGGTGGTGCCGACCTGGTACGGCGTGGACCAGAACGGCCTGGTCAACGGCACCCCCAACGCGTACCTCTACGACATCGCCAAGCGCAGGCAGCTGCGGGTGATGCCGATCCTGTCGATGACCGCCGGCCGCGACGGCTTCCATAAGCTGATGCACGACGAGGAGGCGAAGCAGCGCATGATCGCCTCGTTGCTGATCCACGGCAAAAAGCACGGCTACTACGGCTTCCAGTTCGATTTCGAGAACATCGCCTGGACCGACCGCGACGCCTACACGCGGATGGTCAAGCAGACCGCCGACGCGCTGCACAAGGCCGGCTTCAAGATGTCGGTGGCGGTGGTGCCCAACGCGCCCGGCTACGCCGAGGGCGGGCAGTTCTCCAAGTGGATGTGGGAGTACTGGCGCGGCGCCTACGACCTGAAGGCGCTGGGCCAGGCGGTGGACCTGGTCAGCCTGATGACCTACGACCAGCACACCCGCTGGACCACGCCCGGCCCGGTCGACGGCATGGTGTGGATGAAGAAGCACCTGGACTACGCGCTGACCCAGGTGCCGAAGGAGAAGCTGTCGCTGGGCATCGCCACCTACGGCTACCGCTGGTACACCGGCAACCCGGTGAAGGAAGACGGCACGGAAGCGTCGAACATCTCGGCGACCTACATCGACGCCGACGAATCCTTCCCGCTGGCGATCGAGCAGAACGCCACCGTGCAGTGGGATCCGCAGGAGCAGGAGTCGTGGTTCTACTTCTACCGCGACGACATGCGCGAGTGGGTGTTCCGCCCGGATGCGCGCAGCTTCCGCGCGCGCTACGACCTGGTCAAGGAATACGGCCTGGAAGGCTTCAGCTGCTGGGTGCTGGGCGCCGAGGATCCGAAGGTGTGGGACGCGCTGCCGGCCGCCTCGCGCTGATCCGTTACGCGCCGATCCACTAGGATATGCGTTCAGACAGCACGAGGCAGACCGAATGACTGCAGTGGGTGCACACCCCCGTAAGCCGCACCGCCCGACGACCGCCCCGGCGGGCGTCGCGGCGGCCTCCCGCATCACGTGGCCGGGGCTCGCCCTGTTCGCGCTCGTTGCCATGCTGGGCGGCTGCGACCGCGACGCCGCCGCTCCCGCGCAGGCCGCCAAGCCTGCCGCGGCACCCGCCGCCGCCGCGCCGAAGCCGGCGGCGGCGGACACCGCGCCGCTGCCGTTGATTCCAGCGCCGGCGCAGGTCGAGCGCGGCAGCGGCACGCTGACCATCGGCACCGGCAGTACGCTGTCGGTGCCGACCGACGACGCCGCCGCCATGCGCGTGGCCCGGCAACTGGCGACGCTGCTGGAAAACACCCGCGGCCTGTCGCTGGAGGTGCGCGCCGAGACCATTCCGGCAAACGGCAGTATCCGCCTGCAGATGAACCCCACCACCTCGGTGGAAGCGCCGGAAGGCTATGCGCTGGACGTGGACGGCAACACCATGCTGATCCAGGCACGCGACGAACGCGGCCTGTTCTACGGCGCGATGAGCGCCTGGCAGCTGCTCACTCCCGACGCCGGCAAGGGCGAGGTCGAGGTGCCCGAGGTGCAGATCCGCGATTGGCCGCGCTTCGGCTGGCGCGGCCTGCTGCTCGACGTGGCCCGCCACTTCCATGGCCCGGACACGGTCAAGCACGTCATCGACGCGATGGCCGCGCACAAGCTCAACGTGCTGCACCTGCACCTGACCGACGACCAGGGCTGGCGCATCGAGATCAAGCGCTACCCCAAGCTCACCGGGATCGGCGCCTGGCGCACCCCGCCTGGCGCCGGCACACAGGGCGTGCCCGACCGCTATGGCGGCTTCTACACCCAGGACCAGATCCGCGACCTGGTCGCCTACGCCGCCGCGCGGCACATCACCGTGCTGCCGGAACTGGACATGCCCGGGCATGCGCAGGCGGCGGTGGCGGCGTACCCGGAACTGGTCGGGGTGACCAGGCAGCGGCCGAAGGTGTCGGTGGACTGGGGCATCAACCTCTACCTGTTCGATACCGACGAGAAGAGCATGACCTTCATCCAGGGCGTGCTCGACGAAGTGCTGCAGCTGTTCCCCTCGCAGTACATCCACATCGGCGGCGACGAAGCGGTCAAGGACCAGTGGGAGCGTTCGCCGGCGGTGCGCGCGCAGATGCGCAAGCTGGGGATCAAGGACGCGCATGCGATGCAGGGCTGGTTCAACCAGCAGCTGTCCGACTACCTGGCCAAGCACGACCGGCGCCTGATCGGCTGGGACGAGATCCTGGAAGGCGGGCTGCCGGCGAGCGCCTCGGTGATGTCCTGGCGCGGCGTCGACGGGGCGGTGACCGCGGCCAAGCAGGGCCACGACGTGGTGCTGGCGCCGGCCGGCTGGCTGTACCTGGACAATCTGCAGAGCGCGCGCGGCGACGAGCCCAACGGGCGCCTGTCGGTGCTGCCGCTGCAGAAGGTCTACGAGTTCGATCCGGTCCCCACTGCGCTCAGCGCGGAGGAAGGCAAGCACGTGCTCGGCGCCCAGGCCGCGCTGTGGACCGAGTACATTCCCTCGGCCTGGCACATCGACCATGCACTGTTCCCGCGTCTGGGAGCGCTGGCCGAAGCCGCATGGTCGCCGATGGCGGTGCGCGGCTGGGACAGCTTCCTGCAGCGCCTGCCGGCGCAGCTCAACCGCTACCGCGCGCAAGGCATCGACTACGGCGATGGCGCGTTCGCGCCGGACATCGCCATCCAGGGCGGCGACAACGCGGCGCTGGACAGCGGCAAGGCCAGCATCGTGCTCGGCAACCAGGCCAGGTTCGGCAGCTTCCGCTACACCACCGACGGCAGCGAGCCCAAGGCCGACTCGCCGCGCTACGCCAAGCCGTTCGACGTGACCCTGCCGGTCACCGTGCGTGCGGCCACCTTCGCCGACGACGGCAGCCTGCTGGCCGCCCCGCGCACCCGCATCCTCGACCGCCCCGCCCTGCTCAGCCGCGACACCCAGGGCCTGGATTCCTGCGCCGACGGCAGCCTGGGCCTGCGCGTACCGCTGCTGCCGGACCTGCCGGGCAAGGACACGCCGGTGTTCAACATCGACCTGTTCGGCAGCTGCTGGCGCTATGCCGACGCGCGCCTGGACGGCATCGGCCGCATCCGCATCGATGCGGCGCGGCTGGCGCGCAACTACGGGCTGGCGCACGACCAGGCCAAGGTCAAGCAGTACCCGGCCAGGACCGCCCACGGCGAACTGGAAGTGCGCCTGGGCGACTGCAAGGGCAAGCTGCTGGCGCGGATCCCGCTGCCGGGCGGCAAGGCGCTGGGCGAGCAGTTCTCGCTGGAGGCGCCGCTGCCGGCGCAATTGGGCACGCACGACCTGTGCCTGCGCTCGACCGCACGCATCAACGGCCCGTACTACGCCATCGGCGCCGTCCACCTGATCGACACCACCGCGCAGGCGCTACCGGCCGCCGCGCGTTGACCCAGGAGACCCACCCATGATCCAGCCGCATCGCCGTTCCCGTTCCGCGCCGCGCGCGCGCTTCCCCGCCCGGCTCGGGCTGCTGCTGGCGTTGGGCCTGCCGCTGTCGGGCCAGGCGGCGGCCCCGGCGACGCTGTCGCTGCAGCAGGGCTGGCAGGTGCGGCTGGCGCCGGGCGAAGCCCACGCCAAGGCCTTTCCGAAAGCGGCGCAGTGGCTGCCGGCGCAGGTGCCGGGCACGGTGCAGACCGACCTGATGGCGGCCGGGGTGGTGCCCGATCCGTTCTATCGCGACAACGAGGCCAGGATCCAGTGGGCCGGGCTCAGCGACTGGCAGTACCAGACGCGCTTCAAGGCCGATGCCGCGCTGCTCGCGCGCGAGCACGTGGAGCTGGTGTTCGACGGCCTGGACACCTTCGCCGAGGTCTATCTCAACGGCAAGAAGCTGCTCGCCGCCGACAACATGTTCCGGCAGTGGCGCGTCGACGCCAAGCCGCTGCTCAAGCGCGGCGACAACGTGCTGGACGTGCGGCTGTACTCGCCGATCAAGAAGATCCAGCCGTGGCTGGCCAAGCAGCCGTACGCGTTGCCCGGCGCCTACGACTCGGCGTTTGGCGACGAGCCGGTGGCGCGGCACAGCTCCACCTACGTGCGCAAGGCGCCGTACACCTTCGGCTGGGACTGGGGCCCGCGCATCGTCACCGCCGGCATCTGGCAGGACGTGCGCGTGGAAGCCTGGGACGCGCTGCGCGTGGAAGGCCTGCACATCGCCCAGCAACGCGTCGATGCCGACGCGGCGCAACTGCTGGCGCAACTGGACGTGCAGGCCGGCCGCAGCGGCGAGGTGCAGCTGGAGCTGGACGTGCTCGGCCCCGACGGCCAACGCGTGGCGCAGCTGAGCCAGAAAGCGGTGCTCGATCCAGGCAGCAACATCCTGACCGTGCCGGTGCGCATCGCCAAGCCGCAGCGCTGGTTCCCCACCGGCTACGGCAAGCAGGACCTGTACACGTTCAAGGCGCGCCTGCGCGACGCCGCCGGCGACAGCGTCGACACCCAGCGCGTCACCGGCCTGCGCAGCGTCGAGCTGCGCCGCGACAAGGACCAATGGGGCAAGGGCTTGGCGATCGTGGTCAACGGCATCCCGGTGTTCGCCAAGGGCGCCAACCTGATCCCGTTCGACAGCTTCCCCAGCCGGGTCGATGCGGCGCGCATGCGCGGCATCCTGCAATCGGCGCGCGAGGCCAACATGAACATGCTGCGCATGTGGGGCGGCGGCCACTACCAGCCGGACAGCTTCTACGAGGACGCCGACCGCCTGGGCATCATGATCTGGCAGGACTTCATGTTCGGCGGCGCGATCCCGCCCTACGACGTGGCGTTCCGCGAGAACACCCGCGCCGAGGCCGAAGCGCAGGTCAAGCGCCTGGGCGACCACCCCAGCATCGTGATCTGGTGCGGCAACAACGAAGTGCAGACCGGCTGGGAAAACTGGGGCGACCGGGTCAAGTTCAAGCAGTCGATCGATCCGGAAGAACGCAGCCGCATCGAGCGCGGCATGACCACGCTGTTCGGCACCGTGCTGCGCGAAGCGGTGAGCAAATACGATAGCGACACCCCATACTGGGCGACCTCGCCCGGCACCGATTTCGACGGCGCCGCCGACCAGCCCGACGACGGCGACATGCACTACTGGAAGGTATGGGGCGGCCCGGCGTTGCCGACCACCGAATACCTCAACGTGACCCCGCGCTTCATGTCCGAGTACGGCCTGCAGTCGTTCCCGGAAATGCGCACGATCCGCGCCTTCGCCGAGCCCGGCGACCTGCAGCCGGAATCGCCGGTGATGCGCGCGCACCAGAAGTTCGACAAGGGCAACGGCAACCAGCGCCTGCTGCTGTACATCCGCCGCGCATTCGGCGAGCCAAAGGACTTCGAGAGCTTCGTCTACCTGAGCCAGCTGATGCAGGCCGAAGGCATCGCCCTGGCCGCCGAGCACCTGCGCGCATCGCGGCCGCAGTCGATGGGTTCGCTGTACTGGCAGCTCAACGACGTGTGGCCGGGCGCCTCGTGGTCGAGCCTGGACTACTTCGGCCGCTGGAAGGCGCTGCACTACCACGCCAGGCGTTTCTATGCGCCGGAGCTGATCGCCGCGCTGCGCAACGACAAGGGCCAGACCGAGGTGACGCTGGTGTCCGACCGCACCGTGCCGCTGGCCGCGCGCTGGCGCATGCGGGTGATGGACGTGTCCGGCAAGGTGCTGAGCAAGAGCGAGAAGCCGGTGACCCTGGCGCCGCTGTCCAGCGTGCGCGTGGGCAGCTTCAGCGATGCGCAGCTGCTGCGCCGCGCCGACCCACTGCGCAGCTTCGCGGTGTTCGAACTGCTCGACGGTGCGCGCGTGCTGTCGCGCAACCTGGTGTTCTTCGATGCGGCCAAGCATCTGCACCTGCCCAGCCCCGACATCCACAGCGAACTGCGCGCCGACGGCGACGGCTACGCGCTGACCCTGACCAGCACCAGCCTGGCGCGCGAGGTGTGGCTGGCGTTCGGCGACCTGGACGCCACGTTGTCCGACAACGCCTTCGACCTGCTGCCGGGCGAGCCGCTGACCGTGCACATGCGCAGCGCCGCGACGCTGGAGCAGCTGCGCGGCGCCTTGCAGGTGCGCGAGCTGGCCGGCACGCTGGCCGGCGCGCCGCCCGAGCCGGCCGCGGCGAAGTGATGCGGATGGGGAACACCGGCCGGCCGGCGCGCCGGCGCGAGGACATCCAGGTCACCGAGAGCGGTGGCGCGCGGCGCGCGGCGGACAGCGCACGGTCGCGGCTGAAGCCGCTCCTACAGGGGATTTCGCACGGGCTGTGTCTGCTTGGGTTGGCCGCCGCCCCGCTCGCCCACGCCGACGAGGCCGACGACCGCGCCGCCGCGCTGGTGGCGAAGATGACACGCGAGGAAAAGATCGCGCAGGCGATGAACGACGCGCCGGCGATCCCGCGCCTGGGCGTGCCGGCCTACGAGTGGTGGAGCGAGGGCCTGCACGGCATCGCCCGCAACGGCTACGCCACCGTGTTCCCGCAGGCGATCGGCCTGGCCGCGACCTGGAACACCGGCCTGCTCGAGCAGGTCGGCACGGTGACCTCGACCGAGGCGCGCGCCAAGTTCAATCTCGCCGGCGGCCCCGGCAAGGACCACCCGCGCTACGCCGGGCTGACCATCTGGTCGCCGAACATCAACATCTTCCGCGACCCGCGCTGGGGCCGCGGCATGGAGACCTACGGCGAGGACCCCTACCTCACCGGGCAACTGGCGGTGGGCTTCATCCACGGCCTGCAGGGCGACGACCCGGCGCACCCGCGCACCATCGCCACGCCCAAGCACCTGGCCGTGCACAGCGGCCCGGAACCCGGCCGCCACGGCTTCGACGTGGACGTGTCGCCGCGCGACCTGGAAGCGACCTATACCCCCGCGTTCCGCGCGGCCATCGTCGACGGCCGCGCCGGTTCGGTGATGTGCGCTTACAACTCCTTGCATGGCACGCCGGCCTGCGCCGCCGACTGGCTGCTCGACGGCCGCCTGCGCGGCGACTGGGGCTTCAAAGGCTTCGTCGTCTCCGATTGCGACGCGGTCGACGACATGACCCAGTTCCACTACTTCCGCGCCGACAACGCCGGCTCGGCCGCCGCCGCGCTCAAGGCCGGCCACGACCTCAACTGCGGCTACGCCTACCGCGAACTGGGCAAGGCGATCGACCGCGGCGACGCCGACGAGGCCCTGCTCGATCGCTCGCTGGTGCGGCTGTTCGCGGCGCGCTACCGGCTTGGCGAACTGCAGCCGCGGCACAAGGACCCGTACGCGCGGCTGGGCGCAGGGGACGTGGACAGCGCCGCGCACCGCGCGCTGGCGCTACAGGCCGCGCAGCAATCGATCGTGCTGCTGCAGAACCGCAACGCCACGCTGCCGTTGCGGCCGGGCCTGCGGCTGGCGGTGATCGGCCCCAATGCCGACGCGCTGGCCGCGCTGGAAGCCAACTACCAGGGCACCTCGGCCGCGCCGGTGACGCCGCTGCTGGGCCTGCGCGCGCGCTTCGGCGCCGCGCAGGTGACCTATGCGCAAGGCGCACCGCTCGCCGCCGGCGTGCCCGGCATGATCCCCGAGACCGCCTTGCGCAGCGATGGCCAGCCCGGCCTGCGTGGCGAGTATTTCGACAACCCCGACCTGGCCGGCACCTCGCGCACCCAGCGCCAGGACCGCGTGGTCAGCTTCAACTGGGATCACGTGGCGCCGGCCAAGGGCGTGGACAAGGACCGCTACTCGGTGCGCTGGAGCGGCGAGCTGCTGCCGCCGGGACCGGGCGACTACACCCTGGCGGTGCGCGTGGCGCGCTGCTTCGATTGCGCCGGCCACGATCCGATACGGCTGTACATCGACGACAAGCTGGTCGTCGCCGGCAACGCCGAAGACAAGCACCTGCCGGCCGGCATGCACAACGCCGACGGCCGCAACGTCGAGACCGTCCTGCACTTCGACGACGCGCGCCCGCGCCGCATCCGCCTGGAACTGGAGCACCGCGGCCAGGACCAGGGCCTGCGCCTGGAATGGCTGGCGCCGCCGGCGCTGCAACTGGCCGAGGCCGAGCGCGCGGTCGCACAGGCCGACGCGGTGGTCGCCTTCGTCGGCCTGTCGCCGGACGTGGAAGGCGAGGAACTGCGCATCGACGTGCCCGGCTTCGACGGCGGCGACCGCAACGACCTCGCCCTGCCCGCGCCGCAGCAGGCGCTGCTGGAACGCGCCCGCGCCGCAGGCAAACCCGTGATCGTCGTGCTGATGAGCGGCAGCGCGGTGGCGCTGAACTGGGCCAGGCAGCATGCCGACGCGATCGTCGCGGCGTGGTATCCGGGGCAGTCGGGCGGCACCGCGATCGCGCAGGTGCTGGCCGGCGACGTCAACCCGGGCGGCCGCCTGCCGGTGACCTTCTACCGCTCCACCAAGGACCTGCCGGCCTACGTCAGCTACGACATGAAGGGCCGCACCTACCGCTACTTCAAGGGCGAACCGCTGTTCGCGTTCGGCAGCGGGCTGAGCTACACCCGCTTCGCCTACGCCGCGCCGCAGCTGTCGGCAACGACGCTGCAGGCGGGCGCGAACCTGCAGGTGCGCACGCAGGTGCGCAACAGCGGCACGCGCGCCGGCGACGAGGTGGTGCAGGTGTACCTGCAATATCCGCCACGCCCGCAGTCGCCGCTGCGCAGTCTGGTCGGCTTCCAGCGGGTGACGCTGCAGCCGGGCGAATCGCGCGAGCTGACGTTCGAGCTGGCGCCGCGGCAACTAAGCGATGTCGATCGCGCCGGCCAGCGTGCGGTGCAGCCCGGCGACTACCGCGTGTTCGTCGGCGGCGGCCAGCCCGGCACCGACGCCCCCGGCGGCGAGGCGGCGTTTTCGATCCAGGGCACGGCGCCCATTCCGCGGTGACGCCGGGACGCGGGACGCGGGACGCGGGAAAGCACAGCACACCGCAGCGCATATTGCAGGAGTTCGTTCACGCCATGACCCAAGCTTCCACGCCCATGCTTCCATGCAGTGACTCGGCGCGTCCCGCGTCCCGCGTCCCGCGTCCCGGCCTCACCCGCCGCGACGTCCTCCACCTGCTCGGCACCACTGTCGGCGCCGGCCTGCTCGCCAGCGCCGTGCCAGGCTTCGCCGCCGCATCCGGCGCACCGGCAACGGCGCTGCCCAGCAAGCGTCCGCCGCCGGCGCAGCGGCGCTTCGCCAGCGCCGCGGTGGAGCAGCACCTGCGCACGGTCAAGGCCGGCATCGGCGACCCGCGTCTGGCCTGGCTGTTCGAGAACTGCTATCCCAACACGCTCGACACCACGGTGCAGACCGGCACCCGCAACGGCAAGCCGGACACCTTCGTCATCACCGGCGACATCGAGGCGCTGTGGCTGCGCGATTCCTCGGCGCAGGTGCATCCGTACGTCCCGCTGGCCAAGCGCGACCCGGCGCTGCGGCGCATGTTCCATGGCCTGATCCAGCGCCAGGCCGCCTGCATCCGGCTCGACCCCTATGCCAATGCGTTCCTGCCCGATGGCAAGCGCCAGCGCCTGAAGTGGTCGGTGGCCGACATCACCGAGATGAAGCCCGGCGTCGGCGAGCGCAAGTGGGAAGTGGATTCGCTGTGCTACCCGATCCGGCTGGCGCACGAATACTGGCGCGCCAGCGGCGACACCGCGCCGTTCGACGACGACTGGCGCGCGGCGATGCACGTGGTGGTCAGGACCTTCCGCGAGCAGCAGCGCCTGCACGACCGCGGCCCCTACAGCTTCCAGCGCCCCTCGCCGCTGGCCACCGAGACCCTGGTGCTGGAGGGCTACGGCCAGCCGACCCGGCCCAACGGCATGATCCACTCGATGTTCCGCCCGTCCGACGATGCCTGCGTGTATCCGCTGTTCGTGCCGGCCAACCTGTTCGCGGTGACCTCGCTGCGCCAGCTGGCGACGATGAGCCAGACACTGCACCGCGATGCCGCCTTCGCCGCCGAGTGCCGTGCGTTGGCCGACGAAGTCGAGACCGCCACGCGCCGGTTCGGGCAGATGCGCGATGCCGACGGGCAGGCGTTCTGGGCCTACGAGGTGGACGGCTACGGCAACCAGCTGTTCATCGACGACGCCAACGCGCCGGGCCTGCTGAGCCTGGCCTACCTGGGCTGCTGCGATCGCCGCGACCCGCTGTTCCTGCGCACCCGCCAGTTGGCCTGGAGCGCGCGCAACCCGTATTTCTACCAGGGCCGCGCCGCCACGGGCGTAGGCAGCCCGCACAGCGGCATGGGCACGATCTGGCCGATGTCGATCATGCAGTACGCGCTGGCCAGCGACGACGACGCGCAGATCCGCCAATGCCTGGCCTGGCTGAAGAACACCGACGCCGGCAGCGGCTTCATGCACGAAGCCTTCGACAAGGACGACCCGAACACCTTCACCCGCGACTGGTTCGCCTGGGCCAACACTTTGTTCGGCGAACTGATCATCGACCTGCACCAGCGCAAGCCGCATCTGCTGCGCGGCTGATACCGCTGGCGGTTTCTCGTGGGGGAGACTCCAGGCGGCCTCGGGCCATCAGTCCCGACAGGCATTCCCGGGAAAGCGTCGGAACGGAAGTCCCTCCCACCACAGCCTTCTCCACCGCAGTTCCCAGACCTCAACCTCTCCGCCGCACCTATCGAGGACACACCATGGCCACACGACGCGGTTTCCTGCAGGGCGCCATCGCCCTGGCCCTGTTCGGCAGCAGCGGCATCGCCCGCCTGGCGCACGCCCGCGCCGGCAGCTACGCGCTGCCCGCCGACGCGCGCGCCAAGGCCGAGCTCACCCGCCACGTCGACGTGTTCATCGGCACCGGCGGCCACGGCCACACCTTCCCCGGCGCCACGCTGCCGTTCGGCATGGTGCAGCTGAGCCCGGACACCTACAACGCGGTGTGGGATTCGTGCTCGGGCTACCACGAGTCCGACGGCTCGATCATGGGCTTCTCGCACACCCACCTGTCCGGCACCGGCGTCGGCGACATGCTCGATTTCCTGGTCGTGCCCGCCACCGGCGACGTGAAGCTGGTCCCCGGCACGCTGGAAGATCCGGACGCCGGCTACCGCTCGCGCTACGACCACGCCGACGAAGCCGCCTCGCCCGGCTATTACCGCGTGCGCCTGAAGGACAGCGGCGTGCACGCCGAGCTGACCGCCACCGCGCGCGCCGGCCTGCACCGCTACCACTTCCCCAAGGGCAAGCCGGCGCACCTGCTGCTGGACCTGTGCCACGGCATGCAGGACAAGCCGGAGATCGCGACCCGGGTCAGCGACGCGCAACTGCGCATCGTCGATGCGCGCACCCTGACCGGCGGGCGCCGCGTGTACCAGTGGGCGCCGGGCCGCTACCTCTACTTCGCCATGCGCCTGTCGCGCCCGTTCGCCAAGGCCCAGCTCTACTCCGAAGACCAACCGCTGGCCACCGGCGCGCGCCAGGCCGACGGCACCCACCTGAAGGTGGCGCTGCACTACCCCGACGCGGCCGACGCGCCGCTGCTGGTCAAGGTCGGCATCTCCGCGGTCAGCGCCGAGAACGCCCTGGCCAACCTCGACGTCGAACTGCCCGACTTCGATTTCGCGCGCGTGCACGCCGCCGCCGTGGCCGCGTGGGAGAAGGAACTGGCGCGGGTGCGCATCGACAGCGACGACGACGCGCAGCAGCGCATCTTCTACACCGGCCTGTACCACAGTCTGCTCGCGCCCACCCTGTTCAGCGACACCGACGGCCGCTACCGCGGCATGGACCTGCAGGTGCACCAGGCGCCCGCCGGCTATCACAACTACAGCACCTACTCGCTGTGGGACACCTACCGCGCCCTGCACCCCTTGCTGACCCTGATGCAGCCCGAACGCGTGCCCGACCTGGTGCAGTGTTTGGTGCGCGGCGCCAACGAATGCCCGGACGGCGTCGGCATCTGGCCGCTGCAAGGCGTGGAGACCGGCTGCATGATCGGCTACCACTCCGCCGTGGTGCTGGCCGAAGCGCACGCCAAGGGCTTCACCGGCGTCGACTACGCCGCCGCCTGGCCGGCCTACCGCAAGCGCGCGATGGACGACACCACGCACGGCCTGGACGAGTACCGCAAGCGCGGCTACATCCCCAGCGACAGCGTCGACGAAGCGGTCAGCCGCACCCTCGAATACGCCTACGACGACTGGGCGGTGGCGCACCTGGCGCAGGCCGCAGGCGCCACCAAGGACGCGAGCGCCCTGCGCGAGCGCTCGCGCAACTACCGCAACGTGTTCAACCGCAAGAGTGGCTTCGTGCAGCCGCGGCTGAGCAACGGCGACTGGGCCGCGCCATTCGATCCACGCGCCATGGGCCACCTGACCAAGTGGCGCGACTTCACCGAATCCAACGCCTGGCAGGCCACCTTCCTCAACCAGCACGACCTGTACGGCTACATGGAATTGTTCGGCGGCCGCGACGGCTTCGTCGCCAAGCTCGACGAACTGTTCTCCACCAGCTCCGAACTGCCGGCCGACGCGCCACCGGACATCGACGGCATGGTCGGCCAATACGCGCACGGCAACGAACCCAGCCACCACGTGGCCTACCTGTTCGCCTATGCCGGGCAGCCGTACAAGACCCAGGCGATGGTGCGGCGGCTGCTGCGCGAGCAATACCACGACGCGCGCAATGGCCTCTCGGGCAACGAGGACTGCGGGCAGATGAGCGCCTGGTTCGTGCTCAGCGCCCTGGGCTTCTACGCCGTGGACCCGGTCAGCGCCACCTACGTGCTCGGCAGCCCGCTGTTCAAGCGCGCCGACGTCGATGTCGGCAACGGCCGCACCCTCAGCGTCGTCGCCCACGGCAACAGCGCCGCCAACGTCTACATCCAGCGCGCCCGCTGGAACGGCAAGCCCTACACCCGCAGCTGGCTGCGCCACGCCGACCTCGCCGCCGGCGGCACCCTGGAACTGGAGATGGGCCCGGCGCCCAACCCCGCGTTCGGCGCGGCCCAGGAGGACCTACCGCCGTCGTTCGTTTGACGGCCCGGGAATGGGGGAATGGGGATTGGCCGATCTCCCCGCTTGGTTCTCCCTGGCCCGCGTCACGCAGACGGCCTGCGGCACGCGTGCCGCATCGCCCGTCGCCTTCCAATTCGCATCGCCCTTCTTCGAGAGAATCCCACATGCAACGCAAGACCTTTGCTGCCCTCGCCCTCGCCCTGGCGTTCGCCCTGCCCACCACCGCCGTGCAGGCCGCCGATGCCAACGCATGGCCCGCCTTCGCCACCCAGGGCGAGCACTTCACCCGCGACGGCACGCCGTACCAGATCATCTCCGGCGCGATCCATTTCCAACGCATCCCGCGCGCCTACTGGAAGGACCGCCTGCAGAAGGCGCGGGCCATGGGCCTGAACACGGTGGAGACCTATGTGTTCTGGAACCTGGTCGAACCGCGTCCCGGCCAGTTCGACTTCACCGGCAACAACGACGTGGCCGCCTTCATCGACGCAGCCGCCGCACAGGGCCTGAACGTGATCCTGCGCCCCGGCCCCTACGTCTGCGCCGAATGGGACGCCGGCGGCTACCCGGCCTGGCTGTTCGCCGAACCGGGCATGCGCGTGCGCAGCCAGGACCCGCGCTTCCTCGCCGCCAGCCAGGCCTACCTCGACGCGGTCGCCGCCCAGGTCAAGCCGCAGCTCAACCGCAACGGCGGCCCCATCATCGCCGTGCAGGTCGAGAACGAATACGGCTCCTACGACGACGACCACGCCTACATGCAGGCCAACCGCGCCATGTTCGTCAAGGCCGGCCTCGACCAGGCATTGCTGTTCACCTCCGATGGCGCCGACATGCTGGCCAGCGGCACCCTGCCTGACACCCTGGCGGTGGTGAACTTCGCGCCGGGCGAAGCACGCGGCGCTTTCGAGGCCCTGTCCAAGTTCCGTCCCGGCCAGCCGCAGATGGTGGGCGAGTACTGGGCCGGCTGGTTCGACCAATGGGGCGCCAAGCACGCTGCCACCGACGCCGGCAAACAGGCTGGCGAATTCGAATGGATCCTGCGCCAGGGCCATTCCGCCAACCTCTACATGTTCGTCGGCGGCACCAGCTTCGGCTTCATGAACGGCGCCAACTTCCAGAAGAATCCCAGCGACCACTACGCCCCGCAGACCACCAGCTACGACTACGACGCCGTGCTGGACGAAGCCGGCCGGCCCACGCCCAAGTTCGTCCTGTTCCGCGACGCCATCGCCCGCGTCAGCGGTGTGCAGCCGCCCGCGCTGCCGGCGCCGATCCGCTTCGCCGAGTTGCCGGCCACCCCACTGCGCGAATCGGCCTCGCTGTGGGACAACCTGCCCGCCGCGGCCGCCACCACCGACAGCCCGCAGCCGATGGAGCGCTACGGCCAGGCCTACGGCTACATCCTCTACCGCACCACCGTCAGCGGCCCGCGCAAGGGCAGCCTGTACCTGGGCCAGGTGCGCGACTACGCCCGCGTCTATCTCGACCGCACGCTGGCCGGCAGCGCCGAGCGCCGCCTGCAGCAAGTCGCCGTGGACGTGGACATCCCCGCCGGCACCCACACCCTGGACGTGCTGGTGGAGAACAGCGGCCGCATCAACTACGGCGCCCACCTGGCCGACGGCCGCGCCGGCCTGGTCGATCCGGTGCTGCTCGACGGCAAGCCGCTGACCGGCTGGCAGACCTTCCCGCTGCCGATGGACGACGCGAACAAGATCCAGGGTTGGACCACCGCCCAAGTGGATGGCCCCGCGTTCCACCGCGGCACCATCAAGATCGGCACGCCCACCGACACCTTCCTGGACATGCGCGCCTTCGGCAAAGGCTTCGCCTGGGCCAACGGCCACAACCTGGGCCGCCACTGGAACATCGGCCCGCAGCGCGCGCTGTACTTCCCGGCGCCGTGGCAGCGCAAGGGCGGGAACAGCGTGATCGTGTTCGACCTGGACAGCGCGCCCGCTGCCAGCGTACGTGGGGCGAAGGCGCAGGTGTGGAGTACGCCGGGGGGCTGAGGCTGCCGATGCTTGCCGCCATGCCATTGCCATACGCCGATGGCGCGGTGGCGACGCATCCACTGGCATCGCTGGTGATGGCCGTCAACGATTTTGAGAGGCGATCCGATGCAGCCTCATTCTGGCGACGGCAGCTCCAGATGCAACCATCGCTTCATTGCAATGCAGAGCTTGATGCGCGCGCCGCAGAGGTGATGACCGCATTCGATTGGTCCCATTCTCCACGACGGCCGGAGCAAGCTCAGTGAGGCAGTCGTCCACGCACCGATTGAGTTGGGGTCGCTTCGAAGCATCCAATACACAGGATGACAAATCGTCGGGCCCCGTACGGACGCCCGAGCAGATCGCCGCTGCCGCCGATTTTGTCCGCCCCGCCGCCGGCGCCCGCCATCGCAGTGCATGCCGGCTGCAGCCCCTCCGCCAACGGCAAGCGTATGCGCGCGTTGCACCTGACCCACTACTGCTTAGGAAATTTGCACTTCGCGTGCGAATCCGCCACCGTCAATGGCCGCAGGAATCGACAACACTCCGGTCGGCAGTACTTGGCTGTTGGTATTTCAGCAGCCTGCTAAGCAAGCGGAGCGCGCAGCTCTAGGAAAAGACATTCATCAACCATGCTGTTTCCTCTTCGTCGAACACTGGAAAACTTTCCACCGCTCCAGGGGAGAAGGAGAAGTCCGCATATTCTTGGAAAGCAGTGTTGGAAACTGCCAGATCCTCGTCCGTCGGCATTCCAGGATCCCGGAGGCCGCTGGCTATGGAAAGCGAGCGTTTTGTACTCCTGCTGCTGGCCAAGGGGAGATGAGGAGCGTCTCGATGTTCGGGAATGGGCGCATCGGCCATCTGCTGTGCTGGGAACCTGTGCACTGGATCATCGGATCGAAACCGTTTGCGGCTGCTTGACCCAGCCGGGGATGCATCCTGCATCGGGCTGGGCGCATCCAATTCGCGCTCCAGGGAATCGGCGAATTCATGCAAGGACTCCTGAATCGGAGCTTGAACCGAAGCAGAGGGCGGTTTCATCAATGCATGGAGAATGCGCTGCCAACGCTGGGATGCCGCGGGGATAGTTCCACTGAGGGCTTCGAGTTCTGTGACGCCAAGACGGCGAAATAGTTGTAACAACTCTTGCTTGCTCATCTCGAACTCGGCCGTCGCTTCATGAAATGCATGCGTTGGATTGGAGTGGCCCTGGAAGAAACTCAGCAATCGAAGTATTGTTCCGAGTTCGGCTCCGTGGTGGGCCGTGCGTTCGGGAACACGCTTATTCATTTTCCTGATCAATGCCACCGCCCGTGGCAAACCGTTCTTGACCGCCTCCAACGCAGGACGTCCACCGAGGCAGGCCAAGGCGACGAGGCGATCGTTGGTAAAAGCTGCCAACGCCGGGTGAGGAGTGGATAACTGGGCAACAACACCTTCCAGCGCCTGCTTGCCGCCGCCGTTGCTGGCGATGCCCACGACCTGCGCCGGGGTCAGGCCATGGGGCGGTGCGCACAGCTCGGGCAGCAGCCGCTGCACCGTCTCCAGCGCCTGCTTGCCGCCGCCGTTGCTGGCGATGCCCACGACCTGCGCCGGGGTCAGGCCATAGGGCGGCGCGCACAGCTCGCGCAGCAGCCGCTGCACCGTCTCCAGCGCCTGCTTGCCGCCGCCGTTGCTGGCGATGCCCACGACCTGCGCCGGGGTCAGGCCATAGGGGGGCTTGCACAACTCGGGCAGCAGCCGCTGCACCGTCTCCAGCGCCTGCTTGCCGCCGCCGATGTTGCTGGCGATGCCCACGACCTGCGCCGGGGTCAGGCCATAGGGCGGCGCGCACAGCTCGCGCAGCAGCCGCTGCACCGTCTCCAGCGCCTGCTTGCCGCCGCCGTTGCTGGCGATGCCCACGACCTGCGCCGGGGTCAGGCCATAGAGGGGATCGCACAGCACGGGCAGCAGCCTGTGCACCGTCTCCAGCGCCTGCTTGCCGCCATCGTGGCTGGCGATGCCCACGACCTGCGCCGGGGTCAGGCCATAGGGCGGCGCGCACAGCTCGCGCAGCAGCCTGCGCACCGTCTCCAGCGCCTGCTTGCCGCCATCGTGGCTGGCGATGCCCACGACCTGCGCCGGGGTCAGGCCATGGGGCGGCGCGCACAACTCGCGCAGCAGCCTGCGCACCGTCTCCAGCGCCTGCTTGCCGCCGCGGTTGCTGGCGATGCCCACGACCTGCGCCGGGGTCAGGCCATAGGGCGGCGCGCACAACTCGCGCAGCAGCCTGCGCACCGTCTCCAGCGCCTGCTTGCCACCATCGTGGCTGGCGATGCCCACGACCTGCGCCGGGATCAGGCCATAGGGCGGCGCGCACAGTTCGCGCAGCAGCTTCTGCACCGTCTCCAACGCCTGCTTGCCGCCGATATTGCTGGCGATGCCCACGACCTGCGCCGGGGTCAGGCCATAGAGGGGATCGCACAGCACGGGCAGCAGCCTGTGCACCGTCTCCAGCGCCTGCTTGCCGCCGTCGTGGCTGGCGATGCCCACGACCTGCGCCGGGGTCAGGCCATGGGGTGGCGCGCACAGCTCGCGCAGCAGCCGCTGCACCGTCTCCAGCGCCTGCTTGCCGCCGCCGTTGCTGGCGATGCCCACGACCTGCGCCGGGGTCAGGCCATGGGGCGGTGCGCACAGCTCGCGCAGCAGCCGCTGCACCGTCTCCAGCGCCTGCTTGCCGCCGCCGTTGCTGGCGATGCCCACGACCTGCGCCGGGGTCAGGCCATGGGGCGGTGCGCACAACTCAGGCAGCAGCCGCTGCACCGTCTCCAGCGCCTGCTTGCCGCCATCGTGGTTGGCGATGCCCACGACCTGCGCCGGGGTCAGGCCATAGAGGGGATCGCACAGCACGGGCAGCAGCCTGTGCACCGTCTCCAGCGCCTGCTTGCCGCCGTCGTGGCTGGCGATGCCCACGACCTGCGCCGGGGTCAGGCCATGGGGTGGCGCGCACAGCTCGCGCAGCAGCCTGCGCACCGTCTCCAGCGCCTGCTTGCCGCCGCCGTTGCTGGCGATGCCCACGACCTGCGCCGGGGTCAGGCCATAGAGGGGATCGCACAGCACGGGCAGCAGCCTGTGCACCGTCTCCAGCGCCTGCCTGCCGCCGTCGTGGCTGGCGATGCCCACGACCTGCGCCGGGGTCAGGCCATGGGGTGGCGCGCACAGCTCGGGCAGCAGCCGCTGCACCGTCTCCAGCGCCTGCTTGCCGCCATCGTGGTTGGCGATGCCCACGACCTGCCCCGGGGTCAGGCCATAGAGGGGATCGCACAGCACGGGCAGCAGCCTGTGCACCGTCTCCAGCGCCTGCTTGCCGCCGCCGTTGCTGGCGATGCCCACGACCTGCGCCGGGGTCAGGCCATGGGGCGGTGCGCACAGCTCGCGCAGCAGCCGCTGCACCGTCTCCAGCGCCTGCTTGCCGCCATCGTGGCTGGCGATGCCCACGACCTGCGCCGGGGTCAGGCCATAGAGGGGATCGCACAGCACGGGCAGCAGCCTGTGCACCGTCTCCAGCGCCTGCTTGCCGCCGCTGTGGCTGGCGATGCCCACGACCTGCGCCGAGGTCAGGCCATGGGGCGGTGCGCACAGCTCGGGCAGCAGCCGCTGCACCGTCTCCAGCGCCTGCTTGCCGCCGTCGTTGCTTGCGATGCCCACGACCTGCGCCGGGGTCAGGTGCAGTGGTTCGCCAGTAAGCGCATTGCGCAATGCTTGGACTGCCTCAAGCGCTGGAGCGCCGCCACGTTTTGCAATCTTGATCAGTTGGCATGTTTCCAACTGTAACGGCGGGCCTCTCAAATTCTCCGCCACCGTAGGCAATGTCTGCAGGGTTCGAGCGCCCGACCACTGTTTACCCACTTCTACGATTTGTTTGTGTGTCGCCTCGGGCAGCACCGTGATAATCGCCTGATACCTGTCAGCCACGGTCCCTAACGATGCCGCATGTTTGCTGAGCTCAATGATCTGCACGTGCGTAAACCCATGGTCGGCCAATGCCGCGTGATGCTGCGCCACTGTCGACCAAGCACCTGGCTTGATCTGCTCCCGTTGCTTCTGGGTGTAGCCTAGGGCGCTCAGATCCACACTCTCTGCAGACGAAGCGAAGGTCTGGGCAGAACTCCGCCGCCGCGCTGCCGCCTGGACGCGAGGCGGGGTTGGCGATGGAGCAGTGACAGCCGCGCCAGAGTGGGACTGCGGTTCATACGCTGTGCGCAGAACCGACTGCACCACGGCGTTCTCTCCAGGTACAGCGTCTGCACTGTGAGCGTCCAAGGAAGGAAATGTATAAAGCGATGGATCAAACCGACGCAGCAGTTCGCTGAAGCCGCCCACCGAAAAAGCAGGCGAGGATTCGGGCGTGGCCGGCCGGCGGGTCGGGGACACCACCGGCCGAGCGGGCAAGCCATCAAGGGGGCTGCTGGCGAAGGGGCTGCTGGCGGCCGTAGACGCGAGCCGACCAACAATGGGCTGAGCCTCATCCGATCCGGCCTGCGGCTCCCGGGCAGGACTTGGCGTGCGAGAACGAATGGGTTCCATCAGCCGTTCCTCTTTCAAAAGTGCTTATGCCCGGAAGACTAAACCCTTTGGTTCCCGACGCCCTTTCCCCAACTTCGCATAGCGGCACAGGTTTTCGGATGGGAGCTCGGGCGGGATCATTCGGCGCTCCCGCATCAGGCTCGAGCCTGCATGGGGTCGCAATACGGAACCCCGATCCTCCTGATCAACGATGAGGAAGCCGCTAAGCGGGCCCATGACTGCGGGCCAGGGCCAATATAGGAATCCCCCGCGCGGAACTTGCTATCGCGTCTGCATTCAATGGGTTGCCAGAGAAGAGAAATGGCGGTTTTTCGCACGAATCCCTGCCGAGCCTCGTTCCGACTCGGACGCGGCGTCGGCGGAGCGCGGCCGAACTGCTCAGCCGGCCCGCCGGTGCGCCTGACCGCGGATGCGGCCTGATAGTGCACCTATACGGTGTAGTATAAATATCGAACCGACTGGTCTAGTATTACCTCCATGGTCAGCAAACCCCCTGCCGTTGCCTCTTCCAAATCCTCTTCCCGCGCCACCGGGCCGGGCCGTCCCAAGGACATGGGCAAGCGTGCGGCGATCCTGGAAGCGGCCAAGCAGATGTTCACCGAACTGGGGTTCGGCGGGGTCAGCATGGACGGCATCGCCGCGCGTGCCTGCGTGTCCAAGCTCACCGTCTACAGCCATTACGGCGACAAGGAGACTCTGTTCGCCGAGGCGGTGCGTGCGCAATGCCAGGCGCTGTTGCCCGACGACCTGTTCGGGCATGCGTCGAAGGGCCCGCTGCCCGTGCAACTGGCGGAGATCGGCCTGGCGTTCTTCGCGATGATCAGCAGCGAAGCGGCGATGGCGACCCACCGCATGATGCTCACCCCCGGCACCGGCGACGAGCACGTGCGCGAGATGTTCTGGAACGCAGGCCCCAAACGCCTGCAGCAGGATATGGCACGGCTGCTGCAGGCGCATGTCGCCACCGGCGAGCTGGAGGTGCCCGAGCTGGACCTGGCCGCTTCCCAGTTCTTCTGCCTGATCAAGGGCGAACTGCACTCGCTGATGATGTGCGGCCTGTGCCGCAACCCCAGCCAGGCGCGGATCCAGGCCCATGTCCAGGCCAGCGTCGAGTTCTTCATGCGCGCCTACGCCTCGCGCCGGGCCCGCGCCGGCGGGGAATCGGCCCGATGACTTCCGGCACTGCGCGCCGCGGCGTTCCCGCGGCGATGCTGCAGCATACGTAACGTCCTCGGGCCGGCTAAAATGCCCTGCCCACCGCATTGGATGTCCCATGATGACGATCGACTATTCCCAAGCCCGCGAAAAGATGGTTGAACAGCAGGTGCGTCCCTGGGACGTGCTCGACCTGCGCGTGCTCGACGTGCTGGCGCGGCTGCCGCGCGAGACCTTCGTGCCGCAAAGCCACCGCGCGGTCGCCTATGCGGACCTGGAGATCCCGCTGGGCCACGGCCAGTCGATGATGAAGCCAGTGATCGAAGGGCGCATGCTGCAGGCGCTGGACCTGCAGCCGGGCGAGGATGCGCTGGAGATCGGCACCGGCAGCGGCTTCATCAGCGCCTGCCTGGGCGAGCTCGGCCGCGACGTGGTCAGCCTGGAGATCGAGCCGGCCCTGGCCGCCGCCGCGCGCGCCAACCTGGACGCTGCCGCGCTGGGCAGCAACGTGCGCATCGAGACCGCCGACGCGTTCGGCTGGGACAGCGAGCGCCGCTTCGACGTGGTCTGCGTCACCGCCGCCGTCACCGAGATCCCGGCGCAGTTCCTGGCCTGGCTGCGTCCGGGTGGCCGCCTGTTCGCGATCCGCGGCCGCGCCCCGGTCATGGACGCGGTACTGGTCCACGCCGATGCCGGTGCGCCGCGCGTGGAATCGCTGTTCGAAACCGACCTGGCGTACTACCTGCGAGGCGCCGCGCCGGTCCCCCAGTTCACGTTCTGATCCATCAAGGAAGCCGCAATGATCCGCCGATCCCTCCTCCTGGCGCTGGCCGCCGCGCTGTTTCCGTCGGCCGCCAACGCCGCGGACCTGCTGCAAGTCTACGAAATGGCCCGCAATAGCGATCCGCAGCTGGCTTCCGCGGAATCGACCCGGCTGTACAACAAGGAGGGCGAAGTGCAGGCGCGCGCAGCGCTGCTGCCGCAGTTGAACGGTACCGCCTCGCTGCAGCGCAGCCACAGCGAGATCCAGCGCGGCAGCGGCGAACTGGCCGGCACCGGCAAGAGCCGCAACTACGCGATCCAGGGCCAGCAGACCCTGGTCAACTTCGCCCAGTTCGCCACCCTGCGCGCGCAGAAGGCCAACAGCCTGGCCGCCGACTACACGCTGCAATCGGCCAACGACGACCTGATCGTGCGCACCTCGGCCGCCTACTTCAACGTGCTGGTCGCGATCGAGTCGCTGGTCGCGGCGGAAACCAACGAAGCCGCCGCCAAGAAGCAGTTCGACTACGCCGACAAGCGCCTGGAAGTGGGCCTGGCGCCGATCACCGACGTGCACGAAGCGCGCGCCGAGTACGACCAGGCGCGTGCCGATACGATCACCGCGCGCAATTCGCTGCAGGACCTGTACCAGGCCCTGACCGAGATCACCGGGCAGCCGGTGCACGACCTGCGCGGCCTGCCGGAAGACTTCCGTCCACAGCTGCCGGCCGGGAACGGCGACATCGACAGCCTGATTGCCTCGGCGCTGGACAAGAACCCGTCGCTGCGCGCCAACCAGTACCAGGTGCAGTCCGCCGAGAACCGCGTCTCCGCCGCGCGCGCCGGCCACCTGCCGACGCTGAACCTGTCGGCCAGCGCCGGCCGCGACGCCAGCTGGGGCGACAGCGTCTCCGGCAGCAATTCGCCGCGCTCGGACAGCAACGTCATCGGGGTGACCCTGAACATCCCGATCTTCGCCGGCGGCGCCACCCAGTCGGCGGTGCGCCAGGCGCTGGCGCAGCGCGACATCGCCCAGGACACCTACGAGCAGCAGAAGCGCGCGCTCGACCGCAATACCCGCAATGCGTACCAGACCGTCGTCGCCGGCATCAGCGAAATCGAGGCGCGGCGCCTGGCGGTGGTGTCGGCGCAGGCCGCCTACGATGCCTCGCAGGTCGGCCTGGAAGTGGGCACGCGCACCGTGCTGGACGTGGTGCAGAACCAGCGCACCCTGTACCAGGCGCAGCTGGCCTATGCGCAGGCGCGCTACAACTTCCTGCAGAACCGCCTGCTGCTAAGCCAGGCGCTGGGCGCGCTGGACGTGGCCGAAGTGCAGTCGATCAACGCGCTGCTGACGCAGAGTACGGAATCCAAGCTCAACTCCGGCAGCAGCACCCGGTAGCGCCGGCGCGCGGCGTCGGCGCGATCCCGCGAACGGCGGGCCTGCGGGCCCGCCGCTTTTGCATGCCGGCGTTGCGGCACTGCCGAAGCAGGCGCTAGTCGCCGCCGGGCGCCGGCTGGTGCGCCACCGGCGGCAGGTCCTGCGCGATCAGCCGCAGCATCCGCTGCAGCGCGCCGCGGCCGTTGGCGACCAGAGCGCAGCCGGCCTTGGCCATGCGCGCGCGCGCCTGCGCATCGCCCAGCAGCTCGCCCAGCGCCGCGCACACGGCCGCGGCGTCCTCGCAGATCGCGACCGCGCCGGCCTCGTGCATGCGCCGCGCGATCTCGGCGAAATTGTGCAGGTGCGGCCCGCTCACCGACGGCGTGCCGACCGCGGCCGGCTCCAGCAGGTTGTGCCCGCCGATCGGCTGCAGGCTGCCGCCGACGAAAGCGACCCGGGCGCAGGCGTAGAACGTCATCAGCTCGCCCAGCGTATCGATCACGAACACACCGTCCTCGGCGCCGGGCCACCGCTGCAGGCGGCGGGTGGCCACGCGCCAGCCCTGGTCGCGCGCCAGCGCCTCGACCTTGGCGAAGCGTTCGGGATGGCGCGGCGCCCACAGCAGCAGCAGGTCCGGCCACTGCCGGCGCAGCTGCCGGTGCATCTCGATCACCGAGGTCTCTTCGCCTTCGTGGGTGCTGGCGGCGATCCACACCGGGCGCGTCGGCGCCACCCGCTGGCCGAACGCGGCGACGAACTCCGGCAACTGCGCGGGCACGGCGATATCGAACTTCAGGTTGCCCAGCGCGCGCACCTGTGCGGGAAGCGCCCCCAGTTCGATGAAGCGTTCGGCGTCGGCCTGCGACTGCGCGGCCACGCAGGTCGCGGTCCGCAGCGCGCGCCCGATCAACGGCCGCAGCAGGCGGTAGCCGCGCAGCGACCGCGCCGACAGGCGTGCGTTGAGCACATACACCGGGATGTTGCGGTCGCGGCAGCCGAACAGCATGTTCGGCCACAGTTCGGTTTCCAGGATCAGCGCCAGGCTCGGGCGGAAATGCTGCAGGAAGCGGCCGACGCTGCCGGGCACGTCGTATGGCAGGTAGACGTGGTCCAGCGCATCGCCCCACAGCGCGCGCACCCGCTCCGACCCGGTCGGGGTGATGGTGGTGATCACCCAGCGGATGTCCGGGCGCTGCGCGCGCAGCGCGTCGACCACCGGCGCGGCGACGTTGACCTCGCCCACCGACACCGCGTGCAGCCACACCCGCGGCCGCCCGCGCGCCTGCGGATACGAGGCGTAGCGCTCGTCCCAGCGCTGGAAGTACTGGCGCACGCGGAACCCGCGCCAGACCAGGTGATAGACGGTGACCGGCAGCAGGAGGTAGAGCACGGCCGAGTACAGGCCGCGCAGCAGCCGCTCGATGAAATCGTTGCGCATCGGAGAAGCATAGCGGGTTGCGCCGCGCGCGGCAGACGATCGCGGCCGCCGCCCGCCGCGTGGTCGCGCCATGCCTGGGCATGCGCGGCAAGGAAGCGGCGTTGCGCCCATGGCGGACGCGTGCCAGCGCCGTCCCGCGCGCATCCCAACGCGCGCGTCGGCCAGCGCGCCGCGATCGCGCTGACCGGCCCGGACCCGCTCCCGGCTAAACTTGGCGCATGTCCGACCCATCCCCCGCTCTCGCCGCCGCCGCACCGCCGCCGCGCTCGCCGCGGCACTGGCCGACCTGGCTGCTGCTCGGCGTCGCCGTGGCGATCGCGCGGCTGCCCTGGCTGCTGCAGCGCGCGCTCGGCCGCGGCGTCGGCTGGCTAGCGCTGCGCCTGGCCGGCACCCGCCGCCATGCCGCCGCAGTGAATCTGCAACTGTGCTTCCCCGAACACAGCGATGCCTGGCGCGCGCGCCTACTGCGCGACAGCTTCGATGCGCTGGGCGTGGGCGTCTTCGAGTTCGCCCGCGCCTGGTGGGGCGGCCTCGGCCCGATCCGCCGCCGCACCCGCATCGAAGGCCTGGAGCATCTGCGCGCGCTACAGGCGCAGGGCCGCGGCGTACTGCTGGTGTCGGGCCACTTCATGACCCTGGAGATGTGCGGCCGCCTGCTGTGCCAGTACGTGCCGCTGGCCGGCATGTACCGCCGCCACCGCAACCCGGTGTTCGAGTGGGCGGTCAAGCGCGGCCGCCTGCGCTACGCCGTCGCCATGTTCGCCAACGAGGACCTGCGCGGCAGCGTGCGCCACCTCAAGCGCGGCGGCTTCCTGTGGTACGCGCCGGACCAGGACATGCGCGGCAAGGACACGGTGTTCGTGCCATTCTTCGGCATGTCCGCGGCCACCATCACCGCGACCCACCAACTGGCGCGGTTGACCGGCTGTGCGGTGGTGCCGTATTTCCACCGCCGCGAAGGCGCCCGCTACGTGCTGCGCATCGCCCCGCCGCTGCAGGACTTCCCGTCCATGGACATGGTCGCCGACACCGCGCGGGTCAACGCCGCGATCGAGGCCATGGTGCGCGAGGCGCCGGCGCAGTACCTGTGGATCCACCGCCGCTTCAAGCGCCAGCCTGGCGGCCGCAGCCAGTTCTACGCACGCGACTGAGCGTGCGCCCTCTGGCCCGCGGGCGGCGCAACGGCCGGCGCGGCGCGCTCCTCGGCCAGCAGCGCACCCGCGTAGAGGCCGACCAGCAGCAGCGTCAGCGAGCCCCAGAACGACGAATAGAACGCCAGGTGGGTGTTGAACGGGAACACCGTCACCAGCAGCGCCAACATCGCCGGCCGCGCCCGCTCGCGCGCCCGCGGCGAGGCGTAGCGCCATGCGCGCCATGCCTGGGCGGCGCCGGCCAGCCACAGCAGCAAGCCGATCACGCCGGTCTCGCTGAGCACCTCGAGCACGATCTGGTGCGCGTGGAAGGCCGGCTCGCGACCCCACTCCCCGGCATGGGTCGGATCCGGATCGCAGCTGGGGTAAGCCTCGCGGAAGCCGCGCACACCGACCCCGTTGAGCGGATGCGCGCGGATCATGCACCAGGCCGCGGTCCAGATCTGCGCGCGCCCGGTCAACGCCGCGTTGAGGTCGGCCGGATGCCCGCTCAGCGCCCGCGACGTGCGCTCGAAGCGGTCGCGCACCTGGGGCGACAGCGTGCCCAGCACGCCGGCGACCAGCACCGCCGCCACCGCCAGCGCCAGCAATTTGCGCGCGCCGAGCAGGCGCCAGCCCGATAGCGCCAGCAGCAACGCGTAGGTGATCCACGAGGCGCGCGAACCGGCCAGCACCAGCACCACGCCCACCGCCGCCGCCGCGAGCAGCCAGCCCCAGACACCGCCGCGGCGCGCGGCCGCGAACAGCAGGAACGGCGACAGGCTGGCCAGGATCTGGCCGAACTTGAGGTTGCACGGCCCGAACGCGCCGCTGAGGCGGTCGGCCAATGCGATCTCCTGCGGCGTGCACAGGCCGTGGTGGCTGATCGCCCACTTCAGCTGGTCCATCGACCAGAACAGCGGGCTGCTGCCGAACAGCGCCTGCGCCAGCGCGTCGGCGGTCCACACCGCGGCGATGAGCGCAAGGCCGTTGAAGGTGGTGCGGCGGCCACGCGGCGTCGCCACCGCCATCGCCACCAGCCACAGGAACGGCAGGAAGCGCAGATCCACCGCCGACTCGCGCAGCGCCAGCGGCGCGTCCACCGCACCCAGCGCCGACAGCGGCTGCGGCAGCCAATAGGTCAGGAACAGCAGCGTGGTCAGCGCCCACGCCGGGCCGCTCAGCAGGCTGGCGCCGCCCCGGAAGCGGCTGTGCAGCAGGCGCGCCAGGGTCGCCAGCGCGCCCAGCGCCAGCACCCCCGCCGCCAGGCCCGGCGCCGGCCACAGCGCCACGAACGCCAGCACCCAGATCGGCGCCCAGCGTTCGCTGCGCGCCGGCGTCAACGGCGCAGGCAGGGAGGGATCAGGACAGGAGTTCGTCATACACCGCCAAGGTCGCGTGCTGCATCGCCTGCAGCGTATAGGGAATCTGCGCCGGCGCGGCCGGCGGCTGCGCCAGCAGCCGTACCGCCGCGGCATGCAGGGCCGGCGCATCGAACGCGGGCACCGCGCCGGCCGGCTGCAGCTGCGCCAGCAGTTCGCCGACCCCGCCGTGCGCCCAGCCCAGCACCGGCCGCCCCACCGCCAGCGCCTCGACCACGGTGCGGCCGAACGCTTCCGGCTTGCGCGACAATTGCAGCACCAGGTCGCTGGCGGCATAGGCCTCGGCGATGCGCGCGGTGGGCGCGGTGAACGCGACCGCCTCGGCGATGCCCAGCGCGGCGGCCTCGGCCTCCAGTTCCTGCACGTAGGCGGCGCGCCCGGCCTCGCGCGCGCCGGGCAACCACAACCGCGCGTCGCTGCCGTCGGCGCGCAGCGCGGCGAGCAGGCGCAGCGCGTCGGCGTGGCCCTTGAGCCGGGTGCCGCGCCCGGGCAACAGCAGCAGCGGGCCGCGGCCGGCCGCGGCCGGCGCCTGGGTGACGGCCCAGGCGCGCGCGGCGGGATCGGGCCGCGCACGCCGCGGGAACTGCGCCGGGTCGATGCCGCGCGGGATCACCCGCACGCGCGCCGGATCGGTCTTCGGATAGTGGCGCAGCACGTAGTCGCGCACCGTGGCGGACACGCAGATCACGCGTTCGCCGCGGGCCATGATCGCGCTGTAGCGGCCCGGCGAATTGAGTCCGTGCACGGTGCTGACCAAGCGCGGCCGCTGCGCCGCCGGCAGGCCAAACAGCGCGTGCCAGCCCAGCCAGGCCGGCAGCCGCGAGCGCGCATGCACGATGTCCACCCGTTCGCGCACGAACAGGCGGCGCAGCGCCGGCACGTGGCGCAGGGTCAACAGCGACTTGCGGCCGATGTCCAGGGCGATGTGCTCGGCGCCGGTCGCGGCCAGCGCCGGCAGCAGGCGGCCGCCGGTCGACACCACCAGCGCACGGTGCCCGGCCGCGACCAGCGCCTGGGCGATTTCCAGCGTGGAGCGTTCGACCCCGCCGGACTCCAGCGCCGGCAGCAGCTGCGCCACGGTCAGGCGATGCATCGCACCGGCAATCAGTCGACCAGCACGAAGACCGCGCCGCAGTAAGGGCACTTGGCCTGGTGGTCGGTTTCTTCCTGCACCGGCAGGTAGACCCGCGGGTGCGAGTTCCACAGCGCCATCTCTGGGGTTGGGCAGCTCAGCGGCAGGTCGGCGTGGTGCACGTCGTAGCGCTTCTCGGCATTGGCGGGCGCGGTGGCGGTCAGGCTCATGGCGATGGGGACACGGCGGAAGAGACAGCGAATTCTAGCAGTCCGACCCGGGCCGCGGCGGGCGCCGTGCCGCACCGACGCGCCGCTTTTCCTGGCCTGTTCGCATTTGTCGGCTTGATGCCGAGCACAGGGCCTACTATGCTGGGGGTGCGCGGCCCGACATGCCGCTCTGAGGTGTCCCGTGGATATAGGTGTGCGATTGATGCAGGCCCGGCGCAATGCCGGTTTCACGCTGCGCGAACTGGCGGCCTTGCTGGGCGTGGCGCATAGCACCCTGGGTCACTGGGAGAACAATCGTTCCGTTCCCAATGCCCGGCATTTGCTGAAGATCGCCGAACTCACCGGCGTCGACGCCTATGTGCTGCTGACCGGCAAGCCGTCCAAGCTCAACAACCCGACCGACCCCGGTGCGTTGCCGCTGCCTTCCGGCAAGCGGATGGCCTGACCAGCACGGCCAGTGCGCAACGGCAGGTGCGTACTGCGCTGGCAACCGCGACGCCTGCCCTCATTCTTGTACAGGGGACAGGCAGGAATGCCTGTAGCAGAGTGGTGGTCCGTTAGGGCCGAGCAATAGAATACCGAACGGTTTCTATCGTCATCCATGACAAAGTCAGCACAGCGTTCGGCGGCGACGGCTGACACCGGGAACGGATTTATTCCAGTACTAAGGAGGGCGGTCTCAAGAATCAAGTGCAACACGTGATTTGAACGCTGCGATGTCCGCTTCCATTGCCTCGCTAGGCGTCTTCCAGCCAAGTGTCTGGCGAGGGCGAGTGTTCATCAGCAACGCGATGTGATTGAGGTATTCCTGGCTGACGGCGGATAGGTCCGCCCCCTTGGGCAGGAACTGGCGAAGTAGACCGTTGGTGTTCTCATTGCTTCCGCGCTGCCACGGTGCGTGCGGATCGGCAAACCACAGGTCGATGTTCAACCGTTCCATCAGCTCGGCATAGCGCGTCATTTCGGTGCCACGGTCATAGGTCAAGCTGGTTCGCATGGATGCGGGGAGCTTCTTCATCTGACGGGTGAAACCTTCCAGTGCGTCTGTGGCGGTGCAGCCGTCCATCCGGCACAGCACCACAAAACGCGTCTTGCGCTCCACCAGGGTGCCAGCACAGGAACGATTGAACGCTCCCTTGATCAAGTCACCTTCCCAATGTCCTGGGACCAACCGCTGTTGCACCTCTTCGGGTCGGTGCACGATCCGCGGTTCCTCAGGCACCCAGCTGCGTTTGGCGGCGGTCGTGCGCCGTGATCCCCGGGGCGGCCTGCGCTGGCGCAACGCCTCCACAAGCTCCTTTTTCAGGCCGCCGCGCGGGTGCGCGTAGATCGTGGCGTAGATGGTTTCGTGACTGACGCGCTGGGCAGGATCATCCGGGGACATGAGGAGCAGCTTGGCAGCAATCTGCTGGGGCGACCAGCGCCACAGCACCAGATGATCGCGCACCATCTGGAATAAATCCGTTCCCGGTGTCAGCCGTCGCCGCCGAACGCTGTGCTGACGTCCTGTCCGGTAACGCATGGCCGCCTCTCGAGCACGGTAGACCGTGGCTTGCTGCCTGGCCAGCTCCCTGCTCGATGTCGACGGGCTTCTATCCAGCAGCCTGGATATCGAGCGTAAGCTCTGACCACGTCGCGTTTCGATTTGGAGTACCGCGCGCTCTTCTGCGCTCAGGTGGAGATAGCTTCTTGACATGCATACACCCTACTGGCTGAGAGGGTGTTGCGCTTGGAAGTTGAGTCTAAGGAGTGTATTTGTGGATATGAATGGGAAGCTCGCTTCAATACGACTCTCTCTCAGCGTGCTGTTGATCGCAGCGTCGGGCAGTTGCATCGCCCAATCCGGCTATTTGTCGATTGGACAATTACGCATGTTCTCCCGCGCGAATTGCGCGACTGTCAACGAAAGCATCACATGGTCCCCCTCAGGCGCCATGTCATTGATGGAGACGCACTCTGTCGTAACCAACCCAGCTGGAAAAGCAGAGCATTTCGTAGACATCTCCAGCGGATTTCGTAGCCGAGCAGGCTGCTTTTTTTGCACGGCAGGCGGTTATATAGTCACTGGCGTACACTATATAGTCGACACCAGCGATCCAAGGGCTAGGATGTACTGTAATAGTAAATCGCCTTGTTTCAACAGTTATGCTTACGACTGCTGCCTTCCGGAGGGCTGGATGTGATGAATCCGATCATTCTTTCCGCACTGCTTGCCGCATCGGCCGCCATCTCGCAGGAGGTCATGACCCCCAACTACACGGCGCGGCACGCAGAGACAGGCCGCATGGCGAGCGCGCAATCGACAGCGCCTGCTTCCAGCATTTCCGCACCGGCTCCGATCCAGTCCAGCGCGCTTCCGACCAGCAAGGCGCTGGTCGAGCAGTTCGACCAGCTCGTTGAGGCCGCCGCGCAGGTGAAAGCCACAAGCTACTTGGCGGTCGACGAGCATTATCTGCATGTTTCCGGATGCGACTATCACGCCCAGCATCCGCGTGGCGTGGCCAGAATCTCGGACGGAGCGTACAACAGTGTGTCGGTATTGCTGAAGTGCAGCGGTTTCATCATGCAGGTCGAGATCACCGACTTCACCCAACCCACCTCGCCGATGATGAAGTCCACGCTTCCCGGCGGCCGTAGCGTTGCGATCGCTGGCGCGCGCATGGTCAGCGCATTCGCGCACCTGATTACCCACATCACGCATCCAGCGTAGCAATCCGATAGGGCAGCGGTGGAGTGTGGAGGGAGGCGCAGATCAATCGTGGCACCAAGGCGGCCAGGTCGAAGCGTCGGTTGAAGCGATAGCAGAACTCGCTGAGGTAGCGCTGCAGGTACTTTGGGCGCAAGGCGTGATAGGTGCCATGCAAGGCGTTCTTGATGTTGCCCAGGAGGGTGTTGACCCAGATAAGCGCCGGCTCTGTGGGCACTCGCCGGCCGCGGTTGAAGATGGCGGTATGGTGGCATCCGGCCAGGGCCACGCCTGGGAAGCAGCTCAGGCCATCGGAAACAACGCGACTGCCTGGGGCGACATAGCGGCTTGCCCAGCGGGTCAGTTCGGCCTTGCGAAAACCGGCCACCACATCCAGGCGCATGGCGACAGGATGTCCCTGCGCAGAGCACTGAACGGCGGCCACAAACGGGGTCTTGCCCGGACTGCCACGGCCGGCCCCGCCGCCGTGGCGCTCTCCGCCCCAAAAGGCGTCGTCCACCTGTATATCCCCGCTCAACTGATGGGAGGCTTCGCGTTCGACCATGGCTTGCATCAATTTGTGTTTGATCAGCCAGGCGGTGTTGTAGCTCACTCCAAGTTGCCGGCGCAGCGCCAACGCCGAGATGCCGTTCTTGTGCTGGCTGAGGAGGTAGATCGCCAGGAACCAGGTGCGCAACGGCAGCTTGGTATCAGCGAACAAGGTGCCGCGCGTCAAGGAGGTCTGATGTTTGCAGCGATTGCATTGGAGCAGATCGCGGCTGTGCAACTGGCAAGACCGCCGATGTCCACACGCTGGGCAAAAGAAGCCTTGCGGCCACCGTTGTTCAAAGACGGCTTGCCGGCATTGCGCTTCGTTCCCATAGGACCGCAGGAACGCCGGCAGGCTCATGCCCGCCTGGAACTGGATCAGGTTCTTCTTGGCCATCGTCGCATCGCCTCTGTCGAATCAGCGGCTTGCAGCATTGACCAGCCCCGAATCAAGGGATGCGACTGATGGGTAATCAGGTTCGCGCAAACCCCGGATGGCCGCATCCGTCAGGACCACTCCGCACTGGGCACGTCGATGACTGTCAACGCGCTCGTCCAATCGCAACGACCTGTCTTTCAGGAAGAGGCCAGATCGACGGCACTGGCGGCAATCACGCGCGTGCTTGCCCATCCTCCCAGGATCCGGCCTTGAGTCGCGCCGCCTTCTCGGACGCGAGAGGGCGGCTTTGGGGAAAGCGGCGCCATTTGGAGCGGCTAGCAAAACCCTGGAAAGAGCCGTAGGCAGGTGATGGAGCACGCAAGAGGCAGCCGCGCCAGGTGGACATCGATGCGTCGTTCGAAGCGGACGTGCAGCTTGTCCATGCCAGCGAACCAGGCATGGGTGCGCTCGACGACCCAGCGATGACGACCCAAACGATCGTTGCGTTCGATGCCCTTGCAGCGATCCTCCCTCGGTGCTTGAAATGGTCGGGGCAGCAGTCGATGTCAGAGGAACCGCTGACGCAGAGGATCAACGCCGCCCGGGCAGTGAAGGCGGTCGATGCACGCGAGCTATCGCGGGTGATCGTGGACAGCAAGATGCAGGAGAACGATCCCCATCCGACCGACAGCCGGCTGCGATAGGTGGCGCAGCGCCAGCTGCTGCTGTTGTTGTGCAAGCAGTACGGTCTGAGGCTTCGGCAGAGCTGTGAACGCGGAGGGCCGGGCTGAGCCGGCAGGCCGGCTGCTACGCCCGCGCACGCCAGTTCAAGCGGATGCGGCGGGCGCTGCGCCGGCAGCGCACGCTGCCGGGACGAGTGATCCGGGACATCGCACGGAAGCTGGACATGGTCGATGAGGCGGCGCGGCAACCGATGCAGATGTGGCGGGAGCGTGCCGAGCGGATCTGGCGCCAACGTCCTCAGGACAAGCACAAGCTGTATGCGCTGCACGCGCCGAGGGCAGCCTGCCATTGCAGACTGCGATATCGCGCGGTGTGGTGGGCACCGCGTTCGACTCGGTGCCTTGGTTGCAGGCGTTACCGCGGCCTGATGTCCAGCCACGACCAGGAATGCGGCAGCGCAGTCGCCCGTTTCATCGCTGCGGCGCTGCTGCCCGGCATTGGCTGCCCGGTCCCGGTTGGAGCGGTTGGAATCGACATTTGCACCTGCGCATACAGAATCAGACCGCCACCGCTTCAACGGACGCCGGCCGTGGCCGCACTTCCTGCACGATCCGGCCCTGCTCCATCACCAGCACGCGGTCGGCGCTGGCAATCGTCTCCGGCCGATGTGCCACGATCACCTTGGTGAGCTTCAATTGCTTCACCGCCTCGTTCACCAGGCGCTCGCGCATCACGTCCAAATGGCTTGTGGCCTCGTCCAGGAACAACAGCGTCGGCTGCCGGTACAGCGCCCGCGCCAGGATCACCCGCTGCTTCTGGCCGCCGGACAGCGAACTGCCCATATCGCCGATCAGACTGTGGTAGCCCATCGGCATCGCGGCGATGTCCTCGTGCACCGCCGCCAGCCGCGCCGCCGCCTCGATCCGCTGCAGGTCGAAGTCCGGATCGAAGAAGCCGATGTTGTCGGCGATGCTGCCGGCGAACAACTGGTCGTCCTGCATCACCGCGCCGACGATCTTGCGCACGTTGCGCGGGCCGAGCTTATGCAGATCGTGGCCGCCGATGCGGATCGCGCCTTCGGTTGGCTTGAGCAGCCCAAGCAACAGCTTCACTAGCGTGGTCTTGCCGCAGCCGGAGGCGCCGACGATCGCCACCGACTCACCCGGCTCGATCGCGAAACTACAGTCCTTGAGCACCCATGGCTCGCCCTCGGCATAGCGGAACGACAGCCCCTCGACCTCGATGCGCGGCTCGGCCGGCGGCAGCGCCTCGTGCAGCGCCTCGTCATCTTCCGGCGGCGTCAGTACGATGTCGGCCAGGCGCTCGCCATGCAGACGCAGCATGCGAAACTCGATCCACTTGTCGATCAGCCCGCTCACGCGCATGGCGAACTGGTCCTTGTAGGCCAGATAGGCGACCAGCATGCCGACCGAGAACACGCTGTCCAGCGCCAGCGTCGCGCCGATCCAGATCACCGCGATCCGCTCGATGCCGAATAGCAACTGGCTGGCACTGGAGAAGCCCAGCGACATCCGGGCCAGCTTCACGTCCTGGTTGACGGTGTCGTTGAGCAGGTTGTCGTAGGTGGAGCGGCGCAGCGATTCCTCACCGGCCACCTTCAGGCTCTGCATGCCACGCAGCGATTCCAGCAGATGAGTCTGCTGCCTGGCGGCGGCGACCAGTTGCTGCTCGGTGCCATCGCGCACCGGCCGGTAGGCCATCGCGCGAATACCCAGATACAGCGCCACCGCCAGCAACGTCACCAGCGCCAGCTTCCAACTGTAGATCAACATCAGTGCCAGCGTGACCACCGCCATCAGTCCGTCGATGATCGCTTCGACGAAGCTGGTGGTAAGCGTGTGCTGGATCGCCTGCACCGAGGCCATGCGCGAGGTCACATCGCCCAGGTGGCGTTTCTCGAAGAAGTCCAGCGGCAGCCTGAGCAAGTGCGCGAACACATTGCCCATCCACTGCAATCCGAGCTTCGAAGACAGGTAGACCACCGACCACCCGCGCAACAGCCCGATCCCCACCTGCAGTAACAACGCAAGACCGAATCCAAGGCCCAGCACCACCAGCAGGTCGCGGTCGGCCGAGACCAGCACCTGGTCCACCACCCACTGCATGTAGAACGGCGCCAGGACGACGAACACCTGCAGTGCTGCGGACAGCAGCAGAATCTGCGATAGCGCGTGCCACAAACCGCGGATCGGACCGGTCAACTGACGCGCCGAAATCGAGGGAACCGCCTTCTGTGGCGTGAACCCGGCGGTTGGCGTCAGTTCGAGCGCCACACCGGTGAAATGCCTGGACACCTCGTCGAGCGACAGTTTCCGCTCGCCGATGGCCGGATCGAGAATCGTGGCGTTCGACTTGCCGACCCTGGCCAGCACCACGAAGTGGTTGAGGTCCCAGTGCAGGATGCAGGGCAGCTTGAGCTGGCCCAGGTGCTCCATATCCAGACGCAGTGGCCGGGTGGAGAAGCCGAGTTGCTGGGCGATATGGATCAGGTGGTTGAGTTTGGCCCCTTTCAACGACAGTGGAAAGCGGCGGCGCATTTCCGGCAGGCCGACGTGAAGGTTGTAGGCACCCGCCACCATCGCCAACGACGCCAGGCCGCACTCGGCGGCTTCGTTCTGCAAGCAGGCGTCCATCAGCCGGCCGCGTAATAGTTGCGACTGAGCACTGCCTTAATGCTCCAACACGAACGATGATTTCACCCCAGCTTTCTTCATTGCATCCACAATCATTTCATCCGTGTATCCAGGACAATACTCAGCTCCAGCAACCCCATATTTCTGCAACGTGCCACCCTGAGGGATCCAGACAGACGGGGTGCTGGTGTAGGAGTACTCTCCCGTCTTCTCGTCGAGCGTATATTCATCCGCCTTTCCGGAACTCATTTTTACCTGCTGACCCGCATGCTCCAACATCGCGTAGTTCACTCCAGCACGACTGTAGAAAGCACGCTCGTCCGCGTGAAACTTGTCCAGCCAACTGCGATATTTCTCCACCAATGCGCCAGGAGCTCCTTCCGCCGCCAGCGAAACCGCTCCTTCGCTCCCAGTTGGCAGCGTCCCATGCCACCCGAGAACAGCTCCGCAATCGACCTTCAGCGAAGAAGCGGCCACCGCGATGTAGCTGGCACACGCCGATAGGCACACCCCATTCACCCTCACTTCGATGGGCCGTCGCCGAACGATGTCTTCGGCAATCTTCAGCGCAACGCGTGGGAAACCCCCTCCGCTATGAACGACAATTTTCGAATAACCGCCCGTTGCCGCCTTAAAATATTCCACATCGGAATTCGCGTCGATATCGCCACTCAACTCTATGAGATCGGGCGATATTCGCTTCCAGCCTGCATGAGCATCTCCACAAAAAAAAAAACGATCGAAAGAAAAGCAACGGCCAGAGTTGCGATACGAATCATCCGCGAATTACTCCATTCTATTTTCGTAAAATGAGGCCTCGACATTGAACCGAGGCCTCATTAAAAATCAGAATCAGGCCTTAGCATGACATTCGTACGTCTTGGTTGTCGTCGTGCTTCCATCTGCGTTCTTTGTGACCGTCTTGGTATATGAGCAGCCGGCCTCAAGCCCGCCAGTAACAGCAACGGTTTCTTCAAATTTCAACTCACGCATAGATCACCTCTCACAGTCGCTATGACGCATACCCTGCGCCGGGGAAGAACCGACATACGCCTCAAAAAACTAACGCCGAACTTCCATTCACAATACATCGATTTATTTGATGGCCGACTGAGCATTTAAGAAAATCCGCATACGGCGAGATATGATTCATCAACATCGGATTAAAACCGCCGATACGCACTCAACAGCGTTCGCATCAAATCATCGCACCTTCATGCTTTAGGCTGTACTGCGTCTCCAAGGGCAATTCCGGAAGCGTGAACGGGGCGGGAGGAGAAGCCGAGTTTGCTGGGCGATATGGATCAGGTGGCTGAGTTTGGCGCCTTTCAGCGACAGTGGAAAGCGGCCGCGCATTTCAGACAGGCCCAGCGCTTTTCCATGCCAGCCTGAGACCATGGCCAGGGAGGCAAGTCCGCACTCGGACATTTCATTCTGGACGATGATTCTCAAATTTAACTGCTCGCTTGCTTGAGGCCGTAGTAGATGCCCACTCCCCCCCAAGGAAGATACCGGCGGCGTGGGCAGCCGACGCTGTATTTTCTGAAATGACCTCTGACGCAAATATTCCAAGCACAGTCAGATTTAAGATCAACAACCAAAAGCCTTTTGGAAACAACTGGCGCTTGACCACCCCCGCCGAGATCAGTGCGCCAAACAATGCATAGACCCCACCTGATACCCCCCCATAATTATCAAAGTCCCCTCCCCCAAATTTCATCTGCGCGAGTGCAGCACAAGCATTTCCGATAATAAAAACTAAAAATACCGATCTTCCAAACAAAGCAAACGCCAGAGTCCCCGCGAACAGCAGAAGCATTACGTTATTCAAGTAATGAAACATCGAATAGTGCAAGTACGGACCGGTTATAATCCTCCAATACTGCCCAGCACTCACATCAGCGTACATAAAGCCAAAGTTATGGAATAGTGAATCCATACTCCCAAGGTGTTGCAGCAACAGCCATTGCAGTACACCCATGCCAAGTGCGATGACAAGCCAAACAAGGAATCCAAGTCTGGCTGACGAATCGACCTTAAGCCAACGAAAAAAAAGTGCCCTCTCAGTCAAGCGCTCGCGGTTCCGCAATCCAAGATAGTAGTCAAGAGCGATGGTCGCCCCGAGTGCAATCGCCATTAGTCCGATCAAAAAAACAGAGGATGTTGGATCAGCTGCAGAAGTACACAGTAGAACGACTCCGCACGCCGCAAGCGCAATAATCATGTTGCGGCAGTTGTTTCGAACGGTTCTAAGCGCAACAGCCTCAAATTCCGAGATAAGCACAGGAGGTAGAAACCGCTTTTCTCCCGGAGCCCCGATAAGTAGAGGATTTGCCGGCAGCCAACGCGCAACGAGAGATGCAATCTCGGAGTAGCTTGCATCGATCTGTTTGCGCGCCTTGAAAACAGACCACCCCTCTCCCTCCTTCGATGGAAGTATGTCGATGTCGTTCCACCTGCGACTCGCAATCACTATCTATACTCTCTTGTCCAGAGGGAGACCTGCGTATTTAAAGTCTTGCGCATACCATGCATTCACTTGGACTTGCAAGATAATTAAAAATCTTGGCGCTATTTCAATTTGCCCGCGTTGCTCGCCGAATCGATAGACTTCCAAACCCTGTAGGCGACAAATAATGAAATAAATCCAATCAGCATCAATAAATAGTCCGACCTTTCAAATCCGGACTTAAAAACGATAGCTCCAAGAATAATTATATACAGTGCACATGCAAAAGCCAGTTTCATGAGTGTACTCCCATGTAAGCCCGCCCGTAAAACGGGCAGGCGGCCTTCATTTAAATCAAAATGTGTCGTAGAACCCCTGCAAGAAACCCTTCAGAAAACTTGCAGCTTCCCTCGAGCCTCCAATCAACTCATTACCCGAAATCGGTGGAGCGCCAGCAGTTCCAACTCCACCAAAAACTGCATCAACGTCTAAATTATTCATTTCTTTCATAATTCCCCCTATCAAGCCGAAATCAGGAGAGCATAGAGCCCCGCAACAGTACCAACCGCGATAATGGTCTTGGCGACAAATTGCCCAGTGGCATATCCAGCACTATATGATGTCCCACCATCGACTTCATTCAGTTCGTTCATAGTCAACTCCCGCATTTCCCTATCTCCTTTGAAGTGTTGGCACAGCACCCCTGCGCCTTGGGGCCGGGAACCCACCCGGCAATCTCTACCTCACAGGATCAGTCGCTTCCAACCTTTCCTTTGAGCGCATACAACGGCTCGAACACCCATTCGATCAGCCTCCGCTTCTCCCCCAGGATGTCCGCATCGAGCAACATTCCGGGTTTCAAGGGTTCCGACCTGCCATAGGCGGTGATCGCCTGCCGCGCCAGCGCCACCGTCACCCGGTAGTACGCTTCGCCCTGCTGCGCATCGCCGATCGATGCACCGCGTTCGCCACGGCTCAACGCGCTGCGGCTGATCCGCGCCACCTTGCCCCGCTGGTGGCCGAACTTCTGGTACGGATATGCCTGATAGCGCAGCGTCACCGCATCCCCCGGCGCGACGAAACCGATGGCGCGGCTGGGCACCAGCAGTTCGGCCTCCAGTTCGCCGTCGTCCGGCAGCAGGCTCAGCAGCGGCTGCCCGGCCTGTACCGCCTGTCCAGGCTTGACGTTCTGCGTCGCCACCATGCCGGCAATCGGCGCCACCACCGCCAGCGCACCGCGCGCCTCGGTCTCCACCTGTTCCTACTCCAACTGCGCCAGATCGCGTTGGTAGCCGGCCTGCGCCGACCGGCGCTGCGCCGGCAGTTCCCTCAGCGCCTGCTGCAATTGCACGATGGTCCGCCGGGTGGCGATCGCCTGCCGCTGCATCGCCTGCATCTGGCTGGTGTATTCGAGCACGGACGATTCCTGCTGCTTGATCTGCAGCACGCTGACATAGCGCACGTCCTCCAGACGGCGCAGGCGCTCCAGCGTCTCCCCGGCGATGCGGACCTGCTCCCGGCGCGTGGCGGTCTCGGTGTCCATCTGCGCCAGTTCGCTCCTGGCTGCCGCCAATTGTGCGGCCAGCCCTCCGTCCTGGACGGACAGCGCGTCCAACTCGGCCGCGCGGGCGGCGACAAGCCCCTCGCGGCGCTGCCCCAACCGCCGTTCCAGCGCCGCCACGGTATCGCCGCTGGCCACGGTGGCACGCGGCACGCTGACCAACGCCAGGGCCTGCCCGGTCGCCACCTTGTCGCCTTCGGACACCTGCATGCGCCCGACCACGCCGCTGGCCGGTGCCAGGACCGTGGCCAGCCCCCTGGCCGGCTGCAATTGCCCGATCACGCTGGAGCGGCGGGTATAGGTCGCCAGGCACAGAAACAGCACCACGGCCGAGGCCACCGCGCTCGCTGCCACGGTCAACAGCCACGCCTTCGGTGGCTGGGTCAGCGACACCCCGCCCAGCCAACTGGTACGCCTGGCTTGGAGCACTTACGTGCGGAACAGTCCTGGTGACATCCTGATCCCCCGCCGACCTCTTGTCAGTCTATGGAAAGAGATTTATCACAGGAAATAGGCACTTTTCAAGAGACCGCGGCAGGCCGCAATACAGGTCAATTTTCCTGGCCTGCTCTTGCTTGCAGGCGCTGCCACGACGGCATCGATTGCTTGGATGCCAGCGTTGTCGACCGAATGCTGCAATGTCGTCGGCAAAGACCGGAACCGGCGGCTGGCGATGGCGCCATGATGCGCAGGCGGAGGGGAACAGGTCATCATCCGCACTGCGGTGCGCCCGTTCTCCCCGAGGGTAGGGGCAGGGGAAAACTTCCAAAAAATAAAGGTGGAACTTCAGCCGTGCTTCTCCGCTTCTAGTGTGCAGTGCTCGAAATAACTTACCTGTGTACCACAAGCCAACATGTTGATATACATATATTCACCAGCAATCAACGGCTAGTTTTTTCGAAAACAGCACACTAGCTGCCTGCGGATCTTCGCGTCGACCGCGGCGATCGCGGTCATGTTCATCACCCGGCGCGAGGTGGCGCTGCTGGTGAGGACGTGCACCGGCTTGGAGATGCCCATCAGGATCGAGCCGATCGCCACGCCGCCGGTGAACACGCGTGCGCTCTTGCGGCTTGTAGCGGGGCATGGGCAATCCCGGTTGTCTCGACCTGTTGAATTTACCGTCGGAGATCGGATATGGATCCGTTTTTAAAGTCTCAACTTAAACTTACGGCATTCCAAAGAGCAGAAAATTTGGCTATATCTGGTCATCAGGCCCCTTGATAATCCTTGGCTGCACCGCGGCAACCAAAACCCCGTAAACCAAAGAGCCCAAGACTGCACAGACAATACTAATTCCAAATTTATTTGGATCCAGCAATGTCCAAACAATAGTGACAAAAAGCCCCCATGTTATGAAGAAGTTCAGTGCATACACAAAACAGCGCAGTCCGAAGGAACGACGCATAGAATCAGCCGAGATTGGGCGGCCAACCTTTACAAACAACCACATTGCGATAGCCGGGTCTCGGAAAATCATGCAAGCACCTTCATTTTGAGAATCCAATAGAAAGCGCCGCTTGAACAAGCGGCGCCTCAACTCGTCAACTCAATTATGCGCCGCGATATCCGACGATCGCGCCAGCAATCAAGCCAACCGCAGCGCCAGCCGGACCACCCATAATTGCACCAGCAGCCGTGCCCACCATCATATCTCGAAACTGAAGTTGAACATTTTTAGAGTAGATGCCATCACCACTACTGACCTGGCTAACCTCAAATCCCTTCAATTCGCGCATACTGTTTCCTTCCAGTTTTAAGTTGAGCAGCTTAATTCCGACAGCCAAGAGCTACCCCTTCATGAAGAGCAGCCAACAATTGCCCCCCTCTACGAAGATAATTCTGGACACAGTTGATTACTAGGCGCCGGACCAACCATTGCGGTCTGTCGCCATAATCACACCTCAACGTTTTTCTGCTTCCAGCTGCTTGCGGATCTGGGCGTCGACCGCGGCGATCGCGGTCATGTTCATCACCCGGCGCGAAGTGGCGCTGCTGGTGAGGATGTGTACCGACTTGGAGATGCCCATCAGGATCGGGCCGATCGCCACGCCGTCGGTGAACACGCGCACCAGGTTGTAGGCGATGTTGGCCGCTTCCAGGTTCGGCAGCACGAACAGGTTGGCGCGGCCCTTCAGCGTGCTGTTGGGCATGATCTGCTTGCGCAGCGTCTCGTCCCAGGCGGTGTCGCCCTGCATCTCGCCGTCGATGTTGAGCTCGGGCTTGCGCTTGAGCAGCGCCTCGCGCACCTGGCGCATCTTCAGCGCATCGCGCGAGTCGTGGCTGCCGAAGTTGGAATGCGACAGCAGCGCGATGTTCGGCTCGATGCCGAACAGCTTCAGCCGGTATGCGGCCTGCAGCGTGGCCTCGACGATCTGCTCCGCGCTCGGATCTTCCTGCACGTGCGTGTCCAGGAAGAAGAACGCGCCCTGTGGGTTGATCACCCCGGTCATCGCCGAGGTCGAGCTGACCCGCGGCTCCAGCGGGATCACGCTGCGCGCGTAGCCGAGCTTCTTGTGGAAGCGGCCGACCACGCCGGTCAGCAGCGCGTCGGCCTCGCCGCGCGCCACCATCACCGCGCCGATCAGGGTCGGACGCGAGCGCATCAGTTCCTTGGCGGCGCTGACGGTGACGCCGCGGCGCTCGGTCAGCGCGTGGTACTGCTGCCAGTAGTCGTTGAAGCGCGGGTCGTCGTGGATGTTGGTGACCTCGAAGTCCACGCCGGCGGCCAGGCGCAGCCCCATGCGCTCGATGCGCGCGTCGATCACGTCCGGGCGGCCGATCAGGATCGGGAACGCCAGGCCCTCGTCGACCACGTTCTGCACCGCGCGCAGCACCACTTCTTCCTCGCCCTCGGCGTAGACCACACGCTGCTTGTCGGCGCGCGCGCGGTCGTAGACCGGCTTCATCATCAGGCTGGTGCGGTAGACGAACTGGCTGAGCTTGTCGCGGTAGGATTCCATGTCGGCGATCGGGCGCGTGGCCACGCCCGAGTCCATCGCCGCCTGCGCCACCGCCGAGGACAGCTCGACCAGCAGGCGCGGGTCGAGTGGCCGCGGGATCAAGTACTCGGGGCCGAAGCTGGGGGTCTCGCCGCCGTAGGCCGCGCCCAGGTCCGAAGCTTCACGCCGCGCCATCGCCGCGATCGCCTTGACGCAGGCGATCTTCATCTCCTCGTTGATGCCGGTGGCGCCGACGTCGAGCGCGCCGCGGAACAGGTACGGGAAGCACAGCACATTGTTGATCTGGTTCGGGTAGTCCGAACGACCGGTGCCGATGATGCAGTCCGGGCGGATCGCCTTGGCGGCCTCCGGGGTGATCTCCGGGTTGGGGTTGGCCAGGGCGAAGATCACCGGCTGGCGCGCCATCGTGGCGACCATCTCCGGGGTGAGGATGCCCGCGGCCGACAGGCCGAGGAAGATGTCGGCGCCGTCCACGATCTCGGCCAGGGTGCGCTTGTCGGTGTCGCGCGCGTAGCGCCGCTTGTCCGGGTCCAGGTCGGTGCGGCCGGTGTGGATCACCCCATCGCGATCCAGCGCCAGGATGTTCTCCGGCTTCAGGCCCAGCGACACCAGCATGTTGACGCAGGAGATGCCCGCCGCGCCCATGCCGGTGGTGGCCAGCTTGACGTCTTCGATCTTCTTGCCGGTGACCACCAGCGCGTTGAGCACCGCGGCGCCGACGATGATCGCGGTGCCGTGCTGGTCGTCGTGGAACACCGGGATGTTCATGCGCTCGCGCAGCTTGCGCTCGACCACGAAGCATTCCGGCGCCTTGATGTCCTCGAGGTTGATGCCGCCGAAGGTCGGCTCCAGGCTGGCGATGATGTCCACCAGCTTGTCCGGGTCGTTCTCGTCGATCTCGATGTCGAACACGTCGATGCCGGCGAACTTCTGGAACAGCACGCCCTTGCCTTCCATCACCGGCTTGGACGCCAGCGGGCCGATGTTGCCCAGGCCCAGCACCGCGGTGCCGTTGGAGACCACCGCCACCAGGTTGCCGCGCGCGGTCAGTTCGCTGGCCTGCTGCGGATCGGCGACGATCGCCTCGCAGGCGAAGGCCACGCCCGGCGAGTACGCCAGCGACAGATCGCGCTGGGTGAGCATGGGCTTGGTCGCGGTGACCTTGATCTTGCCCGCCGGCTGCTGGCGGTGGTAGTCGAGGGCGGCCTGCTTGAAATCGTCGTTTGACATCGAGGCTTCTGTGGTCGAGAGGCGCGAGGACCCAGGATTCTACTCCTTGGACCAGGGCCGAGTCTGTCTAGCGGCTGTCGCCACGCAGGCCCGGGGCCGCAAACGCGACGCGCCGGCAAGGCCGGCGCGTGCGCAGCGGGGTGAAAACTCAGCGGATCGCGGCAGGCTCGACCGCGACCTCGGACAGCGCGTCTTCGCCGCCGTCCAGGGCGATACGCAGACGGTCGCGATCCAGCGCGTTCTCCCAGCGCGAGACCACCACGGTGGCCACCGCGTTGCCGATGAAGTTGGTCAGCGAGCGGCACTCGCTCATGAAGCGGTCCACGCCCAGGATCAGCGCCATGCCCGCCACCGGCACCTCCGGCACCACCGCCAGCGTCGCCGCCAGGGTGATGAAGCCGGCGCCGGTCACGCCCGCGGCGCCCTTGGAGCTGAGCATCGCCACCAGCAGCAGCGCGATCTGGTGGCCCAGGGTCAGTTCGGTGTTGGTCGCCTGGGCGATGAACAGCGCGGCCAGGGTCATGTAGATGTTGGTGCCGTCCAGGTTGAACGAGTAGCCGGTGGGCACCACCAACCCGACCACCGACTTCTCGCAGCCGGCCTTCTCCATCTTCTCCATCAGCGACGGCAGCGCCGATTCGGACGAGGAGGTGCCCAGCACCAGCAGCAGTTCCGCCTTCAGGTAGCGGATCAGCTTGAAGATCGAGAACCCGCACAGGTGCGCCACCGCGCCCAGGATCACCAGCACGAACAGCAGCGCGGTCACGTAGAACGAGCCCACCAGCCAGGCCAGGTTGATCAGCGACTGCACCCCGTACTTGCCGATGGTGAAGGCGATCGCGCCGAACGCGCCGATCGGCGCCGCGCGCATCAGGATGTGCACCAGCTTGAACACCGGTGCGACCAGCGCCTCCAGCAGGTTCAGCACCGGCCTGCCGCGCTCGCCGACCAGCGCCAGCGACACGCCGAACAGCACCGCCACGAACAGCACCTGCAGGATGTTGTCGCCGACGAACGGGCTGAGCAGGGTCTTGGGGATGATGTCCACCAGGAAGCCGACCAGGGTCAGCTCGTGCGACTTCTCCACGTAGCTGTGGACTGCGCTCTGGTTCAGGTCGGCCGCATTGATGTTCATGCCCGCGCCCGGCTGCACCACGTGCGCGACGACCATGCCGACCACCAGCGCCAGCGTGGAGAAGAACAGGAAGTAGATCATCGCCTTGCCGAACACCCGGCCCACCGTCTTCAGCTGGGTCATGCCGGCGATGCCGGTGACGATGGTCAGGAAGATCACCGGCGCGATGATCATCTTCACCAGCTTGATGAAGGCATCGCCCAGCGGCTTGAGCTTCTCGGCGAAGGCCGGTTCGAAGTGGCCGAGCAATGCGCCGAGCACGATGGCGACCACCACCTGGAAGTACAGCTGCCGGTAGAACGGCACGTGCCGATGCACGCCGCCGCCGGCCAGGGAAGTTGGGATATGCATGAGTGCGCTCCGGAGCAGATGTAGACCGGCAACCCGACGCAGGTCGCGGAATGCTGCCTTTGTACGCGGCGCCGGCTTCCAAGCAGATAACCTATTGGTACTAGTCCCATGGTCGCGGCGCTGCCGGTGCAGTTACAGTGTCCCCGCAGCGCACGGGAGGCAGGGGCGGCGCGCAGCGCCGGCCACGGGCATCGCTCCGTGCCGGCGCTGCCGTGCACCCCGCCCTGCTGCCGGCGCCACATGCGCATTCAGGGGGATGCGTTGCCGCGCGGCCGCCATACCGTTTTAAAGAAGCGCCGGATGCGTCCGCGATTGCTCGCGGGCGGCGCGTTGTCCCGGCGACACGCTGCACCGCCCGCGCAAACCTTGCCGTTCCCGTCAGTCGAGTGTCGGCGCGTTTTTTTCCTTCACCAATGAAGACATCACACCATGCGCCATACCCTTCTCTTCGCTGCGCTGTGCCTGACCGCCGCCGCTCCCGCCGCCGCCAGCCGGTTCGATGACTGGCCGACCAAGGTCGCCTTCAGCGACGGCACCGAATTGGCCGCCACCGCCAACTACGGCTACGACTGGAACAACTTCTCCGACGACGACCCGCGCCTGCAGGACGACAACGCGTTCCGGCGCAAGGAGTTCGGCGCCACGCTGAAGAAGAAGGGCGTGTACGACGCGATGGTGTACTTCGACTTCCAGTCCAAACTGTGGCTGGACGTGTTCTTCCGCTTCGAGACCAAGGCGCTGTTCGGCAGCGACTACGGCAAGATGCGGCTGGGCTACATCAAGGTCCCGGTCGGCCTGGAGGGCGTGACCAGTTCGCGCGCCGACACCTTCATGGAGACCGCGCTGCCGATCCAGGCGATCTACCAGGGCCGGCGCACCGGCGTGGAGTGGAGCTTCGAGCGCCCGCAGTACCTGCTGCAGGCCGGCGCCTACGGCGGCAAGGATCTGCAGGGCGACAACCCCGGCACCACCCAGGCGGTGCGCGGCGTATGGACCCCGTTCAAGGCCGACGGCGACGTGCTGCATCTGGGCCTGGCGTACTCGCAGGAAAACCCGCGCGGCTTCCACAACGGCCTGGACGTGAGCTTCAGCCCGCGGGTGCGCCTGCGCGCGCGCCCGGAAGCCGGCCTGACCGACGTGCGCCTGGTCGATTCGGGCACCCTGGTCGATGCCGACCAGGTGCGCCGCACCGGCCTGGAAGCGATCTGGATCAAGGGTCCGCTCTCGCTGCAGGGCGAAGCGCTGCGCGCCCAGGTCACCCGCGACAACGGCCGCCCCAACTATACCGCCGACGGCCAGTACGCCTTCGTCAGCTACGTGCTGACCGGCGAGTCGCGTCCGTACAACGCCGGCAACGTGGCCAACATCAAGCCTGCCAACGCCTATGGCGCGGTCGAGCTGCTGGCCCGCTACAGCCGCCTGGACCTGGACGATGGCAGCGTGCTCGGCGGCCGCCAGCACGACTGGACCTTCGGCGCGAACTGGTACCTGACCAGCCACTTCAAGTTCCAGGTCAACTACGTGCGCGCCGACGCCGAGCGCGCCGGCGTGCACACCAAGCCGAACTCGCTCGACGTGCGCGTGCAGGTCCAGTTCTGAGTCGTACGGCCTGACCGGCGCCCCGATCGGCGTTGCCCGATCGGGAGCGACTGCAATGGAAACCCGGATCGGCAGCGCCGCCCGCTCCGTACGGGCCGGCGTTGCCGATCCTCATCCGATGACCCGAACGCAATGGCCGGCCGCGCGCGCACCGGCTCCATAGAGGCCGCGCGCAACGCCGCCACGGCAGCGCGCCCGCCGCTGCCGCTAAGCTGGCGGGCATCGTCCCGACCGCGCCCCACTTTGCATGTATCCCGCCTCGCGCTATCGCCGCCTCGCCCTGCTCCTGCTCACCGTCCTCGGCGGCATGGCGCTGGCGATGCTGTCGGCCGGGCATTTCGCCGAACAGCGCGCGCTGCGCGACGAGAGCCGGCAGTTGCGCCAGCAGCTGGAGCTGTACGCGCAGACCCTGCAGCAGCGCATCGACCGCTACCGCACCCTGCCGCAAGTGCTGGCGCTGGACCCGGAACTGCGCAGCGCGCTGACCCGGCCGCTGGACCCGGCCGCGCACCAGCGGCTGAACCTGAAGCTGGAACGCGCCAACGACGTCACCCGCTCCTCGACGCTGACCCTGATCGACGCCGGCGGCGTCGCCGTGGCCGCCAGCAACTGGCGCCTGGCCAGCAGCAACGTCGGCGCCGACTACAGCTTCCGCCCCTACGTGAAGCAGGCGCTGGCACAGGGCAACGGTCGCTTCTACGGCATCGGCATGACCACCGGCGTGCCCGGCTATTTCCTGTCGCAGGCGATCGGCGACGATGCCGGCCGCACCCTCGGGGTGATCGTCGTCAAGATCGAGCTGGCCGCGCTGGAACGCGAATGGCTGCGGCTGCCCGACGTGGTGCTGGTCAGCGACCGCCACGGGGTGGTGTTCCTGTCCAGCCGCGACGCCTGGCGCTACCGCCAGTTGCAGCCGCTCAGCGCGCACCAGCGCGCGGATCTGCTCGCCACCCGCCAGTACGCCCGGCAGGCATTGCTGCCGGCGCAGCGGCGCAGCCTGGCCACACTGGACGACGGCGGCCAGGTGATGCGCATCGACACACCGGCGCAGCGGGAACCGCTGCTGTGGCAGAGCATGGCGCTGCCGGAGAGCGGCTGGCACCTGCACCTGCTGCACGACATCGGCGGCAGCCGTGCCGCCGGCCGCGCCGCCGCGCTGGCCGCGGCCGGCAGCTGGCTGGCGCTGGCGTCCCTGGGCCTGCTGTTCCAGCAGCGCCAGCGCCTGGCGCACCTGCGCCAGCGCAGTCGGCGCGAACTGGAATCGCTGCTGCAACAGCACGCGCAGGAGCTACGCACCGCGCAGGACGGCGTGGTGCAGGCCGCGCAACGGGCCGATACCGGCCTCAGCCGCAGCCTGGAGCATCTACCGCAGGGCGTGGTCATCATCGACGCGCAGCTGCGCCTGGTGGCGTGGAATTCGCGCTACCTGGAGATCTTCCGCTTCCCGCCGGACCTGATCCGTCTCGGCCGCCCGATCGAGGACGTGTTCCGCTACAACGCGCGCCGCGGCCTGCTCGGTCCCGGGCCGGTGGAGGCGGCGATCCAGCGCCGGCTCGACCATTTGCGCAGCGGCCGCCCGCACATGCGCGAGAGCGAGAAGAACCACGGCACGGTGCTGGAGATCCGCGGCAACCCGTTGCCCGACGGCGGCTTCGTCACCAGCTATGCCGACATCACCAGCTACAAGAACGCCGCGCGCGAACTGCGCTCGCTGGCCGACGCGCTCGAGCACCGCATCGCCGAGCGCACCCGCGACCTGGCCGATGCCAAGCGCGAGGCCGAGAGCGCCAACCGCTACAAGACCCGCTTCGTCGCCTCGGCGGTGCACGACCTGCTGCAGCCGCTCAATGCCGCGCGCATGTTCGTCTCGGCGCTGCGCGGCAGGCTGGACGACGGCGATGCGCGGCAGATCGCCGACCACGTCGACAACGCGCTGGTCGCGCAGGACGCGATCCTCAACAGCCTGCTGGACATCTCACGACTGGAATCGGGCACGCTGAAGACGCAGGTGCGCGACTTCGCGCTGGGTCCGCTGCTGCAGACCCTGGCGCACGAATTCGGCATCGTCGCCCAGGACCGCGGCCTGCGCCTGGACTACGTGCCCACCGGCGCCGCGGTGCGCAGCGACGAGACCCTGCTGCGGCGCATCCTGCAGAACTTCCTGTCCAACGCGGTGCGCTACACCCCGCGCGGCCGCGTGCTACTGGGCTGCCGCCGCGACGGCGACAGCCTGCGCATCGAGGTCCACGACCAGGGCCCGGGCATCCCCGAAGCGCTGCAGCAGGAGATCTTCGAGGAGTTCCGCCGCCTCGGCGACGGCGTCGCCCACGACCGCGGCGCCGGCCTGGGCCTGGCGATCGTGGAGCGCATCGGCCGCCTGCTCGGCCACCGCATCGGCCTGCGCTCGCAACTGGGCCGCGGCAGCGTGTTCGCGGTCACCGTGGCACTGGGCGACGCCCGCGCCGCGGCGCAGGCGCAGCCGCCGACCGCGGTGGCCAGCGACAACGGCGAGGACCCGATCCTGCACGGCTGCCGGGTGTGGTGCATCGACGACGATCCGGGCGTGTGCGAGGCCGGCCGCGCGCTGCTGGAACGCTGGACCTGCCGATTGGAACTGGCGGCGGGCCCCGAGGAGGCGCTGGCCGCGGCGCAGCCGGCGCAAGCGCCGGAGCTGGTGCTGCTGGACGTGCGCATGGGCGAGTGCGACGGGCCGGCCTTGTTCGCCCAATTGTGCGGGCGCTGGAACGCCGAGCCGCGGGTGATCCTGGTCACCGCCGAAGCGGATCCGGCGCTGCGCGTGCTGGCCCAGGAACGCGGCTGGGGCTTCCTGGCCAAACCGGTGCGCGCGCCGGCGCTGCGCGCGCTGATGACGCAGATGCTGCTGCGCCGCGGTTGAGCTGCTCTCGCGAAGCGGGAAGGGGGGAACAGCCGCGGTGCGCCTTAGCCCCTCTCCCACCGGGAGAGGAGTTGGGTGTGGCTGCGACGCGGCGTGCGCCGATGACGGAAATGCTGTTGCGGCGCGGCTAGAACATTTTCGACTCTGGTATTTGCAGCCAGCGGAGTGTTGTGGGAGCACTTGGATCGAACATGCTCTAACGACTGATTGCCGGCGCCTGATTCTGAGCCAGCGCCTCGTTCTGCACCTGTTGCGCGCGCGCCTGGGCCTGCTCGCGATCGATGCTTTCCAATTGCGCGAAGGACTGCGCCTGCGGCGTGCGCAGCGCCTCGTCGCTTGGCATGGCGGCGCGCAGGTGCGCCGGATCCTTCATTTCGCCCTGCACCACAAACGCGGTCCGCCCGGCATGCAGCTTTGCGGTCGGCTCGTTGAGCGCGACGCGATCGACCCGGCTCAATCCCTCGCGCTTGGCCGGCACCAGCAGGCTGGCGGTCATGCGCGCGCTGGATTCGTCCCAGCCACGGCCATGCTCGGCGTCCAGCTTCTGCACAGCGGACGTTATCTGCCGGTGCAACGCACGATCGGGGTGTCCGGGCTGCGACGGATCGGCGGCGTGCGGGGCCGCAGGCCCTTGCGCCGGGGGAGAAATGGATTGTCGTGCCGCCGCTTCGCGCTCGACGACCCGGCTATCCATGCTCGGCAGGACGGTGTCGTTGAGATGGCGCTGTATCGCTTCGGAACCCGACGGAAGCACGGCACCGGCGAACGCGCCGGTCTTGACGAGGTCCGGCATCCCCATGGCGCTGCCGAAGCGAAGCGCAGCGCTGCCGACGCCGGCCGTCGCCGCGCCATACATCGGACCGAGCGCCGGGGTGCGGTCCGCGGCGAAGGAGGCCGCCTGCCCGGCGCCATCCAGCCCTCGATCGAATTGCCTCGCGGCGTCGGCAATGCCGGCATGCTGCAATCCGCCGAGCAGTGCAGCACCGGCGCCGATCCTCGCCGCGTCGACCTGTGCCGCATGCCGGCGATCGGCAGCGGCGTGTGCGGCGTGTTGGCGAGCGCTGGCGCCGGCGTGTTGCAGACGCTCGGCCTGGTCCCCGAGTCCGCCCTGCAAGCGCTCCGGTAGGCGCTGCTGCGTGCCACGCAGCAGTTGCGCCCCCGGCGCTGCGGCGCGCGCTGCCATTGCCCGCGCACCTGCGCGGCGCCCGCCTCGGCCTCGCCGATCGCCAAACGCACGCCGGCGGCCTCCCCAGCGCGCGTGTGGCCTCGCGGGCCAGGTCCGCAGCATGCCCGCTGGCGTTGCGGAGCAGATCGCCGGAACCATCCAGGCAGCGCTCGGCGACCCGGCCCGCGGCGGCGACCGCATCGCCGGCGCGATGGCCCACATGCGCGCCGCGCATGGCCGCATGCAGGACGCCCAGCGGCGGCCCGGCGAAATCGCTCACCTCCTGCAGCGACGGCAGCCTGTGGCGATCGATCACCTACCCCTCCGCATCCACGGTCTTGGCCGCCAGCAGCGGCTGCACCCGCCCCGCCGCCAGCGGCAGTTCCTGCAGCAGCTTGGCCGTGTCGCCATCGGCCAGGCGATCGACGAACGCGTGCACCGCGCCCTGCGCCTGCACCGCCCCATCCAGCGCGCGCTTGAGCGCGGCGCGCCCTTCCGGCACCTCCTGCAGCAGTTCGCAGGTCTCGCGCATCGCCTCGTCCAGCTGCCGGCGGTGCAAGGCATCGAGCCGGTGGATGTTCTCCTGGATGCCGTCGTTCGGCAGTTCGCCGCTGACCGGGTAGGCGGTCACGCTGCGCTGGGCGTCGTAGACCCGCACGCCGGGGTTCTGCGCCGCGAAGCGCTGCGCGGTGAGCGGATGCAGGCCGGCGGCGTTGAAGGCGGTCGCCTGCGCGCCGGTCACCGCGGCGGCGGCCGAGGCCATGACGCCGCCCGAGGGAGTGGCCGGCGATGTCGAAGTCGATGCCGCGATCCTTCAATTGCAACCCTAGGGAAGCTCTGAACAACGTTCCAGACCACATACATTCCGGCATCTTGAACGCCAGGAACGCGTAAAGCGGGTTTGTCGGACGAGGTTTTGCGCTTTTCTGGCGACGTATCCCGCGCCAGGCAGCATTCCCCCCTGGCCGGCAGCAACTGCCGGCGCGCCATCCATCGATTGGAGAGCGCAAACAACGTCAGCACCTGCGCCGTGTTCTTGGCTAGGCCCCGATAGCGGACCTTGGTGTAACCGAACTGGCGTTTGATCACCCGGAATGGATGCTCCACCTTCGCGCGTACGCTGGCCTTGAAGTGTTCCCAACGCGTTTGCCGGGCACGCTCGCGTTGATTGCCGATGGCTTGGATCGTCGAGGGTCTGGCGGCAATGAAGAATGCTGCCTTGCAGTTTTGCAGTTCGTCGCGTTTGTCCGCACCGCTATCGCCGCTATCGCCGAACACGCTGTCTTCTTTGCCATGCAGCAAGGCGTGCTGGACCGGCCAGATTTCCGTAGACACTCAGTCGCCGCTCTGCGCGTAGCGCCTTTCAAACTCTACCGGTGACACGCCGCCAGCGGAACCATGCCGGCGGATCGGGTTGTAGAACATCTCGATATAGTCGAACACGTCCGATGCCGCCATGGCGCGTGTCGGGTAGATCCGACGCTTGATACGTTCCTTCTTCAAGACGCTGAAGAAGCTCTCGGCCACGGCGTTGTCATGGCAGTTCCCGCGTCGGCTCATGCTCGGCACCATCCGGTGCGCCTTCAGGAACGACTGCCAATCGCTGCTGGTGAACTGCCAGCCCTGGTCGGAGTGCACCATCACGCCAGGACCGGGCTTGCGCCGCCACGCCGCTGCCACCAGTGCCTGCAGCACCAGATCGCTGGTCATTGTCGAAGCGGTTGCCCAACCCACGATCTGGCGCCAATACAGCTCCATTACCGCTGCCAAGAACAGCCAGCCCTCGTAGGTGCGGAGATAGGTGATGTCCGTGACCCAGACCTTGTTCGGGGCCTGCGGAATGAAGTCCCGGTTGAGCACATTCGCCACCACGCCGACCGGACCTCCCCGCTAACGCGGCTTGCTGCCGTAGCCAACCTGCGCTCGCAAGCCTTCGGCCTTCATCAAGCGCCGCACCCGGTGACGGCTGCAACGCTCGCCGGCCTCACGCAGATCCAGGGTGAGCTTGCGATAGCCGTACACCGCGCCGCTGGCCAGCCAGTGGTGCTTGATCAGGCCCAGCAAGCGCTGGTCCTCGCGTTCGCGGACGCTGGTGCCGTTGCGCAGCCAGGCCTAGTAACCACTGCGATGCACGCCCAGCACCCGGCACATCGTCGCCAGACGAAACTCCCGGACGTGCGCACGCATGAACGCGTACTTCGCCCTTACCCCTTGGCAAAGTACGCGGCGGCTTTTTTTAGGGATAGTCTGATCAACGCGGTCGGAGGATGAGGCAAGCCATATCGACCACGCCCACGGCGCTCAGACCCTCGGTTTTTCGCCGTTTCCGGCGCATTTCCGGGGTATTTCCCGGATTACAGGCACACCCTCCCCACGACAGGCAGCAACTGCTTTCGCTTCAGCCACAGGTTCGACAGCGCAAACAGCGTCAGCACTTGCGCCGTGTTCTTCGCCAGGCCGCGATAGCGCACCTTGACGTAGCCAAACTGGCGCTTGATCACCCGGAACGGATGCTCCACCTTCGCCCTCAGGCTGGCCTTGGCGTGCTCCCAGCGCTGTGCCCACTTCAATTCGCGCTTGCTCTTGATCTGCTTCAGCTTCGAGGGCTTCTCCGCGATCAGATAGCGCAGCTTGCGCTTGCTCGCCATCTCCTCGCGCTTGGCCAGCCCGGTGTAGCCGCTGTCGCCGCATACCGTGTCTTCCTTGCCGTGCAGCAGCTTGTGCGCCTGGGTGATATCTGCGGCGTTGGCCGCCGTGCATTCCAAGTGGTGCACCAGCCCGGACTCATCGTCCACGCCGATGTGCGCTTTCATCCCGAAGTAGTACTGATTGCCCTTCTTGGTCTGGTGCATTTCCGGGTCGCGCTCGCCGTTCTTGTTCTTGGTCGAGCTGGGCGCGGCAATGATCGTGGCGTCCACGATGGTGCCGCCGCGCAGGCTCTGGCCCTTGCGCGATAGGTGCGCGTTGACCCGGTTGAACAGCGTGCGCGCCAGATCGTGCGTCTCCAGCAACCGGCGGAAGTTGAGGATCGTGGTCTCGTCCGGCACCTCATCCAACCCGCCGATCCTGGCGAAACGGCGCATCGACGCCGTGTCGTACAAGGCTTCTTCCGCGCCCGGGTCGCTCAGTGCGTACCACTGCTGCAGAAAGTGGATGCGCAGCATTGTCTCCAGCGGGTACGGCTGACGGCCCGGATGGCCCGACTTCGGATAGTGCGGCGCGATCAGCGCCAGCAGGTCTTTCCACGGCACCACCTGATCCATCTCGGCCAGCAACCTTTCGCGCCGCGTCTGCTTGCGCTTGCCGTTGTACTCCGCGTCGCCGAAAGACAATTGCATCGTCGTTGTCCTGTTGGGCTTTGTACGATTGTCGCAGGATCAGAGGGAGTTGTTCAGACCATCCTTAGGATGTCGCGCTCCTCGGTTACCCGCCTCAGTTCGGCCTTGAGCCGGCGAATCTCCGCTGAGTCGGTCGACGCCGCTGCAGCGCCGGCTGCCGGCGCCATCTTCCTGGCGGCCTGCACCCACCCGTATAGCGTGTGCTTGGGAATCCCGATTCGGGAGGCCACATCCACCACCGTGAAGCCGCGTTCGATCACCTGCTTCACCGCCTCGGCCCGGAACTCATCCGTGTACTGCTTGCTGTTGCCCATAAACACCTCGGTCATTGCCATCAATTATGGCGTCCGGATGTCTACGAAAGGCTGGCCGGTCCAGTCGGTGAACTGCTTGCCGTTGTCGGTCAGCAGCGTGTTGATCTTGATCGGACAGGCCGTGTGCAGTGCGTTCGGAAAGGCCTTTGCACTGGCCGCTGCCTTGTTGGTTTTGAACTGCACGCACACCCAGCGTGTGGCCCGGTCGATGGCCACGAACAGGTAGCGCCGGCTGCTCTCGTCCTGCCTCTGGGGCAGGGACTTCACATCCACGTGCACATCGCCGGGCTCCTAGCGCTTGAAGGCCTTGTGGGCCACAGCAGGCGCACGGGGCTTGAGGTCGTTGAGGTTGCCAGCCCCATGTCGGCGTAGGCACCTGTCCAGGCCCGAGCGAGAGACATCGGCACAGATGAATTCCCGCATGACCGCCAGCAGGTCATCCAGGGGCAACCACAAGGTGCGGCGCAAGTGGACCACCACGGTCTCTTGTGCAAGCGTGAGCACTGTCTGCAGGGGATGTGCGGTGTGCGAGCGGTCCCCGAACACCTCGCGCTTCTTCCACGGGTAGACCGTCTGCTCGGTGATGCCAACGCGCTGGGCCAGGACACTGGCCGTCTCATGGCTGGCCGCGATCTCGGCCCGCACGGTGGGTGTGGTGCGGGCGTTCTTGTGCAGGGCTATCCGCATGGCTTGGCTCCCGGAGTCGATTGCAAGGACGCTATCAACTCCTGTCACACGGCTCGGGCCATGGAAGAGGGGATCGCGTTTTGGATCTATGCAATCATCCGGGATGCGACATGTAGACACCGCCCAAGGCGACGGGCGACCTTCCGCGGTCGCGGTGGCGACGGGGCGATGCCGCCGCCGCGCTCACCACTCGCGCGGCGCGATCAGCTGCTCGGCATCGACGGCGTCGAAGCCGTAGGTCTTGGCGATGTACAGGAAGTCCACACCGATGTTGTCGCGCGCGGCGGTCTCGATCTCGCTGTCGTGCGCTTCGAACTCCAGCGCCAGCGCGTTGAATTCCTCGGTGGCGGCGTGGGTGAGCCGGTACAGCGCCGACAGGTCGGGCGGGGCCTGCGCCTCGATCGCTTCGCACAGCCGCAGCAGGATCTTCTGGCCCTTGCCGACCAGGAAGGAAGGAAAGTAGTCGTCGTCCAGCATTTCCTGCAGGAACGGATAGTAGGCGATCTGCTCGTTGCGGATGGGCATGGTCCGGGGGTCCTTTCCGCCCGCAGGAAGCGCGGGCGCCAGTGCATAGCATCGCGTATCCGGGCGCGGCGGAAAACGCTCCCCGCCGCCGCGCGGCGGGAATCAGGCCTCGCCTTCCGGCTCCAGCGCCTTGACCAGCACCGCGGCCTGGGTGCGGCTGTGGCATTCGAGCTTCTTCAGGATCGCCGTCACGTGCACCTTCACCGTGTTCTCGGCCAGGCCCAACGTGTAGGCGATCTGCTTGTTGAGCAGGCCGTCGGCCAGGCACAGCAGCACCCGGAACTGCTGCGGCGTGAGCTGCGCCAGCCGTGCGGCCAGTCGCGCGTCGGCTTCCGAGCGCGCCGCGGTCAGCGGCGGGAACCAGGTGCCGCCGTCGAGCACCGCCGCCACCGCGATGCCGATGGTCTCGGCCGGCGACGACTTGGGGATGAAGCCGGCCGCGCCGAACTGCTGCGCGCGGCGGATCACCCGCGGATGGTCGTTGGAGGAGATCACCACCACCGGCACGTTCGGGCGTTCGCCGCGCACGTGCAGCAGCGCCGAGAACCCGCGCTCGCCGGGCATGGCCAGGTCCAGCAGGACCAGGTCGGCGTCCGGCTGCGCGGCCAGCGCGGCATCCAGCGAGGCGGCGCTGGCCGCCTCGGTCACCCGCGCGCGCGGCAGGGCCTGGCGCAGCGCGTGCAGCACCGCGGCGCGGAACAGGGGATGGTCGTCGGCGACCAGGATCGTGGGCGCATCCATGCCGACAGTCTGGCATGCGCGGCCGCCGGGGCCTATCACCGCCGCGCGCGCAGGCCGCGGCGGGGCGGGCGGGTCCACGCCTGCACGGCTGCGCGGGGAGCGACGGCAGCGCCCCGCACGCGGCAATCGCGGCGACATTCAAGCGCCGCTGCCTGCGGCCGATAGCGTGGCGTGATCCGACTCCTTTCGATCTTCCTGCGGGGCGTGTGCCCGTCCGCGCGGCGCGGCGCGCTGCTGGCGGCGCTGCTGGCGCCGGGACTGGCCGTGGCCGCGACCCTCGCCAGCGACGGCGACACGCCCGATCTGCCGAGCAGCCTGGAGCATTTCGGCCTGGACGAGGGCCTGTCGCAGCTCTCGATCAATGCGCTGCAGAGCGATGACCAGGGCTTCCTGTGGATCGCCACGCAGGAGGGCCTCAACCGCTTCGACGGCCATCTGTTCCGGGCCTACCGCCACGAACTCGGCGCCAGCGACCGGCAAAGCCTGCTCAGCAGCAGCATCGACAGTCTCGCCTTCGAGGCGCGCGGCACCCGGCTGTGGCTGGGCACCAACGACGCCGGTCTGGAAGTGATCGAGCTGGCCACCTGGCGGCGGCATCGGCTGGGCGTGGCCGAGGGCCTGTCGCACAACCGGGTCATGGCCATCCTGGTCGATCCGCAGGGCGGCGCCTGGCTCGGCACCGAGCGCGGCATCGACCGCGTCGATGCGACGCTGCGCCGGGTCCTGCCGCTGGGCGGCGACGCACCGGTGGTCGGCCTGGCCTGGATGCCCGACGGCAAGCGCGCGATCGCGCTGGACCGGCGCTGCCGGCTGTGGCTGCTCGGCGCGCACGCGCGGCAGGCGCTGCCTGCCCCGCCGGGCATCGACGAATGCGTGGCGCTGCAGGCCGGGCCGGAAGGCCTGTGGCTGGCCTCGGCCAATGCCGGGCTGTTCAAGCTGGATGCGCAAGGCGGCGTGCTCGCGCACTGGAGCAACGCGCAACTGCTGACCGACCACAGCGATCTGAGTGCGCTGATCCGGCTGATCGACGGGCGCGTGCTGGTCGGCTCCAACAACGCCACGGTGACCCAACTGGGCCAGGACGCGACGCCGCGGCGGCTGCACTTCGACGTGCCGCCGCGCAGCGCCATCACCCGTTTCTACCAGGATGGCAACGGCACCTGGTGGATCGGCACCTACACCGCCGGCCTGTACCGGGTGCGGCCGCTGGCGGCGGTGATCCGCAACGACGAGGAGAATCTCACCGACGTCCATGCCTGGCCCAGTCCCAGCGTGCGCAGCATCTGGCGTCAGGGCGCGCGCATGTTGATCGGCACCGACCAGGGTCTGCTGATCCGCGACCGCGACCGCGCGCCCTGGCGCGTCCCGGCGCCGCTGGCCGCACGCACGGTACGCGCCATCGAGCGCGACGCCGACGGCTGGTGGTTGGGAACCCACCACGGGCTGTGGCGCCTGGACCGCCATGGCGCGCTGGCGCGCGTGGACGGGCTGGCCGATGCGCACGTGAACGACCTGCTGCGCGAGGGCGACACGCTGTGGGTCGCCACCCGCCACGGCCTGAGCCGTGTGATCGGCGGCCGCGTGCAGGACGATCCGCGCTGGGCGCCGCTGGCCGGGCGCATGCTGACCCGGCTGTACCGCGATGCCCAGGGCACGCTGTGGATCGGCTGCAACGACTGCGGCGTGTGGCGCATGCGCGGCGACCGGCCGGCCGAACCCTATCGGCCCGGCGGCGCCGGCGTGTACGCGTCGGTGTGGTCGCTGTACGCCGCCGACGGCGTGCTGTGGGTGGGCACGTTCTCTGGTGGGCTGTACCGGGTGGACCTCAGGCGCGACGTCGCGGTGCGCTACACCGATGGCGAAGGCCTCAGCAGCAACGTCGTCTACACGATCCTGCCGGACCCGCACGGACGGTTGTGGCTGAGCACCAACAACGGACTGAGCGTGCTCGATCCGGCGACGCGCATCGTGCAGAACCTGGGCCGCCGCGACGGCCTGCAGAACCAGGAATACAACAGCGGCCGCGGCTATCGCGACAACCGCGGCCTGCTGTATTTCGGCGGCACCCAGGGCGTGGACGTGGTCGACCCGGGCCGGCTGCCGCTGCGCAGCGCGCCGGCGCGCGCGGTGCTGACCGACCTGCGCGTGCTCGATGCCGAAGGCGGCCACGGCGAGCGGCAGACCGAGCGCGACGTGGTGTATGCGCAGCGCATCGCGCTGGACTACCGCGACAACGTGTTCAGCCTGGGCATGACCGCGATCGACTTCGCCGCGCCAGGCGCCGCGCGCCTGCGCTACCGGGTGAACGGGCTGCAGAAGGGCTGGGTGTATCCGCAGGCGGCGCACAGCGAGTTCTCGGTCAGCCATCTGCCGCCGGACCGCTACACGCTGGAGGTACAGGCGGCCGGGCGCGACGGCCAGTTCGGCGCCTCGCGCACGCTGCAGATCCAGGTGCGGCCACCGCCGTGGCGGCACCCGCTGGCCTATGCCGGCTACGCGCTGCTTGGCCTGCTGCTGCTCGGGCTGACCGCGCAACGGGTGCGCCGCACGGTCAACCGCGAGCGCGACATGGTCGAACTGCTGAACCTCACCGTCGCCGAGCGCACACGCCAGCTCGAACGCGCCAACCAGCAGCTGCTGCAGAGCAACGTGCAACTGGAAGCGGCCACGCGCATGGATCCGCTGACCCGGGTCTCCAACCGCCGCGAGCTGCACGATTGGCTGGCCCGCGAATGCCCGTCGCTGCTCGCCCAGCTTGACGCCGGCGGCAGCGCGGACGCGCTGTACTTCTTCATGATCGACGTCGACGACTTCAAGCGCATCAACGACGACTACGGCCACCAGGCCGGCGACGCGGCGCTGGTGCACTGCGCCGACCGCCTGCGCGCGCTGTGCGGCGCCCACGACCTGCTGGTGCGCTGGGGCGGCGAGGAGTTCCTGCTGATCACCCGCCTGCACCGCGACGGCGCCGCCGAGGCCATGGCCGAGCGGCTGCGCGCGGCCGTGGCCGCGCATCGCGTTGCGCTGGAACCGCACGCGCTGGCGTTGACCTGTTCGATCGGCTTCGCGCCGTGGCCGTTCGCGGCGGCGTGGCCGGCGCTGGGCGACTGGGAACAGAGCGTGGGCCTAGCCGATCGCTGCCTGTATGCGGCCAAGGGCGCAGGCAAGAACGCCTGGGTCGGGCTGGGCGCAGGCGCGACGCCGGAGCGGCGGCGCGTGCATGCGTTGCTGGCCGGCACCGCGCCCGAGCAGCTCGGCGCCAGCGTGCGGATTCTGCACTCCACCGCGCAGCCGCCGCGCTTCGCACGCTGAGCGCCGGCGGCGCCCGACCTCAGCGCGGCGGCCTGCGCTGCATGCTGCTGCGCCAGGCATCCAGGAACTGGCGGCGCTTGAGCGCGTCCAGGTACACCAGCAATCCCGGCCCCAGCGCGATCGGACGCCGCGCCGGGGCCGCCGCCGGCGCGGCGGCAGCGGCGCCGCCCACCGGCAGGATCGGCTTGAGCCGCGCCTCGCGCGACAGCACCTGCTGCCCGCGCGGCGACAGCAGGTAGTCGAGGAAACGGCGCGCCTCGGCCGCGTGCGGCGTATCGCGCGGAATCACCACGGTGCGCAGCGCGACCAGGGTGTAGTCCTCCGGCTGCACGATCGCCAGCGGCGCGCCGGCGTCGATCCGCGCCTGCGCATAGGAGCCCAGCACGTTGTAGGCCAGCAGCAGTTCGCCGCGGCTGACCCGGTCCAGCAGCACGCCGGTGCGCTCCTCCAGCACCACCTGGTTGTCGCCCATCGCCGCCAACAACGCGCCGGCCATGCTGCCGATCTGCCCGTCCTGGGTCGCGAACAGATAGCCGACGCCGCTGCGCTGCACGTCGTAGGTGCCGATCCTGCCGCGCAGCGGCTGGCCAGGCGCGCGCAGCAGTTCCAGCAGCTGGCGGCGCGTGCGCGGCACCTGCGCGGCCGGCAGCCGGTTCTTGTTGTAGACGATCGCCACCGGCTCGTAGCTGATCCCGAACGCCTCGTGCCGCCATTGCGCCCATGCCGGCAGCGCCTCGGTCTGCGGCGAGCGGTGCGCGAGCGCGTGGCCGTCGTTCACCAGCTTGGTCTGCAGGTCCATGCTGGCGCTGATCAGCAGGTCGGCGCAGCGCGCGCCGGGCGGCGGATGCAGGTAGCGCTGGTAGATGTCCCAGGCGATCACGTCCTGGTACACCACCTCGGTGCGCGGATGCAGCCGCTGGTAGTCGCCGATCACCGCGGCGAACACCTCGATGTCGGTCGAGCCCTGGATGCACAGCCGGGCATCGGCCGCGCCCTGCGCCGGGAAGCGGCGGATGTCGCCGGGCGCGGCCGTCGCGGCATGGGCCAGGACGCAGGCCAGCAGCAGGACGCCGGCGCGGAGCGGGGGAAGGATCGTCATGGGTGCAGCCTGGGCAGGCGCAGGCTGGCGATGAGGCCGCCGCCGACGCGGTTGGACAGATCGATGCGCCCGCCGTGGCTGTCGACCACGCGCTTGACGATCGCCAGGCCGAGCCCGGCGCCGCCGGCGGCCGCATTCTCGCCGCGCGCGAAGCGTTCGAACACGCGCTCGGCGGCGGCGGCGGCGATGCCGGGGCCATGGTCGGCCACGGTCACCACGCACTGCTGCGCCTCGCAGGTCAGCGCCACCTGCAGCACGCCGTCGCCGCCGTACTTGCAAGCGTTGTCGATCAGGTTCTTGATCGCCTCGCGCAGCAGCAGCGCATCGCCGCGCACCAGCGCCGCCTCGCTGGCGATGGCCAGCTGCACGCGCGGACGCGGCTGCGATTGCGGCAATGCCTCGTGCAGCGCCTGGTGCACCACTTCGGCCAGATCGACGCTGGCGTAGCGCTGCAGGTTGGCGCGGTGGATCACGCTGGCGTCGCTGAGCAACTGGTTGAGCAGCCGGCTCATGTGCATGGCGTTGCGCTCGATCGCCTCCAGGCTGCGGCGCATCTGGCGCGGATCGTCCTCGTCCAGCGCCAACTGCGCCTGCGCGCGCAGCGCCGCCAGCGGCGTGCGCATCTGGTGCGCGGCCTCGGCCATGAACGCGCGCAGGGTCTCGTTGCTGCTCGCCAGGCGCGCCATGAAGCGGTTCAACGCCGCCACCATCTGGTGCATCTCCTGCGGCGCGGCCACCGCCAGCGGTTTGAGTTCCGACGGCTCGCGCCGCGACAGGTCGCGCTCGATCCGGTGCAGCGGGCGCAGCGCGCGGTACACGCCCAGCCACACCAGCGCCAGCGACAGCAGCGACAGCACCGCGATCGCGACCAGCGCGTGCAGCACCACGTCCTGCGCCAAGGCTGCGCGCGCGCGCCGGGTCTGCCCGACCTGCACCCACACCTCGCCCTGCGCCGCCGCCGACGACACTCGCCGCGCCACCACGGCGAACCGCACCCGCTCGCCGCTGTACACGGCATCGAACAGCCGCGGCGGTGCGCTGGCGGGCGGCAGCGACGGCACCTTCGGCAAATCGCCATAGCCGGTGATGGTGCGTCCATGCGCATCGAACACGCGATAAAACACCCGGTCTTCCGGCGCCATCGCCAGCAGGTCCAGCGCCGCGTATGGCAGGTCCACCTGCCATTGCCCGCCGGCCAGCGCCACCGAGTCGACGATCGACAGCGCCGAGGACACCAGCAGATGGTCGTAGGAGCGATTGGCCGCGCGCTGGCCGTAGTCGCGGGCGGCGAAGAACAGCGCCACCGCGCCGAGCAGCGACAGCGCACCCAGGTACAGCAGCAACGTGCGCCGGATCGACGGCGCCGGCAGCGCGGCCTCAGCCATCGCGGCCCGGCTCCTGCGGCGCCGCCGCAGGCGTGCCGGGTTCGGCCGCTTCCAGCTTGTAGCCGACCCCGCGCACGGTGACGATGCGCAGCGGCGCGGCGGCCAGCTTCCTGCGCAGGCGCCCGACGTACAGCTCGATCGCGTTCGGCCCGGCGGCGTCGTCGAAGCCGAACAGGCCGTTGCCGATCTCGTCCTTGCCGACCACCTGACCGAGCCGGCCGATCAGGATCTCCAGCAGGCGGTACTCACGGTTGGGCAGCTCGATCGGCGCGCCGTCCAGGCTGACCCTGTGCGCGGCGTTGTCGAAGGCGAAACCGCCCAACTGCACCACCTCGCTGGCGTTGCCGCGATTGCGCCGCAGCAGCACCCGGCAGCGCGCCTCGAATTCGCGGAAATCGAACGGCTTGCCCAGGTAGTCGTCGGCGCCCACGTCCAGCGCCTGTACGCGGTCCTCGATGCCGTCGCGCGCGGTCAGCATCAGCACCGGCGTGGTGTCGCCGCGCTCGCGCAGCCCGGCCAGCACGCGCAAGCCATCCAGCCGGGGCAGGCCGATGTCCAGCACCACCAGGTCGAAGCGCTGGTAACGCAGCACGCTGGCCGCGCCCAGCCCATCGCTCTGCCAATCCACCGCATGCCCGCTGCGGCGCATGCGCCGCACGATCGCATCGGCTAGATCGGCGTTGTCCTCGACTAGCAGAAGGCGCATTGGGGCCGGGAATCGGGAATGGAGAATCGGCAATGGTAAGAGCAATCGCCAAAGCCTAGCGCATCCGGAGAGCGGCGCTCTTCTCCTATTGCCCATTCCCGACTCTCCCTTCCCGGCTCCCCACCGACAGGTCGATGACAGCTATGCCGCACTAGGCTGCAGCCACGCTGGCCTGCGCCTTCCGTTGCGGGCGACCGACTCATCGACGCGCTGCGCGCACCTGGGAGGGTACGTGAACCTGAAGAAATTGAGCCTGTGCGGCGCTTGCGCCTGCACCTTGCTGTCCCTGCCCCCGCTGGCGCACGCCGCCGACGGCGACGACGACCGCCCGGTCACCGCCGAGATCGGCGGCCGCCTGCATTGGGACGTCGCCCAGTTCGACAACGACCACCGCGGCACGCCCAATCCCGACGACACCGAGATCCGCCGGCTGTGGATCGACGTGTCCGGCAAGTTCTTCGGCTTCGGCTACAAGGTCGAAGGCGATTTCGCCGGGTTGCAGGAGGACTTCAACGGCAAGGGCATCGAGGCCAAGGACGTCTACCTGACCCGCAAATTCGACGCCGGCACGCTGAGCGTCGGCCAGTTCAAGCAGTACTTCTCGCTGGACGACCGCACCGGTTCCAATTTCGGCCAGTTCCTGGAACGCAGCGGCGCGGCCAGCACGCTGGCGCCGCTGTACCGCAAGGCGGTGTCGTGGCAGGCGGCCGGCAAGGACTACACCTGGGCCGCCAGCGTCTACAGCCTGGAAAGCATCGACGTGTCCAACATCAAGGGCGATGCGTTCGGCGGCCGCGGCACCTGGGCGCCGGGCGCGCGCGACGGCGACGTGCTGCACCTGGGTCTGTCGCTGGCGCACGAGCGCTACGACCATCCCGGCGCCAACGGCGCGCCGGCGCTGAGCATCCGCCCGCGTCCGGCCGGGCATCTGTCCGACGACAGCCGCATCACCCTGGCGCGCTTCGCCGGCGGCCGCGATACCGACGTGGACAAGTGGTCGTTGGAATACGCGCAGGTGCGTGGCCCGCTGTCGTGGCAGGGCGAGTTCAGCGGCGGGCTGTTCGACGACGGCGCGCAGCGCGCGCAGGTGCTGTCCGCCTACGGCTTCATCAGCTGGTTCGCGACCGGCGAATCGCGCCGCTACGACGGCAAGACCGGGCGCTTCACCCGCATCAAGCAGGTCGACAACCCGCGCGGCGCGTTCGAACTGGCGCTGCGCTACGACCGCATGTGGGGCACGCAGCACCTGGATGGCCAAGCGGATTTCCTCGACGCCTCCACCGCATCGTGGACGCTGGCCGGCAACTGGTACCTCAAGCCGAACATGCGCTTGATGCTGAACCTGATCGACAGCCGCAACCGCGACCGCCTGGCCGGCACCACGCTGGACCACACCCGCGCGATCACCGGCCGCTTCCAGTACGACTTTTGAATCGCGGGACCCGGGACCCGAAGAACGGAAACCGATAACGCTTCAGATCGCAATACTGCGCTTTTCCGGGTCCCCGGTCCCGAGTCCCGCCCCTTTCCGCCCCACCCAAGGAACTCCCATGCTGACCGCGCTCGGTTTCGGAATGGTCATCACCTTCATGTACCTGATCATGAGCAAGCGGCTGTCGCCGCTGGTCGCCTTGATCATCGTGCCGATCGCGTTCGCGCTGGCCGGCGGCTTCGGCACCGGCATCAACGAGATGATGCTGGAGGGGATCAAGAAGATCGCGCCGACCGGCGTGATGTTGATGTTCGCGATCCTGTACTTCGGGGTGATGATCGACGCCGGCCTGTTCGACCCGCTGGTGCGGCGCATCCTGCGCCTGGTCAAGGGCGACCCGATGAAGATCGTGCTCGGCACCGCGGTGCTGGCCTTGCTGATCTCGCTCGACGGCGACGGCTCCACCACCTACATGATCACCGTGTCGGCGATGCTGCCGCTGTACCGCCGCATCGGCATGAACGCGCTGAACCTGACCTGCGTGACCATCCTCGCCGGCGGGGTGATGAACCTGACCCCGTGGGGCGGACCGACCGCGCGCGCGGCCACCGCACTGCACGTGGATCCGGCCGACGTGTTCGTGCCGCTGCTGCCGGCGATGGCGCTGGCGATCGCCGGCATCCTGGTGCTGGCCTGGTACCTGGGCATGCAGGAACGGCGCCGGCTCGGCGTCGCCGCGCTGCCGGGCGACGCCTGGTTGGACGCCAGCGTGGCCGACGACGGCGATGCGCTGCCGACCGTGGAAGACGCCGAGGACATCAAGCGGCCGAAGCTGCTGTGGGTGAACCTGGCACTGACCCTGGCGCTGATGGCGGCGCTGGTGGTCGGCGTACTGCCGATGCCGGTGCTGTTCATGATCGGTTTCGCGCTGGCGCTGCTGATCAACTACCCGAACCTGGCCGAGCAGCGCCGGCGCCTGGTCAACCATGCCGGCAACGTGCTGTCGGTGGTGTCGCTGATCTTCGCCGCCGGCGTGTTCACCGGCATCCTGTCCAATACCGGCATGGTCGACGCCATGTCGCGCAGCTTCCTGGCGGTGATCCCGGATGCGTGGGGACCGTACCTGGCGGCGATCACCGCGATCGCCAGCATGCCCTTCACTTTCTTCATGTCCAACGACGCGTTCTACTTCGGCGTGCTGCCGATCCTGTCCGAGGCCGCCAGCCACTACGGCATCACCCCGGTGGAAATGGCCCGCGCCTCGCTGGCCGGGCAGCCGGTGCACCTGCTCAGCCCGCTGGTGCCGTCCACCTACCTGCTGGTCGGCCTGGCCAAGGTCGATTTCGCCGACCACCAGCGCTTCACCTTGAAGTGGGCGGTGCTGGTTTCGTTGTTGTTGATGGGGGGAAGTTTGTTGTTCGCCCTGTATCCGTTGGCTGCTTGAGTCTTCGGGACCCGGGACCCGGAAAAGCGCAGCGCCGCGATCGGCGGCTCTACCGACTTCCGTTTTTCCAGTCCCGAGTCCCCCGTCCCGCCCTCCCAACCCACAGAGGCTCCAGATGACCCTAAGAATCGCCTACGTCACCAGCGGCATGGGCAGCATCGGCACCGCGATCTGCCAGAAGCTGGCGCGCAACGGACATACCGTGGTCGCCGGCTGCGGCCCCAACTCGCCGCGCAAGTCGGCGTGGCTGCGCGAGCAGCGCGAGCTGGGCCTGGACTTCATCGCCTCCGAAGGCAACGCCACCGACTGGGACTCCACCGTCGCCGCATTCGCCAAGGTCAGGGCCGAGGTCGGCGAGATCGACGTGCTGGTCAACAACGCCGGCGGCAGCCGCGACACCCTGTTCCGGCAGATGAGCCGCGAGGACTGGCAGGCGGTGATCGCCAGCAACCTCAACGCGCTGTTCAACATCACCAAGCAGGTGGTGGACGGCATGACCACGCGCGGCTGGGGACGCATCGTCAACATCGGCGCGGTCAGCGCGCAGAAGGGCCAGATCGGGCAGATCAACTACGCCACCGCCAAGGCCGCGATGCACGGCTTCAGCCGCGCGCTGGCGCAGGAAGTAGCCTCGCGCGGGGTCACCGTCAACACCGTCTCGCCCGGCTACATCGCCAGCGCGGCGATCAGCGGCTTCCCGCCGGACGTGCTCGACCGCCTGGCCACCTCGGTGCCGCTGCGCCGGCTCGGCAAGCCCGAGGAAGTGGCCGCGCTGTGCGGCTGGCTGGCGTCCGACGACGCCGCCTACGTCACCGGCGCCGACTACGCGGTCAACGGCGGCCTGCACATGGCCTAGGACCTGTCGCGCGCGCCGCCGGCCCACGCGCGCAGACATTCTCGCCGCGGCGGGTGGCATAGACTGGCATTCCGCTCCGTGCGCCACCCACCGCCACTGCATGCCCGACAAACCCGACCGCCGCGCGCCCGGCGCGCGCCTGCAGATGGCCGATATCGCGCGCATGGCCGGCGTGTCCGAGTCCACCGTCTCGCGCGCGCTGGCCGACAACCCGGTGGTCGCCGAGCGCACCCGCGCCTACATCAAACAGTTGGCGCGCGAGGCCGGCTACCGCGTCGATCCGGTCGCGCGCAGCCTGCGCTCGCGGCGCTCCAACATCGTCTGCGTGGCGGTGCCGCTGACGCACACGCACGAGCAACCGCTGTCGGACCCGTTCATGATGACCATGCTGGCGCTGCTCGCCGACGCCTTGACCGCGCGCGGCTACAGCATGCTGCTGTCCAAGCTGGACCGGCACCAGGACCACTGGGTCGAAGACCTGGCGCGCGGCAGCCGCGCCGACGGCGTGATCATGCTCGGGCAGAGTTCCGAACACGCCGCGCTGGATGCGGCCGCGCGCAGCGGCCTGCCGATGGTGGTGTGGGGCAGCCACATCGACGGCCAGGCCTACGTCAGCATGGGCAGCGACAACCTGCGCGGTGGCGAGCTGGCCACCGCGCACCTGATCGAAATCGGCCGCCGGCGCATCGCCTTCCTCGGCGACGAGCGGTTGCCGGAAGTGGCGCCGCGTTTCGCCGGCTACCGGCGCATGCTCGAACGCCATGGCCTGGACTTCGATCCGCGGCTGCACGCACGCAGCCACTTCCTCAGCGAGGACGCCTACCGCCTGACGCGGGCGATGCTGAAGAAATCCGATCCGCCGGATGCACTGTTCGCCGTGTCCGACGTGATCGCGCTGGGCGCGATCCGCGCGCTGACCGACGCCGGCCACCGCGTGCCGCAGGACATCTCGCTGGTCGGCTTCGACGACATCCCGCTGGCCGCCTACAGCCAGCCGCCGCTGACCACCGTGCGCCAGGACCTGGCGCAGGCGGCGACGCTGCTGGTGGACGGCGTGCTGCGCCTGATCGCCGGGGAGCCGCTGCAGTCGGTGGAGCTGGCGGTGAGTCTGGTGGTGCGGGATTCGGCGTGAGAGGCCGGGACTGGGGACCTGGAAAAGCCCGGCGCCGCGAACGGAAGCCTTACCGACTTCCGTTCTTCGAGTCCCCAGTCCCCGGTCCCGAGTCCCGCCCAAGCTTCACGAACACCATCGCCACCGCCGCCATCAGCATCAACCCGCCCGCCAGGCGGATCACGTTGCGCGGGTCGCCGTGCAGCCAAGACGCGAAGTACAGCGGCAAGGTCACGATCTGGATCAGCATCGGCAGCACGATGAACAGGTTGAACAGGCCCATGTACACGCCGGTGCGCTGGGGCGGGATGCTGTCGGCCAGCATCAGGTACGAATTGCCCATCATGCTCGCCCAGGCCAGGCCGATGCCGATCATCGGCAACAACAGCAGCCAGCGGTCGTGGATCGCCGGCAGCAGGCACATGCCGATGCCGGCGGCGAGCAGGCACCCGGCGTGCGTGATCTTGGGGCCCACACGGCGCGCCACCGGCACCATCGCGAACGCGGCGACGAACGCGACGAAATTGTAGAAGCCGCCGATCCGGCCGTTGACCAGTCCGGCTTCGCTGAACCCGTGCGAGTCCGCCGCGGTGGTCCCGAACAGCGTGGTCGACAGCGACAGCACGATGTGCTGCCAGTAGCAGAACATCGCATACCACTGGAACAACATCACCGGCGCCAGCTGTCGCATCGTCGGCGGCATCTGCCGCGCCGCATCGACGATCTCGCGCAGCGTCGCCAGCGGGCCGGCCGCGGCGCCGCGCAGGCGTTCCAGTTGCGCCGGCGGCAGCGCCGGCTCGTGCACGCTGCGCGCGGTGAGCAGGATCGAGGCGGCGGAAAAGCCCGCACCGATCGCGAACGCGGCAATGGTGACGTAGGGAATGCGGTGCGCGTTGGCCGCGTCCTGGTTCATGCCCACCCACACCAGCAGCGGCGGGGTGACGTAGGTCAGGGTCTGGCCCAGGCCGCTGAACGCGCTCTGGGTGAGATAGCCCAGCGCGCGATAAGGTTCCATCGCCACGTTGTTGGCCACGTCCAGCATCCACAGCAGGCTCACCGCCATCCATAGCGCCAAGCTGAAGGGCATCAGCAGCAGGCACAGGCTGCACACCAGCGCGCCGACCACCATGTACGGCATGCGCCGGCCCCAACGGGTGACGGTGCGGTCGCTCAGCGCGCCGACCACCGGCTGCAGCACCAGCCCTGTAATCGGGCCGGCCAGCCACAGATACGGCAGGCTGGCGTGATCGGCGCCCAGGTCGTTGTAGATCGGGCTCATGTTGCTCTGCTGCAGGCCGAAGCTGTACTGCACGCCGAAGAAGCCGGCGTTGAGCGCCAGCACGCGCGGCAACGGAAGCAAGGGGCGATCGGGGCGCGTGGGCATCGGCCTGCATGAGCATCGGCCTGACAGGAAGCCAAGGACGCTGCGGGCCCCGCGCCACGGCGGCAGAGCGAATGTTCCGAGCAATGCAATCGTTTGCAACATTGAGTTGACTATGACCCAAGGTCCAGGCAATTTCATTCCATGACTATCGTCAGACTATTGTTGGACTGGCGTCGGACTATTGTCGATGTTGTTGCAATTTGCCACATCGCAAATTGCAATCTATTGTAGAAGGCCGTATTACTGCGCCATCCCACCGCCTGTCCGGCATGGGCGAAGTGCGGGTCCACAGCGTCGTGCGCCGCGTGCAGGCCCTACCCGCGTCACCCTTCGCTTCGGGAGTAAAGAGAGAGCGATGCCCCCCTTCCCATCCGCCTGCATACCCTGGCCTGGGCCGTCGCCGCGGCACTGGCCGCCCCGGCCGCCTTCGCCCAGGACGCGGCCGTGCCTGCCGCCCAGCCTGGTGCCGCGCAAGGCGACGTGGTCAGCCTGGATTCGGTGTTCGTGACCGGCACCGCCACCGCCAAGCGCAAGCTCGCGTCCAGCATGTCGGTCAGCACCGTCGGCGCCGAAGCGATCGCGCAATCGGCGCCGCGCTCGACCGCGGAGATCTTCCGCAACATCCCCGGCATCCGCTCCGAATCCAGCGGCGGCGAAGGCAACGCCAACATCGCGGTGCGCGGCCTGCCGGTGGCTTCCGGCGGCGCCAAGTTCCTGCAGTTGCAGGAAGACGGGCTGCCGGTCCTGGAATTCGGCGACATCGCCTTCGGCAATGCCGACATCTTCCTGCGCGCGGACTACAGCCTGGAGCGCATCGAGGCGATCCGCGGCGGCTCGGCCTCCACCTTCGCCAGCAACTCGCCCGGTGGCATCATCAAACCGGCGACAACGCCGGCGGCAGCGTCGGCCTCACCCGCGGCCTCGGCGGCTACGACAACACGCGCCTGGACTTCGACTACGGCGCGCCGTTCGCCGACCGCTGGCAGTTCAACGTCGGTGGCTTCTATCGCCGCGGCGACGGCGTGCGCGATGCCGGCTATACCAGCGACAGGGGCGGCCAGCTCAAGGCCAACCTGACCCGGCTGTTCGACAACGGCTACGTGCGCGTGTACGCCAAGTACCTCAACGACCGTGCCGCCGGCTATCTGCCGGCGCCCACCCGCGTTAGCGGCAGCGACGGCTCGCCGCGTTTCGGCAGCATCGATGGTTTCGATCCTGGCACCGACACCCTGTACAGCCCGTACTTCCGCAGCAGCGCCAGCCTCGACGGCGGCAGCCGGCGCTCGCGGGTGGAGCTGGGCGACGGCATGCATCCGCTCTCGCGCGCGTTCGGCGCCAAGGCCCAGTTCGATCTCGGTGGCGGCTGGACCATCAGCGACAAGTTCCGCATCGCCGACACCTCCGGCCGCTTCGTCTCGCCATTCCCAGCGCAGGTCGCCGATGCCGCCGCGCTGGCCGGTTCCATCGGCGGCAGCGGCGCCGGCCTGCGTTATGCCGACGGCCCCGCCGCGGGCCAGGCATACACCGGGCAGGCGCTGCGCACGCACCTGTTCAACGTGCATCTCAACGACCTGGGCAATGCGGTCAACGACCTGAGCCTGGCGCGAGAGTTCGGCAGCGGCGATGACGGCAACCTGACCCTCAAGGCCGGCTGGTACACCTCGCGGCAGACCATCGACGTGGACTGGACCTGGAACGCGTGCGTGCAATCGCTGGCGCACCGCTCGCGGCTGCTGGACGTGGTCGCCGCCGACGGCAGCCTGCGCTCGCAGGACGGCCTGTACGCCTACGGCGTGCCCTACTGGGGCCTGGACACCACCCGCCACTACGACGTGCGCTACGACATCAACGCGCCGTATCTGGCGCTGAGCTGGGAGCAGGGTCCACTGAGCGTGGACGGCAGCCTGCGCTACGACATGGGTCGCGCGCGCGGCAAGACCCCTGGGGGCGCACTGGTCAGCGACCTCGATGTCGATGGCGACGGCGCGATCCAGGCGCCGGAACGCAGCGTGGCGACCATCGACTACGCCAACCGCAAGCCGGTGCGCTACGACTGGAACTCCGTGTCCTATTCGTTCGGCGCCAGCTACCTGCTCGACGACGATCTGGCCGCATTCGCACGCTACAGCCGCGGCGCGCGCGCCAACGCCGACCGCCTGCTGTTCGGCGTGGTCCGCGACGACGGCTCGTGTCCTCCGACGAAGCCGTGAACTTCGTCAAGCAGCTCGAGGGCGGCCTGAAGTGGCGTCGCGGCGGCCTGAGCGTATTCGCCACCGCCTTCGCCGCGCGCACCGCCGAACAGAACTACGAGGCCACCAGCCAGCGCTTCTTCGACCGTACCTACAAGGCGCATGGCCTGGAACTGGAGGCGTCCTATCGCAGCGGCGGCTTCGGCCTCAGCGGCGGTGCGACCTGGACCGGCGCGACCATCGACAAGGACCGGATCGCGCCCGCCAACGCCGGCTACACCCCGCGCCGCCAGGCCCGCTTCATTTGGCAGCTGACCCCCAGCTACCGCGGCGAGCGCTATGAACTCGGGGTCAACGCGATCGGTATCAGCGCAGCCTACACCCAGGACAGCGACCAGCTGAAGATGCCCGGCTACACCCAGGTCAACTTGTTCGCCAACTATCGTCTCAGCGACGCGTTGACGGTCTCGCTCAACGTCAACAATCTGTTCGACGCGTTCGGCCTGACCGAGGCCGAGGAAGCATCGATCGCCGACGCATCCTCCGGCGTGATCCGAGCGCGCTCGATCGCCGGCCGCACCTCCAGCATCGGCTTGCGCTACGACTTCTGACCAGCGCCGCCGCCGCGGTGCTGCCGCGCTCGCAGCGGCATGGCATGTACTTGCTGGCGCCGCTGCAGCAGCTGTACGCCGACCACCCCGACTTCGCGCAATGGCTGGCGCAGCTCGCCGCCGTCGCCAACGTACGCCCTGCCGACTTGCGCCGGCTCGACGCCGCGCGCGCCCCGATTGGTTCGCCGCGCCGGCCATGCTCGGCTACAGCACCTATGTCGACCGCTTCGCCGGCACCCTGGCCGGCGTGGGCGAGCGCGTGCCGCATCTGCAGGAACTGGGCGTGCGCTATCTGCATCTGCTGCCGTTCCTGCGCGCGCCGGCGACAACGACGGCCGCTTCGCGGTCAGCGACTACGGCCAGGTCCAGCCACGGCTCGGCGACAACGCCCAGTTGGCTGCGTTGACCACGCGCCTGCGCGCTGCCGGCATCAGCCTGTGCGCCGACTTCATCCTCAATCACACCGTCGACGACCATCCCTGGGCACTGGCCGCCAAACGCGGCGATATGCGCTACCTGGATTACTACCACCACTTCGCCGAGCGCAGCGCACCCGACCGCTACGAGCGCACCCTGGGCGACGTGTTCCCGCACACCGCACCCGGCAATTTCATCTGGAACGACGACACCGGGGCCTGACTGTGGACCACGTTCTACCCGTATCAGTGGAACCTGGACTGGAGCAACCCGTCGGTCTCGGCGAGATGGCGCTGGCGCTGCTGCACCTGGCCAACCTCGGCGTGGAGGTGTTCCGCTTGGATTCCACCGCCTACCTGTGGAAGCGCACCGGCACCGCGTGCATGAACCAGCCCGAAGCGCACACCATCCTGCAGGCGCTGCGCGCGCTCACCGACATCTTCGCCCCCGCGGTGCTGCCGAAGGCCGAAGCGACCGTGCCGATGAGCGAGTCGCCGCCCTACTTCGGCAGCGGCCAGGCGCGCGGCCACGAATGCCACCTGGCCTACCACAGCACGCTGATGGCGACCGGCCGGCCGGGTGGCGCTGGCCGCGCAGCGCGGCGACATCGTGCAGTGAGGATCGCGCACAGCCCGGCGCTGCCGCCGGCCTGCGGCTGGCTGAGCTACGTGCGCCGCCGCGACGACATCGGCGGGTACGTGCTGCAGCGCGAAGCGGCGGCTGGCGGCAGCGGCGCGCCGCTTTCACTGGCCTACCCGGCGCAGTTCTACTTCCTCCAGCCAGAAAGCGGTCGTGCGCCCCGTGTCGCCGGGGCGGTCGTGCGAGGTCAGCACCATCAGGATCTTCATGCGGACATCCTTTTTGCGTGGGGAACGGCGGCCAAGCGCATGCAGGCCGGACGCGCAGTGTCGGCACGCGGACCTTCGCGATGGGTGAGCGCGGCGCGGCGGCGTTCATGCGCCGTCCAACTGGTCCATGCGGATGCGGTTGGCGAACAGGGAGAACGCCAGCATGCCGGCCAGGCCGCTGGCGCGCGCGACCCAGGTCGGCAGCCAGCGCGGCGGCGCCAGCACGCCGGCCTCGAACAGCGGCTCGAACGCGGCCACATCTTCCAGCGCCATCTTGCCGGCGAACAGCCAGCGGCACAGCGGCAGGCGATCGCGCTGCAAGGCCTGGCGGAAGAACGTGTGCACCGACACCAGCCCGCGCAGGTACACGGTGTCCTTGGTGAACGCGGCGCCGCCGGTGGTGGGCACGCCGCGGAACACGCGCTGCGCCGAAGAGAAACTCTCTGCCGGCGACTGTCCGGCCGCGTCGAAATAGCGGAACACCTCGATGAAATCAGCGCCGCCGCGCGCCAGCGCGATCGCCTCGATGCGCAGGCTGATGCGCTTCATGCGCGCGATGTCGATGCTGCCGGTGATCTGCTCGGCGAAGGTCGCCAGCCCTTCCTGGGTCGCGGTGACCCGCGGCGAGGACAGCGCCAGGCTCGGCAGTTGCGCCTGCGCGCGGCCGTTGAGCGCGGTCAGCGAATGCACCAGCGCCTCGTGGTGGAACAGTTGCGCGCGGTCGTAGTCGCTGAACGAGGCGCTGGAGCGCAGGCGGATGCGGTGCGCGCCGGCCGCGGCCTTGGCCAGCAGCTCCGGATCCAGTTCGACCGCGATCACCCGCGCGCCGAAGAATTCGTCCAGGTCCTGCTGCAGTTGCAGGCGCAGCGCCGTCGCCGACACCGGCACCTGCTCCTCGGCCGACAGCAGTTCGCGGTCCAGCTCCTGCGCGATATGGATGAAGTGGCGCGCGGCGTCGCGGGTGGTCGGGCCATGCCCCGGCATCGGGTCCTCGGGCACGCCGAACAGCTGTGCCGAATAGGTGCCGACCGCTGGTGTGCCCAGCGACTCCAGCAAGGCCGCGGCTAGGTTCCAGCTGTGTGCCGAGGCCTGCAGATAGGCGCCGAGCGGATGCGCTGGATCGGCCGCCTGGGCGATCGCGGCCAGTTCGCGGCGCGTGTCGGCGAAATCCAGCCGCGGGTACTGCACCTGCGGCAGCTGCGGCTGCCCGCGCACCACGCTGTCCAGGAATGGCGCCTGCACCGCCGCCGGCCAGCTCGCCAGCGCCAGCAGGCGGATGCCGCGCACCGCCTTGACCAGGCGCGCGTCCAGCGCGGCGTGGTGGCGGATGTCGGCCGGCAGCGCGGTCATCGCGAGCGTGGCGGCGTGCGCGGCGCGTCAGCGGTGCTGGTGGCGCGGCGGCGGGCGCTTGCCGGCCGGCTTGCCCGCGGCGGGCCTGCCGGATTTGCCGGCGGCCACGTGCTGCGCCTGGCGCTGCGCCAGCTTGCCGGCGGCGCCGGCGACCTCGTCGCGCAGCTTCAGGTAGTTGGCCAGCCGCGCCGCGTCGATCTCGCCACGCGCGATCGCCGCCTGCACCGCACAGCCCGGCTCGGCCTGATGCGCGCAATCGTTGAAGCGGCACTGCGCCGCCAGCGCCTCGATGTCGGCGAAGCCGCCTTCGGCCAGATCCTCCTCGCCGGTGGGCTTGAGTTCGCGCATCCCCGGCGTGTCGATCAGGCAGGCGCCGCACGGCAGCGGCAGCAGCGCCCGGTGCGTGGTGGTGTGGCGGCCGCGCGAGTCGTTCTCGCGCACCGCCGCGGTGCGCATCTTCTGCACCCCCAGCAAGGTATTGGTGAGGGTGGACTTGCCGGCGCCGGACGACCCGACCAGTACCGCCGTGCGCCCGGCTCCCAGCCACGGCCGCAGCGCCGCCACGCTGCCGGCGTCCTTGGCGTTGACGGTCAACAGCGGAATGGACTGCGTGGCCAATTCCTCCAGCACCGCCAGCGCATCGTCCGCGTACTCGGTCAGATCGGCCTTGGTCAGGATTACCACCGGCTCGGCGCCACCGCCGCCGACCAGCAGCAGGTAGCGCTCGATGCGCCGCGGATTGAAGTCCGCATCCAGGCCGCACACGATGAACACCGTATCGATGTTGGCCGCGATCACCTGCTGGTGGTAATGCTCGCCGGCCGCGCCGCGCTTGATCGCGGTGCGCCGCGGCAGCAGCGCCACGATGCGCATGCCCTCCAGCAGCACCCAGTCGCCGACGGCCGCGCGCTCGTGGCTGGGCGTATGGCCTTTCTTGAAGCCGGGCGGCCGCTGCCATTCCGGCAGCGACTCGACCTTGAAGCCGGCATCCACCGCATCGGCCACCACATAGCCGGTGCGATGCTGTTCCACCACCCGCGCCGGCCGGGCCTGCGGATGCGCGGCGCACAGCGCATCCCAGGCGGGTTCCTCGGGAGGGCCCGGCCAGGGCCAACCGATGGCCTGAAGTGCACGGAAGTCGATTGGGGCGGCGCTCATGCCGCGATTCTAGAGCGTGACAGGCGCATGCGGCGCTATCGGCCGGGTGACAGGTAACCCAGCGCCGAGTGCAGGCGTGTTGGACTGTAGAAGCCATGGATGTAGCTGGCGATGGCCGTATGGGCCGCCGCCTTGGCACCGTACACGCCGGTGGCCTGCTGGTTCTTGAGCGAGGCGAAGAAGCGCTCGGCCACCGCGCTGTGCCCGGAGAGCAGGCTGCGCGCTCCCAGCAATTGCCCCGGCGGCGCATGCCCGGCACGACGCCGTGGGCAGACAACGTCTTGCCGACGTCGCCGCTGGCGTGCTGGCTGCCGCGATCGGAGCGGAACAGCATGCCCGCGCCGACCGGCGCGGCCGAGGAGTTGCGTTGAGCATGTCCACGACACCGTCGCCCATTCATCGCCAATCTGATCGAGCAACGATCGCTCTCAGGCATGCGATTTACTTGCATATACCTAGGCGACTCTAAGTGCGTTATTGTAACCTGGTCTATTTTTTATATCATTGAGCTTTTTCCAAAGCAGGCATTCTGATGACCGCTACCGACGTCCTGTTTCGCCCGTTCCGTATTGGCGCCGTGGAGCTGGCGAACCGCATTGTCATGGCGCCCATGACCCGCAGCTTCGCAGTGGATGGGATCCCTGGCGCGGCGCATGCGGCTTACTATCGCCGTCGGGCGGAGGGCGGGGTGGGCCTTATCCTCTCCGAAGGCACAGTGATCGATCGGCCAGCGTCGCGGAACGATCCGGGCGTCCCGTTCTTCCACGGCGACGCAGCACTGGCGGGTTGGAAGGGCGTGATCGATGCGGTTCACGATGGCGGTGCCAAGATGGGCCCGCAGCTTTGGCACACGGGAGCGCTCAAGAGCTTCCTGACGGAGTGGGTGCCTGACGCGCCCGTCGAAAGCCCATCTGGATTGGAGGCGCCGGGCGTCGAGCGCGGTGTCGCCATGAGCGATGGCGACATTGCCGACACGATCGCCGCCTTTGCTCGCGCCGCCAGCGACGCAAAGCGTCTTGGCTTCGACACCATCGAACTGCACGGGGCGCACGGCTACCTGTTTGACCAGTTCTTCTGGGCCGCCACCAACCGTCGGACCGACCGTTACGGCGGCGCCACGATCGGCGAACGCTCGCGCTTTGCCGCAGAGGTCGTTGCGGCGGTCCGGGCGAGCGTCGGCCCCTATTTCCCGATCATCCTGCGTCTCAGCCAGTGGAAAGTGCAGGACTTCGCCACGCGGCTAGCGGAGACGCCCGATCTCATGGCCGACTGGCTGATTCCCCTGGTAGAGGCCGGCGTTGACGTGCTGCACTGCTCGCAGCGCCGATTCTGGGAGCCCGAGTTCCCGGACATCGATGGCGAGCAGGGCCTGAATTTCGCCGGCTGGGCCAAGAAGCTGACCGGCGCGGCTACGATCAGCGTCGGCTCCGTCGGCCTTACGGGAGACTTCATGAGCGCGTTCGGCGGCGAGGGCTCGTCGACGGCCAAACTCGACAAACTCGTGGAGCGGATGGAGCGCGACGAGTTCGACCTGATCGCCGTCGGCCGCGCCCTGATCGCCGATCCGGCATGGGTACAGAAGGTACGGACCGGCAATAGCAGCGCCTTGAAGAACTTCGACGCAGCCGCGCTCGCCGAACTGGTGTAGGAATTGAAAGCGCCGTTCACCACGTCGAACCAAGCGGACCCGAGACGCGGAACGATCAAACTTCGGCCTCAAAGATCGGAGACCTAGATGAAGGCGCAGTCCATGGTTAGGCTGCTCGGCGCTGGGCGTCGAGCGGTCATTCGTGACCTACAGTTCGCGCTGCTCCGACCAGACGCTGCGAGTGATGGCACTCATCTCTCGCCGAGGAGGCCGATGAGCCATCTATCCACCAGTTGATCCAATATCTTCTACAAGGACTGGGGGGCCTAAAGGGGCGCAGTCGATCGTCTTCCATCATGGCTGGCCGTTATCGGTCGACGACTGAGATGCGCAGATGCTGTTCTTCCTGCAGCATGGGTATGCCGCGTCGCATGCTCGTCGTGCACCGCAAGTTGCATCTGTCGATATACCCGGAGGCCGGTCCCCCACTCTTCTACAAGGACGCTGAGCGCTTCAACCGCGAGCTAGCAGCCTTCTCGACCTTCACCATCAGCAGAAAGGCATCTTCATGATCCTCAAGACCTACACCCGCATCTTCACGACGGACCTCGAGTCCACCGTGGCAACGCTCAAGGCAGTCCACGGCACGGAGCCGCATCTCAGGCTCAACTACGACCCCTTGACTCTTGTCGGGATTGGCGACGTGCTCGCGATTGGCGGAACGGACGAGGCGCTGGAGCCGATCCGCGGCAGCCTCGGTCCTTGGATCGTGGAGGACATTGACGACGCCAGGGGCAAGCTCCTCGCGAACGGCGCATCCGTGATGCGCGACATTAAAGACATCCCGACCGGACGAATGATGTACATGAAGCATGCGGACGGCAGCGTGGTCGAGTACGTCCAGTGGGCGCCCGAGCTGGTCGAGCAGCACATCTTCGCACCGCTGCGCGCAGGGACGCCGGCCTCGCAGATCTGATCGGGAGGAGAAACGCCATGCTGCGCTACCAGTTTCGTCAAGGCACCCACGCGCGGCGCGTGATCATTTACCTTTCGGAGAGCGTCGCCGACAGTCTGGTGAGGATCGAGGGCGCTCGACGAGCAGCGCGCCGACCTCTGAGCGGTCAGTCCCCACCAGGCGGTGAATTCGGTCGGTCATGCCGAGGACGCCGAGCGCGTGCAAGGGCCGCTCCATGTCGTTCGGCAGGCGGCGCAGATCAGACTTGCGCCATGCCGCCGTCGACTGGCAGCTCGGCCCCGGTGATGAAGCTGCTTTGGTCGCCGGCGAGGAACAGCGCGGCCGAGGCCACTTCGTCGGCACGACCCATACGGCCGAGCGGGATCAGCTTCGTCAGCGTCTCGCGCACCTCGTCGGACGCCGCCGCCATCATGGCGGTGTCGGTTGGTCCCGGTGCCACGACGTTGACGCGGATGTTGCGAGGCGCCAGCTCATTGGCCCAGGTCCGCGCGAACGAGCGCACGGCGGCCTTGGTTGCCCCGTAGACGCCATAGCCTTTGGTGCCGATCGCGTCGGCGATCGAGCCCACCAACACGATCGAGCCACCATCCGGCATGATCGCCGTCGCAGCCTTGGTGGCAAACAGCAGGGCGCGCACGTTGAGGTCGAAGGTCCGGTCAAAATGATCCTCGCTGATGTCGTCGAGGGTCGCGAACTTGGAGATGCCGGCGTTGATGGCTAGCACGTCCACTCGTCCGACCTCATTGCTCACCGCCTCGAAGAAGGCGGCGAGCGCCGTCAAATCGGAAGCATCGACGCGACGCGCGCACAGCCTGCCGCTCCCAAGCTCGGCCACCGTTTCTTCGGCGCGACGACTTGTGGCGTAAACGGTGGCGCCTTCCGCCGCGAACCGCTCTGCAATAGCGCCACCGATGCCGCCATGGCCACCGACCACGACGGCGATTTTTCCTGAAAGTTTGCTCATACGTCCTCCTATCACTGGTGAGCACGTATGGTATAATTTATATATCTGATTACAAGAAGGCACCGGATGGTGCTTAGATATCGAGGTGTATACCCATGGCTAAAGACGTGCTCGAACTGCCGCTTGACGTCGCCGCGACACGACCCATCCTCGAACATATCGCCAACAAGTGGACGGTGCTGATCCTGAGCGTCCTCTGCACGCGGCCAGCGCGGTTCAACGACCTCAAGCGCCGCCTCGATGGCATCACCCACAAGGCTTTGTCTGAGGCATTGAAGCGTCTGGAGCGCAACGGCCTTATCAGTCGCAGAGTCCTGCCGACGCAGCCGGTCGGCGTCGAGTACACCATTACCGATCTTGGCTGCTCGCTACGCGAACCCTTTGCTGCCCTTTACAACTGGTCGCTCGCCAACGGCGGCGCGCTGGAAAGAGCGCAATGTGCCTATGACACATCAAGACGGAACGGAGGGTTGAAGGAGGAGATCTAGGGAAGGTCTGAACAACACACCGCAGATGAGCGACACTATCCGCTCACGTAGAGGGATGGGCCATGCAACTGACGTTTGGTGATGCTGAGGGCCTGGGCAAGCGTAAGCGGAGGCGCCGTGAGATCTTCCTTGCCGAGATGGAGCAGGTCGTCCCATGGAAGCAATTGCTGGGGCTGATCGCACCGCACTATCCGGTGTCGGGGCGTCCAGGTCGGCCGCCGTACGCATTGGCGACGATGTTGCGGATTCATCTGTTGCAGCAGTGGTATGCGTTGAGCGATCCGGCGATGGAAGAAGCGTTGCACGAGATCCCGAGCTTGCGTCGTTTTGCCCAGCTCGGTGGCTTGGACAACGTTCCCGAGGAGACCACGATTCTTAACTTTCGCCGCCTGCTGGAAACCGATGGCCTCGCCGCGCGGATGTTGGCAGCGGTCAACGCGCATCTGGCGCGCAAGGGCCAGAGCCTGCGGTCGGGCACGATTGTCGATGCGACGCTGATCGCCGCACCCAGTTCGACCAAGAATGCCGACCATGCGCGTGACCCTGAGATGCATCAGACCAAGAAGGGCAATCAGTGGTATTTCGGGATGAAGGCGCACATCGGCGTGGATGCGTTTTCCGGGTTGGTGCACCAGGTCCGTTGCACGGCCGCCAATGTCGCCGATGTCACGGTGGCGCACGCCTTGCTGCATGGCAAAGAAGACAGCGTGTTCGGCGATAGCGGCGATAGCGGTGCGGACAAACGCGACGAACTGCAAAACTGCAAGGCAGCATTCTTCATTGCCGCCAGACCCTCGACGATCCAAGCCATCGGCAATCAACGCGAGCGTGCCCGGCAAACGCGTTGGGAACACTTCAAGGCCAGCGTACGCGCGAAGGTGGAGCATCCATTCCGGGTGATCAAACGCCAGTTCGGTTACACCAAGGTCCGCTATCGGGGCCTAGCCAAGAACACGGCGCAGGTGCTGACGTTGTTTGCGCTCTCCAATCGATGGATGGCGCGCCGGCAGTTGCTGCCGGCCAGGGGGGAATGCTGCCTGGCGCGGGATACGTCGCCAGAAAAGCGCAAAACCTCGTCCGACAAACCCGCTTTACGCGTTCCTGGCGTTCAAGATGCCGGAATGTATGTGGTCTGGAACGTTGTTCAGAGCTTCCCTAGATCGACGATGGCATCGGTCAGCCTCACGTCGATCATGACATCCGGAAAAGAGCAGCGAAACTCGGCGAGGCGCGGAGCCAGAACCAGCGTTCCGTATCCAACCGAGGCGGTCAGGCGTAGGCGTCCGGCAGGACGTGTGGCATGGGACTTTGCGTTTTGCTCGCTCTTGTATACCGCAGCAAGGATCGTCCTGCAGGAAGCTAGGTCCTGTTAAGGATGGTCTGAACAACTCCCTCTGATCCTGCGACAATCGTACAAAGCCCAACAGGACAACGACGATGCAATTGTCTTTCGGCGACGCGGAGTACAACGGCAAGCGCAAGCAGACGCGGCGCGAAAGGTTGCTGGCCGAGATGGATCAGGTGGTGCCGTGGAAAGACCTGCTGGCGCTGATCGCGCCGCACTATCCGAAGTCGGGCCATCCGGGCCGTCAGCCGTACCCGCTGGAGACAATGCTGCGCATCCACTTTCTGCAGCAGTGGTACGCACTGAGCGACCCGGGCGCGGAAGAAGCCTTGTACGACACGGCGTCGATGCGCCGTTTCGCCAGGATCGGCGGGTTGGATGAGGTGCCGGACGAGACCACGATCCTCAACTTCCGCCGGTTGCTGGAGACGCACGATCTGGCGCGCACGCTGTTCAACCGGGTCAACGCGCACCTATCGCGCAAGGGCCAGAGCCTGCGCGGCGGCACCATCGTGGACGCCACGATCATTGCCGCGCCCAGCTCGACCAAGAACAAGAACGGCGAGCGCGACCCGGAAATGCACCAGACCAAGAAGGGCAATCAGTACTACTTCGGGATGAAAGCGCACATCGGCGTGGACGATGAGTCCGGGCTGGTGCACCACTTGGAATGCACGGCGGCCAACGCCGCAGATATCACCCAGGCGCACAAGCTGCTGCACGGCAAGGAAGACACGGTATGCGGCGACAGCGGCTACACCGGGCTGGCCAAGCGCGAGGAGATGGCGAGCAAGCGCAAGCTGCGCTATCTGATCGCGGAGAAGCCCTCGAAGCTGAAGCAGATCAAGAGCAAGCGCGAATTGAAGTGGGCACAGCGCTGGGAGCACGCCAAGGCCAGCCTGAGGGCGAAGGTGGAGCATCCGTTCCGGGTGATCAAGCGCCAGTTTGGCTACGTCAAGGTGCGCTATCGCGGCCTGGCGAAGAACACGGCGCAAGTGCTGACGCTGTTTGCGCTGTCGAACCTGTGGCTGAAGCGAAAGCAGTTGCTGCCTGTCGTGGGGAGGGTGTGCCTGTAATCCGGGAAATACCCCGGAAATGCGCCGGAAACGGCGAAAAACCGAGGGTCTGAGCGCCGTGGGCGTGGTCGATATGGCTTGCCTCATCCTCCGACCGCGTTGATCAGACTATCCTTAACACTAATGGCCCGAGCGTTTAAACTATCGGGCATGGAGATCACGCCAGCACAATCTTCCCTAATCGAACACTGCCTGCCGGCACAGCGCGGCAATGTCAGCATGACCAACCTGCAAGTGGTCAACGCCATCCTTTACGTTGCCGAGCATGGCTGCAAATGGCGCGGCCTGCCCAAGCGCTTTGGCAACTGGCACACGGTGTACACACGCATGAACCGCTGGGCCAAGGCGGGTGTGCTGGACCGGATGTTGGCCCAATTGCAGAAGTCCCAGATCGTGCGCATCGAAATCGAAGCAATCTCGCTGGACTCCACCAGCATCAAGGTGCATCCCGATGGCACGGGCGCATTAAAAAAAACGGTCCGCAGGCCGTCGGCAAGTCCCGCGGTGGATGGAACACCAAGATTCATATGGTTGCCGCAGATGCTCGAACAGCCATCACCTTTGGATTGACGCCTGGTAACGTGCATGACGCACCTGCAGGCCGCACGTTGCTTGAACACCTGGGGCCGGTGGAGCGGCCGATTCATTTGTTGATGGACCGTGCCTACGAAGGCAACCAAACCCGCCAGTTGGCGCTCGATCTTGGCTTCGTGCCGGTGGTCCCGCCGAAATCCAATCGGGTCGAGCCTTGGGAATACAACCGGGAGATGTACAAGCGGCGCAACGAAGTGGAGAGACTGTTCCGTCGCCTGAAAGGCTACCGCCGGATTTTCTCGCGCTTCGAGAAGCTGGATGCCATGTTCCTTGGATTCCTCAGCTTCGTCCTGGTCGTTGATGGGCTTCGGATGTGTTAACAGGCCCTAGGAAAGACGCCCCAGCCTCCGAAAGGTGCTGGTGACGGGTTTGACGAACGATTAATGTGACTCCGAGCCGCTCCTCAAGCGCCTTAAGGTATCGCCCCGCCATCTGGGCGCTCATCCCGAGATCCGAAGCCGCAGCCGTCAACGAGCCGTTATCGGGGGTACGAACGAATACCTCCATTTCCAGTAGTTTATCGCTCATCTTTCAACGGGTATCGGATGGTTGAGGGTTGGAAGCCGCTCATCTGTGCCGTTTGACCTGGCCGTCTTGTCAGACGGCCGCAGTTCTGTGCAAAACCGTTCGAGCAGCCAACGGCCTGCGGGCCCGGGCAACTGTCCGGCCCGGTAGACCGCCTGGAACGGCATGATCCCGGCGGCGGGGCCTTCAAGTTCGATACATTCCAGTCGGCCTTCTTTCAAATCGTCGAGGACGAGCCAGCGGGGCATGTGTCCCCAGCCAAGGCCGGCAAGAAGGAAGGCGTGCTTGGCACCAAGATCGGCCAGCCGCCAGATGTTGCTGCCCTGCACACCGTAATCGGTGCCGTCCGTCAGGGACGAGCGATCGGTGAGCACGAGCTGGGTCTCGACCATCAGGTCCTTCAAGGGCACCGGCCCGGTTCTGCCTGAGAGGGGCGAGCCGGGCGCGACGACCGTCATCATCCGCTCGCTGAACAGCCGCTCGGCCGTCAATGTTGGCGGCGGATAAGGCAATGTGCCGGTAATTCCGAGGCTGCATCGTCCCTCGATGACCATCTGCGCCACCGCGCCCAGCGCTTCGACGTAGAGACGCAGCGGGGTGGACGGAAAGCGCTGCTTGAAGCTCGCCAGGGCATGCGTCAGGCAGGCTTGGGGGAACATCACGTCCACCACGATCGAGAGTTCAGGCTCCAGTCCGGAAACGAAGCTGCGCGCCTTAGCCTTTAGTCCATCCGCGCCGGTCACGATGCGGCGCGCGTCGGCGACGAGATGGGTGCCCTCGCTGGTCAGTTGCGGGTAACGGCCGACGCGCTGAAACAGCATGACGCCAAGTTGGCCTTCCAGATTGCCGATGGCCTGGCTGACGACCGATTGGGCGCGGCCGAGCGCTCGTCCGGCGGCCGAGAAGCTGCCGTGATCCACAGCGGCGATGAAAGTGCGCAGTTGATCGAGGGAAACGCCATCGAGCATGTATCGCTCCTTACGATGGATGCCATCTAATTATATAGGCTTCTTTGAAACAGAGGACGGTCGTATCTTATGTTCAAGGAGATCTTGAACATGACCCATATTCTCGTACTAGGAGCGACTGGTTTCGTCGGCGGCGCCATCGTCCGTCACCTTGTTCGATGTGGCCATCGCATTAGCGGGCTGGCGCGCAACGACGTCAAAGCGGTACAACTCGTCGATGCAGGTATTGATCCTGTCTATGGCGATATCGAAACGGACCTTTCTTCAGTTCTTGCGGCCGCCCGCGCAGCAGATGCCGTCATCTATGCAGCGCAGATCGCGCCGCTAGCCGAACAGCAAGCGATCGTTGATCTGCTGGAAGCGCTGACCGACACCGGAAAGAGTTTTCTCTTCCTATCGGGATCGGGCGTCCTGTGCCAACGCACCAACGGGGCCTGGAGCGCGGACAGCTTTGCCGAAGACGACGCATTCGTGCCCGAGCCCCTCGCCGCGGCGCGGATCCAAACCGAGCAGAGCGTGCGTGCCGCCGCGCGGCGAGGTGTGCGGGCGATGGTCGTGCGTCCGCCCCTTATCTGGGGGCCTGGCGATCATGGACATGTGTCGATGGTGTATCGGTCGGTTTCCGTCACTGGGGCCGCCTGCTATGTAGGTAACGGCCTGGCGACCTACGGAAATGTTCACGTCGACGACATCGCGGACCTTTTTGCCAGAGCGCTGCAATCGGGTGAGGCGGGCGCGCTTTACCACGCCGTCGCCGGAGAAATCCCCAACCGGTGGATCGCCGAAGCCGTCGCCCGCGATCTGGGCGTTCCCGCCCGCAGTATCAGCATGACCGAGGCAGCCGAGATCTGGGGTGAATTCGGCGCGCTGATCATGAGCGTGTCGAGCCGCGTGCGCGATGCAGCAAGCCGCGCGGCCCTCGACTGGTCTCCGCACCATATCGACATGCTGTCGGAAATCGGCGAGCCGCGACTGCGCGCGCTCGCTTCCTCCCAAACCAAGTAAGGAGCAACAGAATGAGCACGCATGAAGGAAAGGTAGCGATTGTCACCGGCGGTCGGCAGGGCATCGGTAGGGGCGTGGCGGACCTGCTCGCTCAACGGGGCGCCAAGGTGGCCATTGTGAATCGCACGGATGCGGCGGATGCGGCGAAAGCGATCGGTCATGGCGCGATCGCGATCGCCGCCGACGTCACCAGCGAAGCTGACTGGGCCAAAGTCGCAAGCACGGTGGACGCCGCCTTCGGCCACGTCGACATCCTCGTTCACGCCGCCGGCGCCTATCCGATGGCCTCGCTGGCCGAAATGACGCCTGAGACATGGCGCAGCGTGATGGCGCTGAACCTCGACTCCCACCTGCTCGGAGCGCGCGCGATCGTGCCGTTGATGAAGAAGGCCGGTGGCGGATCGATCGTGGCGATCGGCTCCGACGCTGTCGGTATGGTGACGCCGCCGGGCTTCGGCTTCTCGCACTACATCACCTCGAAGATGGGGGTGGTCGGTCTCGTCCGCGCGCTCGCGAGTGAACTTGCACCTGACAACATCATCGTCAACGCCGTCCATCCCGGTATTACCGATACCGAGGGCGCGAGCGGCATGCCGAACGAACAAAAAGCACAGGTTTACATGCAGCAGGCGATCAAGCGGCTCGGCACGCCCGCCGACATCGCCGGACCGGTTGCCTTCCTCACCAGCGACGATGCCCGCTTCGTCACCGGCCAGACGCTGGTCGTCGACGGCGGCTGGCTGCGGCTTTGACATGACCGGCACCCCAGTCCCTACAACGCTGGAGCACTCCGGCGCTGTTGCTCGACGAGATTGAAAATGGGTCTGCGTCGTCCGTGTAGAAGGACGGCGCTGCGCCACCCAATCCTGACGGATGAAGTGGGTTCTGCTTCCCGCCATCCCTCGAAAACGCAGCCCTGCGCTATGCGTATTTATTCTAGGGATAGTCTGATCAACGCGGTCGGAGGATGAGGCAAGCCATATCGACCACGCCCACGGCGCTCAGACCCTCGGTTTTTCGCCGTTTCCGGCGCATTTCCGGGGTATTTCCCGGATTACAGGCACACCCTCCCCACGACAGGCAGCAACTGCTTTCGCTTCAGCCACAGGTTCGACAGCGCAAACAGCGTCAGCACTTGCGCCGTGTTCTTCGCCAGGCCGCGATAGCGCACCTTGACGTAGCCAAACTGGCGCTTGATCACCCGGAACGGATGCTCCACCTTCGCCCTCAGGCTGGCCTTGGCGTGCTCCCAGCGCTGTGCCCACTTCAATTCGCGCTTGCTCTTGATCTGCTTCAGCTTCGAGGGCTTCTCCGCGATCAGATAGCGCAGCTTGCGCTTGCTCGCCATCTCCTCGCGCTTGGCCAGCCCGGTGTAGCCGCTGTCGCCGCATACCGTGTCTTCCTTGCCGTGCAGCAGCTTGTGCGCCTGGGTGATATCTGCGGCGTTGGCCGCCGTGCATTCCAAGTGGTGCACCAGCCCGGACTCATCGTCCACGCCGATGTGCGCTTTCATCCCGAAGTAGTACTGATTGCCCTTCTTGGTCTGGTGCATTTCCGGGTCGCGCTCGCCGTTCTTGTTCTTGGTCGAGCTGGGCGCGGCAATGATCGTGGCGTCCACGATGGTGCCGCCGCGCAGGCTCTGGCCCTTGCGCGATAGGTGCGCGTTGACCCGGTTGAACAGCGTGCGCGCCAGATCGTGCGTCTCCAGCAACCGGCGGAAGTTGAGGATCGTGGTCTCGTCCGGCACCTCATCCAACCCGCCGATCCTGGCGAAACGGCGCATCGACGCCGTGTCGTACAAGGCTTCTTCCGCGCCCGGGTCGCTCAGTGCGTACCACTGCTGCAGAAAGTGGATGCGCAGCATTGTCTCCAGCGGGTACGGCTGACGGCCCGGATGGCCCGACTTCGGATAGTGCGGCGCGATCAGCGCCAGCAGGTCTTTCCACGGCACCACCTGATCCATCTCGGCCAGCAACCTTTCGCGCCGCGTCTGCTTGCGCTTGCCGTTGTACTCCGCGTCGCCGAAAGACAATTGCATCGTCGTTGTCCTGTTGGGCTTTGTACGATTGTCGCAGGATCAGAGGGAGTTGTTCAGACCATCCCTAGAGAATGGTAGCTGACTGGTCTATGGTCGTCGCGGCACAAGTTTGCGGTTTCGCAGCAATCCAGTATGACCAAGCGCGATCCAGCTTTCTTTCCCAACGCTCTTATGTGGCACCTAGCTCACAACGCCTCAGCCTCGCGTAGCGGCCTCAAGAAGGTTAACGCCATGTCTCATCTAGACTTCCGGTCGTCCGTCCGATTTCGTTAGCAGACTGCTGAAATACTGGTCGACAGCCCTCGAAAGTCAATGACTTGGCATGCAAGTCACTGACCTTTCGTTTGGCGTGCGTCATTTTGGGCGGGAAAAGTATCAAAATTCACACCGGAAATAAGTATTTCAGCAGCCTGCTAGAGGCTTGACGCCATTCATTTTTATGTCTTTTTTTATGTCTTTCGTCCGTCGAGCGCGGCCGCGCCGCGCGCCTGGCCGTTGCGGCCATGCACGGACCCGGTACCGCCCTTGCGCTCCGCAACGCAGTGCGCCGCAGCGCCAAGCCTTGCCGCGCAGACATGGCGCTACTGCGCTGCGCGCGGCCATGGATGCAACGCCGCCGCCAGCGCGGCCGGATCCGGATGCGGCCGGTACGGCAGCCGCCCCCAGCACGGCATCGGCAGCCGCGCCTGCAACATCGCCATGTTGGCATCGATGCACTGCATCGCCGGATCGATCTCGTTGCCGATCCAGCCGATGCAGCACAGGCCATCGGCAGCGATCGCCGCGGCGGTGAGCCGGGCGTGGTTGAGGCAGCCCAGGCGCAGCCCGACGACCAACAGCACCGGCAGCGCCAGCGCCCGCGCCAGGTCGGCCTGGTCCAGCGTCGCCGACAGCGGCGCCGCCCAGCCGCCCACGCCTTCCACCACCACCGTGTCGGCCTGGCCGCGCAGGCGCGCGAAGGCGGCGGCGATCGGCGCCAGCTCCACGCGCGCGCCGGCCGCCGCGGCGGCCAGTTCCGGCGCCAGCGGCAGCGGCAAGGCATAGGGATTGAGGTCGGCGTAGTCCGGCCGCGGCGCGCTGGCCGCCTGCAGCGCCAGCGCGTCCTCGTTGCGCCAGCCGTCCGCACCGGCCACGCAGCCGCTGGCCACCGGCTTCATGCCCACCGCCGTCTGGCCGCGCGCGCGCAGCGCATGCAGTAGCGCGGTACTGGCGACGGTCTTGCCGATGCCGGTATCGGTTCCGGCGACGTAGAAGGCGGGAACGGTCATCGTGGTGGGATCCTCGGGGCCGCCAGGTGCGGCGCAGCGGCACAGGATAGCCGCCACGCCACGCTGCGTCGGCGCCCGCAGCCGGGGCGTGCGATTCGGATCGGCCTGCCGGACTGCCGGGGCCCGTCACAGGCGCCGACCGGCCCGGCGCACAGGCCGCCGGCGGCCGCTGCTAGACTCGCGCGATGTTCGCGTCCTCTTCGCTCACCGGCAGCAAGCCGGAGCAGTACGCCCAACTGCTCGCCCAGGCCCGCGCCCTGGTCGGCGGCGAGCCCGACCGCATCGCCAATGCCGCCAACCTGGCGGCATTGGTGTACCACGCGCTGCCGCGGCTGAACTGGGTCGGCTTCTATCTATACGACGGCAAGGAACTGGTGGTGGGGCCATTCCAGGGCCTGCCCGCCTGCGTGCGCATTCCGCTGCACAAGGGCGTGTGCGGCGCCGCCGCCAGTAGCGGCCAGACCCAGCGCATCGCCGATGTCGAGGCCTTTCCCGGGCATATCGCCTGCGATGCGGCGTCGCGCTCGGAACTGGTGGTGCCGCTGCTGCGCGATGGCACGTTGGTCGGCGTGTTCGACCTGGACAGTCCGGACCTGGCGCGCTTCGACGAGGATGACCAGCACGGCCTGGAGGCGATCGCCCGGGTCTACGTCGAGGCACTGCGGATGAGCCCGCGATGAGCACCGACAAGCTGCGCAACATCGGCCCCAAGAGCGCGGCCTGGCTGCGCCAGGTCGGCCTGCGCACGCAGCAGGACCTGGCCGCGGCCGGCGCGGTGGGCGCGTTCCTGAAGGTCAGGCGCGCCGGCTTCAAGCCCAGCCTCAATCTGCTGTACTCGCTGGAAGGCGCGCTGACCGGCTGCCACTGGCAGGAACTGCCCGAGGCGCGGCGCATGCAACTGCTCGGCGAACTGGAGACGGCCGCGGCGCAGTTGCCCGCACAGCGCGGCCTGCCGGTGGCCGGACCGGTGGCCACCACCCACTTCGACCGCGACGGCGACCGCAGCGACATGCCCTATGCGGACGACGCGTCCGGCGGCGATGCGTTCGACGCCGAACACGGGGACGAACGCGACGCCGATCGCCACGCCGGCGAGCGCGACGCCGACTGATCCGCGCGCGACCGCGGCGATCGCGTACAATCTCGCCGCTTCAAGGTGACCTGCCGGCCCCGGCCTGCAAGGTTGAAACGGGAAGCCGGTGCGTCTTGCGACAAGGCCGGCGCTGCCCCCGCAACGGTAAGCGATCCGCGCTGACGACTTGCGCCACTGTGCCTGGCATGGGAAGGCGTCGCAGCCGGGAGTTGACTCCCAGATCGCCAGCCCGGAGACCGGCCTTGCAGTCCACTGGTTGCGATGCGGAGGGCGTCGCGGCGTGCCGCGCCGCGTCTGGCGCCGTCCGCTCGCACCTTCCGTTCGCGACTCCTTCGCCGTCACAGCGCGCATCGGCGCGCCGGAGTTGCCCCATGCCGTCCCGCCTGCTTTCGGTCGCGATCGCGTCCGTCCTGTCCCTGCCCTCGCTGGCGCTCGCCGCCGATGCCGCCGCCGACCTGGACCAGGTCCTGGTCACCGCCACCCGCACCCAGATCTCGGTGGAGGACAGCGTGGTCCCGGCGCAGGTCATCGACCGCGCCGAGATCGAGCGCAGCCAGGCGACGTCGCTGGCGCAGCTGCTGCAGGGCCGCGCCGGCATCGGCGTCTCCAACCAGGGCGGGCTGGGCAAGCTGACCACGCTGAGCCTGCGCGGCAGCGAGTCGGACCACGTGCTGGTGCTGGTGGACGGCGTGCGCATCGGCTCGGCCAGCGCCGGCCTGGCCGCGTTCCAGGACCTGCCGTTGAGCCAGATCGAGCGCATCGAGATCGTGCGCGGCCCGCGCTCGAGTCTGTACGGCTCCGATGCGATCGGCGGCGTGATCCAGATCTTCACCCGCCGCGGCGGGCGGGGCCTGCAGCAGAACCTGCACCTGGGCGCCGGCAGCAACGGCCTGCGCGAAGCCAGCGCCGGCTTCAGCAACCGCGGCGAACGCGGCTGGCTGGCGGTGCAGGCCGGCTATCAAGACAGCGACGGCATCAACGCCTGCAACGGCTCGGCCACGCTGTTGGCCGGCTGCTTCGTCGACCAGCCGGACCGCGACGGCTACCGCAACGCCTCGCTCGGCGCGCGCGGCGGCTATGCGCTGAGCGACACCCTGCGCATCGAGGGGCAGGCGCTGAACATCGACAGCCGCAACGAATACGACGGCGACGCGCTGTTCGCCGGCAACGAGGCCGACAATACCCAGCAGGTGTTCGGCGGCAAGCTCGACTGGACCCCGTCCGAGCGCGTGCACGTGGCCGCCCAGCTCGGCCGCAACGCCGACCAGGCCGACAGCGACTACCGCGCCCCCGGCAGCAGCGCGCGCAGTTTCGTCAGCACGTTCGACAGCCGCCGCGACACCGCATCGCTACAGGGCGACTTCGGCTTGGCCGACGGCCATCTGCTCAGCGCCGGCGCCGACTGGCAGCGCGAGGAGGTCAGCGGCACCACCGCCTTCGACGTCGACCGGCGCGACAATACCGGCGTGTTCGCCGAGTACCAGGGCCGCATCGGCACGCAGCAGGTGCAGGCCAGCGTGCGCAGCGACGACAACGAGCAGTTCGGCCAGCACACCACCGGCAGCCTCGGCTGGGGCCTGGCGCTGGAGGGCGGTTTCAAACTCACCGCCAGCGTCGGCACCGGGTTCAAGGCGCCGACCTTCAACGACCTGTACTTCCCGTTCTCCGGCAACCCGCAGCTGAAGCCCGAGCAGTCCAAGAGCGGCAACCTGGGCGTGGCGCAGTACGCCGACGCCTGGAACTGGACCTTCAACGTGTACGAGAACCGCGTCGAGGACCTGATCTCCTACGACGCCGCCACCTTCCTGCCGGTCAACGTGGACCAAGCACGCATCCGCGGCGCCGAGCTGACCGGCTACGCCGCGCTGGCCGGCTGGGAACTGTCGGCGCAGCTGAGCCACACCGATCCGCGCAACCGCAGCGATGGCGGCAACCGCGACAACTGGCTGGCGCGGCGCGCGCACAACACCGCGCGGCTGGACGTGGACCGCGGCTTCGGCGCAGTCAAGCTCGGCGTGACCGCGTTCGGCAGCGGCCACCGCTACGACGACGCGGCCAACAGCGTGCGCGTGGCCGGCTACGGCACGCTGGACCTGCGCGTGGAATACGCGTTCGCGGCGGACTGGACGCTGCAGGCCAAGGCCAGCAACGTGTTCGACCGCGACTACCAGACCGTGAACTGGTACAACCAGCCCGGCCGCGAGTACGCGCTGGCCCTGCGCTACGCGCCGGCGGCACGCTGAGCTGGGAAGGGCTGCGCCACACGGCGCAGCCCTCCACACGAGCACCAATACGCATCCTGTGGGCCAGCCAACGTCGCTACAGCGCTCGGCTGTCGGGAACGCAAGCGCATTCCCAACTCAGGCATTTACAGTTGCTGCGATGCTGTGGGAGCGACTTGAGTCGCGACTGAAGTCGCTCCCACACGTTTTTAGTCGCCTAAAAAAATCCACGGAAAACGCCTCGGCGATACCAGATGGGCTACGTGGGATTGGCAGCCCGCATCACCCCAGCGTCAGCAACTGGCGCATGTCATCCATCAGCAGCACCACACCGACCGTGGCCAGGTCGAGGTCGCGCGGATAACCGTAGCGCACCAGCGCCGCCGGCATGCCGGCGGCATGCGCGGCCTGCAGGTCGGTGCCGGAATCGCCGACCATCAGGCAGCGCGCCGGCGGCTGCGCGAACTGCTGCGCCAGATGCAGCAGCGGCAGCGGGCTCGGCTTGCGCTCGGGCAGGCTGTCGCCGCCGAGCACCGCGGAAAACGCATCGGCCACGCCGAGGTGGCGCAACAGCAGCGGCACCAAGGTCGACGGCCTGTTGGTACACAGCGCCAGCGTCGTGCCGCGCTGGCGCAGCTGCGCCAGCGCCTCGGCGACGCCCGGGTACAGGCGCGGGCTGCGCAGCAGGCAGGCTTCGTAGTGGCGCATGAAGGTCGGCATCACCGCGTCGACCGGGGTAGCGTCGTGCGCATGCCGCCACGCGGCCTCGACCAGCCTGCGCACGCCATCGCCGATCCAGCCCAGCACCGTGGCTTCGGGCACGCGCGCCAGGCCGAACTCGACCAGCGTGCGGTTGAGCGCCTCGGCGATATCGGCGCCGCTGTCCACCAATGTGCCGTCCAAGTCGAACACCACCAGCGCATACGGAAAAGTCATTTCGTTCCTGAGTGCGGAAAGCCGCGCCCATTGTAGGCACGCGCTCAGTCGCGGTCCCAGTGCGGCGCCTCGCCGAAGCGTGCGACCAGGAAATCCAGGAATACGCGCACGATCGCCGGCTGCTGCCGGCGCGACGCATACACACCGAAGATGTCCATGGTGTCGAGTTCATGGTCGGGCAAGACGCGTCGCAATTGGCCGCTGCGCAGCAACCCCGCGGCCTGGTAGGTCGGCAGCATCGCGATGCCGGCACCGATCCGCACTGCCTCCAGCAGCACGATGGCCTCGTTGGTGGTGAAGTTGCCACGCACCGACACCGACACCCGTTCGCCGCGATAGCGCAGCGGCCACGCGTGCTTGCCCACGTAATGATGGCACAGGCAATTGTGCGCGGCCAGGTCGGCGGCAGTGCGCGGCGCGCCATGCCGCTGCAGGTAGGCCGGCGCCGCGCACAGGACCGAGCGGCACACGCTCAATCGCCGCGCGATCAGCCCCGGGTCGACGCGATGGGAAATGCGCACCGCCAGGTCGATGCGCTCCTCGATCAGGTTGACGGCGCGGTCGGCCAGCAGCATGTCCACTCGCGCCTGCGGGTAGCGGGCGACGAACTCGGTCGCGGCCGCGGCCAGATGCGCCTGGCCGAACGAGGCCGAGGCGGTGACGCGCAGCTGTCCGTGCGGCTCCGGGTCGTCGCTGGCCAGTTCCTCGCGCAGCGACGCACCGATCGCCAGCATCGGCCGGAACCGCGCCAATGCGGTTTGGCCGGCGCCGGTCAGGGCCACCCGCCGCGTGGTCCGGTGCAGCAGGCGCACCCCCAGCCAGCGCTCCAGCCCGGCCAGATAGCGCGACACCATCGCCCGCGACAACTCCAGTGTTTCGGCGGCCGCGGTGAGACTGCCGCGCTCGGCGACCTCGACGAACACGGCGATCGCGGTCAGACGGTCCATTGGCTCGTTCCACGCAACAAAGCATCGACTTATACGCGGTTTATCGCGCTAATTGCCATGGCTACGCTGTGACCATCCCATCCATCCCCTGGAATACCTCGATGCACATCGCCCTGATCGGCGCCACCGGCAATATCGGCCGCCACATCGCCCACGAAGCCCTGCGCCGCGGCCATGCGCTCACCGCCCTGGTCCGCCGCACGCAGCCACTGCCGTCGGAACTGGACGGCGCCAGCATCGTGGTCGCGTCGCTGGACGACACCGCCGCCCTCGCCGCCGCGGTGCGCGGCCACGACGTACTGGCCAGCGCCTACGGCTCCAGCGCCGCGGCGGCCGACACCATTCCGGCCGTCGCCCAGGCGCTGATCGAGGTCGCCCGCGGCGCCGGCGTGCAGCGCCTGCTGGTGGTCGGCGGCGCCGGCAGCCTGGAAGTGGCGCCGGGCGTGCAGTTGGTGGACACGCCGGACTTCCCCGACGCGTACAAGCCCTACGCGCTGGCGCACCGTGCCGCCCTGCAGCACTTCCAGGCGGCCGCCGACCTGGACTGGACCTTCTACGCGCCGGCGGCGGACATCGGCCCCGGCGGCAAGCGCGGCGGCGTGCGCACCCAGGCCACCGCGCTGCTAAGCGATGCGCAGGGCCATAGCGCGATCAGCTATGCCGACTACGCCAGCGCCTTCGTCGACGAGATCGAACGCCCGCAGTACCTGCGCCAGATCGCCACCGCCGCGTACTGAGCGCAGCATCGGGCCGGCGGCGGTGGGCGTGCCCGATGGCCACAGCGCGCAGTCGCCCCCGCTCGTTACGGCCGCAGCACGGTCGCGGCCTTGTTCCTGCGCGTCGTGCCCATGCATGGCGCCGCCTTCCACGACGAAGTCCGCCTGCATTCCCTTTCGTTGTCGCTCCGCAGCGCTGCGCTGATCTTGCCGTGTCCGGCACCGGCGCTGCCGCGGCGCGCGCCGCCGCCGGCACCGCTGCCCACGCCGCGCCTGCCACCACCACGTGTGGATGGCCGACACGCAGACTCCGGCAGCGCATGCGCAGTGGCTGCCCACGCTGCAACGGATCCACGTGCTGCAGCCGCAGCGGGCGATTCCCGGACACCTTGCGCCTGGTGCGGCGCAGGACCTGGCCGCGGTGCGCTTCACCATCGACTGCACCTGCGCCTTCGACAAGCAAACCGCCCAGGCCAAGGAGGCGGCCGCGCTGGTCGCGGCGATGTAGCGGCGCTATCGGCAACTGGGCGGCGTGGACACGCTGCTACTGAGCGCCAAGGTGGCCAAGGGCGAAATGCGCTGGCCATGCGCGAAGCGCCAGCGCGTGGCAGCGCACACGACCCCGCACGCCGCTGCGCGGCTCAGCGGAACAACCGTCCTTGCGCCAGCACCGGCTCGGCTTCGTGGAAGCCGGCCAGACCCACGCCGACCAGCCGGTAGCGCGTGGACGCGGGCAATTCCACGCGCTGGCGCAGCGCCAGCGCGATGTCGATCAGCGCCTGCAGCGAGTCCGGCGGCCGTTCCGGGGTGAAGCTGCGGGTGAGGATGCGGAACTGCGCGGTCTTGAGCTTCAGCACCACGGTGCGCGCGACGCGGTCGGTGCGGCGGGCGGCGTTCCAGGTCTTCTCCGACAGCTGCCGGATCGCCGGCTCCAGCGCGTCCAGCGCCAGATCCTCGGCGAACGTGTCTTCGGAAGACATCGACTGCACTGGCTGGTCCGATTCCACCGCACGCTCGTCGATGCCGCGCGCACGCTGATACAGGCGCAGCCCGAAGCTGCCGAAGCGCGCTTCCAGTTCCGCCTCGCCGTGCGCGCGCAGGTCGCCGACGGTGGCAATGCCCAGCGC